>JAAVAA010000008.1 GCA_014804285.1 Lachnospiraceae bacterium | reverse complement strand
TGCGTCATTTGATAACCCAGCTCCGATGAAAAGAAATCCTTGAGGAAACAATTCGCGAACGCTTTATCGAGCGTGTTGACGAGAGGCTTTCTTTTCATCGGAGCGGATGTCTCGCATATACATACCCAAGCTAAACGTTAATTTAATTGACCAGTTACACATGTCACTATGTTTCCAATGCAGCATTCAGCGCATTGCAGATAATATGACTGATCTGCTTAATCTCATAATCCACATCTTTTCCGGTTACATACATATTATAAAGTTCATCCAGACCGGTAAACAGATCATCATGAATTTCCAGAGGTTCTTCCCCGGCAAGATGCATCATTTTTTCAAACGCATCACTTACAATGGTTGCCGCATCCACTACAGTGGGAACACCGATTGCTATAACCGGAACTCCCAGCGTTTCCTCCGTAATGGCGTTTCGATGATTGCCTACTCCGGAACCGGGATGAATTCCCGCATTGCTGATCTGTATGGTTCGGTTCAAACGTCTGGTGGAACGTGCTGCCAGCGCATCGATTACCACCACCACATCCGGAGAGGTCATCTCTACCACTCCTTTTATAATCTCCTGAGTCTCCATCCCCGTTTTAGCCATAACACCGGGTACAAGTCCGCTGATCATATGGACACGTTTTTGATTATATGCCGCTTTTCCATACTCTCTCACCATATGTCTGGTGATGGTAAGGTTATCCACCACATTAGGACCCAATGCATCCGCCGTCACATCCCGATTTCCAAGTCCGACCACAATCACCGACAGTTCTCCGTCAATCCCCGGAATAATCTGTTTAAGCTGCTTTGCTAATTCATCAGAAATTTCCTTATGATAATCCTCATCAGGCAGAGCCATTGCCGGTGCTTCCAGCGTAACGTAAACGCCAACAGGCTTTCCCATTGCTCTGGAGCCGTTTTTGGTCTCAATCACAACTCTGGTCACCTTAATTTCACTTTCCTCATGGTATTCTTCTTCCACATAAACGCCTCTGCACTCTTCTGCATTGTCCTCCATGTTTTCCCTTGCTTCCAATGCCAGGTCCGTTCTGATCTTAATACTGCTCATCCCGCCTCCACGCCATTTTTAATTGAATCGTTATATTTTTGCCTTTTGAGTACAGTATTTTCCAAATAATCTTGATTTATGTATTGACAGACATAGTTTTTACCGCTACAATAATAAGCGTGTGTTTACATTAAGACGTCCGTGTCTCCGGCTTTAATGAAACATCTCAAAAAACTGATGATTTGAAACAGGAGGTGTACATCGTGGCTAATATTAAATCTGCTAAGAAGAGAATTTTAGTAAACAGAACCAAAGCTGAAAGAAATAAAGCAATCAAGTCTGGCGTTAAGACAGCCGTTAAGAAAGTAACTGCTGCTATCGAAGCAAATGATAAGGCTGCTGCTACAAAAGCTTTAGTTGCTGCTACAGCTACTATTGACAAAGCAGCTACCAAGGGTGTTTATCATAAGAACACTGCTTCCAGAAAAGTATCCCGTTTGGCACAGGCTGTAAGCAAGATGGCTTAATTTATTTCAAAATTTGTCATATAAATGAAATGGAACCAGTTCATACCGTCATGTGAACTGGTTTTAATTTTTTATTCTACCAAATCCATGTTTTACATAATCGAACGATATCCAAGGGAACTGCCGCAATTTCATTCTGATCTGTTCCTGCTGTGAGCATCCCCACATAATTTCCTTCCCCGTCAAAAACGCCGCATCCTGACATGCCCGGCTTAAACAAAGACTCCCCATACAACATTTCCATTCCAAATTCGTCCAGATATCTAAGGGGGTCGAGAACCTGCCCTTCAAAAACTTTCGGCTGCCATACATCAGATGCAATATCAACCATATAGAGAGTATCGCCTCGTGTTAATGTACGTTCAGATTCGTTTACAGCATATAATCCCTCTAGTTCCTCTGCCATAAGAAACGCTGTCCTTATACTGAGGATCCCTATATCGGCTTGCTCTGATGCGGCTATTACCTTGCCGCCTCCCACCGCTCCATTAGAAAATGTCACATAACTGTCCTCATTCCAGTATTGAAGCACATGCCAATTTGTAACAATTATGATTTCATCTTCCAATAGCTGATAAATGCTTCCACTTCCGTGGTGCCCCTCTGCCTGAATCCTCACACAGCTTCCCAGCACTTCTGAAAGCTCAAACGCATCTTCTTGTATTTCCTCGTCAAACTGCATATGATCCGGCTTATTGATCGGCTGCTCTTTCGTCCTCCAGCAAAAGGCCGATAAGAGCAATGCACCTGTAACTGATGACAAGATTATCGCCTGAAAGATTCTTTTCATTCGTTCTGTTTTCATTTCAAATTTCCCTGTTTTTCTGAAAAATAGGCATATTAAAAGCAAGCAGAACGATAAGCCGGGTTATGTCGTGAATGATCATCTGTCTAGGACTGCTGTTGCCAACAGCCTCAAGCGGCCCACCTGAAAGCTCGTCGGGCAGACTTTAACGCTTTCTGTTTGGCCTTGCTTCGGATGGGGTTTACATGTGCCCTGTCCGTTACCGTGCAGGCGGTAGTCTCTTACACTGCCTTTCCACCCTTACCAGGACATTCATGCGAAGCATAAATGTCTAAAATTCGCTACGCAAATTTCCCGTCATACAATGATGACCGTTTGGCGGTATATTTCTGTTGCACTATCCTTGGAGTCGCCTCCACCGGACGTTATCCGGCATCCTGCCCTGTGAAGCCCGGACTTTCCTCACCTGAGGGTAATGCCCTCAGCCGCGATCATTTATTCTACTTGCTTTTATGCGTTATGTTCTTCAATCAGCCATGCAGAGAGTATGCCCGAATGCCCTCCGTGAGCAAGCTCACCCAATCCTTCGGGCATACTCTCTGCACGGCTGATTTGGATTACACGTTAAAATAGCTCCCTCCGATAAACTCCCTGCAAATGGAGTTGGTGGGCACATTTTTGCTGTCAATTCCCTGAAAGTATTCCAGAAACTTCAAAAGACGTTTTGCCTCATAGTACTCCGGTTCTCCTTTTTTGATCCCGAAAAGAAGCGGTTCTGCGTACTGCTTTAATACAGCCAGCTCATAGATCAGAACGGAATTAAACATTTCATCTGCACTTTCCTGATAAGGGAATATGTACTGCTCCTCCCCTCGTCTTACAGACGGCCACATTTCTATGGTTCTTTTTGCGCAGGTTCCTCTGGTTCTGGCATCTCGCACCATACGGCGAAGAAGTCTTCCGTCTGTGGTCGGAATGCGATTATGCTCATCCACATTAATGCTGGTCAATGCGCTGATATATATTTTAAATTTACTTTCATCAGGCATTGAAAGCGTGGTTGCCGGATTCAATCCGTGAATTCCTTCTATTACAAGAATATCCTCCGGTCCCAGCTTTTTAAAATTACCGTGATACTCTCTCTTTCCCAGTTTAAAATTAAACTGGGGCAATTCAACAGTTTCTCCTTCCAAAAGCCGATTCATATCCTCATTGAATTTCTTGATATCAATGGCTTCCAGACATTCAAAATTGTAGTCTCCGTTTGCATCTCTGGGTGTGTCTTCTCTATTAACAAAATAATCATCCAGCGCAATCGGATGGGGAATCATTCCATAAGTTCTGAGTTGTATGGAAAGCCGGTGGGAAAAGGTCGTTTTCCCCGAGGATGAGGGTCCTGCAATCAGTACAAACTTAACATTTCCCCTATCCACAATTTCTTTTGCAATCTCACCGATCCTTCTCTCCTGTAATGCCTCCTGAACTAATATCATATCATGGATCTGCCCGTCACAGATGGTATCATTCAAATCTCCCACCGAATCAATTCCCATCATCTCTCCCCAATTCGCAGAAGTCATAAGCGTATGGAAAAATTTCTCCTTAGGCTCAAAATATTCNATCTTATCGGGTGATTCCATGCTTGGAAGTAAAAGCAGGATTCCATTTTCATACAGCATAACATCAAAATATTTTAAATATCCCGTGCTTGGGAGCATATATCCGTAATAATAATCGTAAAATCCATCCAGGCAATAAATATTCACAAAAGAACTTCTTCGATATCGGAAAAGCTTTTCTTTGTCCTCCATACGATTCTTTCTGAAAATTTCCATNGCNTCATCAATGGAATAAGATTTTTTNGTAATCGGAATGTTTTGTTCCGCCAATTCTCTCATCCGATCGCCGACCAGCCTTACATGCTGATCTGTGAGCTTTTCATCCATTTTCAAACGGCAGTAATATCCCTGTCCGATAGCAAACTCCACCTTGACCTTTTTGACCATGTCTCTTCCTAATACATCATATACCGCTTTCACAAGCATCATGGTGGCCGTCCGCACATATGCCTTATGTCCGATATTGTCACGAATTGTCAGAAAAGATAATTCACAGTCTTTCCCTGCCGGTTTGATCAGTTCCCTGATCTTCCCGTTNTCAATCACCAGCGCAATCATATCCTTATAGGATGGCTGGTATTCTTTTGCAATTTCTTCGTAAAGCGTTCCTTTGGGATATTGCTTCTTTTCCCCGTTAACTGTAATTGTAACCATAAATTCCCCTGTTCCTTTCATGATGTTATNTCAACCTCTGTGTTTTGCAGAAGCACTCAACTTGGTATGCTATCTATCTGCAACACCNCATTATGTCAACCTCCCCCGNCAGGCAGCTCCACTCCCGTTATTTCTGCCGCCTGTTTTACAAAAGACATTTCCCGCCGGACATCTGTAAGCCTTTCTGAAATGCGNCNGCTTGNCTTATGNGACNTAAGCTCCTTCTCAAGCCTCANCCCTTTTTCCCATTCAANTATCAGATACTGTTTTAAAACGGGATGTTTCTGCATTAGAAGAACNGGTCCGAACCGTTGTTCCAACTCCGAAAGAGGTCTGNTCTTTCCTGTTTTGACTGCCTTCATTACCGGATAAAACTTTCCCTCTTCCAAAACCATATCTTCCTCANCAATNGAATACCCNTTATCCGCCAGGAACTGGCGAAATAACGGTATTTCAGACTGCGGCTGTAAAANAAGTTCCATTATGGACTCCGTTTTNTCCGATTCTCTTTCCAGAATTCTCTNNATCAGCCTTCCGCCCATTCCCGCACAAATCAGCGTATCTGCTTCCCCTTTGACAAATTCACAAAGACCGTCTGAAAGACGCAGAGTTATGTATGACCGGAGCTTCGCTTCCTCCACATGCTGCGCAGCCCGAAGGAGCGGACCTTCGTTAATGTCCATTGCCAGCACATGCTCCGCCTTTTGGCACTGAATCAGATAAATNGATACATANCCATGATCACAGCCTACNTCNACCACCCGGCTTCCCGGCGTAACCATATCCGCCACTGCCTGCATTCTGCGGGATAAAACTACTTTTCCGCTCATTAATCCAGATAGTCCTTCAGTTTTCTGCTTCTGCTGGGGTGNCGAAGCTTTCTNAGCGCCTTTGCTTCAATCTGCCNNATACGCTCTCTGGTAACGTTAAACTCTTTCCCCACTTCTTCCAGTGTCCTGGCTCGTCCATCATCCAGNCCAAAACGCAGACGCAANACCTTCTGCTCTCTCTCNGTAAGCGTNCCCAATACCTCAACGAGCTGTTCNTTCAAAAGCGTGAAAGCAGCNGCATCCGCCGGAACNGGCACATTATCATCCTGTATAAAATCTCCAAGATGAGAGTCCTCCTCCTCACCGATAGGGGTCTCCAAAGATACCGGTTCCTGGGAAATCTTTAAAATTTCGCGCACACGCTCCACCGGAAGATTCATCTCTTCCGCAATCTCCTCCGGAGTAGGTTCGCGCCCCAATTCCTGAAGNANCTGTCTGCTGACACGAATCAGCTTGTTGATGGTNTCCACCATATGAACCGGAATTCGGATAGTTCTTGCCTGATCCGCAATAGCCCTCGTAATCGCCTGACGNATCCACCATGTNGCATATGTGGAAAATTTATATCCTTTTCTGTAATCAAACTTTTCTACAGCCTTAATAAGACCCAGNTTACCCTCCTGAATCAGATCCAGAAACAGCATTCCACGNCCTACATATCTCTTTGCAATGCTGACCACCAGACGAAGGTTTGCTTCTGCAAGGCGTTTTTTAGCCTCCTGGTCGCCAATTTCCATTTTTTGTGCAAGTTCAATCTCTTCCTCCGCTGTAAGCAGCGGCACCTTACCGATTTCTTTCAAATACATTCTGACCGGATCTTCAATACTGATTCCGTCCGGAACCGACAGGTCGATATTCTCCACATCTACCTCATCCTCTTCCGTCAGAATGATTTCTTCCTCATCAACATCATCTTCCTCCGTAATGCGCAGAATATCCACGCTGCTCTGCTCCAGAGTTTCGATGATCTTATCGAATTGTTCCTCTCCCAGTGCCATATCGGCAAAATGATCTGTAATCTCCTGGTACTCCAGGACATTCTTTTTCTTTTTGGCAATTGCTAAGAGCTGTGACAGCTTCTCATCAAATTTTGCCTGTGTGTTTTCATCCATTCCAGATTTCCATCCTTCCTATTATATATAGTATGCATTACCATTATTAGCCTTAATCCAGGGAAATATGCGTTTTGCTAAGTTCTTCCAATTCTTTTTTGCCCTCGATCACCTTGGAAAGAGCCGAAACATCTGCGCCAAGCTGACTCGAAAAGTAGTCCAGACTGTTGCGCTTGACGGAAAGTAAAATGTCATGAAATGCCTTTTCCCTCTCCGACTTTGTGTCCAGTTCCATCAATTTTGTGTTAAATACGCCTGCTGCCTCTCTCTGCTGCTCTTCATCCGTAAACAGACTGATGATCGCTGCAGGATTTAGTGTACCTGCGTCTAAATCTGTAAACAATTTCTCAGCTATGATCCGGTACATCTCCTCGGTAAAGTCATTAGGAGAAATATATTTTTTGATCTTCGTCCAAAGCACCGGTTCGTCCACTAACCATGTAAGCAGAAGCTTTTGCGGCTTTCTCTGGTTTTCCTTTGGATCGCTTTTCTTTTGAATGCCTGACTTGGGTTTTGCGGCCGGCATTGCAAATCCGGTCTGGGCCGCATAGGCAAGTACCAGTTTCCGCAGATTATCAAATCCGATATGATATTTCCCAGCTACCGCTTCAATATAGTTTTCCCTCTCCACTTCCTCTGAAAATCCGCAAAGTTTCTTGGCAATTTCCCTGTGAAACGCCGTCTTTGACTCCGGATCGTTCAGATCATACTCCCTTTGAAGCATACGTAGCTCAAAGAAAAAGCTGTTCTCCGCGGTCCGGATTCTCTCCTCAAAAGCCTCTTTTCCAAGATTCTTCATAAATTCGTCGGGATCCTTATAAGGCTCTAAATTCAACACTTTTCCGGTAAGTCCTGCCTCCTTCAATATGCCGATAGCCCGCAGTGCCGCGCTGACTCCCGCTCCGTCACTGTCATAGGCAAGAATAACCTCTCCCACATATCTGCGCAGAAGATTTGCCTGTCCTGCCGTGAAGGAGGTGCCAAGTGATGCCACCGCCTGAATAAATCCCGCCTGATGCATGGCAATCACATCCATGTATCCTTCACACAGAATCATATTTCCCGCCCGGGCCGTACGGGCAAAATTTAATCCGTACAGATTACGGCTTTTGTCAAAAATCATTGTCTCCGGAGAATTTAAATATTTAGGCTTGGCGTCTCCCATGACTCTGCCGCCAAAACCAATCACACGGTGATTGCTATCCTGAATCGGAAACATAACACGATTCCAAAATTTATCATGCATTCCATATTTTTCATCAAAGCTTCCAAGTCCCGCCTCCGTGATCAATTGATCCTCATAACCTTTGCTTTTTAGATACCGGATCAGATCATCACTGGTTACGTTGGCATACCCTAATCCGAATTTCTTAATGGTTTCATCGGAAAGCTGACGCTTTTTCAGGTATTGATACCCAGCCTGTCCATTCTTAGCCCGCAGCTGATAATAAAAATACTTTGCTGCTTCTTTATTTACTTCTAGAAGTCTTGCCTTTTTCGACTCCCGTTTTTTTACCTCTTCGCCATATTCCATTTCCGGCAGATTCACTCCTGCGCGATCAGCCAGAAGCTTTACCGCCTCCTGAAAGGAATAATTTTCATACTGCATTACAAAAGTAAAAACATTCCCTCCTGCGCCGCATCCGAAACAATAAAACATCTGCTTACTCCGCGATACGGAAAAAGACGGCGATTTTTCATTATGAAAGGGACACAATCCGAAATAACTGCTGCCCTTTTTCTGAATCCGCACATAACCGGAAACCACATCCACAATATCATTTCCGGCTCTTACTTCCTCAATTAGTTCATCCGGATAATACATTCTATCTCCATTCTTTCTTGTTCATGCCATCTGCCTCTGTCATACATGAATTCTTTCCATTATCCATGCCATGATTTTGGGATATAGATCTCTTCGTATTTGGCAATGGCAAATCGATCCGTCATAGCTCCAATATAATCACAGACAACCTTCTCTTCCGGTTCTCCTCTTTGTACCAGTTCCACATAATCACGGGGCAAAAGCTCCAGGTGATGGCGATAATAGCTGTACAAAGTCTGGATCAGCATTTCCGCTTTTCCTTCCTCACTCTTGGCCGTTTTATTCTGATAAACACGCTCAAACATAAACTGACGTAATTTCTTCATGGCATCTGCAACCGGCTGAGACATCATAATATCATCTTTCCCATAACTGGTAGATACAATATCATGAATAAAGTGATCCAACCGCTCTCCGGTAGTATATCCGATCACCTCCGCAATTTCAGCCGGCACATCGCTCTCCTTTAAAATACCTCCCCGGATAGCATCATCCATATCATGATGAATATAAGCGATCTTATCGGAAAATCGGACGATTTTTCCTTCCAGTGTTGCCGGAGTCCCTTTGGTCTGATGATTACGAATGCCGTCTTTTACCTCTATGGTCAGGTTCAATCCCTGACCGCCTTTTTCCAAAAGATCCACAGTCCGCACACTCTGATCACTGTGGCAAAATCCGTAAGGGCTGACTGCATTCAGTGCACGCTCTCCCGCATGCCCGAAAGGCGTATGTCCCAAATCATGTCCCAGGGCAATCGCTTCCACCAGATCTTCATTCATCCGAAGCGCCTTGGCTATGGTTCTGGCATTCTGGGAAACTTCCAGCGTATGTGTTAGCCTGGTCCGGTAATGATCTCCCTCCGGGGTAAGAAAAACCTGCGTTTTATCTTTTAGTCTCCGAAATGATTTGGAATGAAGGATCCGATCTCTGTCTCTTTGATATACCGGCCGGATATCACACTGCTCTTCCTCCCGCTCTCTTCCCTTGGAGTTGGCACTGTGGGCGGCATAGGGGCTCAAATATTCCATTTCCAGATTTTCCAGATTTTCTCGTATGTTCATCTATTGCTCCCATTTTCAAAAACTTCCTACTATCATTATTCGGCGCAAAATTCTAAAATCCTTTTCTTTATCTGCAAATATCAAAAATAAATTCCGCATTTTTTTCCATAGCGTCATGCGACGTTTTAAGCGGCGACATCTGAAACACATGCCACATTCCCTTAAAAACATCAAGTTTTACGGAAACATTTGCCTGAATCAGCTTTTTGTGAAGCATTTCAGAATCAGACAGAAGAATCTCATTGTCGCCCGCCTGTATATAAACCGGCGGAAATCCGCTGAAATCTCCAAACAAAGGAGAAATATAGGGATCCGACAGTTCACAGCCTTCCGCATAGTTAGTGATCATCCGTTTCAGATATTCCGCATCCAGAACCGGATCCACCTCTGCCTTGGTCTCATGGGTCTCTCCTGATGAAGTAAGATCCGTCCAGGGCGACATCAGCACCAGCCCCCTCGGCAAAAGTCTCTCCTGCTCCTTCAACCTCAAAACAAGGGATAGTGCCAGATTTCCACCGGCCGAATCTCCTGCTATGATCACATCTCTTGCACCGTACCCCAACAGCATCAGATAATCCCAGGCTTTCATTGCATCTTCTGTTGCTGCGGGATAAGGATTTTCCGGCGCAAGCCGGTAATCAAAGGAGAGCACGTCCATGGAAGTGCTGCCTGCCAGCTTGGTGGTAAGGGTTCTTGCATAAATATGACTTCCGGTAGAATATCCTCCGCCATGACAATACAAGATCACATATTTTTTCATATGAGCTCTGTTCACACAGACCCATTCTCCGTCCATATCCTGAATCTTTACCTCCCGAAGAAGAATATCTCTGGAATTTCCCAGAAGAGCACCCACCTGATCCTGAGAATGACGATGCTTTTCGATATCGGGNTGATCGATCAAACCGTGAACTTTTCGAATCAGCGTCATCATGCTCTGATTGACCGACTCTNTNGANGGTTTTCNGCGTCATCATGCTCTGATTGACCGACTCTGTAGATGGTTTTCTGTTTAAAATATTTTTTGGTGCNGTTGCCATATTTCCTCCTTTTTCTGTCTNACCTATGCTATAATGAGGTCAATGAAAAATNTATCTTCTCGAAACCAAGCAAAAAAATTAATAAATANTAGAGAAAAGCAGGATCCAAAGATCTGGTACAAACTGGATCTTTCCGCCATTGTTTATCCNACNNTGCANCGCCGNGACTTTTCTTCTGTCTATCGGCTGTCCGTTGTNTTGAANGAGNCGGTAAANCCGGATATTCTTCAAANNGCNGTGGATATTGCCNTAAANCGCTTTCCCACNTACAAGACNGCTATNNGNAAAGGTCTTTTTTGGCGTTATTTAGAGNTCAACGANAGNCCCGGNCCTTTTGTCCAAAAGGATATCCGGAATTTTTGNATGCCTATGCCNTTTAAGGCCGGAAACCGNTATCTTCTGCGGATTTATTACCACGNCTGCAGGATNTCCNTNGAAGCCCANCATTGNCTGGGCGACGGCACCGGCGGTATGTATGTNCTGCAGACNATCACTGCNGTTTACCTCCGTCTCCTGGGNCATTCCATCTCTGACGGTGGTTNTGTAAAGGATNTTAACGTGCCTCCTTCNCCCGGNGAGTTGGAAGANGCGTATATGCGTTATGCCAANGCCAAGGTCTGTCCCTCNCGTCCCGGNGAAAANACCTACCGNGTCCGGGGAACCAGAGCGCCTTTTTACACCTTNAANGTGATCGACGGCATCATNTCTGTAAAGGAAGTTATGAATGTTGCCNCCAAATATCAGGCNACNATNACNGAATATTTAAACTCNGTGCTTNTATATGCCCTGCTTCAAAAACAGCAGTCTGACTGGCATATAAAGCTGCNCCCGGTNAAGATTGCCATGCCGGTCAATCTCNGNCGCTTCTTCCCNTCAGAGACACTGCGCAANTTTATCACCATGGTTTATCCCGGNATNGATCCCCGATTGGGTGAATATACCTTTGAAGAAATCGTGAAGCAGGTTCACAATTANATGCGCTACTANATCAATGAAAAGTTTTTAAAAGGGGATATCACTACNAANGCAAACACNCAGCGGAATCCTCTGATCCGCATCGTTCCNCTTTTTNTAAAAGACTTTGTGGTAAGGATGTTTTACACNAAAGTNCAGGANAAAAACTCCTCNGCAGGTCTGACCAATATGGGCGCCTTAAAGGTTCCCGATGACATGAAGCCTTATATTGAACGATTTGATATCTATATGGGNCAGCCTTTCTCTTCCCGAACCAACTGTGCNATCGTNAGTTTTGAGGATATCCTCACCATAAACTTTGCAAGCAGTATCATNGAATCCGATGTGGAACGGCTGTTTTTCCAAAAGCTGGTTACCGACGGAATTCATGTCAAAATTGAAAGCAACCGAAGCTACTGATCATGGAGGTATCTATATGTCCTATTGTGTAAACTGCGGCGTAGAACTGGAGGCATCCCTAAAGAACTGCCCTCTGTGCCATACACCGGTAATCAATCCAAATGAACTTAANGANGCTATGTCCCTCTCTCCCTATCCTACNGAAAAAGGAAAAGTAGATGTGGTAAAGCGGAAGGACTTTGGAATCCTGACCTCCATTGTACTTATTGCCACTTCTCTCAGCTGCCTATTATTAAATCTATTTGTTTTCTCCGGCAGTCCATGGTCTCTATTTATTATCGGAGCGTGTCTGGTATTGTTCGTGCTGGTCTTTCCCGCCGTAATTTATACCAAACTTCCGATCTATATTTCTTTGTTATTTGACGGTGTTGCAATCGGAATTTATCTGTACCTGATCACCTTCAACACTGCGAATGATGAATGGTTTTGGATGCTTGCTCTTCCTATTGTAGCGCTTACCACAATCCTGGTAGAAATTTTCACTCTGCTGCTCCGGTCCTTTTCGATATCTTTTCTCGCCATTTCCCTGTACTTCTTTATAGAAGCTGCCTTTCTATGTGTGGGAATCGAACTTCTGATTCGGCATTATGTTGACAAGCCGCTTCNTCTGACGTGGTCGGCTATCGTAATGACAGTGTGCAGNGTNATNGTTGTACTGCTGATCACACTGCTGTCCATAAGACGATTTCGGGATGCAGTAAGGCGACGCCTGCATTTTTAATTTCATATTTAATCATTATTATGAAATAACGNGCATTCCCGCNAGGATTAGTTTCCACACTCCGGCGNTTCCAGATCAAACAGCTTCCCNGTTGCAAAGGGACTTCCNACATCACACCGTCCGTGATGGTATGTGCGCTCTGCTTCTCCTTCTCTGACTTCCCCGGAGGTCTCTATTTTCATGCGGCTGATTTCCTTTTNTGTCATATTGTCNAACATTCTAATCACATCGTCAATATTTTCCTTCATAATCCGTTCCTGTCTCCTGTCTCATTTTTGAAGTATATTTTTCAGGTTCCTTCCGCATCTTAAGCAAAGTGTCAAATGCCAGAAGNACCATNCGNTCNGGGTTTTGTCTGGTTCCGGTATTNTCCCGGTCCAGCCGNGCCTTAAAATGATCCATCTGCCANATCATTATATCCACCACCGTGTAGCCCTGCACCTTTGCCNGACATGCAAAATCTCCATGATCCATNTAATAGGTAAATTCTGCAAGTATTTCCTCATCGGCAGACAACGCTGTTAAAAACTGCGTTTCAAACTCTTCTCCCTCACCGCCATATCGGCATAATTTTTTNACGAANTNTTTTANNCTATCCATTTTGTTTTTCAATCTCCTCCATAATATATTTCACATCNTCCTGCCGGATATATCCTACCTTGTGGTAAGAAAGCGCCATTTCTCCCGGATTTACCGCATAGCCCTTATACATGTATTCCCCAAAGCCGCAATAAACCGCCGCAGTATCCGTCAGTACTTCATTCTCCCAATTATCCCGCCGCTGTATCCCCTCATAATACAAATGAAGATGCATGACCTCATGGGCCAGTACNGCAATNANNGAATCNACAATATNTGGNGGCCGCANCTCCAGCCAGATAGTTGTAAAAGCCAGATCCGTGGAGATAGCCCCTGCCCGCTCCGGCACCGGAGTATCTGATATAACCAATTTTATATAGTTTCCANCGATTCCCANATGTTCNCAAATGCTGCAGAGCAGNCGCTTNAAAACCTCNTCNTCATCAGGNTTTANCTGCAAATCTCTCATAAGAGCAACCGGAAGTACATAATCCTCATANTCTTCTTTTTCCTGCCTCTTAAGCTGACAGATACACTCATCCAACAATTCTTTTGGAATANGCTTAAACGCACTGGATGGAACCGGCGCTCTATGCAGAATAAACCTATTGATTACAAAATATATTAATCCGATTACCGACAAGGCAGTACAGATATTGTCAAAAGTAAGATAATTGGAAAGTCTCCACAATAAATCCATATCCGTTTTCTCCTTTAATACTCCTGCTCTTTTCCCTCCTGCATTTCCTTAAAGGAAAAGGTATGTCCATGATCTGCGGACTCAAACAGAGCCATCCATGCAGCATCACCGCCATTATAATCCCCGTCCATACCCTGACCGCAAAGCACATAAACCTTTCCGCTCTCCTCAAAAGGCATCTGCGGATAGTCATAAGGATTGTAAGTGTATCCATCCTCCAGCGTCACCGTAAGCCCCTGCATCATACAGTGTTCATATGACTTTCCTCCGTCTTCCGTCACATACAGCTCCGCCTCATCACCGCCCTGATGCATCAGCGTGGCAAATCCAAAATTCTCATCCAGAAAAGTAAAATCAACACCCATTCCCATGGTATCAAAGGGATTGTAGTTTGCTATCTGCCAGCTTTTTCCCCCGTCCACACTTTTTAAAAGTCCATATGCCCGGTTTCCCAACGCGGCATCCATCACTACCATACGATAACCAATAACACCGTCAGGCAGGAAAATTTCTTTTTCAAAATCACCCCGGTAATTTTCCATATAACCCGCTGCCCACTCTTCAAATTCTTCCAAAGACATTGCTCCGCCGTCTTCTGCTTCCTCTTTTTCAGCGTCTTTTCTCTCTTCTACCGCTTTTGCATATTCACCCAATCTTATTTCAATCCCCTGACAAAGTCCGGCCCAGTTGTTTTCTTTGATCTCCTGCTTTATGTTAAACATAAATTCCCGTTCTTTTTCCTCTGCATACTTGATGTAAATGTTATAAAAAGTGTCATCCTGACTTTGTCTGTCTGAATATCTTCCCTCACCATACTCATAAAAAATCCAATCGGCAAGATCAGCAGCGCAGGGCTTTACATCTTCCCTTGAATAACAGCACACCACCAGACGATCCTTGTTTTGGGGGCAGTCCCGGGTGCTCCACTCTCCATCCTCTTCCGCTTCTAACTTCTGATCATAGGAATCCATAAAGTATATCTGCCGTTTTCGGTCATTCTTCCAAAATCCCGAAGCATCGCTTTTAATCAGGGAATACTCAAAATTATCTTCAATCTCATAACCATTCCATACACAAAAGTAGAAGGGCTGGCTCCCCGGTTTGGCACCGGGTGCCTGATAGATCCGGGTTCCGTCAGATTCTGTCTCCACAAGAACTATCCCGTCTCCATATCTTTCCTCTAAATATGCTGCTATCTTTTCGTCATTCCAGCCTTGAAAAGGCGTACGGAAGATTCTCCCTACCGGTTCATAATATTCATACTGAACTACGTAAAGATAAGCAATATGTCCTCGGATCATGCCATCCTCCATAGTTTCTTCAAAAACCATATCAAAAAAATAAAATACCCCGCGAAATAATGCCGCCACAACAATAAGAATAGTAAGAATCACCGGTCCCAGATACCGCAGATAAATTCTGCTCTTGTCCCTGAAAAAATCACAATAAACAGAAAACACCAGCGTAATGGGTACCACCAGCCAATTATAAATTCCCTTTATAATCTGAAAAAAGGTACGGAACTCCATATTTCTCTGACCTGCTCCATATTCCACAAGCTGTAAGATCACCGCCGCTCCCAGCATACAAAGCGCTATTTTTGTTGCTCTATATTTTCTATTCATTCTATCTCCTCAGAACGCCTATTGAAAGCATCGATTTTCTGTGTTACCATCAAACAATAGGAGTATTATATCATGAAAAACCACAAATTCCTTACAATTCTGTTGCTCTGCCTTATGCTGCCGGCTTCCTTTCTCCTATCCATCTTGTTTGGAAGCGTACCGGTTGGTATTTCGGATATCTGCAACAGCATTTTATTTCAAAAAACGGATTCCACTGTCTATACATTGATCACTGCAGTACGTCTGCCCCGTGCTCTGGGCGGACTTTTCGCCGGCATCGGTCTTTCTGTTTCCGGTGTCATCTTGCAGACAGTGATGAACAATGCACTTGCCAGTCCTGCTACCATCGGCGTAAATTCCGGCTCCGGTTTTGCTGTTATGCTGGCAATGCTGCTATTCCCCCACAATATTCTGCTGGTTCCTGCTTCTGCTTTTGCGGGAGCGCTTTTTACCTCTCTGGCTGTTTTTGCGCTTGCCTATCTGGCAGACAGTTCCAGAACCACTATCATTCTGGCCGGAATCACGATCTCCAGCTTTTTAAATGCAGGGATCAATACCATTAAGATACTCGATACGGAGTTATCCGTCAACCTGACTTCTTTTCTTTCCGGCTCTTTGTCCGGACTGACTTATGCCAGGCTGACTTTTCCCTGCATCTGCATTCTGACAGCATTTTTCTTTTCCCTGTGTCTTGGACGGGTACTAAATATCCTTGGTCTTGGAGATGACATTGCCCGTTCTCTGGGGTTAAATGTCTCTTTTACAAGGCTGCTTCTNCTTACCCTGTCCAGTCTTCTTGCCGGCTGTGTGGTCAGTTATGCAGGACTCCTGAGCTTTGNGGGNCTGATCGTTCCCCATGTATGCAGACAGCTTTTCGGAAACGATGCCCGTTTTCTCCTTCCCTGCAGNGCCTTACTTGGAGGCAGCTTTGTTCTTNGCTGCGATCTGCTTGGCCGGTTNCTATTCCGCCCCTTTGAGCTGCCTGCCGGAATTATTATGGCATTTATCGGAGGNCCCTTCTTCCTGTATCTGCTGTTAAAAAAGAAAGGAGGACGCCGTNTCAATGCTTGAATTTCGAAACGTATCCGTATCCTGCGGGCGTACTCCTATTTTAAATTCTNTTTCTGTATCCTTTCNCAAAGGATGTATNACAACCTTAATCGGTCCAAACGGCTGCGGAAAAACCACTTTGCTTCAATGCTTAAACGGAATATCAACGGTCACATCAGGCNCTGTTTTACTTGACGGAGANGATTANCTTCAGCTTTCCNTGCGGGAACGNGCCCGAAGGGTTTCCTTTCTCCCGCAAACNCGCACCGTGATTCCTTCTATCCCNGCACGTATGCTGGTAGANCACGGACGTTTTCCNTANCTGGGNTTTTCCCGCNAAAAAACAGAAAAGGATGTACGCATTGTAAAAGATGCTATGAATTTTACACACACACTTCCCTTTNCCGGNCAATCTGTGGACACCCTTTCCGGCGGTATCCGCCAACGGGTTTTCTTTGCTATGACTNTGGCTCAGGACTGTGATTATATTGTATTGGATGAACCCACAACTTATCTTGATCCTAACGGTCAAANAGATTTTCTTGANATGATCCGGGAACTGAAAGCCCNGGGAAAAACCATTNTTTTAACGCTCCATGACCTGAACCATGCTCTTCAGGTATCGGATCGCCTCATCGTTATGAAAGATCTGGCTATCGTTGCACAGGATACACCTTCAAAATGTCTTGAAAGCCGTATTCTGGAAAAAGTTTTCGACGTCACCTGTAAGCAGTTTTCCGATCAGGACGGAACCTATTATTTCTTTCAGTAATAGGTTTTCTTATACTTCCGGATTTGTTACATTTCCAAACAGATCCATTCCGGCGCATTCTCCAATCACAATCACGGCAGGTGCCATTAAGCCGGATCTCTTTGTTTTTGCTGCAATATCACCAAGACACCCCCGGATCGTCTGCGCAGTATCGACAAATCCTCCCCGGATCACCGCTGCCGGCGTACTTTTCGGTTTACCGCTGGCAATCAAGCCTTCCGTAATCTCCTCTATTTTCCCTAATCCCATAAGAAAAATCAGTGTCCCTTCCAAAGCTGCAAGAGTTTCCATCTTTTCGGTCAGGCCGCCTTCTGCTCCGTGCCCCGTAATCACATGAAAACTCTGGCTGATCCCCCTGTGTGTTACCGGGATTCCTGATGCTGCCGGTACTGCCACGGCGGAGGATACGCCCGGAATTTCTTCCACTTCAATTCTCGCCTGCCGTAACGCCAGAATTTCTTCGCCGCCTCTGCCAAACACAAAGGGATCTCCTCCCTTTAACCGGACCACAAGCTTTCCTTCTCTTGCCTTAGCAATTAAAAGGGCATTAATCTCCTCTTGCGGCATACTGTGTTTGCCGCTTCTTTTCCCAACATAAATTTTTTCGCAGGACTCACCTGTATGAGAAAGCAGTCTTTCGTCAATCAGATCATCATAAACCAGCACCTGAGCATCTCTCACTGCATTCAGCCCTCTTACTGTAATCAGATCATAGGCTCCGCAGCCTGCTCCTGTCAATATAACTTTTCCTTTTTCCTGCCCGGTCACCCGACATGTACCGTCTGTGTAATTCTGTGCCGCCAGTTTTAAAATTTTCGTTCTGTGTTCTCCTGCAGGTATCTCCTTTTTTACCTGTTCCCTTAAACTTGCAAGCCGCTCAAGCTCTTCTCCTATTCCGGCAGGGAGGGAAGCTTCCACACTGCTCCGTATCTTTCCCGCCATGGCCGGGCTTGCACCCTCCGTGGAAATTCCTATGGTAAGTCTCCCTTCTTTTACAAGCGCAGGAAAAAGGAAGCTGCATGCTTCCTTTTCATCCGCCACATTCACGGGAATATTCTTTTCTCTGCACAACCTTCCCACTTCCCGGTTCACATCAGCCTCATCAGAGGCTGCNATCACAAACATCTGTCCCAGNATATCCTCTTTGCGGAAAGCTCTCTGAATACATGTAACTGCCTTGTTCTCAAGAAGTTCNTCCGCAATCATCGGTGCAACCACCGTAAGATGCGGTGCAAAAGGTAAAAGCTTCAAAACCTTGCGCCGGGCTACTTCTCCGCCGCCCACAATTAAACCGCTTTTCCCTTCAATATCCATAAAAAAGGGGAAATATCCCATCCCTTTCTCCTCCTCACTGCANCGGATATAAAATATCTGCCAGCTTTTGGTATGCTTCTCCCCATCTTGCATTCGGCTTCAAATTATATAACCGCTTATCCAGCACATAATATCTACCTTCTTTCACTGCTGTAAGAGAATTCCACGCCGGATTAGAAATCAAAAGCTGCTCTACATTATCCATTGCNGCTTCCTGATCNGTCCCCTGNACCGTGACAAAAATATAATCCGGATCTTCCACAATTATAGCTTCCAGACTTAAATCCTCCAATAAACTGTCCTGAATATCCGCTATGTTAATGCAATCNAATTCCTCCAGCATTTCTCCGCATACNTTATCCCGNCTTCCCTTCGCCTTCACGCTGCTTGCGGATGCACGGAGAAATAAGACTTTNGGACNGGAACCGTCAATCCTCTCTTTCACCTGCTCAATTTCCTGCCGGACCTTAAGGCCGTTCTCCTCGTAAAGATCCCTTCTACCGGTAAGCCTTGTACAGATATCCAGCATATGTAGATATTCTTCAAAGTTCGACACCTGAAAATATGCCACAGAAATACCCGCTNGTGTAAGAAGCTCTTCCAATTCCAGATCCGCATCTGTATTGACGCTTGCCAGCACCAGCTCCGGTTTGGATGCAATCAGCTTTTCCGCATCCGGCTCCGTAATACTTCCCAGATTAACCACTTGCTCTCCCAGTGGAAGTGAAAGACTTGTCCATGAATCATTTGCNGCTGCCGTAAGCTCGCCTCCCGCCAAAAGCCAGACATCCGCAAAACTGCCGATAAGAGCTGCTGCTTGGGGAGAACTACAAACCTGAACCTCTCTGCCCAGATCATCGACAAATATAATTGTTTCTGACTCCGCAGCTTCTTCTTTTTCATATCCTATTTGATTTTCTGTCTGGACATCTCCTCCGCTGCCGGCACATCCACACAGTAAAAGAATCAATATGCCAAATGCGAACATCTGATATGTGCGCGTCTGATATGCCATCATCTGATTTTTTTGTTTTCTTCTTATTTTCATTTTCCTATTATTTACATTTCACGTAATATGCCTTCGCGCCATGGCTCTTCAAATTTACCTGTATAACATCTTTTTCTGAAATAGTCTCCCCGCTCCAAAGCTCCCGTCCTGTTACCGGCTCATAAATCTCAAGCTCCGACAGTGCTATTTCTACTTCACTATCCGCCTCTCCCACATTAAACACCGCAAAATATTGTCCGCCTTCGGCGTTTACCGCTGTCCAGAGAATATGCTCTATTCCTCTGATTTCTTTTCTCCATACCTGATGGGAATGACGAGCGTTCCTATGCATTCCCAAAATCGCTTCATTGGTCAAAAGACTCATGGTAAATTCATCAAATCCTGTCATCTCTCCGCCGATAATAAGCGGCGAACGGAAGATACTCCACAGCGTCATCATAGTAATCTGCTCATCCTCCGTAAACAGTGTACGGTTCTCTGTATTTTCACTTTGACGGATGGGTCCTATAGGCAGCATATCCGCATCCGGCCAATGGCCGGCACCAGTATGGGTACACCACTTTTCCGCCCGCGAAAACATGTCATACAAAAGCTCCCATTTATCCCAAAAA
>JAAVAA010000007.1 GCA_014804285.1 Lachnospiraceae bacterium | reverse complement strand
TATAGTGGAGTCAATAGCTGGTTTTCCTTTATTCAGAAAAGTAACTCGGATAAGAAATAAATTCTAAAGGAAGCAATTCGCGAACGCTTTATCGAGCGTGCTGACGTAGAATTTATTTCCTATCCGAGTGGTCGTTTAGATATTACATGTAAACCAGCTAAACGTTAATTTAATCCCACCAGCAATAATAAACAAACTGATCATCGTTCAATAGTTTTGCACCTGGAATCAGTTCACCGTTATCTCCAATTAGAAAAGCTGATTGCGAAAAATCAGTATATTCATATTCTCCAATTTCGCTTGGAAATATATCTTTGGGTTCATTAAAAATTTGATTTATCTCGGCAAGTGACAATTTGCTAAAAATAATCAAGGTGTCTGCATAAATAAAAGGTTCGTCATCATCTCCATCAACTCCATAGACCTGCACAAAGACTTTTGCAGTTTCATCCATGTTGATCAAATTTTCTATTAGGGCAATGTAGCCAAGCTTTCCGTCAAGACATTCACATTGAAAATCCGTGAAATTATCTGTTGGGTCTAAGAAATCCTTATATGAAAACCAATAATCAGTTTCATAGTTCCTGTTGGTTTCAGCATCCTTTAATAATGGTAAAATAGTGCTTTTTTGTTGAGCGTTCATTTTGTTTCTCCTTTGAAATTCCAGTCTGCTGTTGGCTTTATTATATATCTTTTTCTCCAAAAGCGGAATATCTTTTATGATTCAGAGAAGCAGTAACAAGTTTTACAAAATATGGATGCAGGTACAAAGTGACGGATATATAAATGTGGCTTTTGCTTGTGGGCATCATTTTTACACTTATGAAAAGTAATATAGAAATAGTGAAAATACATATTGACAATAATGTATATAAATGATATATACAATATATAAACATTAATTTAAAAAATGAAATTAAGCATATGCATAATTAATTGGTACGTACAGAAGGGAGAAAAATGTTAAGTGAATATTATTATCAGTAATTCCGGGGATAAGCCGATTTATGAGCAGATCACGGATCAGATTAAGAATATGATCATGAATGGTCAGTTAAAAGAAGGAATGCCGCTTCCCTCTATGAGGACGTTGGCTAAGGAGCTTCGGATCAGTGTGATTACGACCAAGCGCGCTTATGAGGAGCTTGAGAGAGACGGGTTCATTGTCACAATGGTTGGAAAAGGCAGCTTTGTGAGAGCAGCAGATCTCAGACTTGTCCGCGAGGAAAAGCTGAAACAGATCGAAAGCCTGCTTACGGAAGCTGTTCGTGTGGCCGGCACAAGTGGAATCGAAAGGGGAGAAGTGGTAGAGATGCTTTACCTTGTATATGGAGATGAGGAAATATCGAATCCAAAGCAGGGATAAGGAGCTGCATGAAAGGGAGTAAGAATTATGAGCAAAAATGCGATAGAGGTTAGGAATCTAACTAAAAAATATGATGATTTTGAGATTAATAACATGTGTTTTGATATTCCGGAAGGATCTATTGTAGGATTTATCGGGGAAAATGGTGCAGGAAAGAGCACTACCATGAGAGCTATTTTAGGACTTGTTCCAACTGAGGCGGGGAAGATCAGAGTATTGGATCATCCCGTTGGAAAGGATTCGGCGGATGAGAATTGGAGAGAGCAGATTAGTGTTGTGTTTGATGAATGCAATTTTCCTAATGAATTGAAAGTAAAAAATATTAATATTATTATGAAAAATATCTATCGGACATGGAATGAAAATCTGTTCAAAGAATATCTGCAGAAATTTGAACTGCCGGTAAATAAAAAAGTGCGGGAGCTTTCCAAGGGAATGAAGATGAAGTTGTCTATTGCGGCGGCACTTTCCCATGACAGCAAACTGCTGATTTTGGATGAAGCAACCAGTGGTCTTGATCCGGTTGTCCGTAATGAGATATTGGATATTTTCAGAGAATATGTAGAGGATGAGAATCATACTGTATTTTTATCATCACATATAACATCTGATATTGAAAAGGTGGCAGATTATATTATATTGATTCATAAGGGGAATTTGCTACTGATGGAAAGCAAGGATAAGTTGCTTTATGAATATGGCATGGTGAAATGTACAAAAGAGCAGGCTGATAAGATTCCGACAGGAATCATAGTTGGAAGAGAGGACAGCAGCTTTGGAACGTCAGTACTTGTACGGGATAGACAAAGTCTTAAGGAAAATGGTTTTGTTGATAGACATGCCAGAGATATACAACAGCCTGTTATTGATCGGGTAGGAATTGAAGATATTCTGTTATATATTGCTAAGAATCAAAAAATATCATAATGGAAGTGGTTAAAATTATATTTGCATTTAATTATTAATGATTGGAGAGACTGTATGAAAGGTTTATTAATAAAAGATTTATGTTCTATATCGAACTACAAAAAGCAATATGCACTGATTTTAGCATTTATATGTGTTTGGTCTATACTTTCCAAATCCTTTTCTTTTTTGGCAATGTATTCCATTCTTCTGGGCGGCATGATGGTGCTGTCAGTCATGTCCATGGATGAAGCTGTGCATTTTAACCGTTACGCACTGACCATGCCTATAAGTGTAAAAACACTGGTGAAAGAAAAGTATGTGCTTGTCTGTATCTGCATTGGGGCAGGAAGCTTGTTGGCTCTGATCGTGGAGGTGATTGCCATGAGCACACCATGGTATGAGGGAACTATAGAATGGGTAGTGATCAATTGCATATCTGCCTTTTTTCTGATTGCTTATACCATTACCCTTCCCATCATTTTTAAATATGGCGTGGAAAAAGCAAGATATGTCTATATGGCAGTTATGCTTGTAATGGGGGGAGCGATAGGCATATCAGTATATTTGACAAGAAATACGGCTGTTATGTTGTTTGATGGCATTCCGCATCCGATGGATAATCTGCTTTTGACAGGGGGACTTTGGATTTTGGATGCGATTGTAATTGTGATATCCTGCCAAGTGTCCTTAAAGGTAGTCAGAGATAAAGAATGGTAAGTTGAAGGAATTTAGTTTGGCTTTCAAAGAGTAATATGAAAACCCGGATAGAATTTGATTTCTATCCGGGTTAAATTTTTGGCTGACAGAAAACCAACTAATGACCTTCATATACATACCGAAATGAAACATGTAAACTCAAACATTTCTCATTGGCAGAATAGCCAAAAGTTGGTATAGTAGTAAGGAGAATATCAGCAGGGAGATTGAATAATGGAAGAGATTTATCGTGTTCGTAAAATAGAAAGTATCAGCGAGATCCGGGTTCGTGTTCCAGGATCCAAAAGCATTACAAACAGAGCGCTTTTGCTTGCGGCACTTTCGAACAAAAGATGTACGCTGCGCGGGGTTCTGTTCAGTGATGATTCAAGAGGGTTTCTGGATTGTCTAATGAAGCTGGGGTTTCACGTTGAGATCCGGGAGCCAGAACAGGAAGTGACTATACAGGGGGAGGGCGGAAAGATTCCCAATAGAAGCGGAGAGATTGATGTCAGAAGTGCGGGAACGGCGGCAAGGTTTTTGACTGTGATGCTTGCATTTGCCGGAGGAGATTATGAATTGACAGCTTCTCCCCAGATGTGCAGACGCCCCATGCAGCCGCTTTTGGAGCTGCTAATCAATTCAGGAGCAGAGATTATTTATAGAGGAGAGGAAGGACATTTTCCTTTTCATATGAATTCCAATGGTCTGCATATGGAAGAGGTCAGTATTGATACAGGAATAAGCAGTCAGTTTGCCAGTGCGCTTATGATGTCCGGAATTATTTTAAAAAAAGGGTTAAAGGTGCGCCTCTCCGGGGATAGAATGGAAGGAGCATATATTAAATTAACATTTAATATGATGAAGCAGTTTGGAATTCCAATAAGATGTGAGGGAGATTGTTATGTTGTTCCGCCGATGGAGAATTTTGGACTGACAGAGTACCTGATTGAGCCGGATGTGTCGGGAGCCTGCTATTTCTATGCCATGGCACCACTTTTAAAAACGAATGTTATTGTTAAAGATGTACATATGAATTGTCTTCAGGGGGACATTAAGTTTCTGGAAGTACTCAAAAATATGGGGTGTGATTTAAAAGAAGAGCCGGAAGGGGTGATGGTGGATGGAGGAAATCTGGAAGTTTATCCGGGGACTACTTTATCTATGAAGGACTTTTCGGATCAGACCATGACGATGGCAGCCCTGGCACCTTTTGCAGCATCGCCGACTTTGATCAAAAATATCGGTCATATTCGTATGCAGGAGTCCGACAGGCTTAAGGCTATATTGACAGAGCTGAAACGTATGGGAATTTCCTGTGATGAAGTACCGGAGGAGGATGGACTTATCATTTATCCGGGTGAAATACGCGAAACCGAAGTGGAGACTTATGAGGATCACCGGATGGCAATGGCCTTTACCTTGATCGGTCTTAAGGCAGGAGGGATAAACATTAAGAATCCTGAATGCTGTCAAAAAACCTTTGAAAATTATTTTCGGTTGATCGATGATTTGACTGCCGAAAATGGAAAAGGATGTTGAAAACAGAATGGAAACGAATAATATAACAGAAAAAGATTTACAGGAGAAGCGGGAAAGAGTCATGCTTGCAGGCGTGGACACAGGGGAGAATTCGGAAGAATTCGACCATTCCATGGCTGAGCTTGCAGATCTGGCAAAAGCATGTGTCATGGAGCCGGTAGGAATGGTCACGCAGAGAATGGAGGCTGTTAATAAGAGCCTGTATCTGGGGAGCGGAAAGGTACAGGAACTTTCTGAGACTGCGAGGATTCTGGAGGCAGAGCTTGTCATTCTTAACGACACGCTAACCCCGTCGCAGCTTAGGAATCTACAGGAAGAGTTGAAAATGCCGGTGATGGATCGAACCGCTCTGATTTTGGATATTTTTGAAAAAAGAGCAGGAACCAGAGAAGCAAGACTACAGGTAGAGTCAGCCAGGCTGCAATATTTGCTGCCCAGACTGGTCGGAATGCATAAGGCTCTGACCAGACAGGGAGGAACAAGCGGAAGCATGAGCAGCCGTGGAGCCGGCGAAAAAAAGCTGGAACTTGACCGTAGGCGGATTGAACATCGCATTTCGGAGCTTAATCGTGAGTTAGAGCAGATTACGAAGGAGCGGAAGACACAAAGGAAGAAAAGACAAAGCTCGGGGATTCCGCTGGTGGCTCTGGTGGGTTACACCAACGCAGGAAAGTCAACGATCATGAATCGGATGCTTGACAAATATGGAATGGATGAAGAAAAGAAAGTTCTGGAAAAAGATATGTTGTTTGCTACATTGGATACTTCCGTACGGAAAATCTGTACCGGAAATAATAAAGATTTTCTTCTTTCGGATACAGTAGGCTTTATTCATAAGCTTCCTCACGGACTGGTGAAAGCATTTCGTGCTACTTTGATGGAGCTTGCGGAAGCGGATTTACTTCTTCAGGTAGTGGATTATTCGGATCCCTATTATCAGAAACAAATGGAAACAACAAAGGAAACAATTGCACAGCTGGGAGCCGGGGCAATTCCCATGATTACGGTGTTCAATAAACTTGATCGTGTGGAAGAGAGCAGTTTTTACCCTAAGGTCACTGGAAATAAGGTTTATATCTCGGCGAGAGAGGAGGACTCCCTTACTGTGTTGACAGAGCAGATTCTTGAAAGGGTATATGCGGACTTTCGGGAAGTATGTTTTCTGATTCCCTATGAGAAGGGAAGCATTGTCTCTTACTTTATGGAGAATGCGCAGGTGCTTTCTATGGAATATGAAAAGGAAGGCACCAAGCTTCATGTAAGATGTCATCCCGGTGATAAGGAGAAATATAGCTGTTATGAAGAACGAAAGGCTGAATAAATATCTTGCTTCCTGCGGTGTCTGTTCCAGACGTGACGCGGATCGTCTGATCGGAGAAGGACGGGTTATTGTAAACGGACAAAAAGCGAGTGTGGGAATGCAGGTATCCGATCAGGATAAAATTCTTGTAAATGGGAAACCGGTTCATGGTAAGAATGAAAAGGTCGTATTTGCTTATTATAAACCAGTAGGCGTAGTCTGTACGGAAAGAGACAGATTTGCAGATAAGAAAATTACAGATATGGTTAAATTTCCGGTTCGTGTTACTTATGCAGGAAGACTGGACAAGGATTCGGAGGGTTTACTTCTCTTGACAAATGATGGAGAACTGATCGAAAAGATGATGCGCGGCAGCGCTGGTCATGAGAAGGAATATGTAGTAAAGGTGGATAAAGAAATAACAGATGTTTTCTTAGAAAGCCTTGAAAATGGGGTGTTTCTTCCGGAATTGAATGTGAAAACGAAGCCTTGTAAGACAGAAATGATTGGAAAGTACACTTTTCGAATTATCCTGACTCAGGGAGTCAATAGACAAATACGAAGGATGGCAAAAGAACTTGGATATCATGTTTATGCAATTAAACGGGTGCGAGTGGTGAATATACAGCTTGCAGATTTAAAGCCGGGTCAATACCGTCGGATTATTGGAAATGAATTGCAGACGTTATATAAATTTTGCAGTAAAGAAATCATTGATTAATTGGGTCTTATCACAAAATCTTGTGTTACAGAGAAATAGATGTTGTGGAAAAACCATGAAGTGTATGATAAAATTATATTATGTAAATCATTCTATGTAAAGTTAAGTAAAATGGAATTTTATGTCGGAATATCGATAAAACATGTTGAAAAACAGGTTTTATTGAAAAAGTAAGTGACGGAAGAGGCAATAATGATGACGGAAAACTTGCAAAAATGGAGGCGAAATCATGGAAGATTACAAAATAAAGGCGCAGGAACTGGTAAAAAGACTGAATGAGGCATCGGATGCTTACTACGGAGGAAGAGAAGAACTCATATCAAACTACGAATGGGATGCGATGTTTGATGAACTTCTAAAGATTGAGGAAGAGACCGGTTATATTCTTCCTGACAGCCCTACCCAGAATACCGGTTATGAGGAAAACAGTGGAGAGAAAGAACCTCATGAGTTCCCGGCNCTGTCACTTGCAAAGACNAAACANGTTTCGGAGCTTCAAAAGTGGGCGGAGGACAGAGNCATCTGGCTGTCATGGAAATTGGATGGACTGACATTAGTTCTTACTTATGATAATGGAAAGCTTACNAAAATTCTGACCAGNGGAAACGGAACCATAGGAAGCAACATTACCTATTTAAAAAATTCTATAAANGGGTTTCCNCTGACCATTCATTANAAAGGACATATGGTGGTCAGAGGAGAAGCTGCTATATCTTACACAGATTTTGAACTNATCAATGATACCATAGAAGATGNTGATGAGAAATATGCNAATCCCAGAAATCTNGCATCGGGAACNCTNAGTTTGGATGACCCGGAAAAGGTAAAAGAGAGGCATGTTCATTTCCATGCGTTTACATTAGTATATTTGGATGAGGATATTCTTTCCTGGGGANAGAGNATGNCTTTCCTTGAGAAGGAAGGATTTACGGTNGTNGACAGGGAAGCTGTCAATACAGAGAGNATTCCGGAAGCNATTGAAAGATGGACCAGGAAGGTTGAAACGGGAGAAATGGATATTCCGGTTGACGGTTTGGTGATCTGNTTTGATGACACGGAATATGCGGCTTCCGGAAATGTTACCGGTCATCATGCGGCCAGNGCCGGNTATGCTTTTAAGTGGCAGGATGTTTCCGCACGTTCGAAGCTGGATCACATTGAATGGTCCTGTGCGGCATCTACAATTTCTCCGGTAGCGGTCTTTGAACCGGTACAGCTTGAAGGAACTACCGTTTCCAGAGCATCTCTNTGNAATATCAGTGAGATGGAGCGGCTGGGTATCGGAGATAACTGTGTGCTNGAAGTGATCAAAGCAAACAAGATCATACCNAAATGNATTGCGGTCACNGAATCATCAGGANAATTTCAGATTCCGGATAATTGTCCGGTCTGCGGNGCCAAGACAGAGATCAAGCTAAGTCCNAGAAGCAATACCAAAACNCTNCATTGTACCAATCCGGACTGNAGTGCAAAGCATGTAAAGAAGTTNACCAGGTTNGTCAGTAANTCNGGGATGGATATTGACGGNTTATCCGTTCAGACGATTTTGCGGTTTATGAACGAAGGGTTNCTTTCAGAGTTTGCNGATATTTATCATCTGGAAGAGTACGCAGATCAAATAAGACAGATGGAAGGTTTTGGAGATAAATCTTGNGATAATCTGCTTAAAGCAATTGAAAANAGCAGGCAGGTTCATCCGGTTAANTTTATTTATGCNTTATGTATTCCTATGATNGGGATCGATGCAGGAAAGAAGATCATAGCAGAAAATGGGTTCGATGGATTTTTGGAGCGCATGGACAGCCNGCAGGGATTTGAAGAANTTGCCGGAATCGGACCGGAAAAGTCCCGTTCGGTTCTGGAATGGTANGAAAATGAGAAGAACAGATCTGCCTTGAAAGCTTTATTAAAAGAGGTTACAATAGAACANNTCAGTCTTGCGGCAGCGGAAGACGGAAAATGTAAAGGNCTTACNTTTGTNATTACCGGAGATGTACATCATTANAAGAANCGGGATGAATTTAAAGCNTATGTGGAAGCTNCAGGAGGCAAGGTNACNGGAAGTGTTACNTCCAAAACAAANTATCTTGTAAATAATGATGCNGCCTCNACATCATCCAAAAACCGGAAGGCAGCGCAATTGGGAATTCCTGTGATTACGGAAGATGAGTTTGTGGAGAGATTTGGTGCATAAGATTATTTGAAATGTTGACAGAAAAGGATGGAATAAGAAGAATATGCCTATTAAAGTACAAAGTGATCTGCCTGCAAAGGGAATACTGGAAAATGAAAATATATTTGTTATGGATGAATACCGCGCCATGCATCAGGATATCCGGCCTTTGCAGATCTGCATTTTAAATCTTATGCCAATCAAGCAGGATACGGAGCTGCAGCTTCTTCGGGTACTTTCTAATACACCGCTTCATATTGATGTATCCTTTATGAAGATGAACAGTCATATATCGCTGAATACNCCGATTCAGCATTTAAACCGCTTTTATAATACNTTTGANGAACTGAAAGACAGGANATTTGACGGATTGATCATAACCGGTGCACCGGTAGAGCAGATTCCCTTTGAGCAGGTGGATTACTGGCCGGANCTCTGTGAGATCATGGAGTGGACNAAAGAGCATGTGACCTCCACTCTGCATATCTGCTGGGGAGCACAGGCAGGTCTTTATTACCATCATGGTATGGAAAAGGTAATGCTGCCGGAAAAACTNTTCGGNGTNTTNGANCATAAGGTGATGAACCGTAAGATTCCGCTGGTNCGGGGNTTTGACGATTTCTTTTATATTCCCCACAGCCGGCATACGGCAGTGNGGGCTGAAGATATCCATGCCTGTCCGGAATTAACCGTTCTTGCGGAGTCCNGNGAGGCNGGAGTNTGCCTTTGCATGACGGAGGGCGGNAAACAGATCTATGTGATGGGNCATCCGGAATATGACAGATATACCNTGCATAATGAGTATATCAGAGACAAGGAAAAGGANCTTCCCATCAAGCTGCCGGAGAATTATTATCCGGAAGACGATNCGACGAAGAAGCCTTCTCTGCAGTGGCGGTCACACAGTAATAATNTATATAGTAACTGGCTGAATTATTANGTATATCAGGTGACNCCGTATGAGTTGTAGGAAGAAAATTAATGGTGTATACTNATAGATACCAATGATTAAATAAGATTAGAAAGGCAGGATAATTATGGAACTGACAAACATTAAGGATATATTCCGGGAAAAAGAAAAATATGCGGACAGCCAGGTTACGGTAGGGGGCTGGGTAAGGAGCAACAGAGATTCCAAGACCTTTGGCTTTTTGGTAGTAAATGACGGGAGTTTTTTTGAACCCTTACAGGTAGTGTATTCAGATACCCTGGCAGATTTTGAAGCGGTTACGAAAATAGGCGTAGGGGCTGCAGTTATTGTGACAGGTAAGATTGTGGTAACACCGGGGGCAAAGCAGCCTTTAGAAATGCAGGCTGAGGAAATAATCGTGGAGGGGGCATCTCCATCAGATTATCCTTTACAGAAAAAACGTCACACTTTTGAATATCTCCGAACCATATCCCACTTGCGTGCCCGCACTAACACNTTTCAGGCAGTNTTTAGGGTGCGTTCCCTGGCGGCTTATGCAATCCATCAGTTTTTCCANGAGAGAGGATTTGTATATGTCCATACACCCTTGATNACGGGAAGTGATTGCGAAGGTGCCGGTGAAATGTTTAAGGTGACNACATTGGATATGGATAATGTGCCGAAAACTGAAGATGGAAAGGTGGATTATGGGCAGGACTTTTTTGGCAANCCTACAAACCTGACNGTAAGCGGACAGTTGGATGCGGAAACTTATGCGTTTGCNTTCCGNAANGTGTATACCTTTGGNCCTACTTTCCGNGCAGANAATTCCAATACCACCNGGCANGCGGCAGAATTTTGGATGATNGAACCGGAAATGTGCTTTGCNGATCTNAAAGATGATATGATGCTTGCAGAAGGAATGTTAAAATATATCATCCGTTATGTATTGGAAAATGCACCGGAGGAAATGGCGTTCTTTAACCAGTTTGTGGANAAAGGNCTGTTGGAGCGTCTGCAGCATGTCCTTTCTTCTGAGTTTGGACATGTGACTTATACACAGGCTATTGAGATACTGGAAAAGCACAATGACGAATTTGAATANAAAGTACATTGGGGAAGNGATCTGCAGACAGAGCATGAAAGATATCTTACGGAAGTAGAGTTTAANAGGCCNGTNTTTGTAACGGATTACCCCAAAGAAATTAAGGCNTTTTATATGAAATTGAANGAAGATCAAAAAACAGTGGCNGCTATGGACTGTCTGGTGCCGGGAATTGGNGAGATNATTGGCGGCAGTCAGAGAGAGGACAAGCTGGAACTTTTAGAGCAGCGGATGGAGGAACTTCATTTAAATAAGGAAGATTATGAGTTTTATCTGGATTTAAGGCGTTATGGTTCNGCCCGCCATGCTGGATTTGGTCTGGGATTTGAAAGATGCGTGATGTATTTGACCGGTATGGGNAATATCAGGGATGTGGTACCTTTCCCGAGGACNGTGAAGAACTGTGAATTGTAAAGGNAAACNAAAATAATGGCAATAAAAGGAGTTAAGCAGCCTGCAGTAATNCAAATTGATAATACGTTGCGGCTTCGGAAATTTGATGGGGNGATAGATGTTGCTTTTGAATGGTATCAAGACAAAGAAATGGTCTATCTGGTTGACGGAGTAAAAAACGCATACACTATGGACAGGTTGTTAAAAATGTACCAATATCTTGACAATATCGGTGAACTATACTTTATTGAAGTGTTGGAAAGTAGTCAGTACAAGCCTGTTGGGGATGTGACTTTTTGGCAGGATGACATGCCGATCGTAATTGGCGATTCTAATTATCGGGGCAAAGGAATTGGGCGAAAGGTTGTATCTGCATTGGCACATCGGGGCAGAGAATTAGGCTTCGACCATGTGTCTGTAGGAGAAATCTATGACTGGAACGAAGCGTCTCGACGTTGTTTCGAAAGTGTGGGATTTCAGGCCTACGAAAAAACCGAAAAAGGTAATCGGTACAAAATGGTTTTTTAATCCACTAGGAGAAGAGTGTGGCCGCAAAAGTGCAGCCACACTTTTTAAAACTATNCTTTTTGATAAAAGGCTTCCAGTGCNTGCCCGATGTATTCGGTGGTGCCTTTCCCATAGATACTGTCTTGTACCCTCTGTATTTCCGGATTTGTGCGATAAGCGGCAGCGAGTTCGAGCACCATTGTAGCAGCGTCCGATAGTTGAAACATCTGTTTTGTCACAAANTCATATTCGCCAACCAATTCCTTTACTTCAAAAGAATTGACATCTTGTCCTTTCATTTCCGACAGCTTTTTAATAATCGTTGTGAGCCGCTGCTGATAAGCAGGGTAGAGCTCAGGATCTCCCGGGTTTTTGGAAGATTCCAGAGCTTTTTCTTTGGTTCCGTACCATTCTACAACCTTTTGGAAATTTTTCTGGGCAGCTTCTGAGGAAGCGTCTTTGAGAAATTGCTCTTTCCATGCCTCCATGCTGCCATATCGTTTGATAAAAATAGCTTTCTGCTCTTTGCTCATATTTGTTACCATTGAATGATACATATCCTCTAATTCGGTTTTGTTGAATACTTCAAAATCCATTGCATTGTCTCCTTTCAAGATTTTGTCAATGCTGGCAATCAGGCGTTCCATGCGCTCTTTCTTTGCCATTAACATTTCTCTTTGTATCTGTAGAATCTGATTATTATCAAGAGTCGGATTTTCAATAATNGCTTTGATTTCTTTCAAAGGAATATCAAACTCGCGGAAAAACAAAATNTGCTGTAATGTTTCCANTGCCTTATCGTCATAAAGCCGGTACCCCGCATCACTTTTNCCGGTCGGTTTTAGCAATCCGATTTCGTCATAATAGTGAAGCGCACGTACGCTGATACCTGTTAAATCTGATATTTCTTTTACCGTCTTCATAGTCAGCTGACCTCCTGCTCTTGATAGAATCATTTTACTCTATGACGCTCCGTGAGGGTCAATAGATAATTTCAAAATTTTCAATTTTTAAGGAGCCATTTGTTTGTAAAATTAAAATGCATATTTTACCAATCTTGTCCATATACTAATTATATATATTGTTAAAATACAAATTGCGCCAAAGGGCGCGGAAATGAGGTAAATATGGCAAGAGGACAGAGAAAGGCAGTGGAAGAAAAGATTGCCGAAAAAGAAGAATTGATCAGCGCTCTTAAGATAAGAATAAAGTCAGAGCAGACGGAACTGGATGCACTATATCGTGAGAAGAGAGAAAAGGATCTGGAGGGATTAAATCAAATCATAGCGGAATCCGGGCTGGATTTAAATGATGCGGCAGAAATTCTCAGAGAATATATTCAAAATCACGAGGATCAGCAAAGTGCGTAATTTTAGTTATTGTGCTGGATAAAGAAATGGTGTACACTGAATATATAGAAAATATTTACACATGGAGGAAGATATGCTTGTTACATTAATACCTTTATTTGATAAAGAAATGAGCGTGCGGGCGTATTCATTATTTACTCAAAAGAACTTGTTGCAAAATCCCAGCCTGCAGGGAACGGGCAGTTTCGATGGAGCAGCGGAAATACAAGGCCTTGACGTTATTGAGAGTATGGGAATCGAGACAGTCTCTTCGGACAAAGAAGTGTTTGTCGAAATCAGTAACATTTCCATTTTTGCGGATATCAGCGGTCAGTGCAATGCCCCCCATGAAAGGATAGTTCTTTTGCTGGATCGCAGAATAACGCCGGATAAGATGTACGTAGATCGTTTAAAGGAGCTTAAGTCTGAGGGATTTAAGCTTGCAATACGAAAGCTGGCTGTGCAGCAGTTTGAAGACTATAAGGAAATTCTTCTTTTGATGGATTATGTGCTCCTTGATCACAAGAAGATTGACATTAAGATAGCGAAAGTTTATTTTTCCAAGGTTTATCCCAACGTGAAGCTTTGTGCCGGAAATATTCAGACTCAGGAAATTTATGATGGACTGGTGGCAGAGGGCGGTTATGAGCTGTACGAAGGAGAGTTTTACCGTGTGCCGGTCAACAAAGGGGAAACAGAAGTGACGCCCCTTAAAGTGAATTACATTGAGCTTCTTAATACGGTTAATGCGGTAGATTTTGAACTGACGAAAGCAGCNGATATTATTGGACATGATACGGCGCTTGTCATTTCTCTGCTCAAGATGGTAAATCGCATGGCGGTCAATTCAGAGATTACTTCCATCAGGCATGCNGCAGCTATGCTGGGGCAGAGGGAGCTTAAGAAGTGGATCAACACGGCAGTTACCAATCAGTTATATGCGGATAAGCCNAACGAGATTACCAGGTTGTCACTGCTCCGTGCAAAATTTGCGGAAAATCTTGCCGGAATGTTTGATATGGCAGGACAAAGCTCAGAGCTGTTTTTGATGGGACTGTTTTCAGTGCTTGATTTGATTTTGAGTAAGCCCATGGAAGAAGCTCTTAAGATGGTCAAGGTGTCAAAAGAGATTGAGGAGGCATTAGTTGAAGGGAAAGGAAAGCTTGCACCGGTATTAGAGTTTGTAACTCAGTATGAGGTAGCAAGCTGGCAGGAGGTCTCCCGGCTTATGATGCTTAAGGATATTAAGACAAGCGATGTNTACGAAGCATATGTACAATCCTTAAAGTGGTATCGTGATTTGTTTACAGTGTAAAAGTTTACATATTTAAGAAATAGGAGAGCCGGTTGTCAGACCGGCTCTTTTGTGATATATGGATTGTTATTCGTAGACTTCTTCCTCAGAGTTCGATGAGCGGATCGTGATCCCGTTTACCTCCACATGATCATTGATCTCAATGACCAGACACCGCTTTCCTTCGATCAGAAGGGTATCCACCAGATCGGCACGCTCCGGATTTACCCGGATCACCACATCAGGGGTTTTGACCTCAAAGGTTCGGGTATTGGCAACGTTATTTACCATAAGGGAAGTATGTTCTCCGGCAGCAGCGTCATAAAGCTTATCAAAGTCGGTGAGTTTTTCTTCTTCCACACCGCTTTTTTCAAACAGGTTCCGGAGCTGATGCTTGTCAAGCATTAAGGGTTCCGGAATTTCTTTATGTTCTTCAATCATCTCGGTCAGATTTTCATGGATGTTTTTGACAACTTCATATTCTACCTGTTCTCCCAATGTTTCTTCGATCAGTGCCTGGAAGGTTTCTTTCTGGGTACCGGCGGAGAGGGGGAGAGTGGCGCCTAATACGTTGTCTGCAAATTCTGTGTGAGGTTCCTCCGGATTTTTGGTATAGTACAAGGTGCTGTGAAGATCACTGGAACGGTCATTGAAGGCAGGGAACAGAAAACCTGCTTCCGGCATTTCTACGATCCAGTCGCGGACACGGTTATGAAATTCATTTGCCTGGGCATCATAGCTAAGTCCCGGTTTCGAAAGGTTAACCGGGCAGATGCAGCACAGAATGTACTCAAATACGGTATCAGAGGCATCCTCCATGGTTAGACCGTCCAAAGTCTTGCCCGGTACATCATAGGCATCATGGATCAACAAAATCAGATAGTTGCCTACATATTCATAAGAACCAATGATCTTGTCATAAAATTCTTCCANCAGGNCATCATCCTTTAATTTGCTGTCACGCAGGCGTAAGAGAAATTCCTGAGTGCCTCCGGCTTCTTCACTGGAAAGAGGAAATTCCAGATCTAAAAGATTCTTGCCGATAGTGCCGGAAAGCGTCTTGCGTAGCANCTCAAAATATTTAAAAATTTCTTCTTCAGGAAGAGAAAGGAATGCTTCTTTAAACTCGGTTTTTTTATTCTTTTCACCGTCCACGTAGCAGCCGCAGATCCTTGTAATGGAGCAGTTGCTGGGGGTATATAATCTTTTGATTTCATTTACTTCCTGCTTGATCATGATGAAAAACTCCTTCTATTTTACGGTACTGATTTAACGGTATTAATCAGCCGTTTTATGCGGACTGTGAGCGGTCAGAGTCAACAGCTTTCTTTAAATTCTTCTGTGCGGTGGAGAGCATCAGCTTAATACGGTTTAGCTGGTTCACTTCGCTGGCACCGGGATCATAGTCAATGGCAACAATATTGCTGAGTGGATATTCCGCCCGGAGAGCTTTGATCACACCTTTACCAACTACGTGATTGGGCAGGCAGCCAAAGGGCTGGGTGCACACGATATTGTTGACACCGCTGTGAATAAGTTCCACCATTTCACCGGTGAGAAACCATCCTTCACCGGTCTGATTNCCGATAGAAACAATGGGTTTAGCGTATTCCACGAGCTTGTAAATACTGGTAGGNGGTGTGAAATTTTGGCTTTTTTCAAGAGCCTTCGCAGCGCTTCCCCGCAAAAATTCCAGAGCATCAATTCCCAATCTGGAGATCAGAGCTGCTTTTTTACTCATGCCCAGTTTATCCGCTTTATAAATCTGATTGTAGAAGCAGTAGAGCATAAAGTCCAGAAGATCAGGAACAACAGCTTCAGCTCCCTCAGATTCCAGAAGTTCTACCAGATGATTGTTGGCGGCAGGAGCAAATTTTACAAGAATTTCACCCACAATGCCGACTTTGGGCTTTACTTGTCCGGTAATGGGGATAGCGTCAAAGTCTTCTACCATCTGACGGCACATTTTACGGAAGGTAAAAAAGTTCATATGCTTTGCGGAAACAAAAGCCTGACATTTCTTCAGCCATTTCTGGTGTACAGCNTCCACACTTCCCGGTACCTTTTCATAAGGGCGCATACGATAAACGCATCGCATGAAAATATCGCCGAATACGGCNCCGTAGGCGGCACGCATCAGGAGATTTAAGTTTAGATGAAAGCCCGGGTTGGTTTCAATTCCAGCCATATTTAAGGAAATAACAGGAATTTGCGCCATACCTGCCTTTTCCAGAGCACGGCGGATAAAGCCTACATAGTTTGTAGCACGGCATCCGCCGCCAGTCTGTGTCATGATAACAGCAACCTTGTTCAGGTCATATTTGCCGGATAACAGGGCATCCATGATCTGGCCTACAACCATAAGGGAAGGATAGCAGGCATCATTATTTACGTATTTAAGACCCACATCCACAGCGCGGCGATTGTCATTGGAAAGAACTTCAAAATGATAGCCGCAGGCGTTGAAAGCAGGTTGTAGAATATCAAAATGGATGGGCGACATCTGGGGGCAGAGAATGGTATATTCCTTTCTCATTTCCTCCGTAAAAGGCACCTTGTGGATAGCGCTTGAGCGGATAGTACGTTCTTTTCCCTGCTTTTCACGGACGCGGATAGCGCTAAGCAGAGAGCGGATCCGGATTCTGGCAGCTCCCAGGTTATTTACCTCATCAATCTTTAAACAGGTATAGATTTTATCGGAGCCGGAAAGGATATCGTTTACCTGATCGGTAGTAACGGCATCCAGACCGCAGCCGAAGGAGTTTAACTGGATCAGATCCAGATTCTCTACGGTTTTTACATAGCTGGCAGCGGCATAAAGCCGGGAATGGTACATCCATTGATCCGATACGATCAGCGGACGTTCCGGGTGACCGAGATGGGAAACGGAATCTTCGGTCAGTACAGCAATGTCGTAAGAGGTAATGAGCTCAGGAATGCCGTGATGAATCTCCGGATCAATNTGGTAGGGGCGTCCTGCAAGAACGATGCCCCGTTTTCCGGTCTGCTGCAAATACGCAAGGACCTCTTCGCCTTTTTGCNGCATGTCTTTTCTGGCTTTCTCAAGTTCCTCCCAGCCAAGGCGGGCAGCTTCCATAACCTCTGTGACAGGCAGCTCCGCAAATTCTTCGGTAAGTGCCTCGGAGATTGTTTTCAGATCACGGAAAGACATAAAAGGATTACGAAGGATCATATCTCCCCGACTGATTTCTTCTACATTATTTTTGATGTTTTCAGAGTAGGAGGTAACAATGGGACAATTGTAGTGATTGTTGGAATCCTCGAACTCATTTCTTTCATAAAAAAGGGCAGGATAAAAAATGAAATCCACTTTCTGGTTGATCAGCCAGCTCACATGACCATGAGCAAGTTTGGCAGGATAACATTCCGATTCGCTGGGAATGGATTCAATGCCAAGCTCATAGATCTTACGGTTGGAGACAGGGGATAATACCACCCGGTATCCCAGTTTGGTAAAAAAGGTAAACCAGAAAGGGTAGTTCTCATACATATTTAAAACACGGGGAATTCCGACGGTGCCTCTTTTTGCCTCATCGGCAGCGAGAGGTTCATAGTTGAAGANCCGTTTCAGCTTGTAGTCAAATAAATTCGGAACCCCGTTTTCATTTTTTTGTTTTCCAAGACCCCGTTCGCAGCGGTTTCCGGAAATGTACTGGCGGCCGCCGGTNAATTTGTTGATGGTGAGACGGCAGTTGTTGGTACAACCCTTACATTTAGCCATACTGGTCTCAAACTGCAAGGTGTCGATTTTTTCAAAGGAAAGCATAGTTGTTTCATAGCCTTCTGTAAACCGTTCTCTGGCAATCAGAGCAGCGCCGAAAGCACCCATGATTCCGGCAATATCGGGGCGGATGGCTTTGCAGTCAGCNATTTTTTCAAAGCTTCGAAGAACCGCATCATTGTAAAAGGTACCGCCCTGAACCACAATATTTTTGCCGAGGGCGGAGGCATCTGATACCTTAATNACCTTAAAAAGAGCGTTTTTGATGACAGAATAAGCAAGTCCGGCGGAAATGTCGGGAACGGAAGCTCCTTCCTTTTGCGCNTGCTTAACCTTCGAATTCATAAATACGGTACAGCGGGTACCCAGATCAATGGGATGCTCCGCAAAAAGAGCGGCCTGTGCAAAATCTTCCACGCTATAGTTTAATGATTTGGCAAAGGTTTCAATAAANGAACCACAGCCGGAGGAGCAGGCTTCGTTGAGCTGNACACTGTCTACCGTCTGGTTCTTAATCTTGATGCATTTCATATCTTGTCCGCCGATGTCTAAAATNCAGTCNACNTTNGGATTAAAGAANGCAGCGGCATAGTAATGGGCNACNGTTTCCACTTCTCCGTCNTCAAGAAGAAAAGCAGCTTTAAGCAGCGCNTCNCCATAGCCGGTGGAACAGGAGCGGACAATTTTTACATCTTCAGGGAGTTTGGCATANATCTCCCGTATGGAACGGATTGCTGTTTTNAGGGGACTNCCATCGTTGTTACTGTAGAAGGAATAAAGAAGAGAGCCGTCNTCTCCNACCAGAGCCACTTTGGTNGTGGTGCTTCCGGCNTCAATNCCAAGAAAGCAGTTGCCCCGGTAATCGGACAAATCGGCGGTTCCCACATGGTTTTTNCCATGTCTTGCNTTAAAGCTTTCNTATTCTTCCTCNGAGGCAAAAAGGGGCTCCATACGTTCNACTTCAAATTCCATTTTGATGTCGGAGGAGAGCTTNNCNACCATTTCTTCCATAGAATATGAAACGTCTTCTTTTGCGTTTAAAGCNGANCCGATGGCAGCAAACAAATGAGAATGNTCCGTTTCGATCACATGCTCCGAATCCAGCTTTAAGGTGCGGATAAAAGCGGTTTTTAATTCAGAGAGAAAGTGNAGNGGTCCGCCCAGAAANGCAACATGTCCGCGGATAGGTTTCCCGCAGGCAAGACCGCTGATGGTCTGGTTGACAACAGCCTGAAAAATAGAGGCGGANAGATCCTCNTTNGTAGCNCCTTCGTTGATCAGAGGCTGTATATCNGATTTGGCAAATACGCCGCAGCGTGCCGCTATNGTATAGAGNGANTGATAATNTTTCGCATANTCATTCAGACCACTGGCATCTGTCTGAAGGAGAGAAGCCATCTGGTCAATAAAAGAACCGGTACCGCCGGCGCAGATACCGTTCATACGCTGTTCTACATTACCGCCCTCAAAGTAAATGATCTTNGCNTCTTCNCCGCCNAGTTCAATGGCAACATCCGTTTTGGGNGCAAGTTCNTTTANGGCAGTTGCCACGGAGATTACCTCCTGAACAAANGGAACCTTTAAGTGGTTGGCAAGTGTAAGACCGCCGGAACCGGTGATCATGGGATGCAAGGTAATGTTACCCAGTTTTTTATAGGAATCGCCAAGNAGATCGGAAAGGGTTTCCCGAATATTGGCGAAATGTCTTTTGTAATCAGAAAACAGAATATTATGCTCCTCGTCTAAAATGGCAATCTTGACNGTGGTGGAACCAATNTCAATGCCCAGAGTATAATGCTTGTTGTCCATAAGTTACCGCCTTTCTTTTTTTGACATGCCCTGTAATTATACGACACCAATCTGCAAAATGCAACGCAGNAAAATAAACAATTTGTAAAGAATANATNGGAAAATTCTAAAAAAACGGAACCTTGGTTTACAATTNCNGTCGGTAATGTTAGAATATATGAAGTCCAAAAGCTGGNAATGAATGAAAAATTTACAAGATCTGTTATAGAATGGAATTTACGGAGGAAACTTATGAAATCCAGAGGAAGTTTTGANAGAAAATTTGGGAAATACGCCATNAAAAATCTGTCGCTTNTGNTGATTATCTGCTATGGNTTTGGNTATTTGTTTCAAATGATTTATCCGGATTTTCTNCAGTATCTTTANCTGAATCCTTATAAGATTATTTTTANGGGACAGGTCTGGAGACTGTTCACCTGGNTGATTGTTCCGCCTTCAAGCTTTGATTTNTTTACTNTGNTGATGTTGTATTTTTATTATTCTATTGGAACAACATTGGAAAGAACATGGGGGACTTATCGCTACAATGTGTATATTTTNTCCGGAGCATTGTTTACCATTTTGGGAGCGTTTTTNCTCTTTGGTTATACAATTATATTCCAGAGAGATTTGGTAATTGNNCTGGGCAGTGATTATTATGANGCTCTTGCNCCTATGTTCAGCACNTATTATGTGAANATGTCCATTTTTCTTGCGTTTGCGGCAACCTTCCCCAATATGCAGATTNTGTTGTTCTTTTTTATTCCTATTAAAATTAAGATTATGGGAATTATTTATGGTGCGCTGCTTATTTATCAGTTTATTGTAGGATACGGAGACAGCCTTGGTGTTTTAAGTTCGGCTATCAATACCGCTAACCGCTTTGTGATCGGCGCATCGCTGATGAATTTTATTGTATTTTTTATAACCAGCAGAGGAAAGGTTCATATGACACCGAGACAGGCAAAGAGGAGATCGGAGTTTAAGCGCGAGGTGAAGAAGACTTCAAAAATCACCAGGCATAAATGCTCTGTTTGTGGTAGAACGGAGGAGACTAATCCGGAACTGGAGTTCCGTTTTTGCTCTAAGTGTGATGGAAACTATGAGTATTGTGAAGAACATATCTTTACCCATACTCATGTGAAGAGCAAATAGAAAGGTGCATGATGTCAGAACAAAAGGAAATATTATTTGCCCGGACGCTGGAACAGGTCAAGCAAAAGGCAAAGGAACAAAATAATTGCATATCGAAGGAACAGGTGAAGGAAGCCTTTGAAGAGCTTGATTTTTCGGAAGAGCAGCTTCAGATGGTATTTGACTATTTAAAGAAGCATAAAATCGGAATTGAAAAGCCGGTGGATCTGGATGACTATCTGACAGAAAGTGAGATGGATTATCTGGAAGAGTACCGAAAGGAGCTTGCGCTTCTTGAAAAGGTGGGCGACGGGGAAAAGGAGGCCATAATTCTTTCCGCTATGGCAGGGGATGCGCAGGCACAAAACCGTCTGATCCAGATTTTTCTTCCGCAGGTAATGGAGACAGCAAGGCTATATACCGGTCAGGGTGTTTATCTGGAGGATTTAATCGGAGAGGGGAATGTAGCCCTTACCGTGGGCGTTACCAGTCTGGGTGCATTTGAGCATGCAAGGGAAGCAGAAGGTGCCCTGATGCGCATGGTGATGGATGCCATGGAGGACTGCATCGTTGAAAATATGCAGGAATCGGACAAGGATAAAAAGGTGGCGGAAAAGGTAAATAAAGTAGCCGAGAAGGCAAAGGAGCTTGCGAACGAACTTCATCGAAAGGTTACGGCACAGGAACTGGCCAGTGAATCAGGTATGTCGTTAAAGTCTATTAAGGATGCTATGCGCATGAGTGGTTTTGCCATTGAAGATTTGGAGAGGGAATCATGAACATAACAGGAAATGTATCCAGCTATGAAGATTTTAAATATGTAATGCAGGATACGGGGAGTCTCTATCTCGGCGCCAAGTATACTTACGAGGAACTTCTTTCGGCGGAGATGACACCGTTTAAGCTGAAAGCAATTATCAATCATTATATTTTAAAGGAGACTTCTCCGGATACCACTCTGGAAAGTCAGTTTTATTATTTGAACAGGGATTCTTTTTTATATGAAGTATTTTATCAGCTAAAAATAAAGGTGAAGGTGCAGATTCAAACAGTAAAGAAAAGCTTTTTTGGAAAAGAAAAGATCCGGTATGAAGAACAGATTCTTTCGCTGAGGGATCTTACAGATATGAATCTTGCAAAGAAAAAGGCATCAGGAGTTATGATCAGGGAAATAATAATATCAAAGCTGGGGATGATGACATTCAGCGTTTAATGTATGAAAGGAGAAAAGTAATGAAACAGCAGGTGGAAGATCTAAAAGCATATGAAGTGGCAGAGCGCAGAAGGATAACGGATCTGAATTCGGAAGGGTACATTTTAAAACACAAAAAGACAGGAGCCAAAGTGGTTCTTTTACTTAATGACGATGAAAATAAGGTATTCTATATTGGGTTCCGTACCCCGCCCACAGACAGTACCGGCGTGGCGCATATCTTAGAGCATTCCGTGCTCTGCGGTTCTAAGAATTTTCCGGTGAAGGATCCTTTTATTGAACTGGCAAAAGGATCTTTAAACACCTTTTTAAATGCCATGACTTATCCGGATAAGACAGTATATCCGGTGGCAAGCTGCAATGACAAGGATTTTAAGAATCTGGTGCATGTTTATCTGGATGCGGTTCTTTATCCCAATATTTATCGGGAGGAGAAAATCTTCCGTCAGGAGGGCTGGCATTATGAGATGGAAAATGCAGAGGATGAGCTTAAGATAAATGGAGTAGTCTATAATGAAATGAAGGGAGCCTTTTCCACTCCGGATGATGTGGTGGAGAGAGAAATCATGAATTCTCTGTATCCGGGCATTACCTATGGTCTTGAGTCAGGAGGCGACCCGGAGGTGATTCCTGAGCTTACCTATGAGGAATTTCTGGATTTTCACAGGAAATATTATCATCCGTCAAACAGCTATGTATATTTGTATGGAAATCTGGATGCTGTTGAATATTTAACATTTATTGACGAGAATTATTTTTCTTCTTTTGAGGAATTAAAGGTTGATTCTGCAATTACAAGGGAAGAAGCTTTTGAGGCTCCGAAGGAGATTGTCAAGGAATATCCCATTATGGAAGATGAACCTATTTCAAAGAATACGTACCTTACCTATAATGTTTCGATAGGAAGTTGCCTGGATCAGAAGCTCTACGTAGCCCTTCAGGTACTCGACTATGTGCTCTGTTCCGCACCGGGTGCTCCCATCAAGCAGGCACTGCTTGATCATGGAATTGGTTTGGACGTGTACAGTACTGTGGAGAATGGTATTTTGCAGCCCTATTTCTCTGTAATAGCCAAGAATGCTGAGTGCGGGCAGAAGGAAGAATTTGTACAGGTGATCGAACAGGTGCTTTCAGATCTGGTCAGGAACGGGCTGAACCGAAGATCTTTGGAAGCAGCCATTAATTATTTTGAATTTCGCTATCGGGAGGCAGATTTTGGCTCTTATCCCAGAGGGCTGATGCTGGGACTGCAGGCTCTTGACAGCTGGCTTTATGATGAGAGTGCGCCTTTTATGCATATTGAAGCAAATAAGACTTATGAATGGCTGAGAGGGGCAATTGATTCGGATTACTATGAAAAGCTGATTGATGAGCATATTTTGAAGAATCATCATAAGACGATCCTTACCGTAAAGCCGGTTCCGGGTCTTACCACAAAGAAAGATCAGGAGCTTTCAGGGCGGCTTCAAAGCCTTAAAGCATCTCTTTCCGAGAAAGAATGTATGGAAATTGTGGATCAGACGAAAGCGCTTCGGGCATATCAGGAGGAAGAGAGCAGTGAAGAGGATTTAAAGACCATTCCGCTTCTTGCCAGATCCGATATGAAAAAGGAAGCGGCCGGTTATGTCAATGAAGTAAATAAGGTGGAAGATACCACGGTTTTGCTTCATGATATTTTTACCAACAAGATTGCTTACCTGAACCTGATCTTTGATCTTGGGCAGGTTCCGGCGCGCCTGTTTCCTTATGTGGGAATCCTAAAAGCAGCGCTTCTAATGGTGGATACGGAGCATTTTGGTTATGGGGAGCTGTTTGATGAGGTCAATATCCACACCGGTGGAATCAAGGCTTCTGTGAACACATATACAAACGCGGAAAATATGAGTGAGTATAAAGTGACTTTGGAAATCCAGTCAAAAGCGCTTTATGATAAACGGGATAAAGCTCTTGAATTGATGAAGGAGATCATTTTAACTTCCAAATTTGATGATACTAAGAGATTATATGAGATTTTATCTGAAGCAAAATCCCGAATGCAGACGGCGATGACGGGAGCCGGACATTCCACAGCGCTTATCCGGACTTTATCTTATTTTTCACCTACGGCTGCTGTATCGGAACAGATCAGCGGTATTCCCCAATGCCGTCTTCTGGAGGAGATTACCGGTGATTATGAGAATAAAAAGGAAGAATTGACAGCAAACTTAAAAGAACTTACCCGTTACATTTTCCGGCCGGAAAATCTTATGGTGGATCTAACGGCTACCCAAGAGGGATTTGCAGGAATCGGGGAAAAGATTGCGGAACTGAAAAAAGAACTGTTTACAGAGCCGGTCAGTGGAGAAGGCTTTACTCCTTCCTTTGAGAAAAAGAACGAAGGCTTCCTGACTGCCGGACAGGTGCAATTCGTATGCCGTGCAGGGAATTTTATAAATCGTGGACTCCCCTATACAGGTTCTCTAAAGGTGCTTAAGGTGATGATGGGCTATGATTATCTTTGGAATCAGGTTCGGGTAAAGGGCGGAGCTTACGGATGTATGTGCGGGTTCTATCGGAACGGTGACGGATATTTTGTTTCTTACCGGGATCCCAATCTGGATAAGACGGTTCAAGTCTATGAACAGGCTGCTGATTATATCAGACAGGCCAAATTAGATGAGCGGACGGTGACGCAGTTTATTATCGGAGCAGTCAGTGAACTGGACACACCCATGACGCCTGCTACCAGAGGAAGCTATTCCAAAGGCGGATATCTTACCGGATTATCCATGGAGAAAGTACAAAAGGAGCGGGATGAGGTTTTGAACACTACGGCAGAGCAGCTTCGGGAGCTTTATAAGTATGTTCAGGCATTTATGGAGGAGGATTGCCTCTGCGTAGTAGGAAATGGAGAGAAGATTAAAGAGAATAAAGATCTTTTCGGAGAGATTGACCAGCTTTTTCATGCATAAAGTGTCAGCAGGATGAGGATATTAATTATTTTAACATTTATTTTTGATAAATATCCATAAATCCGCGCAGGCAAAACGTATCTACTATGACATAACAGATCCGGCCGGGGTTCCGGTCGGAAAACACATAGTAAATCAGGGAGGAATGTTATGGAAAAGTGGAAGGTATTATCTTTAGCAGCAGTACTGGGATTGGTTCTTGCGGGATGCGGAGGCAGCAACAAGTATGCAGATACGTCGGCAGCAGTAACGGAAGAGGCGTATGACACCGGAACCGGTTATCTGTCAGATGATATTTACAGCTATGCGCAGGAAAACGGTTATGCGGCGGAGGAACCGGCAGAAGATGTTTCGGACGATGCGGTCGAAGGAAGTGAATCGCCGGAGGTGGCGGATACCAGCAGAAAGCTGATCAAAAACGTGGATCTTGAGGTGGAGACAGAGGAGTTTGATGATCTTCTTACTACCATTGAGCAGAAGACAGAAGCGCTTGCCGGTTACATAGAAGAGAGCTATACCTATAATGGAAGCGCATATCGCGGAGGGTCAACCAGAAATGCCAGCCTGACCATTCGTATTCCGGCAGGGAAGCTAAACACTTTCCTTTCCGAGGTAGCGGAGGTTTCCAATGTGATCAGCCGGAACGAGCGTGTTACGGATGTGACTCTTCAATATGTGGATATGGAGAGTCATAAGAAAGCGCTCGTGGCGGAGCAGGACAGATTGTTAGAGCTTTTGGAACAGGCGGAAAATGTCGAAGACATTATTTCAATTGAAAGCAGGCTGTCGGAGGTTCGTTATCAGATTGAGAGTATGGAGTCCCAGCTTCGGACGATGGATAACCAGGTTTCTTACAGCACCATTAATCTGTCTATTGAAGAAGTTAAGCAGCTTACGCCGGTGAAGGAGCAGAGCGTTGGCGAGAAGATTGCCACAGGATTTTGGAAAAATCTTACCAGAGTGGGAGCGGGAATTATGAATTTCGGCATAGGGTTGATTATTAGCATTCCTTATGTTCTTCTATGGGGGATTATCATTGCGATTGTTGTGTTTATTATCCGGTCGGTACTGAAAAAGAGCCGCAGCAGGAAAGTTGACAATAAGCCGGAAGAAAAAAAGGAAAACCAAAAAAATGAGTGACCAGTATAAATCAGGGTTTGCCGTATTGATCGGCAGACCCAATGTAGGGAAATCCACATTGATGAACAGGCTGATCGGGCAGAAGATCGCCATAACCTCCAGCAAGCCTCAGACAACCAGAAACCGGATACAGACGGTATATACGTCAGAGGAAGGACAGATCGTGTTTATAGATACGCCGGGGATTCATAAGGCAAGGAACCGCCTTGGGGATTATATGGTAAAGATTGCCCACCGGAGCCTCACGGAGGTGGATGTGATCCTGTGGCTGGTGGAACCGTCTAATTTTATCGGAGCCGGCGAACAGCATATTTTGGAGCAATTAAGGAAAGCGAATGTACCGGTGATTCTTGTGATCAACAAGATTGATACAGTCAAAAAAGAGGAGCTTTTCGGTTTTATTGATACCTACCGGAGAGAAATGGATTTTGCGGAGATTGTTCCGGTCTCTGCGCTGAAAAATGACAATACGGCGGAGCTGATCAAATGTATCATGAAATATCTTCCCTACGGGCCGGCTTTTTATGATGAAGATACCATAACGGATCAGCCTATGCGTCAGATTGTAGCAGAGCTGATCCGGGAAAAGGCACTTCGATGTCTGGAGGAAGAGATTCCCCACGGGATTGCTGTTACGATTGAGAAGATGAAAAGTAGAGGACCGATCACGGATATTGACGCTACCATTATCTGCGAGCGTGATTCCCACAAAGGAATCATTATCGGCAAGCAGGGAAGTATGCTCAAAAAAATTGGCTCTAATGCCAGAACCGACATAGAAAAACTCCTGGAATGCAAGGTAAATCTGCAGCTTTGGGTGAAGGTGAAAAAGGATTGGCGGGACAGCGATTTCCTGCTCAAAAATTTTGGGTATAATCCTTCGGAAGACGAATAGAAAAATAAAAAAGGCGCACCCTAATATTATGGTTTTGTATCATACCTTTTGATATATAGGGGGCACAGGATGAGAGCAGCAAATTACTGGGAGCAGTTTTTAAGTACAGGAAAGATCGATGATTATCTGGCCTACCGCATGTACGGAGAAGAAGCTTTGGGGACGGTTGATTCCATAAACGGGGCAGATAGGGATGAGGGAGTTTCGAAAGGTGCAGGAACAGGTCAGTGTTACAGGGATAATTTTAAAAGCGGAACCGGTTAGAGAATATGACCGGCGTGTAGTAATACTTACAAGGGAGAGGGGGAAGATCGCAGCCTTTGCCAGAGGCGCGAGAAAGCAGGGCAGCAGGCTGCTTGCTTCCACCAATCCCTTTTGTTTTGGACGGTTTGTTCTCTATGAAGGGAGATCTTCCTACAACATAGCGGAAACGGTTATTAGTAATTATTTTGAGGAACTTCGAACTGATTATGAGCTGGCGTGCTTTGGCATGTATTTTCTTGAGGTAATGGATTATTATACGAGAGAGAATAGTGATGAAAAGGAGATGTTAAAGCTTTTGTATCAGTCTCTTCGGGCACTTTTACATAAAGGATTGGCAAATGAACTGGTACAGTACATATTTGAGATCAAAGCGCTTTCTTTGAACGGCGAATATCCGGGACCGCCGGGAGGGGAGATGTTTCTGGATTCTACGTTATATGCGCTTTCTTATATTGTAAATACCGGAGTGGAAAAGCTGTATACATTTACAGTAACGGAAAAGGTGCTTACGGAACTGTCTCATATAGCAGAAATATACCGAAAGCGCTTTGTGGACAAGAAATTTAAGAGTCTGGAGATTTTGCGGGAAATGAAATAGCAGACAAAGGATTTTGTGTCAAAAGTTTTGTGTTGAAAAACGCAGGTAAGTCATATATAATTGATTGGGTAAATTGAGCAAAGGGTTTGGGGAAAATGATGACCGGATTTCGTTTTAGTTCTAAAATAAAAACATGTTTGCTTTTGGGTGCAGTTATGCTTCTTATATCTGCATGTGAGAAAAGCGGGGGCGAGGAGGTTACCTCAATTACCGTGCAAAAAGACGGAACCATACTCTCTCATATTGTTGAGAGCTTTGAGCAGGGGTATTACGACAGTGAAGAGCTTCAGCAGAGTATTCTGGCGGAAGCGGCGGATTATAATAAAATGGCAGGAAACGGAAGGATCAATGTTGAAAAGATTGATGTAGACAGTGGTGTGGCAACGGTGCGTATGATATATCAGGAAGCAGAAGACTATGCCGACTTTAATCATACGGTTTTCTTTGTGGGAAGTACGGAAAAGGCAGGAGAAGAATATGAGCTTAATGTGGTCTTAAGCGGAGCAAAGGATACCAATGATACAGTGGGCAGAGCGGATATTCTTGCAATGAAGGACTATAAACTCCTTATTACGGATGCACAGGAGCCAGTTTTTCTGAACGGAAAGGCAGAATATATCAGTGATAATGTTACAGTCTCAAGTGATCGGAACAATATACAGCTTTCCGGTGATGGGTTGGGATATGTTTTATATAGATAAGCATCTGGCGGCAGATGCATGCAGATCTTATGGAAACAAAATAATTAACAATAAAGAAGAACGAAAGGTATGTGTGTCATGGAAAAAACAATGGAAAAAATCGTAGCGTTGGCAAAGTCAAGAGGATTCGTATATCCCGGCTCCGAAATATATGGGGGACTTGCCAATACATGGGACTTTGGTAATCTCGGTGTGGAATTGAAAAATAATATTAAAAAGGCATGGTGGCAGAAATTTGTAATGGAAAGTCCTTACAATGTAGGCGTTGACTGTGCTATTTTGATGAATCCCCAGACATGGGTTGCATCCGGACATCTGGGAAGTTTTTCCGATCCCCTGATGGATTGTAGAGAGTGCCATGAACGGTTTCGTGCGGACAAGATCATTGAAGATTATGTGGCAGAGAAAGGGATCACGCTGGAATCTTCGGTAGACGGCTGGAGTCAGGAACAAATGAAGAATTTCATTGACGAGAATCAGATTCCCTGCCCTACCTGCGGCAAACATAATTTTACGGATATCCGCCAGTTCAATCTGATGTTCAAGACCTTTCAGGGCGTTACAGAGGATGCCAAGAACACGGTGTACTTAAGACCTGAGACCGCGCAGGGGATTTTTGTTAACTTTAAGAATGTACAGAGAACTTCCCGCAAGAAGATTCCGTTCGGCATTTGTCAGGTGGGTAAGTCCTTTAGAAATGAGATCACACCAGGCAATTTCATTTTCCGTGTAAGAGAATTTGAGCAGATGGAAATGGAATTCTTCTGCGAACCTGATACAGATCTGGAATGGTTTGCATACTGGAAACAGTATTGTATCGACTTTTTAAAGAGTCTTGGCATGAAAGAGGAAGAGATGCGTGTCCGTGACCATGATCCGGAGGAATTATCTTTCTATTCAAAGGCAACAACCGATATTGAATTCTTATTCCCCTTTGGCTGGGGCGAGCTTTGGGGGATTGCGGACAGAACCAACTATGACCTGACCCAGCATCAAAATGTGTCCGGACAGGATATGAGTTATTTTGATGATGAGAAGCGTGAAAAATACATTCCGTATGTCATTGAGCCTTCTCTGGGCGTAGAGAGATTGTTCCTTGCGGTTCTCTGCGGCGCATATGATGAGGAGGAGATTGGTGAGGGAGATGTGCGGACCGTTCTTCATTTCCATCCCGCGCTGGCACCGGTGAAGATTGGTGTGCTGCCTCTTTCCAAGAAGTTGAATGAGGGTGCTGAAAAGATTTTTACCCAGCTTTCCAAGAAATACAACTGTGAGTTTGATGACAGGGGAAATATCGGTAAGAGATACCGCCGTCAGGATGAGATTGGTACGCCTTTCTGCGTGACCTATGATTTTGATTCTGAGACAGACAACTGTGTAACGGTAAGATTCCGTGATTCCATGGAGCAGGAGCGTATTGCAATTGCGGATCTGGACGCTTACTTTGCAGAGAAGCTGGCTTTTTAAGCGCAGAGTGCTGATGAGGAAGAATGAGGAGAGAAGAATATGAGACAATTCACTTCAGATGAACTGAGAAAAACCTGGAAGCAATTTTATATAGACCGTGGACATGTAGATGTAGGAGCAGTTTCTCTTGTATCTGACGGTTCTACGGGAGTTCTCTTTAATGTAGCCGGAATGCAGCCGTTGATGCCTTATTTACTGGGGCAGAAGCATCCTATGGGAACGAGACTGTGTAATGTACAGGGGTGTGTCCGCACCAATGATATTGATTCTGTAGGTGATAAGAGCCATGTGACTTTTTTTGAAATGATGGGAAGCTGGAGTCTCGGAGATTATTTTAAAGAAGAGCGTTGTAAGTGGAGCTTTGAGCTTTTGACACAGGTGTTCGGTTTTGATGCAGATCATCTTGCCGCAACAGTATTTGCAGGGGATGAAAATGCCCCCAGAGATGAGGAAGGCGCGCAGTATCGTATTGCTTCCGGATTTAAGAAGGAAAATATTTACTACCTGCCGGCAGAAGATAACTGGTGGGGCTTGGAGTATGGTCCCTGCGGTCCTGACAGCGAGATGTTTTATGTGGCTGACAAGCCGGATTGCGGACCGGACTGTGGACCGGGCTGTCACTGCGGAAAATATACCGAATTAGGAAATGATGTTTTTATGCAGTATGAAAAGCACCATGACGGCAGTCTGACTCCATTAAAACAGAAAAATGTGGATACCGGCTGGGGATTAGAGCGGATTCTGGCGTTCTTAAACGGAACCAAAGACGTTTATCAGATTGATCTGTTTTCTCCTGTGATTGCCTATATTGAGAAGGTTTCAGGAACCAAATATGAGCAGGATGAGAATTTGACAAGGTCTATGAGAATTCTTGCAGACCATATCCGTACCAGTGTGATGCTGATCGGAGATGAGGCAAAGCTTTTACCCTCCAATGTGGGTGCGGGATATGTGCTGCGTCGTCTGATCCGGCGCGCGGTAAGACATGGACGGGTGCTGAATCTGAGCGCTGAAAATATTGTAAAAATAGCTGAAATTTATATTGATGACATTTATGCGGAGAGCTACCCGCTTTTGAAAGAGAACAAAGAGTTTGTGATCACAGAGCTTAAGAAGGAAATTAACCGTTTTGAGAGCACTGTGGAAAACGGAATGAAAGAATTCCGGAAGATTCTGGAAATGAAGAAGAAAGCCGGTTTAAGTGAAATCGACGGTAAGTCTGCATTCTATTTATATGATACCTTTGGATTCCCCATCGAGCTGACTGTAGAAATGGCACAGGAAGAAGGACTTAAGGTAGATGAAGAAGGATTCGCGCAGGCTATGGAGGAGCAGAAACAGAAGGCAAGGGATAATCAGAATTTCTCAGCGAAGCTTTCCACAGATAATGCGGGGCTTTATGATAGTCTGGATCCTTCTGTTATCAGTGAATTCGTTGGTTATGATGCATTAACGGCCCAGAGCGGCATTGCGGCTATAAATGCCGGAAATGAATGGAAGGATTCGCTGAGCGAAGGGGAAGAGGGAACCATAATTACATCTAAGACGCCTTTTTATGCGACTATGGGCGGTCAATGCGCGGATAATGGAATCATTACCTGTGGTGAGAGTGAATTCCGGGTGGAAGATACCGTTAAGCTCCCCGGGGATAGGATCGGGCATGTCGGTAAAGTAGTGAAAGGAACACTGAAAACAGGGGATATGGCTGCTTTGCAGGTAAATGAGGCAAACCGCAGTGATACTTGTAAGAACCACAGTGCAACCCACCTTCTTCAAAGCGCGCTCCGTACAGTCCTCGGAACTCATGTGGAACAGGCAGGTTCTTTTGTAAACGGAGACAGGCTGCGGTTTGATTTCAGCCATTTCTCTGCAATGACCAAGGAAGAGCTGGCAAAGACAGAACAGATTGTAAATGAGCAGATTGCGCTGGGGCTGCCGGTAGTGACACAGGTTATGTCCATTGAGGAAGCAAAAAAGACAGGGGCAATGGCTTTGTTTGGAGAAAAATACGGAGAAGAAGTCCGTGTAGTAAAGATGGGTGATTTCTCAACGGAACTTTGCGGTGGTACCCATGTGGGAAATACCGCTGAAGTAAGACTGTTTAAGATTGTGTCCGAGAGCGGTGTTGCGGCAGGAGTAAGAAGAATTGAAGCCCTGACCGGAAACGCTGTACTGAAATATTANNCTGANATGGAAGCAAGACTTCAGGAAGCGGCAGAGATTGTTAAGACTGCGCCNGCAGAGCTTACATCNAAGCTTACCCACCTGATGNCAGAATTNAAGNCTTTGCAGAGTGAAAATGAATCTTTAAAGAGNAAGGCTGCCAAAGATGCCTTAGGNGATGTAATGGATCAGGTGGCAGAGATAAAGGGTGTAAAGCTTCTTGCCACAAAGGTATCCGGTGTGGATATGAACGGACTCAGGGATTTAGGCGACCAGCTTAAGGCTAAATTAGGGGAAGGTGTGATCGTNCTGATCTCCGATAAGGACGGCAAGGTTAACATGGTAGCTATGGCAACCGATGAAGCCCAGAAGAAAGGTGCTCATGCAGGTAATCTGATCAAGGGAATTGNNGCGCTTGTTGGCGGCGGCGGCGGCGGACGGCCCGGCATGGCTCAGGCAGGAGGNAANAATCCGGCTGGNATNGATGATGCAATTGCTGAGAGCAGAAAGGTGCTTGAAGGNCAGATTGTTTAAACAAAAATTAAAAAAACGAATTTTTTGATTGACGGACAGGAATTATGTGGTATAATTANNNTTGTGTATNTNANTNCNCATGNANGNGNNATGCACAAAAATAAACCCAATCAGTCGAAANTGCGAGGAAGGGACTGAAGGGAGGTCAGGGTGTAAGATGTCAAACGTAATCGTAAAAGAGAACGAGACTTTAGACAGCGCTTTACGTCGTTTCAAAAGAAGCTGTGCGAAAGCTGGAATTCAGCAGGANATTCGCAAAAGAGAGCACTATGAGAAACCCAGCGTAAGACGTAAAAAGAAATCTGAAGCGGCAAGAAAACGTAAATACAATTAATGTGCGTACATGGTAAAGTCCCTGTTANTTTTTTCAGGGACTTTCTTGTGTCATGGNNAGGANTTTCTTGTAAATTTTTGAAGAAAAATAGAAATGAAATACGTTATAGCTTTTGAAAAGTTTTTATAAGGGAGAAAAGGCTATGTGGGCGAGAGAATTTTTTGGAACAGATATTTATCATTTAGTGGCCGCATTTATTGTTTACAGCATTATGGGCTGGGTTGTAGAATCNATNTACATGTCCNTNTGTAACAGAAGNCCGACGAANCGGGGATTTGGCAGNGGACCCTTTTGNCCGATNTATGGTTTTGGCGGTGTGGTAGGATATNTGATNCTGCATCCGCTTAGCAGTAATCTGGTTGCGCTTTATTTNGCAGGAGCNGTACTGGCTACGGCGTTTGAATTTCTGGTGGGNAAGCTGATGCTNAAGNTGTTNGGTGAANTATGGTGGGATTATAATGAAAAACCNTGCAATTATAANGGGATNATNTGTNTGGAAAGTACCNTTGCATGGGGGTTTTATGCAATTATNATCATNACCTTCCTGCATTCGAGAATNCTTGACTTTGTGGACAGNTATAACCGGCAGTGGGGAATNCGTGCATGCAAGCTTATACTTNTTTTAGTGACCATTGATTANCTGTTTAAGCTNATGAATATCTTTCATATCAGTCTGAGAGAGCAGAAAGACAAACTGGTGGAGGCATATCATTCATTCAGAACCAGATGGTATTAANAGGGACTTGCATTTTAAAATAAAATAAANCATATCCATAGTAGTAGAATACATAAGGGGAGAGCAATAACGTGAACAGATTTTTAAAAAATACCCTGTGCTATGTGATATGTTTTATTTTTTTGCTGATGACACCCATGAANGTGTCNGCTATGCCGGAGGTGGAAGCCCCNTCCTACATATTGATGGAAGCNTCTACTGGTCAGATCATATGCGAAAAAGACGCGGACCAGCGGAGAAGTCCTGCAAGTATCACAAAGATCATGACGCTTCTGGTGATCTTCGATCATTTAGGCACCGGCAGGATACGTCTTGACAGTGAGGTGATGACCAGCGCCTATGCAAAGTCCATGGGAGGATCGCAGGTTTTTCTGGAGGAGGGAGAGATACAGACNCTGGAAACNATAATCAAGTGCATTGCTGTCGCGTCCGGAAATGATGCNAGTGTGGCGGCNGCGGAATTTATTGCCGGCAGTGAGNCAGAGTTNGTTGCGCTTATGAACCAGCGCGCGGAGGATATGGGGCTTAGCAATACGCATTTTGANGACTGNTGNGGTCTNAGCGAATCCGATAACCACTATACCTCTGCCAAGGATGTNGCANTGATGTCAAAGGAATTGATCACGAAGTATCCGCAAGTGCTGGATTACACCAAAATCTGGATGGAGGATATCACTCATGNGACCAGACAGGGAAGNTCATTATTTACNTTGTCNAGCACCAATAAGCTTCTTAAGATGTANGANTGGACNACCGGATTGAAAACCGGATCAACCAGNAAAGCGNTNTANTGTCTTTCGGCAACGGCAAGNAAGGACAATATTGACCTGATCGGNGTGGTCATGGNNTCACCNANCAATAANACNCGTTTTCGGGATGCGATGGCGCTTCTAGATTATGGATACAGCGTAAGCGCATTGTATGAGGATCCAAATACCGAAAANCTTCCCNNACTTCCGGTAAAAGGCGGAGTGCTGGATGAGACGGCTCTGGTCTACAAGGAACCATTCCGATATCTTGATATAAAGGGCAGTGACCTTGGAAAGATCGAAAAGACGATTTCCCTGCCNGAGTCGGTAGAGGCTCCTATAAAGCGGGGAGANGCATTGGGCGAGGCNGTNTATACNATGGATGGGAAAAGGATTGGAAGTGTGTCGATTNTGTCTGATTTAACAGTGGANAANGCCGGTTATAAGGATTATTTGATAAAAGTTTGGAAAATATTTTGCGGTTTTTAAAACTTGTGATAAGATGTTAGAGNATCANTTACANCNAAGAGGGACAGCATGCTGACGATTATATTTTTTACAGTGGGGGCTTTNGCAGTTTTTTTTCTTGCAGTCATGGCCATTGACTGTAATCGTTTCACAATAAGAGAATACAGCTGTAATGCAGAGAACCTTGAGAAGGACACGAANGTTGTCCTTCTCTCGGATATGCATAACAAAGCTTTTGGGGAGAATAACCGGAAGCTGGTAATGGCAATCGATAANGTCAATCCGGANATTATTTTGATTGCAGGAGATATGTATACGGCATCTAAGGGGCAGGGAGCCAAAGAAGCATTACNGCTTATGGAGATTCTTGCCAAGAGGTATNCCGTTTACTATGGNAATGGAAATCATGAGCAAAAAACTGCTCTTTATCCGGAAGATTACGGCAATGTGTATCAGACCTTTNCNAAGGNACTAAANAGGNTNGGAGTGCGNCANCTGNTCAATGAAAANGCANCGCTGGCNGNGCANANGATAGCAGTTTACGGTNTGGAACTGGGCAGGGAGTATTACCGGAAATTCNAAAAGAAGGAGATGGACAAGGGNTANCTGGANAAGATATTAGGCAGNCCTGANCCNTCAGAATACAGTATATTGATTGCTCATAANCCGGANTANTTTGANGANTATGCGGCATGGGGAGCAGATNTGGTGGTCTCGGGACATGTACACGGNGGACTTATGAGNCTGCCGTTTTTGGGAGGAGTGATTTCNCCGGCAATGCGTTTGTTTCCCAAATATGACGGAGGCATTTTTAAAACCGGAAAGTCCTGCCTTATTTTAAGCAGGGGGCTGGGNACCCATACACTGCCCATCAGGATCTTTAATCCNGGNGAGTTGGTGGTGATACGGCTTCGGGCGGCGCTTAGGTAAGGGATTTGACTGTCAAAATAATACATGGTAAAATGGGCGGAAGGGCAANANNNACCCTTTTGTATGCAAAGGAGCCTTAAAATGGCATTGTCAGTGAAACTGCAGGTTTTTGAAGGACCNCTTGATCTTCTCCTGCATTTAATAGAAAANAATAAAGTAGATATTTANGATATTCCTATNGTNGAGATTACGGANCAGTATNTGGATTATATTAAGGCCATGGAAACCGAGGACATGAACGTGATGAGCGAGTTTCTGGTCATGGCAGCGACTCTTTTGGACATCAANTGCAAAATGCTCCTTCCCAAAGAGATAAATGAGGAAGGAGAAGAAGAGGATCCAAGAGCGGAACTGGTTCAGAAGCTGTTGGAATATAAGATGTACAAGTATATGTCTTATGAACTGAAGGACAGGCAGGTAGATGCAGCCAGAACGTTGTTTAAGGAGAAAACACTTCCAAAAGAAATAGAGGATTATAAACCGCCGGTGAATCTGGAAGAGCTGCTTGGCGACGCAGATCTGGGAAAGCTTCANGAGCTTTTCAAAATGGTTATGCGCAGGCAGGAGGACAAGATTGATCCGGTGAGAAGCACCTTCGGAAGGATTGAAAAGGATGAAATTGATATGGATCTCAAAACTGCCTATGTGGAGGAGTATATCATGACTCATCGNACCTTCAGCTTTCGTGAACTTTTAGAAAAACAAAGAAGCAAAATGGAAATTATTGTAACTTTTCTGGTGATATTGGAGATGATGAAGGTGGGNAAGATTTCCATTGCNCAGGAAGATACCTTTGAAGACATNATAATTACTTCAAATGAACGGGGGATAAACGTTGGACAGACAAAAGAGCAAATCAATTCTTGAGGCAATTCTCTTTACCATGGGAGAGTCCGTGGAGGTNGAGAGNCTTGCAGCGGTGATTGAAGAAGATAAAGCGACTACAAAAGAACTTCTCTTGGAACTTAAGGAAGAATATGAGCAGAAGGAATGCGGAATCACATTGATAGAGATAGAGGATTCTTTTCAAATGTGTACCAGGGCGGAGATGTATGAATATCTGATAAAGATAGCAAAAACTCCCCGAAAATATGTGCTTACGGATACACTTTTAGAGACATTGTCCATTATTGCCTATAAGCAGCCNATCACCAGAGCGGAAATTGAGAAGATCAGAGGTGTGAGCTGNGATCATGCGGTGAACAGGTTNGTNGAGTTCGGNCTTATCGGAGAAGTGGGCAGAATGGATGCTCCCGGACGTCCGCTTTTNTTCGGAACCACGGAAGAGTTTTTGCGAAGCTTTGGGGTAAANTCTTTAGATGANCTTCCGGAGCTGTCAGCGGTACAGATTGAAGAATTCAAGCTTCAGGCGGAGCAGGAGGCAGGAGTACAGCTTGATATTTAGGAGAGGGCAAAACGCCCTCTCTCTGTGCGTGGCGGAGGTTTTCAAAGCGGTTTTGGCGGATGATGTATTCTAAAAAGGTGCCGGTGTCTGATGGGAACGATAATAAATGCCGAAACGCTTTAAAATCTGTAAGAAGCACCAGGAATAGTTGATTGCCGGTATATCCTGAGTGGTTAATATGTATTCTACCCGGTAAGTCTGGTCGTCTACCAGGTAACGGATGCGGCCCACTTCGGTGCCGGAGAAAACGGGAGCAGTAAGCTCCTTTTCCATGTGAAACTCAACCTGAATATTTTCGTCTTTTTTTAACAGCAGCCCAGTTTGGGCACTGGGATCGGAAAAATCATTGTCACGGCGGATTTCCACATTCGTATATACAGGAAGATCAAAATTATCGGTCTGTCCGCTAAGAACAGGAATCGGTTTTAAGTCGGAGGGATCATATAAGACTTCCTCAAAACTGTGGTATTCATAATTTTCGAGACCATAGTTCATCAGAGTTCTAGTATCGCTCCATTTATAGGTTTTGTTGTTCGGCCAGCCGCAGGCAAGCAGAGCGACAACAAAGGTACGCTCTCCGTTTCTGAGCGCTCCCACATAACAGTATCCGGCGTTGCCGGTAAAGCCTGTTTTTCCGGAAAGGGCGCCGTCCATCATGGATAGAAAAGCATTATGGTTGCTGCAGGAAAAGGATCTGCCGCTGGATATGTATTCACCGTCTTTTTTCTGATAGCTTCCGAAGGAATACGATGGTGTTCTGGTTATTTTCAGAAACTCTTCCTTTTTGGGAGAGTCCATAATGCAGTAGGACATAATACGCGCCAGGTCGGAGGCAGTGGTTGAGTGTATTCTTACACTGCCATCTGTTGCTGTAACCGTAGCATCCAGGCCATTTGGAGTTATAAAGTAGGTATTGAAGCAGCCAATATCTCTTGCTTTCTGATTCATCATATCGGCAAAGCTCTGGGTGCTGCCGGCAATGTGTTCGGCAATAACGACTGCGGCATCGTTATGAGATTCCAGCATCAGAGAATAGAGAAGATCATTCAGCTTGAAGTATTCTCCGGATTTTACGTAAAGCTTTACCTTGGGCATGCTGGAAGCATAAGCGGAGGCCTGGGCGTAGTCATCCGGATTACCAAGCTCCAGCGCCAGAATACAGGTCATAATTTTGGTGGTGCTGGCCATGGGAAGTATTTTATCGCCGTCTTTTTGATACAGAATGCGGCCGGAATCTGCATCCATCAGCACAGCAGATTGTGCGTACAGCTTCAGCTCATCATTGTTTTTGGTTTCTGCATAAGAGAGGAAGGAAGCCGGACGGGATAAAAGCATAAGAAGCAGTGAAATCCCTGACAGCAGGGCAAAGAATGGTTTGAAATATTTCATAGGCACTTTCGGAAAAGATATTGTTTATTTAATATATATGTTTTTAAAAAAAGAAAATTAAATTTTTTCAATTTGTTCTATGCGATTTTATACATTTGTGTTATACTTCTATAGACAAATTATGGGGATACTATGCCCCGTGAACAGAGTTATTATTTATTTAATATAAAATGGAGGGCTGAAAAACATGAGTACTACTTCACAAGCGAGTCAAAGAATAGCAGCTTTGCTCGATGAAAACAGTTTCGTTGAAATTGGTGCACGCGTTACTGCAAGAAGCACTGACTTTAATTTGAAACAGACCGACACTCCTTCTGACGGTGTAATTACCGGTTATGGAGTAATTGGCGGAAATCTTGTGTATGTATACAGCCAGGATGTGTCCGTGTTAAACGGCAGCGTGGGTGAGATGCATGCAAAGAAGATCGCGGGTCTTTATGATCTGGCGCTGAAAACAGGCGCGCCGGTAATCGGATTGATTGAGTCTGCCGGTTTGAGACTACAGGAGGCGACCGACGCGCTGAACGGTTTCGGCGAAATCTATCAGAAACAGGTGTTAAGTTCGGGGGTTATTCCTCAGATCACGGCAATTTTCGGAAGCTGTGGCGGCGGACTTGCGCTAATTCCTACTTTAACTGATTTTACTTTTATGGAAGAAACCAAAGCTAAGCTTTTTGTCAATGCACCTAATGCGCTTGACGGAAACGAGATCAGCAGATGCGATACTTCCGCAGCTTCTTTCCAGAGTGAGGAGGCAGGTATCGTAGATGTTGTAGGCGGTGAAGCAGAGCTTCTTGCAAAGATCAGAGAACTTGTAATGCTGGTTCCTGCAAATAATGAGGATGATATGCCTTTTGAAGACTGTACGGATGATATCAACCGTGCATGTGCGCAGATTGCCGGCTGTGTGGGAGATACTTCCATTGCATTATCACAGCTTGCTGATAATGGCGTGGTATATGAGATCAAGGAAGGTTATGCAAAGGATATGGTCACTGCATTCATTAAGTTGAATGGAGTAACGGTGGGCGCAGTAGCGAACCGCAGCGAAGTATACGGCGATGACGGAAAGATTTCTGAGAAGTTTGATACGGTACTGACTCCTGCTGGTTGTGATAAGGCAGCAGATTTCATTAATTTCTGTGACGCATTTAATATTCCTGTTCTTTCGCTTACCAATGTAACAGGTTTCAAGGCGGACAAGTGTTCTGAAAAGAAAATTGCAAAGGCAGCTGCAAAGCTTACATATGCATTTGCCAATGCTACCGTTCCTAAGGTAAATGTAGTGATCGGTAAGGCATTCGGAAGCGCTTATGTAACAATGAACTCCAAGGCAATCGGTGCGGATATCACCATTGCATGGCCTGATGCACAGATCGGAACCATGGATGCAAAGCTTGCAGCCAAGATTATTTGTGACGGACAGGGAGCAGATGCCATCGATGCATGTGCAAAAGAGTATGAAGCTCTTCAGCTTAGTGCAGACAGTGCAGCAAAGAGAGGCTATGTAGATCAGATCGTTGCGCCGGAAGATACCAGAAAGTATGTGATCGGTGCATTTGAGATGCTGCTCACCAAGAAGGAAGACCGTCCTGCCAAAAAACACGGAACAGTTTAGAAAGGATGATCACTTAATATGAAAAAATGGTTGTTAGTATTAGGTATGATTATCTGTATGATGGGACTTACCGCATGCGGAGCTGAGAATAAGGATGAGATAACCTATTATCCGGATGCCGATGCGAGAGAGCTGGTGGACGGAACGGTTATGACCCTGAGTCAGATAGTAAATACCCAGTCAGAAGAAAGCGTTATTTTTAGTGTTGAGCAAAACGGCGGAGACGGAGCAATGTATTCCAGTGCATTGGAAAGCTGGAAGAATGCAGTCGAGGAGATGGGAAGATTCATTGAAGTGACTGGAATTACGGAAAATACCGTTGAAGCTATGAATATGAACGGTGTATTCTACCCTACTGAAGGTATACTGGAAGCCAGATTAAAAGGTGAAACCCATGATGCGTTATTGCAGATCATGATTGAAAACGGGGCGATTACCAACATTTCCACCAATGTTATATACAGCTTTGGCGAAAATATGAAGAAGGCAGGTTTAAATACGCTTCTTGGTATGGGAACCGTATTTTGTGTGTTGATCCTGATCAGTTTTATTATTTCCGCGTTTGGTGTGATACCTAAGATACAGGCAAAATTCAGTAAAAAGAATAATGCAGTAGAGACTAAGACCGCAGCGGTGAACAATACCATATCGCAGATCGTTGAGAAGGAGGAATTGTCCGATGATCTGGAATTGGTAGCTGTTATAGCTGCAGCAATTGCGGCAAGCGAGGGTGCGTCATCCACAGATGGATTTGTGGTAAGGAGTATCAGACGTGCCGGAAATAAGTGGCAGTCAGCCGGAAGAGCCGGTGTATAAAGTAAAGATAAGGTAAATGTAAACAAATATTACAGGAGGACTTTAGTAATGAAAAATTATACCATTACCGTAAATGGAAACGTATATGATGTAGTAGTAGAAGAGGGTGCATCCACAGGAGCACCGGCNCCCGCAGCTCCCAANGCNGCNCCNAAGGCAGCTCCCAAAGCNGCACCNGCAGCACCNAAGGCAGCAGGCGGAGCAGGCAGCGTGAGAGTAGAGGCCGGAGCAGCNGGCAAGGTATTTAAGGTAGANGCAAGTGTAGGNCAGGCGGTAAAAGCCGGTGATGCTGTTGTGATCCTTGAAGCTATGAANATGGAAATNCCCGTTGTTGCACCTCAGGACGGTACCGTNGCAAGTATTGATGTATCTGTTGGTGATNCTGTNGAAGCAGGCGCATTACTGGCAACATTAAACTAAGACGGTGANGGAGCATGCGGNTTCTCATTTCTTCCCGNATGNCGANAGTNCATTGAGAAAACAACAGGAGGTAAAAGAAATGGATTATATCGTATCTACACTGTCCAATCTGATTCATCAGACAGCATTCTTTAATCTGACAATCGGAAATTATGCGATGATCATTGTGGCATGTGTATTTCTTTATCTTGCGATTGCCAAGGGCTTTGAACCATTGCTTTTGACGCCTATCGCATTTGGTATGCTGCTGGTNAATATCTATCCGGATATTATGATNAGCATAGAGNATTCCGCAAACGGAACCGGCGGTTTACTGTATTATTTTTATCTCTTAGATGAATGGGCAATANTGCCTTCCCTGATTTTTATGGGNGTAGGNGCTATGACGGACTTTGGTCCCNTGATTGCCAACCCTAAGAGCTTTNTGCTNGGNGCTGCNGCACAGTTTGGTATTTTNGCAGCATATTTTGGAGCAATTGCAATGGGCTTTAATGATAAAGCGGCAGCAGCAATNTCCATTATCGGCGGNGCAGACGGTCCTACTTCCATTTTCCTTGCNGGAAAACTGGGACAGACAGCNCTTCTTGGNCCGATTGCNGTAGCAGCATATTCCTATATGTCACTGGTGCCGATNATCCAGCCGCCTATTATGAAATTATTGACTACAGAGAAGGAAAGAAAGATTAAGATGGGGCAGCTTCGTCCTGTATCTAAATTAGAGAGAATTCTTTTCCCTATCGTTGTTACGATTGTAGTCTGCCTGATTCTTCCTACCACAGCTCCTCTTGTTGGTATGCTGATGTTAGGTAACTTATTCAGAGAATCCGGCGTGGTAAGGCAGNTTANNGATACGGCTTNCAACGCACTGATGTATATAGTGGTTATCCTTCTTGGTACTTCTGTAGGCGCAACGACCAGNGCGGAAGCATTTTTGAATTGGGATACCATTAAGATTGTTGTTCTTGGTTTGATTGCATTTGCATTTGGTACGGCAGCCGGCGTATTGTTCGGCAAGCTGATGTGTATTGCAACCAAGGGNAAGGTTAACCCGCTGATCGGNTCCGCCGGNGTATCGGCAGTTCCNATGGCAGCCCGTGTTTCNCAGAAGGTCGGTGCNCAGGCAGANCCCACCAACTTCCTGCTTATGCATGCAATGGGNCCTAANGTAGCAGGTGTTATNGGTACAGCCGTAGCGGCAGGTACNTTTATGGCAGTATTTGGAGTATTTTAANAACAAGGAGGATAAATCCTCTGCNCCTGCATGNGGCACAAGCCATGCAGGCATGGCAGACATTTTTCTTCAAAAACAAGGAGGATTAAAAATGGCAGAACAGGCTAANAAACCGGTTGGAATCATGGAAACCGTTCTTCGTGATGCTCATCAGTCGTTGATCGCAACAAGAATGCCCACCGAGAAGATGCTTCCAATCGTTGAAAAAATGGATAAAGTCGGATATCACGCAGTAGAGTGCTGGGGTGGTGCAACTTTTGATGCTTCCCTTCGTTTCTTAAAGGAAGATCCCTGGGAGAGNCTGAGAAAGTTAAGAGATGGATTTAAAAATACTAAACTTCAGATGCTTTTCAGAGGTCAGAATATTTTAGGTTACAGACCCTATGCCGATGATGTGGTTGATTGCTTCGTAGAGAAGTCAATTGCAAACGGTATTGATATTATTCGTATTTTTGACTGTTTGAATGATCTCAGAAANTTACAGGCGGCAGTTAATGCTACCAACAAGATTAAAAAGCAGGAAGGAAGAGGNCATGCACAGGTAGCTCTTTCTTACACATTAGGCGATGCATATACCATGGAATATTGGATGGATATGGCAAAGAAGATTGAAGAGATGGGNGCAGATTCTATCTGTATCAAGGATATGGCAGGTCTTTTGGTTCCNTACAAGGCATCTGANATGATCTCNGCTATGAAATCCGCAACCAAGCTTCCTATCCAGCTCCATACACACTATACATCCGGTGTTGCAAGCATGACTTACTTAAAGGCAGTGGAAGCAGGAGTAGATGTAATTGACTGTGCAATTTCTCCGTTTGCTATGGGAACTTCACAGCCGGCTACAGAGGTTATGGTTGAGACCTTCAAGGGTACTCCTTACGATACAGGTTATGATCANAANCTTCTGGCTGAAATTGCTGATTACTTCAGACCTTACAGAGATGAGTGTCTTGCAAGTGGTCTTTTGAATCCCAAGGTTATGGGTGTGGATATNAAGACTCTGCTTTATCAGGTACCCGGAGGTATGCTTTCCAACATGGTGAGNCAGCTTAAGGAGCAGAATGCAGAAGATAAGTATTATGATGTGCTCAGAGAAATTCCTGCNGTAAGAAAGGATCTTGGCGAGCCGCCGCTTGTTACGCCTTCTTCACAGATCGTTGGNACACAGGCTGTATTCAATGTATTGATGGGCGAAAGATACAAGATGGCTACCAAGGAGACCAAGGCAGTTCTCCGTGGTGAGTACGGTCAGACCGTTAAGCCTATGAATCAGGAGATTATTGATAAGGTTATCCCGGGCGAGAAGAGAATTACCTGTCGTCCTGCAGACCTTATTGAAAATGAGATGGATAAGCTGGAAGCTGAGATGAAGGAATGGAAGCAGCAGGATGAGGACGTATTGTCCTACGCATTGTTCCCTCAGGTAGCTACCGACTTCTTCAAATATCGTCAGGCACAGCAGGAAAAGGTGGATATGTCTCAGGCAGATACCAAGAATGCCGCATATCCTGTATAAACTGACAAAAGTATAAATTGAAGAATGACTTAAGGGAAGGGCAGTCCGGAACAAAAGGACTGCCCTTTGTTAAATCAAGCGGCCGGTCATGGCCAGTGGGAAGGGGAATATATGGAAAACAAACGTTTTGCACTTTTGATCGATGCAGATAATATCTCGGCAAAATATATCAGTGATATTTTGGAGGAATTGTCAACCTACGGNATAACAACCTACAANAGAATTTATGGTGACTGGACCAGTACGCAGGCAAACAAATGGAAGGGAGAGCTTCTGGAAAATTCGGTNATCCCGGTACAGCAGTTCAGCAATACAGTNGGAAAAAATGCNACNGATTCTACATTGATCATTGATGCTATGGATATTTTGTATACGGGTAACGTAGATGGNTTCTGTATCGTTTCCAGCGACAGCGATTTTACCAGACTTGCNAGCCGACTTCGGGAATCCGGTATGGAAGTGATAGGGATGGGGGAGGAGAAGACTCCCCGGTCTTTTCGTGTGGCATGTACCAGATTCATTAATTTGGAAAATCTCAGCAATCAGGATGAGGATACCGAACATCAGGACAGCAAAGATAATACCATTGGAAGAGAAGTNGTTTATAATGCGATAACTAATATTATTAATGAGAATGCAAATAAAGGAAAGAGCGTAGAGCTTGCAGCGGTGGGAAACCGGCTTGTGAATATGTATCCGGATTTTGATGTAAGAAACTACGGGTACAGTCTTCTTTCTAAATTTGTGGAAGATGCAGGATTATTTTTACTTGAGAAAAATCAGAATGTGATCACCATTTTCCTGAGGGATAACGAACAATCCCAGGAGGANATCAGAAGCTATGTGAAAGAAGCAATTTATAAAGCCGGTGCCAAGGGAATCGGCATCAGTGAGCTCAGCAACCTGGTATACAATAAATACAGTAGTTTTAATGTAAAGGATTTCGGATACAGCCAGTTTTCCAAGTTTGTGCAGAGCACGGAGGGAGTGGAATTGTATCAGGACAGAAATAATCGAAAACGCGTAAAGCGGAAAGAAAAATAGACGTGGAAGGAAATTTGTGGATTTGAAATAATCACCTCCAATTGCTAAAAAATATAGGAAAGTGGTATTATCAGTAGAGGGTGAGACAAAATGGCAAAAGCAGTTAAAATGCAGGATATAGCGGAAAAACTTGGAGTCAGTACCATGACAATTTCCAAGGCTTTATCAGGAAAACCTGGTGTCAGTGAGGCTATGCGGGATAAGATTAAAAAGCTGGCTGTTGAAATGGGATATGTTGCACCGGGAGCGGAAAGAGATGAATTNGGGANGAGCTATAATATNGGTGTGATTCTTGCGGAGTACTATACTGAGAAATATGCCACNTTTTACTGGAAATTATATCAGTCACTTAGCACCAGTGCCGTTCATAAAAACTGCTTTGTCATGTTGGAGATTATTTCCGATGAGGGTGAAAAAAAGCTGGAGCTCCCCAGATTGATTCGTGAAAGAAAGATTGACGGGCTTCTTATTTTGGGAAACATGGAAAGTGATTATCTGAAAATGCTTACAATGGAAGAAAATATTCCGATTGTGTATGTGGACTTTTATGATAATTGTGTTCATGAGGACAGCGTTGTTTCTAACAGTTTTTATGGTTCCTATGCGATTACTAATTATTTGTTTGAAAAGGGGCACAGCAGGATCGGGTTTGTAGGAACTTTGTTTAGCACCAAGAGTATTACGGANCGGTTTATGGGTTATGAAAAAGCAATGATCGAGCATGGGGAGAAGGTAAGAGAAGAGTGGATCATTCCAGATAGAGAGCAGGCGAGAAACGGTTATGAGAAGATAACTCTTCCGATGGAGATGCCCACGGCATTTGTTTGTAATTGTGATCTTACAGCATCAAAACTGATCCGCAGCCTTCATGAGAAGGGGTATCAGGTGCCGGAGGATATTTCGGTGGTCGGATATGATGATTTTCTGTATCCCGGACTTTGTGATGTGGAAATTACTACTTATGGAGTGGATATGGAACATATGGCTCGAACCACCATTCAAGTGATATTAAAGAGAATCATGGGAGATAAGGGAGCAAAAGGAATTCATGTAATAGAAGGATATGTTGCCGAAAAAAATAGTGTATTGGATATAAGTGAAAACTCTTAACAAAAATTAAGGAATTATTCATATATCGCCAACGAAAATCTGCTAAAATTCTACAAGAAAGTTCATTTATAGGGGTTGAAGTGGGATGGAGTTGGAGTTTATTGATGTTTCACAGCATGGAGAGGAGAGGAGAACTTCCGGAAACAGAAATTATGTCAGCGGAAGTACTGTCCGTGCAAACAGACCGGCAGCAAGACGGGTAAACCAACAGAGAGTTCGGCGTACACCTGAAGAGATTGAACGCCGGAGGCAGAAGATCTTACTNAAGAAGAAACGTCAAAGACAGCGCAGAATCATAAAAGGAATTATTCTGTTATGTGAAACGGCTTTTATTGTATTGTTGTGCCTGCTTTTATATCAGTTTATCCGATCATTTAAAGTTCCTTCTAAGGAAACGAATATCAATACTCCGGAAGAAAAAGAAGTGGTTCGGATGATTGAAGAAAATAAATCACAAAAACCTTTGATGACGGAGGATTTTTTGACGTTAAATCCCTATTCAAGACCCGGAGAGAAGCTGGAAAGTGTTCACAATATTTTTGTTCATTATACGGCAAATAAAGGGACAAGCGCAGCACAGAACAGGAGTTATTTTGAAAATCTGGGAATTACCGGTGAAACTTCGGCAAGCGCACATTTCATCATAGGTTACGAGGGAGAAATCGTACAATGTGTTCCCTTAGATGAAATTGCGTATGCTGTGGTGGGTAGGAATTATGACTCCATTTCCATTGAATGCTGCTATCAGGATGCTGACGGAGAATTTACNTATGCAACGTATCAATCNNTNATCAGNCTCAGTGCATGGNTNCTNAATGAATATAACCTGAGTCCGGATGACATGCGCAGGCATTATGATGAGGGAGGAAAGAAGTGTCCTTTGTATTTTGTGGAGCATGAAGGGGCATGGGAACAATTTATAAAGGANTTAAAGGACTACATATTGAAAGAAGAAGAACCGGTGGTGTGAACTGCCGGTTCTATATATTTATTTGCACTTCCATGTTGTCAAAGTAATTGACAACACCCCACTTTCATAGTAGAATAATAACATATGTTATACTAAAGAAGGGANGGTATGGAGGTATCATGGCAAGAAAAGAGATGATCACAAAGCAGGATATTATAAATGCGGCGTTTGCTATCCTGCAGGAAGAAGGAATAGAGCAGGTAACAGCGCGGAAACTGGCGGCTAAGGCAAACTGTTCCACTCAGCCGATCTTCCGGATATATAAGAATATGGAAGAATTGACGGAAGAGCTTTTTACGCGTGCATGCGAGTTCTTTCAGGATTATTATTCCGGATTTCCGAGGCAGACGGTAACTCCGTTTGTAAATCTTGGTTATGCCTATATAAAATTTGCTGGGGAACACAAAAAAATGTTTGAGTTTGTGTTTTTATCGTCGCAGCGTTTTGGCAGAAGCATGTATGATCTTGTAAACGGCAGCGGAGGAAATGTGAGCAGGGAAATCCAGGCTGCTGCCGGGCAGGGCTGTGAAAATGCGAGTGAACTGTTTATGAAAATGTGGATATTTATCCATGGAGCAGCATGTATGGCACTTACAGGGGATTATGATCTTTCGGAAAGTGAAACAATACAGATTTTGAAGGATTCCTACAAAGCGTTTAAGTAAGGAGAACAGGGGAGTGCGATGGAACAGCAGGAATATGATATTATAACCCGAATGAACGAAAAGTTCATGAAAATGAGTAAAGGCCATAAAGCAATTGCCTCCTATATTTCGGATCATTATGAACAGGCTGTGTTCATGACAGCGGCAAAACTGGGAGAAACCGTAGGGGTTAGTGAATCTACGGTTGTTCGCTTTGCATCGGGACTTGGTTATGATGGATATCCGGAATTTCAAAAGGAGTTGGAAAGCTGGGTTAAGAATAAGTTAAATACGGTGCAGAAGATTGGGACTAAGTATGGTAAGAGCACTCAGTCTGAAATATTGAGTTCAGTTTTAAATGCAGATATCGAAAAGATACAGGATACCCTGGTCAGCCTGGATGCGGTAGCTTTTGAAGCGGCAGTGGATATTATTCTGGAGGCAGAGACTGTTTACCTGGTTGGAGTGAGAAGTTGTGAACCGCTGGCAGATTTCCTTCATTTTTATCTGAATATGATCAGAGGAAATATAGTTCTTTTAAAAACAACCAGCGTGACAGAAATGTTTGAGCAGATGATCCGGATCGGGGATAAGGATGCTATCGTGGGAATCAGCTTTCCCAGATATTCCATGCGTACTCTGAAGGCAATGGAGTTTGCCAATGACAGAAATGCAAAGGTAATTACGGTTACAGATAGTATTCATTCACCGATGAATCTTTACTCTTCTTGCAACCTGCTGGCAAGAAGTGATATGGTTTCTATCGTTGACTCTCTGGTGGCTCCCTTAAGTCTGATCAATGCACTGGTGGTAGCACTTTGCTTAAAGGCGCCGGAGGAGGTCAAGAAGAATTTAGAGACATTGGAAGAGGTTTGGAATAACTATCAGGTTTATTTGAATGATGAGATCAATTTTATTGACGAAGAACCGATGTTGAATTATCCGCTGATGCGAAAAGAGGAATCATGAGCAGAAAAGTTATAGTAATCGGAGGAGGGGCTGCCGGAATGATGGCAGCAATCGGCGCAGCTCTGGCCGGTGGAGAGGTAACGCTTCTTGAAAAGAATGAGAAGACGGGAAAGAAAATATATATTACCGGAAAAGGAAGATGCAACCTGACCAATGCCTGTGCTCCTGAGGATTTTTTTAATCATGTGATTAGTAATGGGAAATTTTTATACAGTGCCTTTTATCAGATGGATAATCAGGGAGTGATGGATTTTTTTGAAGAGGCAGGATGCAGGCTGAAAACGGAGCGGGGAGAGCGTGTTTTTCCGGTATCAGATCATTCCTCAGATGTGATTGCGGCATTAAACAGACAGATGGAAAAGGAGCAAGTAAAGGTTTTACTGAAAACACCTGCGGAAAGTCTCCTTTTTGATAGGGATAATAACAGAGTCCGGGGGATCCGGCTTGCAGACGGATGTGAACTTGCCGCGGATGCGGTGATCATTGCTTCCGGAGGAAAATCTTATGAATCTACCGGTTCTACCGGTGACGGATATCGGTTTGCTAAGCAGGCAGGACATACGATCAGAGATATCCATCCGGCATTGGTACCGTTTACCGTGAAGGAGGAATGGTGTAAGCGCTTGCAGGGTTTGTCGCTTCGCAATGTTTCCATTGAACTTCTGAAGGACAAAAAGAAAATCTATGATGGGTTTGGGGAAATGCTGTTTACCCATTTCGGAGTTAGTGGACCGCTGATCTTAAGCGCCAGCAGCTATTATGTTAAAAAATATGACAATATGCCGGTACGGCTATGTATCGATCTGAAACCGGCACTAACAATAGAGCAACTTGATAAACGGCTTGTAAGGGATTTTGAGGAAAGCAGAAATCGTCAGTTTAAAAATGCACTGGATGGGCTGTTGCCTGCAAAGCTAATACCTGTTATTGTGGAATTATCAGGGATCGCACCGGAAAAGAAGATCAATGAGGTAACAAAACAGGAGCGGAACCGGCTTACGGAGCTTTTGAAGAGACTGGAACTTACGGTTACGGGAACACGAGGATTTGCCGAAGCAATCATAACGCAGGGAGGAGTAAATGTAAAAGAAGTCAATCCTTCCACCATGGAATCTAAGCTTGTTCAAGGGCTTTATTTTGCTGGGGAAGTGCTTGATTTAGATGCGGTAACCGGAGGTTTTAATCTCCAGATTGCATGGTCTACCGGACATTTGGCAGGAATCAGTGCAGTTAAGAAAAAGGAGAGAGAAGAACAATGAGTTTTCAAATTGCAATAGACGGACCG
>JAAVAA010000006.1:54127-167787 GCA_014804285.1 Lachnospiraceae bacterium | reverse complement strand
GTTAAAAGTACATTGAAGCAGACAGATCCTTCTGTTCCTATTCTTCACTGTGGTGATTACGCATAGGGGAAAAGAAAATGGAAACCATTAAGATTAAATATTTTACGGATAAAATTGAAAAGCTGACATATATAGACGGAAAGTCCGATTGGATCGATCTGCGCGCCGCAAAGGATGTGGATTTGAAACAAGGAGAATATACATTGATACCGCTTGGCGTAGCTATGGAGCTGCCTAAAGGATATGAAGCTCATATTGTTCCGAGAAGTTCAACCTTTAAGAATTTTGGCATCATACAGACAAACCATCAGGGTGTCGTTGACGGATCCTACTGCGGAGATAATGATCAGTGGCATATGCCGGTATACGCAGTGCGGGATACGCATATTTCCTGCAATGACAGGATCTGCCAGTTCCGGATTGTGGAAAATCAGCCAAAAATAAATTTTGAAGAAGTAAACTCCCTGGAGGGTACAGATCGGGGCGGATTTGGAAGTACCGGAAAACAGTAGCCCCAATGTATCATTTGTATAAAAAAGCTCTTTTTGCTGCATAATGCTATTAAATGCATTGTGAGTGGAAGGAGCTTTTTTATGACCTCTGAAAAAATGAGTACATCACTTTCTGAAAATATGAATTATTTTAATGGAAGGCTTTCCGTGGATACCAATTTTGACATTGTATATCGTGTGATCAAGATTGGCGGACGGGATGCCTGTATGTATTTTATTGACGGTTTTTGTAAAGATGATCTGATGCAGAAAATGCTGCAGTATTTTATGGATATTACAGAGGAAGAAATGCCTGTGGATGCCCATGAAATGTCAAAGACAAGTCTGCCTTATGTAGAGGTGGATCTTCAGGATAGTTGGGAAAAGATTGTATATTTTGTTATGTCCGGTGTTTTTGCATTATTTATTGACGGCTATGACAGGTGTCTTTTGATCGATTCCAGAACCTATCCGTCAAGAGGTGTGGAGGAACCGGAAAAAGATAAGGTGCTTCGGGGATCCAAGGATGGATTTGTGGAAACAATCGTATTTAATACGGCGCTGATTCGAAGAAGGATTCGCAGCACGGAACTGCGAATGGAAATGCTGCAGGCCGGAAAAAGTTCTAAGACGGATATTGTTTTATGCTATATGGATAACCGTGTGGACCATGCATTTTTAAATCAGATCAAGGAACGGATCGGACAGATTAAGGTGGATGCGCTCACTATGAATCAGGAAAGTCTGGCGGAATGCCTTTACCAGAAAAAATGGTATAATCCTTTTCCTAAATTTAAGTTTACGGAACGTCCGGATACGGCTTCTGCACAGATATTAGAGGGGGATATTGTAATTTTGGTGGACAATTCTCCTTCGGCAATGATTACGCCGACCTCCATTTTTGATGTTGTGGAGGAAGCGGATGATTACTACTTTCCGCCAATCACGGGAACTTATCTGCGGCTTTCCAGATTCTTGATTGCTATATTGACGTATTTAGTTACGCCTACCTTTTTGCTGTTGATGCAGAATCCTCAGTGGATACCTGCCGGTTTTGAATTTATTGCAGTTAAAGATGTGACAAATATTCCGCTGATCTGGCAGTTTCTGATACTGGAGCTTGCGCTGGACGGGCTCCGGCTGGCTGCGGTAAACACCCCTAATATGCTCAGCACACCGCTTAGTGTTATGGCAGCGCTTGTTTTAGGTGAATTTTCGGTAAACAGCGGCTGGTTTAACTCGGAAGTCATGCTGTATATGGCTTTTGTAGCAATTGCCAATTATACACAGGCAAGCTATGAACTTGGTTATGCTATTAAGTTTATGCGTATTATCAATTTAATTCTCACAGCAATTTTTGGTATATGGGGATATATTGGAGCTATTGTTTTGCTTATTGTGGCGATTGCGGCCAATAAGACTGTTTCCGGAAAAAGTTATATTTATCCGTTGTTTCCTTTGAACTTAAAACAGCTATCCAAACGTTTGTTAAGAAAGCGGCTTCCGGGAGCGAAAGAATAGTTTGATTGTAATTTAAAAAAAAGAATGATAAAATAGTACAGAAACTTTTTTATCAGGAGGTGTACTATGGAATCATTTAAGATTATTACCAATACAACAGCAGATTTACCTATGGATTATATAAATGAGCATCAGCTTGGGCTTGTTTATTTTAACTATACAATGGATGGAAATTCCTATGGAAAAGATGCATCGCTTGACTGGAAAGAATTTTACCGGCTTATGAGGGAAGAAGGAAAGATGCCCACAACCTCGCAGGTGAATCCGGAGCAGTATAAAGAATATTTTACAGAATTTTTAAAGGAAAACAGCCGGCTTTTATATATTTCTTTTTCTTCGGGGCTCAGCGGTTCCTGTTCCAATGCTATGCTGGCGGCTCAGGAGATTATGGAAGAGAGAGAGGACTGTAAGATTTTGGTTGTGGATTCTAAGTGTGCTTCCATGGGAGAAGGATTGTTTGTTCATAAAGCAATACAAAAAAAACTGCATGGAAGTTCCTTAGAAGAGACGGCTGAATATCTGCGCGCTTTAGTTCCCCATCTGACTCATGTATTCACGGTGGATGATCTGAATCATCTTTACCGCGGAGGACGAGTAAGTAAAACAGCAGCAATTGTGGGGACGATTGCAGGTATTAAGCCAATTCTTCAAGTAGATGACGAGGGACATCTGATCCCGATTTCAAAAACACGGGGCAGAAAGAAATCGTTAAATTCACTGGTGGATTATATGGAGGAAAAGACGAAAGGCTGCCTTGATAAAAATGATATTATATTTATCAGCCACGGTGATGCTCTGGAAGATGCAGAGTATGTAAAAAAAGAAATTGAGAAACGTTTTGGAATAAATAAGTTTCTGATCAATCATATAGGTCCTACGATTGGTGCACACTCCGGACCCGGCACTATAGCGCTGTTTTTTGAGGGAAATTCACGTTAAGATAAATGGGGGGATTACATGGTTCGTTACAGGAAAGCACAGATCATCTGTCTGCTTCAATATATTCTNATGCTTTTTTTACATAATGTATATGGNTTTTTTTACTGTAGCCGTGAACAGTTTCTAAAGACNTTTTNNTGGTCNGTTNTTNTTTTGTTNTTTGTTGGGANTTGTATGNTTTTACCNAACAGAAATGAACGANTGNTTAATATANTNACNTTTACCAGNGTAATTNTAAGNGCTTACTATNTGGGNGTGGTNCTTCNTACGCTNGCCTTTGCTNNNCTTGTGTATCTGGTGNCATTATTAGTTGTTTCCNTATATCTTAATCGGCGTTATATATTNTTTTTTGGNGTTTTATCNATTTTGGCTGAAATATCGTTCATGNTCTTTTTTNCNGAAATTTTGCTTGAGATGGTACCATCGCTGTTTTTATACGGATGTTATGTTTTCTGCTATATTTTGGGTGTGGTTAACCTATATTTTTTGGTTTTGTCGGGCAGGAAGTATTTGGAACAGATGAATATAAAGGCCAGGGAAGCNCAGGAAGCTGCTGCACATAAAAGTCAGTTTCTTGCAAATATATCGCATGAAATAAGAACGCCTATGAATGTGATTTGTGGGATGACGCAGATGCTAAGCCNGGAGGAAATGAATGATCAGGCAAGGGAATATACAAATAACATAGACCGCGCAAGCAAAGTCCTTCTTTCGCTGATCAATGACATTCTGGATCTGTCCAAAATTAATTCGGGCAAATTTGAAATTCACGAGAGAAATTATAGTCTCTACCAGATGATCGATGATGTGTCTAATTTAATTGCTGTTAAAATCGATTCGGAAAAGGTACGGTTCGTTGTGAAGATGGAAGAGAGTCTTCCTGAATATTTACAGGGAGATGAGGACCGCGTTAAGCAGATTTTAATCAATATTCTGAATAATGCTGTCAAATTTACATCAGAGGGCGAAATTCGTTTCCTCATAAGTGGCATGCCTGCAAAGGATGAAGATGTCATCATGCTTCAATTTGAAGTTTCAGATACAGGAATTGGGATTAAGCAGGAAGATATAGGTCATTTGTTTGAAAGCTTTGAGCGGTTTGAAGAAGGTAATCATATGGATATTGAGGGAACCGGATTGGGGCTTAGTATTTGTAATGAACTGATCAAACACATGAACGGGAGTATATCTGTTGAAAGCGAATATGGGAAAGGAACTATGTTCTATATTCGGCTTCCGCAAATTCTCTTTAAAGCGCCTAATGACAGGGAAACAGATGAGAAAAAATGGTCAGCACCGGGAAGTAGTGTATTAGTGGTAGATGATACAAAGACCAATTATCTTGTAGTCAAAAATCTATTATCGTTGTTTGAGATCTCATCAGATTATGCGCAAGGTGGTATGGAAGCGCTTCAGAGGATGGAAGAGAGGCGGTATGATTTGGTTTTGCTTGATCATATGATGCCTGAAATGGACGGAGAGGAAACGCTGAAAGAAATAAAGTCCCGTAAAGGAGAACGGTTTGAAGAAATTCCGATTATAGCTTTNACGGCAAATGCCGCCGTAGGAGGAAGAGAAGAATTTAAAAGCCTGGGATTTTCCGATTATATTTCAAAACCGATAGAAGTTCATAAACTGGGAGAGGTTCTTAAAGAGTATCTTCCAGCAGAAAAGATAACCGTTTTATCAGAAAAATCTTAATGATGTCCTTTTCTTAACATANGGCCGGCTTGCAAAGCGAGCCGGCCGTTGTATGTTATGATTGCTTATAAACCTGTAGGATTTTTTTGAGATCATTGATTAGTCCTTTTGAGTATTCTTCAGCTTCCGAATATATTTGCTCTGCTTTGGAATAGTTTTCACATCGCAGTGCATCCATAACCTCGCCCCCGTAGGAATGGAACCGTTTATGCTTATCTCCAAGCGCGTTCCAGATAGGCAGAATTTCAGGAATCTGCGGTGTCAGTGCATAATAGAAATGTCCAAAGCCGCATTTGGATGAATCAAGCTGCAGGGGAATCAGAGTCCGACTGTCTACCATTTTTTTCAAATTGCCAAGCCATGTCTGATGAGCAGAAATAGCAGTATTTACGTATTGTGCAAATTCGCTGTTCTTTAAATGGAAAAACGCATCCTTGGTCATGGTTCCCATCTGCTTTACAGTTTCATCCAGAGTCTTTTCTATGCCGACAACGGGCTCTATGGCATCTTTTAAATCCAGGCTGACCTGATTCATAAAATCGGTGCTGTCTTTTAATTGATTTTCCATTTGTGTCATGGAACTGCTGAGCTCTTCGCTGACTGCAGCAATGGAACTCATGGATTCGTTGACTCTTGATATGTGCATCTGGCTTTCATCATTGAGCTGCCAGACATGTATGATCTTATCGGTTACAGTGTCAAGGGAGTCAATGGTGTGGGTTGCGCTTTGAATACTCTTTTGTGAGGCAAGCTTAATATTCGTGACAAATTCATTCATGGTGCTGGTCAATTTTTGCGTTTCTTCTGCTAATGAGCGAATCTCACCGGCCACAACGGAAAAACCTCTTCCGGCAGTTCCGGCTCTGGCAGCTTCAATAGAAGCATTAAGCGCAAGAAGATTCGTCTGCAAGGAGATGGAATCGATACCTTCAATCACGGCGCTCATGCGGCTGATAATCTGAGATAATTCATCCATATCTGTCTGAAGTTCACGGGAAACTTCAATTGTCTGGCTGGAAAGCTCTTTGATTATGGAAAGCTCTTGCTGCCCGGATTCAATTTTCTGATAAATTTCTTCAGTTGCAGAAGAAGCATCAAGAATAGAATTGGTCAACTCCTCGTGCTGACTGTTTGCTCCTGTGCCTGAACTTCTAAGTGACGGGCCGAAAATGGATTCAGCCGCCATTGCTACATTGTTGGCAATCTCTGAGATTTTTTCTGTTTGATGCTGCATTGTTAAGTCTAGGGAACTGATTTGCATTACGGCTTTGATATTTTTATCAAGTATTTCCGCAAACTGCTTTCGACCATTGGATAACCGGCAGTAAATATTGTTCAGTTCCGGTTCTCTGGAGTAATCAGCTTCCTGTAGTTGTGAAACTGCTTTCATAAGTACGACTTTTTTGTTTTTCATTCCCATATGATACCTCTTTTTCTTGTTTGATGTAGGGGGTAACAATATTCTGGTTTTACAATGTTTCATCTTCGTAAAATGCAGTATATAATCCAATAATAAGAAATTTTACTGTTTTTTGCAACTACTTTATTTTACTTATGATTCTGTACTTCACAATTATGGGTTTGTTTGTTAAAATATTACTGTAAAGTGTTTTTTTAGCTATTTAATGTTAGAAATGACATTTACTTTTGGGGTAAGAAAAGAGGTTATGACATGACACACGAGGAAAAAGCAGTAGAACTTTTACATCAAAAATATCACTGCTCACAGGCATTGTTCGGCGCATATGCAGGAGATTTTGGGTTAGACTTAAAAACCGCATTTAAGATCAGCACATGTTTTGGGGGCGGAATGAGGCAGGGAGGAACCTGCGGCTGTATCACGGCATCCTTATTGGTTCTTGGAATGGCAATGGGATTTTATGATCCGCAGGACAAGGAGCTGGAAGTTTATGGAAATAAAAAGACGGAAGAGTTCATACAACNTTTCACAAAAGANATGAATGGNATGATTTATTGCCGTGATATTTTNGGAAAGGATATTTCAAAGCCTGAGGAAATGGCAATAATCCGAAAGGAAGGGCTGATTTTACAGAAATGTCCTCATGCCATAGATGTCAGTATAAAAATACTGGACGAAATGCTGGCGGATTATCTTAAGGAGGCCGCAGAGAGCAATATCAGTATGGAAGATATTCCACAGACCGATGATATGGCCAGTGTTTTAAAGAGAATCGGCAAAAAGCGCAGATTCAAAAGAAATGTGAATAATCTGCTTTTTTCATCCCAAAAGAACATAAGCTTTATTCAGTTTGATATCCGCAAGTTTAAGATTGTTAATGATCTGTACGGCGAAAAGTTTGGAGATCAGGTCTTGGATTTTATCAACCGTCAGTTAAAAGAAGTTTGTAATGAGGAACAATATTTTGTTAATCTGCGCAGTGATGTCTTCATGGTTGTAACGGAGTATGACAAGGAGGAAGAACTGGTAAGCTTTATACATCAACTGGATGACCGAATCAGATCATTTAAAAACGTTAAGCTTCAGTTTGTGTACGGTATTTATACGGTAGAAGACAGAGAGATGGAGCAGCGTCAGATGGAAGACCGGTCAGCTATGGCGAGGAAGGCGGCCAAAAATAATGTATTGACTAATATTCTGTTTTACAATGAGCAGTTTAAGGAGTCTCTTTACAACAGAAAATTTATAGAAGAAAATATGCAGGCGGCTATTAATGAAAGACAGTTTCTTATGTACCTACAGCCGAAATACAGCATTACTAAAAATGAGATTATTGGAGCAGAGGCTTTGGTCAGATGGAACCATCCTGATCGTGGAATGATCTATCCGAACCAGTTTATCCCAATTGTTGAGGAAAACGGTTTTGTCAAGAAAGTCGATTATTACATATGGAAAGAGGCCTGCCGGTTTATTAAAAAATGTGAGGACGCAGGAATAAATTCCTGTCCGGTTTCGGTCAATGTTTCCAGAATTCATCTGCATGATAACGAATGTGTGGATGTACTTTCGGAGATGATAAATGAGTGCGGTATTACCAAAAAACTGCTGGAATTGGAAATAACCGAGACGGCAAGTGATCAGCAGATCAGCAAAAAAGCATTGCAATTAAAAGAAGAGGGTTTTACCCTTCTGATGGATGATTTTGGAAGCGGATATTCCTCTTTGAATATTCTTTTGGAGACACCTTTTGATGTAATTAAGCTTGATAAGAAATTTATGGAAAATATGATTGTATCAGGTAAAGGACGCCTTATTCTTGAACAGGTTGTTTTGATGGCGGGCAAGTTGGAATTAGGTCTTTTGGCGGAAGGGGTTGAAACAAAAGAGCAGATTGAGATGCTGCGAAATATCGGCTGTGATCAGGTTCAGGGCTATTACTATGCGAAGCCTATGCCGGAGGAAGAATTTTTTGAACTTCTGAAACAGCAGTATTCTAAAACAAGTTAGCGGCAGCGATACCATATGGTAGTGATACCATAGTAGTACTATATACTATAGTAGTACTATAGTAGTGATACTACTTTTGAAAAGAAGCGTTGCACGTATTAGGGGAATGTGATATAATGCTTTTGGCAACTGAATAGTAAAGATGTCTTCAGGGCAGGGTGTAATTCCCGATCGGCGGTATAGTCCGCGAGCGCAGATGCGCAGGACTTGGCATAGGTTCAAGTCAGGATTTGGTGAAATTCCAAAACCGACAGTATAGTCTGGATGGAAGAAGATGTGTTGAAATATGTAATGTGTGGCAATATCTGTTGCAGTTCTCATATAAACTTAAGATAGCGTGTTAAACGTGTCATTTATCATTGAGAATTGTGAGATTAGCTGTTCATATAGGTTTTAACACCTGAAAGGCATTCTTGTGCTTTCGGGTGTTAATTTATTTTAAGGAGGTTTTGTTATGGACAGCAAAACAAAAAAACTTACAACTATCGGTATGCTTTGCGCAGTAACTTATGTGGTGATGCTTGTGGGGCGTATTCCTATTGTTCTTTTTTTAAGCTATGACCCGAAGGATATTGTGATCACGATCGGAGGATTTATTTTCGGACCGCTTGTCTCGTTTTTTATTGCGCTGATTGTTGCAGTGGTGGAAATGTTTACCGTTAGTGGAACGGGTCCCATCGGCTGCATTATGAATGTGATTTCAAGCTGTTCCTTTGCCTGCACCGCTGCATTCATCTACAAGAAGAGACATAATCTTTCCGGTGCTGTGATTGGGCTTGTCAGTGGATGCGGGGTCATGCTTACTGTCATGCTGCTTTGGAATTACCTGATTACTCCAATCTACATGGGATATCCGCGAGAAGCGGTGGCGGAGCTTTTACTTCCGGCATTTTTGCCTTTTAATCTGATCAAGGGCGGATTAAATGCGGCATTTACTATGTTACTCTACAAGCCGATTGTCACCGCGCTGCGCCGCTCCCATCTGATTGAGGGAGAAACAGGAAGCGGAAAGGCTAAAATCAATATTGGCATTGTTTTGGTTTCTCTTTTGGTTATAGCAACCTGTGTGCTGTTCGTACTTTCTTTAAAAGGAATTATTTGATAAACACAACTTATATCAAAACTTTCTATTCATCCATATGCTATTATATTTTTGGCAAGGAGGAAAAGAGTTGTTTGAGTGGAATGAGACCGTACAAAAAATGATAGACTGGATCGAAGCACATTTAACAGAAAATCCATCTCTTTTGGAAATGTCAGATCAGATTGGATATTCACTATATTATTGCTCCAGTCGTTTTCATGAAATTGTAGGAATGTCATTTAAGAGTTATGTCGCAGGCAGACGGCTTGCTATGGCTGCTCTGGAAATCCGGGATACAAAGATCCGAATTCTTGATATTGCAATAAAATATGGATTTTCTTCACAGGAAGCTCTGACGAGGGCTTTTAAGAATGCTTTCGGATGTACACCGGCTGCATATCGAAAAAATCCTGTTCCGATTGCTCTTTCCAGCTTGAAAGTTGTTTTTCTCCCTGAACATTATACGAAGAAAGGAGAACCGACTATGAATCAGACACTATTAACAGAAGCACATGTTCGTGTAGAACATATTCCCGCGCATAAATATATTGGTATTTGGGACATTGATGCTGCTGACTATGGGAGCTTCTGGAGCAGGCATGATTGCGACAGTATTTGTGGAACAATAGATAGTATGAGTCATATTTCCCATCCGATTGTTACCTGCCATACAGCAGGCTGGTTTTATGAAAATGGTAAAAGGGGATATTTTTATGGATTTGGCGTACCGGCTGATTACCAGGGCACCATTCCGGAAGGTTTCGAAATGAGAGAACTGCCGGCAAGTGATTATCTTGTCTTTTTTCACCCGCCATTTGATTATTTGAAAGACAATGGCGAGGTTATGGGAAAGGTTGAAAAACTGGCATGGAATTATGAACCTCAAGCGGAAGGTTATGAGTGGAATGAGGAGGTTTGCCAGGATTATCAGCGCCATTATCCGGAAGTAATTGGTTATGAAGTGTTGCGTCCCATACGCAAAATAAAGAATTAATTGTAGTATTGGTTTAATCAAATTATTGAATTTCGACACCCGAAAGGCATTCTTACACTTTCGGGTGTTTTTTGGAAAGTTAATAATGGGTTCCATATATCATATTTACAAATAATGTAATTATTAAAAATTGTGTTACTGCAAAAAGTAGATTATAATTATATAAATTGACATAGTGAGGTTATAACAGAATGCACAAAATAGGCATTATATCAGATACCCATGGGCTGCTGCGACCGGAAGTGATAAATGCGCTTGAGGACTGTGAAGCAATTTTACATGGCGGAGATTTTGACACTGAGAAGATTCTGGAGGCATTGGAAAAGATTGCCCCTGTTTACGCTGTCCGAGGAAATAATGACGATTGGGTGGAGGAGTCTGTCTCTTCGCATTCTTCGGAGCAGTTACGTTCTTTACCCGAAACTTTGTCAATAGAGCTGTATGGAGTCAGATTCTTTATGGTTCATAACAGGAAAATGATACCAAAAGATACGTCTGATTTTGATATTATCATATATGGACATTCTCATATGTATGAAGAAAAATATGCAGGCCAACAGCTCTGGTTAAATCCCGGCAGCTGTGGACAAAAACGATTTTTGCTGCCAGTTACAATGGCCTTGTTGGAAATTACGGAAGACGGTTCCTTTCAAGTGAAGAGAATAGATTTAGATAATTCACATAATAGCAATGGTGGAATAAAAATGTCAAAAGTCTCCGGGAGAAAGGGAAAACAATCTCCCGACATAAAGTATATTATAGAACAGGTGATGAAAGACACGGAAAAGAAAAACCCGGTGAAAAAGATTGCGGAAAGACATGCTATTAACCAGGAACTTGCGGAGCAGATCTGTCGTTTGTATTTGACGCATCCGGGGGTAGACGCAGAGGGAATTATGAGGAAAATGGGATTGTGATAGAAGAAGTCTGTGAATTGTTTTTATATGACGCATTATGAAGATTATTATGATATATTAGAATAGGAATTAAGTAATTACGAAACAACGTTTCTGGATATATTGTTGTTCGATATATACAAATTTATATAATAATTCAGTTACAGACTAACAGAAAGGACTACTTTATGACAAATCTTAAATCTTATTTGGCTGATAAAAGCCATGTTAAACATGTAGGAAGAACCCTTTTTCAGGACGATATTCTCTGGCTTGCACTTTCCGGCAGCGGAGTCGAATTTGATTTTCAGGGTAAATTTCTGGAACTATTGCTTCAGGGTGACGATAATGCAGCGTCTATTGATGCGCTTATACAGGATAAGGCACGTATTGCCGTTTTGATCGATGGTATACGTGTTATTGATGACATGCTTACTGATTCTGAAAAGAACTATACACTTATTGACAGTGCTATGCCTCATACCTATCATATACACGTGATAAAATTGTCTGAATCGCCTATGTCGATTGTTGGAATAAAACAGTTTACAGCAAATGAAAATGCAACGCTTAGTCCTGCAGAAGATAAGTCACGCAGAGTTGAATTTATCGGTGATTCAATCACCTGCGGTTATGGGGTGGACGACAGTAATCTTGAACATGCTTTTTCCACCGCCACCGAAGATGTAACCAGAGCATATGCTTATCTTACGGCACAAGCGCTTGACGCTGACTACAGCATGGTTTCGTATAGCGGTTATGGCATTATATCAGGATTTACGGAATCTGACGAGCGGGTGGCAGACCAATTGGTTCCGCCGTATTATCCCATCATAGGATTTTCCAGAGGTACTTTTAAGCAGGAAGCAATAATGGGAAAAGCATGGGATTTTACTTCCTTTAAACCTGATTTAGTTGTACTTAATCTAGGAACCAATGATGACAGCTATTGTCAGGATAAAGCGGACAGACAGGAAGAATTTACTTCTTCCTATCAGAAATTTCTTAAAGAAATCCGCAGGCTGAATCCTGATTCCGTACTGCTGTGTACATATGGAATAATGAATCAGCGGCTGTACCCTTGCATAGAGAGGGCAGTAGCTAACTATAAAAATGATTCCAAAGATGAGAATATCTATTCCATGAGATTTGAACTGTATCAGGAAAGCGATGGGTACGTAGTTAATTTCCATCCAAGTTTCAGAACACATAGCCAGGCGGCATGGAAGCTGGTTCAGAAAATAAAAGAAATTATGAATTGGTAAATAGGATATTATGAATACTACACAGCATTTTACTTCCTTGACAAATGCTCTATGCTCGCTTTTTGGCGAAGGAACAAAGATCAAAAGCACCAGCCGGATATCCGGCGGTGATATCAATGAAGCGTATGGATTGACACTTGAAGGCGGCAAGTCTGTTTTCATGAAATCCAATACAAAAGAAAATCTCTCTTTTTTTACTGCGGAAGCTGTAGGACTGAATGCAATTTCTGGGACGAAAACTATTAATACGCCGCATATTCTTGGTGTAGGAACTGATGGGGACAGAGGCGGATATTCCTTTTTACTGCTGGAGTTTATTTCTGCGAAAAGCCGCAATGCAAATTATTGGGAAGATTTTGCCAGACAGCTGGCTAATATGCACAGGGTACCAACAGCCGGGTTGGTTTTGAACGGGAAATATGGTTTAAACTGTGACAACTATATTGGCAGACGCAGGCAGGTAAATACAGAGCATGAGAGCTGGACAGTCTTTTTCCGCGATTGTCGTCTTGAACCGCAATTTAAAGCTGCTGCCAGATATTTTGAAAAAGATGATTTGAAAAGGATAGTAAGCTTGCTTGATCATATTGATGATATCCTTGTGGAACCGGAATATCCTTCCTTGTTGCATGGTGACTTGTGGGCGGGAAATGTTATTACGGGAAATGACGGAAGGGCATGGCTGATCGATCCGGCAGCTTATGTGGGGCATGCCGAAGCAGATATTGCAATGACAGAACTGTTCGGCGGATTTCCCCCAGTCTTTTATGATGCTTATAAAGAAATAACACCTTTGCAGCCGGGGTATGAGCGCCGTCGTGATATATACAATCTTTACCATTTGCTAAATCACCTGAATATGTTCGGGAGAATGTATCTTCCAGACGTGAAACGTATTGTAAGACGAATTTAATATTAATAACAAGGTCAGCCCTTTGCAGGGAGAGGTGTATATGGATCACCTTAAATGGAATCTGAGATTTCCGTCTGAAAGGGTAAGATAAATACAAACAGAATAATCATTGCAAGACAGGAAGCATTAAATTTAGGCAATTACAGGAAGATTCCAGAGCGAGAATTGAACAGATTGCAGAAGACTGTGACCAGACAAAGAAGTGTAGTCAGGATGTTAGAGAAATGTCCAATCAAATGGAAGAACTGGTAAAAATTCACAAATTCTTGCAAGCTCTATAGTAGAAGAGGCAAACAATCATGTTAAAATCTGATTTTTTTACAACGGAAACTTGTTATGCAAGAGTTCTCTACGGAGGTATAATAAAAATGCCAAAATAAAACAGGAGGTATTTTTATATGAATTGCATAATTGGAGAAAAAATTGCCGCACTGCGAAAAGAAAAACAAATTACACAGACGGAATTAGCAGAATATCTATACCTGACCCCTCAGACTGTTTCCAGATGGGAGGTTGGCAGCGGAACTCCGGAAATCTCGTTGCTTCCGAAAATTGCGTCTTTCTTTGGTATCAGTATTGATGAACTGTTTGGACAGACATCCATAAGCCGGGCGGAAGACCTGGTGATGAAGTATTCCGTTTTAAGGTGAATTAAGGGCATTGAAGATTGTAGATTCCTTTGTGGAAAAGACCAAAGATAACCCCGATGAGCCATGGTATCTTCCCATGAGACTGCAGAGGTTACAGCTTTGCGCTGCATTGGGGAAAGGACGTTCTGAACGGGAAGTATGTGAGAAGAATTTCACTGCTAGTCCCAATGCCATAACATTACAGATATATTTTGAGATGTTGCTTATTTTACAGGACTATGAGAGTATTTTATCCATACAGGAAAGTGATGTTTACTCACAGAAAATCCTCTTCCCCCATTCGAAAGATAATCTTACCTTGTGGAAGCAATTGATCAGGGCTGCTGTAGGGGCGGGAAATTTGGATTTCGTTGATAGATATATGGAAGCCGCTGTGGAGCAGGGCACCAGACAGGACAGATTTGATATTTTAGGAACGGTAATCTATTTGTATAAGGAAAAAAATCAGGAAGATAAGCTGAAGGAAGCAAAGAGGGAGCTGTTCAGCATACTACCGGAGTTTTCTTACGATGATTATTCTATGGGTCGGATAAAAAAGGAATTGTTGTCCATGAAACCATAAACAGCGTAAATCAAGACACATTTCTATCGAAAATCATTTTAAGATTTATTTAAGGAGCGAATGCATTTTGGTGCGTTCGCTCTGTTTGAGTTAAAGATAAAGAAAAATAATTCTAGTATACCTCCGGTTCATCTTTTACAAAACGCAATATATTGTCATAAGTAGTGCGTGCTTTTTGCTCTGCTTCCATATCCTCAATCATTGACTTAGTATCAAATTGCAAATATACTATAGTAGGTATCCAGATACTGATTTGATGCAAGATGGAGGTACAATATGAAAAGACTTTCAAAAATTTGGAGTGAGGTATTCGTATGAGTATTGTAAAAAATGAACCGAAAATTAAAAATCCATTGATCGTAGGAATCCGGGAGCAACTGGAACATCGTGCTTTGTGGATGTATCTTTTGACTGATGAAGCAGCCAAAAAAGGGCTTCCCCGTGAGGAATATGTACCGGATGCTATTCGCAGATGCGGTGTATACCAAGGTAACTTGTTAAAAGAAAAGGGCGGCATGGGCAGTTCATTAAAAGGACTGAAGAAAGCGCTGTTTGGCTTTTTTGCCCAAAAGGTATTTGAAATGAAGATTGTCCGTTGCGATGATGATCATTTGGATATTGATTTCCATTATTGCCCGCTTGTAAAAGCATGGCAGAAGCAGGGATGCAGTGATGAAGAAATTGCGATTCTTTGTGATCATGCTATGTGTGGTGATCGGGGAATCGGATCCTGCTTTGGTGCAGAGCTGGATCTTCCGCAGACCATCGCTAAAGGCGGGGAAACCTGCCAGTTGAGATACATAAGGAGATAGGTTCCGGAAACCTTTGAATACATCGGACAGATAAAGTATGTGAAGGAGAAAAGATTCTTATGGATGAATATGAGCAAAAAAATCATTTAGAGTACCCAGAGCTTACCATGTTTCAAATGGTGAGTCGAATAGCTGCTCAATATCCCAAGGAACCGGCTTACGAATTCTATGGCCGCAAAACTACTTATAAAGCGTTTATATCACGTATTGAGCGGGCGGCACGGGCATTTTGGGCGATGGGAATCAGAAATGGTGATGCAGTAACCGTGTGCATGCCGAATGTTCCACAAGCATTGGACTGTTTTTATGCGTTGAACCGTATTGGTGCGGTAGCGAATATGATCCATCCTCTGTCGGCCCGCAGCGAGATTTCATTTTATTTGAATATCTCTGAGAGCAAGATAATTTTGACTCTGGATATGTTTTATGAAAAAGTGGAGGAGGCTATTCTTGAAGTAAAGCAGCCGGTAACAATACTGGTTGCACGTATTCAGGAAGAGTTGAATCCTTTTTTAAAGACAGCTTACGTTGTAAGGAAAGGAAAGGAATACCTGAAATTCCCCAATACAGATCATGCTATTTTATGGAAGGACTTTTTAAAAAACTGTCAGGAGGATATTCCGCTTCCTGCACCACAGTATGATCCAATGAAGACCTCAGTGATTCTTTACAGCGGTGGCACGACTGGAATCCCTAAGGGTATTTGTCTGTCAGATTTAAATTTCAATGCCTGCGCAATGCAAGCGAGAGAAAGCATCGGAGAGGAATTCCGCACCGGACTAAAAATGCTTAGCTGTATGCCCTGTTTTCACGGTTTTGGGCTGGGGATTAATTTGCACACGGTATTGATTCATGGAGCATGCTGTATATTAATGCCAAACTTTAATAATAAAAGCTATGCCAGAATGCTGTTAAAAAAGAAGCCTAATTTTATTGCCGGTGTTCCCACCATATTTGAAGCGCTTTTACACATTCCGGAACTTGATGGAGCAGATCTGAGCTTTTTGCACGGTATGTTTTGCGGCGGAGATTCCCTTTCTATAGAGTTGAAAAAGAAAATAGATGTCTTTTTGAAAGAACATAAGGCTGATATTCAGGTACGTGAGGGGTATGGTTTAACAGAATGTGTAACAGCAAGCTGCTTAACTCCACGTGACAGTTACAGAGAGGGCGGCATTGGAATGCCGTTCCCTGATACGGTTTACCGAATTGTAAAACCCGGAACAGACAGGGTTGTGCCTTGCGGCGAGGAAGGGGAGATCATTTTGACTGGCCCCACACTGATGCTGGGATATTTAAATAATCCAAAGGAAACAGCGGAAACGCTGCGAAAGCAGAGTGACGGCAAAACCTGGCTCTATACAGGAGATATTGGCTACATGGATGCTGATGGCTATGTTTATTACGTGCGGCGCCTGAAACGGTTAATTATTACAAACGGATATAATGTTTATCCAGGTCAGATTGAAAATGTGATCGATGCGTTTCCTGATGTGTCCTACAGCTGTGTGGTTGGTGTAAAAGATCCAAAACGGATGCAGCGTGTCAAAGCTTACATAGTGCTCCGGGATGGAATAAAGGCAGATGATGACTGCCGAAAACGTATTATGGATTATTTGCAGAATCATATTGCCCGTTATGCCTTGCCTCGTGAAATTGAATTCAGGGATGAGCTTCCCAAAACGCTTGTAGGGAAAGTGGCTTATCGAATTCTGGAGGAGGAAGGGAATAAAAAATGCAGTTAAAATGGTACGAGATAGATGCAGATGTTCCGACCGAAAGAACATTAGAGAAAGGAGAGAATGTTTATGGGTAAGCAGAGAAGGAAGTGGGGAGATCGAAAAGATGGCCGCCGTGTCAGAAACACACCTGGCCTGCAAACGGTCATGGCTCACCTGATGCCGAATCGCACGGACAACGAGGTATATCTGCACGATGTCATTGATGCTACGGAGTTAGTAAGGTATTTAGAAAAGAAAAATGAAAACCTTGACTATAAGATTACCTTATTTCATTGCGCGATCACTGGGCTGGCCCGGATGGTAAGAGAGCGTCCTTTGATGAACCGCTTTATTCAGGGGCATCGGATATACGAGCGAAATGAGATTAGTCTGAGTTTTGTCTGCAAACGCAGATTTTCAGATTCTGGCGAAGAATCGCTTATGGTGTTGGTTCCCAAGGATACTGACACTGTAAATGAGATCAGCCGTAAGATTGTAGGTGATGTAGAGGAAACACGAAAAAGTGAGCATTCCACCGGAGGAGTGGATGCGCTTCTGGACTCCTTTGCTAAAATACCGAGGCCGCTGTTGATGTTGATTATCCGTATTATTAGGTGGCTGGATTTCTGGGGGTTAAATCCTGACTTTCTCACGGAAGGTGACCCAAACTACACAACGATATTGTGCAGCAATCTGGGCAGCATCAAATGTCCGGCAGTGTATCATCATCTGAATAATTATGGTACGAACAGCATCATGATCACCATCGGAACGCTGCATAAGGAAGAAATGCTGATGCCGGATGGGCATAAAGAAATCCGTGATGTTGTTGATGTTGGTGCGACGCTTGATGAACGCATTGCAGACGGATTTTATTTTGCACGCAGCCTGAAGCTGATAAAGCATATTTTTACAAATCCAGAGTTGTTGGAAAAACCGTTGGGTGAAAGCAGCGGTTTTGAATATCATTGAAAGTGCAGAAAACAAGGGATTTTTGGGAGTTTGAATTGATTTATGGAAAAGAATTCGGGATTAGGGGTCAGCATGATTACGCTGGAATCATTTATGACAGGCGGTTCCTACCAGATTCCAACAGAGGGACTGATAGCTGTATACTTGGAGTGTGAACGGAGGAGGGCAAGACCCGGCTTTGTAGTAGTGTATTATTACGAATTAGAGTTTTGTTATGAGGATGGCACTCACTTTTCAGTTAAAGAGCTTTCGTGGAAAGAGAAGGATTTTAGACAGTTGATTCGTAGATATGATGATAGTGTCAATATCTATATACATCAGAAAATGAAAGAAAGTGTCCCGTTGTTATGTCCTTTACAAAGATTTAATGCGGAGGAACCCTTTGTAAAACAAGAAGTTATGGAGGAATTAACCACATTGTGCAATGGAAATTCTTTCTGGAGATTGAACGTAAAAAGCAGAAACAAGTATAATGGCAATAAGGAAGTGGAACTGATCCTGCATGGCACTACCCTGACATGGCTAATTTGGCTGGTGTGGCTTTGTTTGTCAGTTTATCTCTTTTTCTATTTCTATATTCAGTCGAAATCAGCATTACTGCCTGGTCTGTTATTAGGGGCTGGAATATTCTATTATCTGTTTTTTATCAGGAGCGCCCGGAAGATAACAGAAAAAGCCAAAACTATTTTTAACGAAACAATTTTCTGCGGGAAATAAAGCTCCTTTAGTAATTCTGCATGTAGGAGAATAATCGGAATCCTTCAAAAAACAGGGTTAACCAGTTTAAAATCGAACTGCCAAACCCTGTTTTTTGTCGGTTTTAACCTGTTATCGAAGGAAGGTTTCCTAAGTTATTGCTTTCAATACCATCCGGAAGTGACTTCAAATATTCCGTATCTTTTCTATGGGCAATGCCGACATCTTTAATTTCCCCGTTTTTAGCAAGGGCTACGCCTTCTTCTTTTGAAACGGTGGAGCCGTCGGATAACTGATATCCATTGATACGTCCGCCATTTTTGACAAGACCGACAATTTCTTTTGCATCACTTTTGGGCTGCGGGATATCATCGAGTGTGTTTCTTGCGAGTGCTTCGGTGAGTGTATCTTTATCTATGTTTTTCATCATGAAATTCTCCTTATTGATGGTATTTTTATTTTATAGTGATACAATTAATATTTTGTATCAGAAAGAAAAAAATATACATAGCTTCCCAGAGAAATCTCGGGAGCCTCTTTTATGTTCAACAATATGTTTTATAGTAAAAGGATTAGCATCCGGTGAAAAAAAGAAAATTTCAATTATGCCACATTTGGGTTTTGTAATCAGTCTAATATATAGAGACAAATGATAGAATTGAATTTAGCATTTTAGTCTATTCTCGATTCGGAAATAGTAGGGAGGGAAGTAATGAGTCTTATTGAAAAAGCAAAAAATAAGGATCCGGATGCATTTGACAGGCTGATGCGAACGCAGCTACAAAAAATGTACCGCATAGCGATTTCTATGCTTCAAAATGAGGAAGATGCAGCAGATGCAATACAGGAAACAGTCCTTAAGTGTTGGCAGAAAATTGGACAGGTGAGGAATAATAAATATTTTGAAACTTGGCTTACCAGGATCTTAATCAATCAGTGCAACGATATTTTGAGAAAGAGAAAGAAAATTATTTATGTTGAGGACATTCCGGAAATAGCACATGAGGATAATTATTTCACCAATGAATGGAAAGAGGTGCTTAATGGTTTAAATGAGAAGTATCGTGTCGTTATGGAGCTATATTATGTGGATGGCTTCTCTACAAAAGAAATTGCAGGAATGCTGCATATAAGAGAGGCGACTATACGAAGCAGAATGGCAAGAGGGCGAAAACAACTGGAACAACTTCTTAATGAAAGCCGGGTTGATTAGGTAGGAGGAGCATTTATGAGAATAGATGAATACAAGAAAGTATGTGACAATGTGCAGATATCAGATAAGGTTTTAAAAAGCTATCAGAATGCTATTGATCAGATAAAGGCAGAAAATGATAAAAACAAGTCCATAAATAAACCTATTATGCGGAGAAAGTTAAGTGCTATCTCAAAAGCAGCCATTATTTTCGGTGTAGCCTTTGTATTATCAGGAAGTACTTTTCTTTCCGTAAGAGCATACATAAGCCATATGGAAAAACTGAGAAACATACCTGATGAGGATATTATTGAAATATATGAAAATGTTATTCAGTATGATAGTGGGTATCTTTCCAGACCGATGACGGAGGCGGAAGATAGNCGTTATGCTGAACTTTATGANTTATACTGTAGGGATATGGTAGAACCGGAAGNCGANGTNGATGTTATANCTTCNAAAACAATGTATAANGGCGAAGGACTGTCTTTTTCNACNGAAGACGGNATATTATATATTCCTGAAAGTGAGATGTCTGACGANGAANTACTTCAGATGGTTGCATTCAATCTNTTAATNCANTATGTTGATTATGAAGCATATATNNAAGCCAGTAATCCGNTCTATTANATGAATTATCTGGAACAAATGACTATGCAGGAAGTAGATGAAATCTANATCGATTATTATTCNGCGAATACGGAAATTAGTTTTTCCAGCAGGGAATTATCNTTTGANGAATTAGCAAGAAGAAAAGTTCTTAAGATGCTTTATAAAAACAGTGGGAAATTACCTGAGCACACCATACCGCTTATACAAAATGAAAGTGATTACAAAGGTGAAGGAATTGCATTTTGTATCAGTAATTGCACATATTATTATCCTGATACTGANTTGAGNGATGAACAGCTTCTTGAATTAATTGATTTTCAGATAAAAGTGGAATATTGCAGGCAAAGAATAGAAGATGAAATANAAAGAGGAATCAGAAGNGATTGGCCTTATATCGAATATGTGAANCGCGATAGGATNGTGACNCTGGATTCANANATGGAAGTGGANGAAAGCATTTATGCCNAGCCNTGGTTAGGNGCNTATGAAGAANTTTTGAAACAATACTATCAGCAGATTGAAAAAGATTCTTCTGAGCCGGATCGTTACTATGCTAATGTATGTTTTATNTATCTTAATGATGATGANATNCCGGAAATGTTATTCAGTCACGGTTATACGGATATGGANTATGATGATCNNTGCAATNTAAGAACGTATTTNTACACATATAAAGANGGAAANGCAGTTNTGCTNTCGCCGGGTGAAAACACAATAGATGATTTCTATGGATATAATAAGCCCTTCAGTTATGTNGAGANGAAGGGAATGNTTTATTGTGATTANTATTATATNTATGGNTTTTCCACTTACAATGATGAAACAGGCATTATTGATAATGTGACGGATAATATNTCGCGGATGGACATCTGGGATTTCGATACTATGACCTGTACCACTTCAAATGCCAATATNCAAATGCTGCATGCGNTATATAATTATANGGAAGACGANTACGACGATGCTGATTTTAGCTATGAGTATTATGTAAATGTCTCAGANATCATTCGCGATAAAGCCAGCGGAAATGTAAAAGAAATCGTCGGGGACAAGGTCNCNCGCCAAGTATATGAGGCAAGTGAAGAGGCACTTTGGAATGGNGAACAGNTTACTCAAGTNTCNGTCAATGATTTTGATAAGATATANTGTGATGATNATTTGNTGGAAGCTCTTGCGAAGTGCTATATGAAAANGAANTAAAAATCCATAAAACTNATTAAAGAGGANNTTATTATTAAAATGCTGCTCTNNTGGCNGATTGGCCNANAGAGCAGCATTCTTTNANNATTNTAGTTTTTANATCTGTCAAATTCAGGATTNAANGCGTAGAAGTTCTTGGAATCCAGCTTATCCTGAACAATTCTTAATGCTTCACCGAAACGGGAAGATTGAAGTAAAAATTATCTGTTGATTTTCTGCATTTTCTTTATAATGGATTGCCAATACATTCGGTCTTTTAAAACTCGAATTACCGTAATTGTGGTATCTTCCACTACAAAGAAGATTAAATATGTACTATAAGGCTTACAATAAATGCTTAATCCTTCAATGACATATCCTGTTGCTTCATAGCCTTTTGGAAATGAATCCAGTTCCTTTATTGCTTTCTTTATCTTCTTTGAAAAATTTTCAGCATATTCACGGTATTTGAATGTATCAAGAATATACTTTTTCGTTGATTTGATATCTAAAAGCGCATCTTTTGAAATAATAATTTTGTATTTCTTTGGTTTTTCCAAAGAATGTTTTTCTTCTTTTGGCATTATATTTTGTCAATTTCCTCCCAGGCTTCATCAATTGTATAAACATCGCCTTTTTTCAAGCTTTCTATTCCTTTAGAGAGTTCGTCATATAATGCGCCTATGGCTGATTTTTCAGAATAATCTGTNTTTATAACTTCATTGTTCCTAATAACTTGTGTTGCCGGTGCCATAGTATCACTTCCTTTCGCTTTCTAATAAAGCACAGCTTCTATTTTCATTATACGGTATTTAGCGTTGGCTTATCAACAGATTTTTATTCATTTAGTTGCTTTTTTANAAAATGATTTTTATTGCATTTCNCTCATAAATTGCGTGTTTTAAGCTTTCATGATGTGTGATGTTAAATGTTCCATGTGATTTCAATATTATCGTCTGCNTTNTCTTTCCATTCTGTGCCTAAATCCAATACTTTTTCGTCTATGTACTTCATTAGAGCGCCACTTGAGACAAAGAGTTTTTTGACGTNTGAATAATCAAAGACGAAAATGGTGATTTTGAGTCCTTGGAAAGTATGATTTTTACATTAAAAAAACGACTGGTTTGTGGAGAATGTTTCTGAATGATTATGGTATGATTCTGGATTTATTTCAAATCTAACACCATATGAGTATATAGTAGAGGATATGATTGTGCGCTATTACAATAGACAGTTTGCCAAATCAATGGAAACATTATTTAGCAAATTTATAATTAATGGTATTGTTTTCTATTATGATAAATGTTATTGTTTTCCATGTAGACATCTAAAATAATAAGTACCAAAGAAAGCGAGGGGAAGCATGTCAAGCATAGGCAATGAAATCACTTCATCTACAATACTAACGATAATTTTAGGAGCACCTATCATGATTGGCATTGGAATAATAGCAGTGCCATTTATTATTATTGCAGGGATAATTGGTATTCCCATATCTACATTAATTAAAAGCCTTCTGGTGTTTGGAGTTGCTGTTTTCTTTGTATGGTTATTCAGCAAACATCAGATTATCGAAAATGGAATCGTGGGGCTGATTGTTGGCAGCTTAGTTTATTCACATTTCAAAATACATCCGATATTCTGTATTCTGATCGGATTAGGTATTATTGCGCTTCTGTTCCTAATTTCCGGTTTTAGTTTTGGTTTCTGGATAAAGGCAGTTATATTTTCTTTAATTGTTTCTTTTTTTGTATGGGGAGCTTTCTATTCGAAGTCAGGATTACTTCCGGCACAGGATAACATCTGGAGCATTTCCTTTTTCATTATCTTCTTTTTGGAANATATCTATATAAGATTAAGTATAAGATATGATCTTCTTGAAATAAATTCATCTTCGGAAAAAGAAAATCAGAAACAGAAAATAGAGTCTACAGCATCAGATAAGTATACAGATTTGATTGAAAATAAATCAGTAACAATGCCAGAAAAAATCAATAAATATTCTAAGCTTAAATTAATGGATTATGTTAATGCTTTTGAATTAAAAGAAAAATTTTGGGATAGTGAAGCTGAGGCTTTGGTTTATGATGCACTGAAAATTTTTATTGATGAACATTATGTGATTGTACCACATGCCGCACCCCGTGAAATTTTAGATTGGGGAGAGTGGGAAAAAAATTGGACTCTGACAAATAAAGTGAATGCAATGCATTTTGATTTTGTGATTCACCATAAAGATCAGCATGTGAATCGACCAACGCTTGTAATTGAAGTATGGGGAGGTGAGCACTATAGTGATTCAAAGACAAAAGAACGTGATGAATTTAAACAGTCAGTTCTGAAAAAGATAGGAGTTAAATACATCATTATAGATCTTTCACAGAGCGTGTCANATCAAACTATAATGGAAAAAACAATAGCATGCATTAAAAAGGAGATCCCCAGCAGAGAACATTATACGGTATATTGTCCGTTGTGTTCATCTGTAATGGAAATTAAAACAAACAGCATCACAAATAAAGAATTTTATGGATGTCCGAAGTATAATTCCAAGGAGAAAGAGCATTCTTGCAAAGGAACAAGAAATGTTATTGATGTTCCACCGTTGTATAACGGAATACTAACAAAAGTAGTTAAAATGGATGAAACTCAAATAGAATAGGAATTCTTGTAAACTGGTTTTCCATAATTTCATTTATTTGAATTTCCTCACAAATAATTCTGAAAACCTAAGCAATTTATATAGATTAGGTATTACGCAAGCATGGGATTGAGACAATTAATGGTAATTGATAATAAAAAAAGCTGAAATGTTATCCCGTGTCATAGGGCTNCAATTGCCCAAGGCGTTGATAAATTTCAGCTACAATAAAAANATANCATTNTGAAACANAAAAGTCAANAANNTANAATAAAAANAATCAAGCANCTTACCAGTTTGCTCAGGTTACAATTACCCACGACTTTGTAAATGCTTGATTATGAGAATAAGTTAATNTATTTTTCAAGAAATGTCAAGAAAAACCGAAACTTTTACTAATTACATCATACGATATNTATTTTCATTTACAGAGCGAAAGCANNNANNTNCTTTCGCNCTGTNNGANNTNATGATAAAAGAAGNNTAANTNTANTTTTTACATCTGTCAAATTCNGGATTGAAAGCGTANAAGTTNTTNGAATCCAGCTTATCCTGAACAATTCTTAATGCTTCGCCGAAACGCTGGAAATGAACGATCTCGCGGGCACGCAGGAACTTGATCGGTTCGCATACGTCGGGTTCATTTCTTACAAGACGGAGAATGTTGTCATAGGTAGTACGCGCTTTTTGTTCGGCAGCCATATCCTCAAACAAATCCGTNATNGCATCNCCCTTGGATTGGAACTCGCAGCTGTTAAAAGGAATTCCGCCTGCCGCCATGGGCCAGATNCCGANGGTATGATCCACATAATAGTTGGCAAATCCGGATTCCTCAATTTCTTCCATGGACAAATTTCTTGTCAGTTGGTGTACAATTGTGGATACCATTTCAAGGTGTGCCAATTCCTCCGTTCCGATATCCGTCAGGATTGCGGACACCTCATTATAAGGCATGGAATAGCGCTGTGAGAGATAGCGCATGGATGCGCCCATTTCACCGTCAGGNCCGCCGTATTGGGACATGATCACCTGAGCGATTTTGGCATTGGGTTCTTTGATATTGACCGGGAACTGTAGTCTTTTTTCATAACTCCACATAAATTAACATCCTCCTTCCCAGGGCCATGGATCGGTTGCCCATTTCCATTCTTTTTGATTGCTGCTGTCGGTGTCGGATATGCGCAGAGGGGAATATTTTGCTGCGTATTCCCGCATAGCCTGGTTTTTCATGCAGACATAATGATTTAAATAGTCCATTGCTTCTTTATCTGTGGGATGAGTGTCCAGATATTCGGTCATTTCTACAACAACAAAATCGATTACGCCGATATCATGAAATAGCTGTTCTCTTTCTGAATTCATTCTCTTGTTCATTTAACGCATCTCCTTCCTGTAAAAGGTTTTTCCAATTCGGGGAAGATAGTGCCTGTTTTGTATGCTTCATCTAAGTTCTCAAAAATATTTGTAAGATGCTGCCAGGGAACATATGCCATTGCCAGAGGGAAACGGTCAAAATATTCATTATAACTGTAATCCTGCATAATGATCCTCTCATAAAATGATTTGTATTTTAATACTATAATATTGCAAACAACGACACTTTGTGATTTAATGGTTTTGATAATTATGTTCGTTGACAAAAGAGGTGGAAAGTATGTCGTTATTTGATGGCATAATAGGAAAAAACTATGAGATAAAGGGGCTGTATGTCGAAGAAGGGATTACACGGAGACTGCAGGCCCTTGGTTTAAATGATGGAACGGTTATTACCGTATTAAACCGCAAAAAAAACGGAGCACTGATCATTCGTGTGCGTGGAACCAGACTTGCAGTGGGAAAGCATATCAGTCAGGGGATTGAAGTGGAGGAGGATGTACAATGAAAAATGANCAAACCGTACATGTAGCCTTTGTNGGAAATCCCAACTGTGGAAAAACAACTCTGTTTAATGCAATCACAGGTTCACGGCTGAAAGTTGCGAACTGGCCGGGAGTGACCGTGGAAAAGATTGAAGGAGAGACAGAATATGAGGATGTATCTCTGACATTAGTGGATACGCCGGGAATTTATTCCCTGACCTGTTATACNATTGAAGAAAAAGTAACCAGAAACTGTGTGATGGATGATGATATTGAGGTGATTGTCAACGTGGTGGATGCTTCCTCGCTGGAGAGGAATCTGTACCTTACCCTTCAGCTTTTGGAGCTGGGAAAGCCGGTGGTACTTGCCCTTAATATGATGGATATTGTGGAAGAGCGCGGAATGGAGATTGATCTGCATCGTCTTCCGGAGCTTTTGGGAGATATTCCGGTGGTTCCGGTATCTGCAGCCAAAAGAAAAGGGCTGGACATTCTGCTTCATGCGGTGATCCATCATTACGAAGAGGGATCAAAGGGAGATATTCTCCATTATAGTGAAGATATTGAAAATAAGATAGACAAGCTTTCCGTGATTATGCAGGCTCATTATCCCACACATTCATCTGTCAGATGGCATGCTATCAAGCTGCTTGAGGATGATGAGGAGGTCAAAACGGAGCATCCTGTTCAGGTAAGCAATATTGCAGACAGAAGCTACGAAAAAGAGATTATACAGACCAAATACGGATTTATTGAAATGATCATAAAAGAAGTGTTATTTTACCGCAAAAAGCGGAAGGACAGCACGGATCGGGCGGACCGCATATTGACACATCCGATCTGGGGAGTACCGGTGTTTTTGTGTATCATGGCATTTGTATTCTTTCTGACATTTACGATTGGTGATTGGCTGAAGGGATATTTTGAGGCTTTTCTTGAAGNTTTTTCCGGTAGTGTAAGCGGCTTTCTGGAACAGATTCANACCGCTTACTGGCTGCAGTCNCTGATCGTGGATGGAATCATTGCGGGAGTCGGGGGGATTCTNACCTTTATNCCCAATATTGCAATTCTGTTTTTGGCNCTTGCNATCCTGGAGGACAGCGGTTACATGGCAAGAGTNGCNTATGTGATGGATGGNATCATGGGTAAAGCAGGTCTTTCCGGCAAAGCATTTCTTCCGATGATTTTGGGATTTGGTTGTACAGTTCCTGCGATTATGGCATCTAGGGCACTGGAAACAGAAAAAGACAGGCGAAGAACCATGATCATTACACCTTTTATGTCCTGTTCTGCGAGATTGCCGGTTTATGTACTTTTTTCGGGAATGTTTTTTGAAAAGTATGCACATGTGGCTGCATTTTCCATGTATGTGATTGGGATGGTGATTGCAATCGTGATCGCAAAGGTTCTTCATACGTTTGAAAAGGGAAAGGTAAACGACAGTCTTCTTATTGAACTCCCTGAGTATAAGAGGCCAAATGCAAGAACGATTCGGATTTATGTGTGGAATAAGCTGAAGGATTATCTTTCCAAGGCAGGAACTACGATTTTTATTGCATCTATTTTGATATGGGTAGTACTGAATTTCGGAGTGTCCGGAATGGTTACTGATCCGGCGGATAGTTTTGGCGCAATGATCGGCAGATGGCTGGAACCGGTTATGCGTCCTGCAGGGCTTGGAATGTGGCAGATCATTGTGTCTCTGATTGCCGGGATTTCCGCCAAGGAAGTGGTGGTATCCAGTTTTTCTGTGCTGTTTGGTGTAGGAAACGCTCAGGCGGCCAGTATGGATACGGTCATTGCAAACCTTCGGAGTATCGATCCTGCTTTTGGACCTTTAAATGCTTATTGTATGATGCTTTTTGTACTTCTATATGTTCCTTGTGCAGCAGCAATGGCTACTATACGGAAAGAGAGCGGGGATACCGGCTTTACGATAAAGCTTGCCCTATTTCAGATTGGATTTGCCTGGTTGATGGCTACATTGGTGTTTCAGATCGGCAGCTTGTTCCTTTAAGCCTAAGTGTTGACTTCCATGCGGGTTTGTGTAAAAATATATTGGTATTGAGTTGCTTTATCAACGGAAGTATAGGGAGATATTATGAGAGGAATTGACACGCAGGTACGAAAAAACAGAAGGCGCATTTTTAAAGAAGTAGCAAATCTTGCTTATCATTCTGAAAATTTAAAGGATGATGTGGAAGCGCTTCCGTATAAGATCGTTGATTATGATGAGTCGGAATATGAAAGTATTTACCGGGAAAGAGCGATTGTCCGGGAGCAGATCCGGCTTGCCATGGGACTTTCTCTGCGACCGGAAAATATGCCTGTTCATGTAACGCAAGGGCTTGAAGAGAGTAATATTGGTGAAAAATATTATGAACCGCCTCTGATGCAGGTGATTCCGTCTGCTTGTAATGCCTGTCCGGAAAACCGTTATGAGGTAACTGATAAATGTATGGGCTGCGTAGCCCATCCCTGTAAGGAAGTTTGCCCGAAGGGAGCTATCTCCATGAAAAATGGTCATTCCGTGATCGATCAGGAGAAATGTATCAGGTGTGGAAAATGTAAATCCATTTGTCCTTATGATGCTATATCCCATCAGGTTCGTCCATGTCTGGCTCATTGTGGAGTCAGCGCAATTAAAAGCGATAAAAAAGGGCGTGCATATATTGACACGGAGCTGTGTGTATCCTGCGGTCAATGTATGGTAAGCTGTCCCTTTGGTGCAATTGCTGATAAATCACAGATATTTCAGCTTATCCGTGCCATGCAGTCAGGGAAGAAGATCATTGCGCAGGTAGCACCTGCGTTTGTCGGTCAGTTCGGAAAAGAAGCAACGCCGGATAAGCTTAAGGAAGCGTTAAAAGCACTTGGATTCTTTGATGTGTATGAAACAGCCATCGGTGCAGATATAGGGGCAATGACCGAAGCGGAACACTATGTCAAAGAAGTTGCAACTGGAAAACTGCCTTTTCTTTTAACCTCTTGCTGTCCGTCGTGGTCCATGCTGGCAAAGAAATTTTTTCCGGAAACAATCGACAAGATATCCAATGCTTTAACACCTATGGTGGCTACAGCACGAAAGATCAAGGAAGATCATCCAGATGCAAGCGTGGTATTTATAGGTCCCTGTGCCTCCAAAAAATTGGAAGCTTCCAGAAGGACGGTTCGTTCGGATGTGGATTTTGTAATAACATTTGAAGAATTGGCAGGAATGTTTGAAGCAAAGGGACTGCTTCCGGAAGCGGTGGAAGCTCATGATCAGTTGAATGACGCTACCGGCGCCGGAAGAGGTTACGGTGTTGCCGGCGGTGTGGCAAGCGCCATTGAGGAATGTATCTTAGAGTATTATCCGGATGCGGATGTCAATATTGAACATGCAGAGAGTCTTACCGAATGTAAAAAGATATTAATGCTTGCAAAGGCAGGAAAGAAAAACGGCTGTCTGATTGAAGGAATGGCATGTCCTGGTGGCTGTGTTGCCGGTGCTGGTACTAATATTCCGATTCAACAGGCGATGAAAGAGGTTGCAGGTTTTAAAGCGTCTGCAAAGAAAAATATTCCGGATTTTCAAGAAAAATAGTTTCAATAAAAGGTTATGTGTTAATTTGTACAGAAACGAGGTTTGTTATGACAAAAATAAGAACAAGATTTGCGCCCAGTCCTACCGGGCGGATGCATGTGGGAAATTTAAGAACGGCATTATATGCGTATCTGATCGCAAAGCATGAAGGCGGAGATTTCATTCTTCGTATTGAGGACACAGATCAGGAACGCTATGTGGAAGGGGCTGTTGATATTATATACAGGACTCTTGCCAAAACAGGTTTGATCCATGATGAGGGTCCGGACAAGGATGGCGGTGTAGGACCTTACGTTCAGTCAGAGCGTCAACAAAAAGGAATTTATTTGGAATATGCCAAAAAGCTGATTGAAAAAGGACAGGCATATTATTGTTTTTGCGACAAGGAACGCCTTGCCGGCCTGAAAACCCAGATTGTGGAAGGAAAGGAAATTACGGTTTACGACAAGCATTGCCTTTCGTTATCTAAAGAGGAAGTTGAAGAAAAGCTAAAAGCTGGAATCCCTTATGTAATTCGGCAGAACAATCCAACAGAAGGAACAACAACGTTCCATGATGAGATTTACGGTGATATTACAGTAGATAATTCGGAACTTGACGATATGATACTGATCAAATCGGACGGTTATCCCACTTATAATTTTGCTAATGTGGTGGATGATCATCTGATGGGAATCACACATGTGGTAAGAGGAAATGAATATCTTTCTTCCTCACCGAAATATAATCGTCTGTATGAGGCGTTTGGCTGGGAGGTCCCTGTTTATGTACATTGTCCTCTGATCACGGATGAGGAGCACCACAAGCTCAGTAAACGCTGCGGTCATTCTTCTTATGAAGATTTGATTGAGCAAGGATTTTTGACAGAGGCAGTAGTCAATTTTGTTGCGCTTCTGGGCTGGAGTCCTACAGAGAGTAATGAAGAAATTTTCTCCTTAGAGGAGCTGGCAAAGGCATTTGATTACCGTCACATGTCCAAATCGCCGGCAGTCTTTGACTATACAAAGTTAAAGTGGATGAACGGAGAATATATGAAAGCCATGGATGAGAATCAGTTTTTTGAAATGGCAGAACCATATATCAGACAAGGGCTTTCGAAATCTATGGATCTTCGTAAAATAGCATCCATGGTAAAAACGCGAATTGAGACATTTCCGGATATTCCGGGACTGATCGATTTCCTTGAGGAGCTTCCGCAGTATGATACGGCGATGTATGAGCATAAAAAAATGAAGACAACAAAATCTTCGGCGTTAGAAGTCTTGAAGGAACTGCTTCCCATTTTGGAAAAGCAGGAGGATTACAGCAATGATGCTCTATATCAGCTTCTGGTATCCTATGTGGAAGAAAAGGGATGTAAAAACGGCTATGTACTTTGGCCTGTTCGTACGGCGGTGTCGGGAAAGCAAATGACGCCTGCCGGAGCAACTGAAATTATGGAACTTCTCGGCAAGGAAGAATCCTTAGAAAGAATCAGAAAGGGCATTGAGCTTCTTGAGAGCGCCCAGTAAACAACAGAAAAATGCAATCATGCACCTGTCGGGACCGGCACAGGTAATTGCCGGTCCGGGCAGCGGAAAAACATTTACAATCATTCAGCGAATTCTTTATCTTGTTCATAACTGTCAGATATCTCCTGACAAAATCCTTGTAATCACTTATACAAAAGCAGCGGCAGAGGAGATGTGCAGCCGATTTAAGCTTGCAGTATCCGAAATCCTACATGAGAAAAAAGATATTGATAATAATCATGATTTACCATATGAGAAAGTACATTTTGGTACTTTTCATAGCATCTGCTGGCAGATTTTGCGACAATCAGGTCATAGATCCTTTTCCTTGATCAGTGAGTCTTCAAAAAGAGAACTGATCAGGCAGCTTCTCATGAATCTGGGACTAAACGATCAAAATGATAGTAGTAATCTGTACGATATGATTTCTGAAATCTTAAATGAGATCAGCAAATCAAAGAATCAATCGAGTCAGTCGATGGAATCATCAGAAGAAACTGTTAACCGACTTGGTCAATCAATAGCTAATTTGCCCTATGCAAAATATAAGGAAATAAAGAACAGATATGAGCAATATTTAATAGAACAGGATTTACTTGATTTCGATGATATGATAACCAAATGTCTTGATCTTTTTTATAAAGATTCTGCAGTTTTGAACAAATATCAGATGCAGTTTCAATATATTCTTGCCGACGAGTTTCAGGACATTAATTTTCCGCAATATCAAATATTAAGACTTTTGTCAGCCCCGGAAAATAACCTTTTTGTTGTGGGAGATGACGACCAAGCGATATATGGTTTCCGGGGAGCATCACCCGGTATAATGAAACAGTTTTTAAACGATTATCCGCAGGGGAAGCAGCTTATGCTGACAGAAAATTATCGCAGTGGAAGTCCCATTGTTTTTCTGGCAAAAAAAATGATCTGTCAAAACCGGGAACGATTTGAAAAACAATTTTATCCTATGAAAAAAGAGGGAAGTGTAAATTTAAAATGTTTTGAAAGCAGAAGGCAGGAAGAAGAATATCTGATTCAACATCTTAAGATGCTTGAACAGAAGCAGCTTGATAAGACAGCTGTTATTCTCAGAACTAATATCGAAGCAATGCAATATCAGGAGCTTTTTCGAATGTCAGATATTCCGGTTTGGGGAAGGCATATTGAAAATACAAATATTTTTGGAAGCTTCGTGATCAGGGATATCATTTCGTTCCTTTCCTTCATTTATAACGGAAATAAAAGGAAGGATCTTTTTGGATTTATGAATAAACCAAATCGCTATCTGCTGCGAGAGGTATTTCCGGAAGAAAAGGTTTCCTTTTGGCATCTGAAACGATATTATGCCGGTAATCCCGAAACATTAAAGAAAATGGAGACTTTCTGGACACAGCTTACTCTTGCCGGAGGGTTAAGCAGTTTGCTTGCGATTTCACTTTTTCGGGGAGCGTTGGGATATGATCGCTATTTAGAAGAAAAGGCAGCAAATTCTGCTCAAAAAATGCAATGGATTCGTCTGGCGAAGCAGGCACAGGAGCTGTTTCGGGACTATGTGCCGGGAAACAATGTCAATCAGTTTGTCAGAGAAAAAGAAAAGAATACAACATTACTTAAAAAAGATATCACCGGAAACGATGGGGTTCATATCTGTACTATGCATGGCTCAAAAGGACTGGAATTTGAACGAGTATTTCTGCCGGACGTTAATGAAGGAATTATTCCGGGAAAACGGTGTACAACAAAAGAAGCGCTGGAAGAAGAAAGAAGGCTCCTGTATGTTGCCATTACAAGAGCCGAAAAAGAACTGGAAATTCTATACACAAAAGAACGGGGACGGACAATTTCAAGATATTTAAACGGTCTTATTCCTCTTCGTCAATAAGCTCATCAAATTCTACATTATCCAGATATTCGTCAAAAGCATCCGAGACTATTTCATATTCTTCATCGTCGTCAATATATTCAAGAACAGGTTCTTCATTGGGATCGGCTTCATTTTCAAAATAGCGGTAAAACCATACCATACCGTCATGATTTTCACCATCCTCTTCAAGAGGAAGCAGAACAATGTAATCCTTTTTATTTACGGGAAGAATCGTGACAATGGCACAGGTTACGCTGCTGCCGTCTTCAAGATCCAGTGTAACAGTCATTTCCTCGTCTTGGGCTTCTGATTGCTGAAGAAAGCTTTGATTGTTATCTTTTTTACTCATGAAAATCTCCTTTCAATTGTGTGGTTACAATTACATTTTACTAGCCGTATGGGAGCAAATCAATAAAATGTTTGACAATTTTTTTACACAGGACGGGTTGTTTGTGTTAAAATAAAAATCAAACGTCTGTATTTTTCAGACGGGACAAGTGGAAAATGGAATTGGCAACACTTCATAAGGAGGGCAAATGGACTTAAATTGGAAAATAAGCAGTTTTAAGCCGTATGAGCCTGGGGTGTTCCTTATCCGGAACGGCATCAGGTTTGCAGCAGAATTATCCGGTAACAACGAATGCGGCATAATTTTATATGACATCAACGGGCAAAAAACAAAAATTCCTTTTTCAGAAGAAGGACGATACGGAAAACTTTATGGTATTCAGATAGAAGGTGGGTCTGTTTTAACATGCAGATATCAATATTATGATGGAAAAGACATCTTGCCGGATACTTATGCACAGGCAGTTTGCGGGCTTGAAAAATGGGGCGGTGGCAAAAAGGGAAAACGTCCTGTTTATGGCAGCTTTGAATCCAGCGGGTTTGACTGGGAAGGTGATGCGCCGCTTGATATTCCTTACGAGGATACGATTCTTTATGGATTAAATGTCAGGTCTTTTACTATGCACAAAAGTTCAGGTGTGATACACCGGGGAACTTTTGAAGGCATTACAGAAAAGATACCCTACTTGAAAAGTCTGGGAGTAACGGCAGTTCTTTTGATGCCTTGCTATGAATATGAAGAATGCATGACGATATCGACTATAGGTCAGGCAGTATTACCGGTTGATGGACAGGCAGAAAGGATGACCGAAATAGAGAAACTGGACTGTTGGGGATTTCGAAAAGGTTTTTATTTTACCCCTAAGGCTTCCTACAGTGCCGGTTCGTCTCCCGTGGATTCTTTTAAAACCATGGTAAAAGAGCTGCATAAAAGCGGGATTGAAGTTATGATGCATTTTTATTTCCCACCGGACATGAAACAGATCGATGTGATCAGAATTCTTAAACACTGGATTATGGAATATCATATTGACGGGGCAAGACTCAGTGGATTTCACATACCTTTTCGTATGCTTATGCAGGAAGGCTTTTTGAACGATACTAAAATCTGGTGTGATAATCTTCCGGAGGAAGAAGCAGCTGATTGCTGTAAGGATCAGAAAAATTTTTCTTCCGATAACGGCAATTTTAAAAATGATATAAGATGTTTCCTGAAAGGAGACGAAGGATTTGTCAATGCTGTGCTGACTTATCAGCGGCATAATCCAATCTCACACGGAGTGATTAATTATCTTGCCGATTATGATGGATTTTCGCTTTATGATTGTGTTTGTTATGAACGAAAGCATAATGAGGCAAACGGTGAAGAAAACAGGGATGGAGCCGAACGTAATTATACGTGGAACTGTGGAGCTGAAGGTGAAACCAGAAAGAAATCGATCAGGCAGCTGCGTTTAAAACAGTTAAAGAATGCATTAACACTCCTTTTTCTTTCACAGGGAACTCCGTTTTTGTTCAGTGGTGATGAGTTTGCAAATTCAAGACATGGAAATAATAATTGTTACTGTCAGGATAATGCAGTCGGCTGGGTAGAATGGAACAGAAATGATTTTGCAGAGGAAATTTTATCCTATACAAAATTTCTGATCAGTTTAAGATGCGGCTACCGGATCCTGCACATGAAGCAGGCATTGAGGGTAATGGATACCGCAGCCTGCGGATATCCGGATATTTCTTATCATGGAGTCGAAGCATGGAGACCGGATCTGGGACATGCCAGCCGTATATTCGGCATTATGCTCTGCGGGCGATATGCTGGGGAGGAACCATTTTTTTATATTGCCTGCAATATGCATTGGGAAGCTCATAAACTGGCACTTCCCAAGCTCCCGGCGGATCATGTTTGGGTGAAAATTTCAGACACTTCAGGATCAAGCAAAGAGTGTGGGGCAGATGTCAATATCCGCCCGATAGAAACAGAGGCTCTCATTGAGGTACGGGAAAGGAGTATTTCTGTCTATCGCTCGATGATGATTCCTCAAAAAAGGAAAACCAAACGAGGTCAACGAAAATAGAGACAGCTGATTTGAGGTCAAAGAACAGTATGAACGTATGGAAACATTTTAAAACCATCACCTATCATAAATATTTGGTCATGCAGGGGTGTTTTAAAGTTGGACTTTATAAACAGGGACTTCTTCATGATCTGTCCAAATACAGTCCCAGCGAATTTTGGGTTGGGGCTAAGTACTTTCAGGGAAACAGGAGTCCGAACAATGCCGAGCGGGAAGATATAGGCTACTCCACAGCCTGGCTGCATCATAAAGGGAGAAATAAGCATCATTACGAATATTGGCTGGATTACAGTACCAAAGAGATTGCGGGCGGAATGGCACCGGCGCCTATGCCTCCTAAGTATATAGTCGAAATGCTGATGGACCGGATTGCTGCATGTAAGGTTTATAACGGAGATAGGTATACATCTGCCTCTCCGCTGGAATACTATTCACAGGGCAGAGAAAAAGCACCGCTTCATCCGGATACCAGAAAGCTTCTTGAAAAGCTTCTCGTTATGCTTGCAAAGCAGGGAGAAGAAAAGACCTTTTCTTATATTCGAAGAAAGGTTTTGAAAAACAGAAGAAGATAGGGTGATAACTCTTTTTTCGGTATGTGCATATAATAAAGCATACCATATGAATAATTCATACGAAAAAGGAGTGAAACTTTTATGAATTGTCTGATCTTAGTTTTATTACTGCTTTCCTGCGGGAACGGATGGAATTGCCAAAATGACGGTGGCTGCCGGAATAATCGTTCTGATGACCGTGACCGCCGTGACAGGAACGAGCGCGACTGCGGATGCAGAAACGATTCAAGGCAGGAGTCCAGATTAGAGTCCAGATCTTTTATTTCCTATCCCGGATCGAATTGTGGATGCGAAGAGTCCAGAAACAACAACGGATGCGACTGTGCAGATTAACATTTATCATAATTGGTAAATTGTCAGGATATGATTCTGGACAAAAGATAAAAATTTTATGATGAAAAAAGTAGAATTGTCATGTATAATACACTATGTGGCAATTCTGCTTTTATTTTATGTTAAGGAGTTATATTTGAATGAAACAGTTAATCAATCAGATTATTAAATTTGGAATCGTAGGATTTTTTTGTTTTTTTATTGACTTTGGAATCACAACAGGGCTGACAAATCTGCTTGGAGTTCACTATTTGATTTCCAAATTTCTTGGGTTTGTAATCTCAGCGGTTGTAAATTACCTTTTAAGCATTAAATTTGTTTTTACTCACAAGAAAGAAATGGACAAGAAAAAGGAATTTATTGTCTTTCTCATTCTCTCTGCAATCGGACTTGTGATCAATGAAATTGTTATGTTCTGCTGTGTGGATGGAATCTATCTGCACAGTCAGGCACTGCAGAATCTCATTACACAGGATCTGATGATCATGGCGGCAACGATTATTGCAACCGGTGTGGTTATGGTTTATAACTTTATATCCAGAAAACTTTTCCTGGAAAGGAAATAAAGCATATGGATCAGGAACGTTTTGAACGGATTCGTAATGTCGTCTTGTGCTCTGGCGGAGTTAAGAGTGGGATTGGTACTTATAAAGAGAAGACACTTCATGCGATATTGAAGGATTATTATGCCCCGGATAAAACGATGCAGGAGATTCCGATAAATGGCTTTGTTGCTGATATTTTTACCGGAAATGAGATTATAGAGATTCAGACCGGAAATTTTGACAAAATGCGCAGTAAGCTGGACAAACTGCTTCCTGACTATCCAATTACAATTGTTTATCCGATTCCCGGAATTAAATATCTTTTGTGGATCGATGAAGAGACAGGAGAATGTTCAAAACCCCGGAAAAGTACGGTAAAAGGCTCTGTTTACAGGGCTTTTTATGAGTTGTATAAAATAAAGAGTTATCTTTTTCATCCAAACCTTAGGATATGTTTTCCGATTCTTGAAATTCGGGAATATCGTTTATTAAACGGTTGGAGCCGTGACCGCAAAAAGGGGTCCTGCCGCTATGACAGGGTTCCGGAACGAATACTTGACGAAATATATCTTGACGGTATTGAGGATTATTATAATCTGATTCCCAAAGATCTTGAGGAGCCGTTTACCGTCAAAGAGTTTGGAAAAGCTGTAGGAGAGAGAAAGGAAGTTGCAGCCAGAGTNCTNTATCTNTTAAGTANCTTGNAAGTGGTATCAAGGTATGGAAAGTCGGGCAGGGCATACACCTATATCGTTAACCGGATAAAAGAAGGAGAATCATGACAGATATGAAAATTACAGATAAATTTACCGGAGCGGAAGAAACGGCGCGTCAGTATTCTTATATAGAAAAGGCGAAAGCTTATGTGGAAGCGCTCACACAGACTCTTGGCAGAAGACCGTCCTGCTGCGTAACTACCTTTGGGTGTCAGATGAATGCAAGAGATTCGGAAAAGCTTTCTGGAATTTTAGAAAANGTTGGATATGAGCTGACAGAAGACGAAAACGCGGATTTTGTCATTTACAATACCTGCACCGTAAGAGATAATGCCAATCAACGGGTTTATGGTCGACTTGGTCATTTGGGCAGCATGAAAAAGAAAAATCCTCACAAAAAGATTGCCCTGTGCGGCTGTATGATGCAGGAACCGTCCGTAATTGAAAAACTGCAAAAGAGCTACCGGTTTGTGGATCTGATATTTGGAACACATAATATTTATAAATTTGCCGAACTTTTGGTACATATGTTTGAGGCGGACGGGATGGTTATTGATATTTGGGATGAAACAGATCAGATTGTAGAGGAGCTTCCCGTTGAACGAAAATACCCGTTTAAATCAGGTGTCAATATTATGTTTGGCTGTAACAATTTCTGCAGTTACTGTATTGTACCCTATGTCCGGGGAAGAGAGCGGAGCCGTAATCCACAGGATATTATCAGGGAAATCAAAGAATTAGCGGCAGATGGAGTTGTTGAAATTATGCTGCTTGGACAAAATGTAAATTCCTATGGCAAAAATCTGGAACAGCCAATTACTTTTGCACAGCTTCTGGAAGAGGTGGAAAAGATTGACGGTATCAAAAGAATCCGTTTTATGACTTCCCATCCCAAGGATCTCTCCGATGATCTCATCCGGGTAATGAAAAATTCCACCAAGATATGCCGGCACCTTCATTTACCTCTGCAATCCGGTTCTACCAGAATCTTAAAAGCCATGAATCGGAAGTATACCAGAGAAGATTATCTGGCGTTAGTGAATAAACTTAAAAGAGAAATACCTGATCTTGCTATTACTACAGATATTATTGTNGGATTTCCCGGCGAGGAACCTCAGGATGTGGATGAAACTATNGATATGGTNCGGCAGGTAAAATATGATAATGCCTTTACGTTTATTTATTCTAAGCGCACCGGTACACCGGCAGCTGCTATGGAAAACCAGGTTCCGGAAGCCCTCACGAAAGAAGGCTTTGACAGGCTTCTTAAAGTGGTGCAGGATACGGCCAGAGAACGTGTTATGCGGCTGGAAGGACAGACATTGGAGGCTCTGGTGGAAGAAATAAACGAACAGGATGAAAGTCTTTTGACCGGAAGATTATCCAACAATACAATCGTTCATTTTAAGGGAGATAAAAGTCTGATCGGGAAGATCGTGCCTGTTTATCTGAAAGAATGTCACGGATTTTATTATCTGGGAGAAATGCGGCAATAAACCGCAGTATGGAGGCAGAAATGGCAGAAATGACACCGATGATGCAGCAATATCTGGAAACAAAGAAAGAATATAAGGACTGCATTTTATTTTATCGGCTTGGAGATTTTTATGAAATGTTCTTTGATGATGCGCTGACTGCATCCCGGGAACTGGAGATTACGTTAACAGGCAAGAACTGCGGATTAGAGGAACGGGCTCCCATGTGCGGGATTCCTTATCATGCAGTAGATGGATATCTGAATAAACTGGTATCAAAAGGCTATAAAGTAGCAATCTGTGANCAGATGGAAGATCCCAAGCTTGCAAAAGGACTTGTTAAAAGGGATGTGGTTCGGATCGTCACCCCCGGAACGAATTTAAATGTTCAGTCCATGGATGAAAGCCGCAATAACTTTTTGATGAGTATTGCCTTTTTCCAGGGGAAAACCGGTATTTCTATTGCGGATGTTACCACAGGTGATTATTATCTCACAGAAGTAGAAGACGAAAAAAAGCTATTAGATGAGGTAAACAAATATCATCCCAGCGAAATCATCTGCAATGATGCGTTTCTGGTNAGCGGAATTGATGTNGNGGATTTAAAGGGCAGAATGAATATTGCGGTGTATCCGCTGGAAGCACACTTTTTTGACGAGGACAGATGTCGGAAAAGTCTTTTAAAGCATTTTCATGTAACCACGCTTCAGGGAATGGGAATTGAAGATTTTCCTTCCGGATTGATTGCGGCAGGAGCTTTGATGCTGTATCTTACGGATACACAGAAAACATCACTGGATCACATGACGCACTTATATCCTTACCTGACCAGCCGCTATATGCTCCTTGACAGTTCCACAAGNAGAAACTTAGAGCTTACGGAAACTCTTCGGGAGAAGCAAAAAAGGGGATCTCTATTAGGCGTTTTGGATAAAACACGTACGGCAATGGGGGCAAGATGCNTGCGGCAGTACATAGAACAGCCGTTAATTGACAAAGAACAGATCATCAGGAGATTAGATAGTGTAGAGGCTTTATCCAATCAGGCGATCAATCGGGATGAAATTCGTGAATACCTAAATCCTATTTATGATCTGGAAAGACTCCTGGGAAAGGTCAGTTACAAGACTGCTAATCCCCGGGACTTGATTGCTTTCCGGAATTCCCTGCAGATGCTTCCGCATATTAAAACGCTTTTAAAGGATTTTGATGCAGCTCTCTTAAAAGAAATTGAGGATGAAATAGATGACCTCTCTGATATTTGTACATTGATTGAAAATTCGATTCTTGAGGAACCGCCGATTACTATCCGGGAGGGCGGAATTATTAAAGACGGATTTGACGAGACAATTGATACTCTCCGGCATGCCAAAACAGAAGGAAAAGACTGGCTTGCAAAATTGGAGGAGGATGACAGGGAGCGGACCGGAATCAAAAATCTTCGTATCCGCTATAACAAGGTATTCGGTTATTATTATGAGGTAACCAATTCGTTTAAGAACCTGGTGCCTGAGGATTATATCCGAAAACAAACGCTGACCAATGCAGAGCGCTACACCAATGCACGGCTGAAAGAACTGGAAGATACTATTTTGAACGCNGAGGACAAGCTTTACGGTCTGGAATATGATTTATTTTGTAAAATACGTGATGCCATTGCAGGAGAAATGGAACGAATCCAGCGCACTGCCAAAGCAATTGCAAGACTGGATGTGTTTGCTTCCTTTTCCTTACTGGCAGAGCGCAATCATTATGTACGTCCGGCCATTAATGAGAAAGGAATTATTGATATTAAAGCAGGACGGCATCCGGTGGTTGAACAGATGATAACCGGGGATATGTTTATTGCCAATGACACTTATCTGGATAACCACAAGTTCTGCGTGTCCATCATTACAGGTCCCAATATGGCAGGAAAATCTACATACATGAGGCAAGTTGCTCTGATCGTACTGATGGCGCAGATTGGCTGTTTTGTGCCTGCTTCCAGCGCCAATATCGGTCTGGTGGACCGGATTTTTACGAGAGTAGGCGCGTCCGATGATCTTGCCAGCGGTCAAAGTACTTTTATGGTAGAGATGAACGAGGTGGCCAATATTTTAAGAAACGCAACCGCAGACAGTCTCCTTATTTTAGACGAGATCGGACGGGGAACCTCCACCTTTGACGGACTTTCTATTGCGTGGGCAGTGATTGAGCATATCAGCAACAAAAAGCTCCTTGGTGCTAAAACGCTGTTTGCTACTCATTATCACGAGCTGACCGAATTGGAAGGCAAAATGAACAATGTAAATAATTATTGTATTGCCGTCAAGGAAAAAGGAGACGATATTGTCTTTCTTCGAAAGATCATACGTGGAGGTGCCGATAAAAGCTACGGAATTCAGGTCGCCAAGCTTGCCGGAGTGCCGGATATGGTAATCGACCGGGCAAAAGAAATTTTATTACAGCTTGTGGATAATGATGTTCTGGAAAAGGTTCAGAGCATTGTGATAGATCAGAAGGAAACCAGACATAAGGCAGTAAAATATGATGAAGTAGACTTAACACAGATGTCTTTATTTGATACCGTAACNGATGAAGATGTGCTGAATGAATTAAAGGAAATTGATGTATCAACTTTAACACCGTTGGATGCTTTAAATACCTTGTACCGACTTCAAAATAAGCTGAAAAACAGGTGGTAAGCCTAGCGTCTGAATATTTTCAGACAGAGGAAGGAAAACAGGTGAGATTATGCCTCAAATTAATCTTTTAAGTCAAAGTACCATTGATCAAATTGCCGCCGGTGAGGTGGTAGAGCGTCCCTTAAATGTGGTAAAAGAACTCACTGAAAATGCCATAGATGCAGGTGCGGATGCAATTACCGTAGAAATAAAGGATGGCGGAATATCCTTGATACGGGTTACCGATAACGGATGCGGAATTGAAAAGGATCAGATCAAAAAGGCATTCCTGCGTCATGCNACCAGTAAGATNTCGACCATAGAAGACTTAAACAGCATAGANAGTCTGGGATTTCGCGGAGAGGCACTTTCCAGTATCGCCGCAGTTTCTCAGGTGGAAGTGATCACCAAAACAGCAGATGAACTTACCGGAATCCGTTATGCAATAGCNGGNGGGANGGAAGAGGAATTAGAAGAAGTCGGAGCCCCTGACGGCACTACTTTTCTGGTTCATAATCTATTTTATAATATTCCTGCAAGAAAAAAATTTTTGAAGCAGCCACAGACAGAAGGCAGCTATGTGGCCGATATGATGGAGCACCTTGCCTTATCCCATCCGGACAGATCCATTAAGTTTGTAAATGGCGGACAAGTCCGCTTTCACACATCGGGAAACGGTAATTTAAAAGAGATTATATATCGGATCTACGGCAGAGATACTGCGGAGGCTTTGATTCCTTTTCAATATGAGGGAGAAAGCTTTTCNGTAAATGGATATTTAGGGAAACCGGAATTGAACCGTTCGAATCGAAATTTTGAGGTATGCTTTATGAACGGACGGTATATTCGAAATGATGTGATTGCAAAAGCCATGGAGGAGGGGTATCGTTCTTATCTGATGCAGCACAAGTTCCCATTCTATGTATTGCACTTTCAGATGGATCAGTCGGCAATTGATGTCAATGTTCATCCTGCCAAGATGGAAATAAGAATCCATCAGGGAAAAGAATTGTATGAGGAACTTTCGAAGCAGGCAGCTATTTGCTTGCAGCAGCGGGAGTTGATACCGGAAGTGAAGCTTGTCAAAGAGGAGGAAGAGGTAAAAACACCTCAAAAAACNCCAGAGCCCTTTGAAATCAACCGTACNCGTATGCTTGCAGATACAGATGCNGACTATTNTGCTGGNCAGCCAAAAGTGCAGGATTTCCTGCAAAACACTACTTTTAACCGTGTTATAGGGGAGGTTTCTCCTGCAAAAAAGGATAAAAATGCAGGAATTCACGCTAACATCATTAAATCTGCTGATCAGATCATTGTTGAGAAACCGGTACAGCTTGAATTGTTTGAGGATCGTTTCCTTTCGGAAGAAGCNCGAAACAATTATCGGATAATGGGGCAGATTTTTGATACCTATTGGCTGGTTTCCCTGAAAGATAAACTATTTATTATCGATCAGCATGCAGCTCATGAAAAGGTTAAATATGAACGCCTTGTAAAAGAACTGGAAACGAAGTCGGTTGCTTCTCAGGTTCTCAATCCGCCGGTAGTTATTTCGCTTACCGGAAAGGAAGAGGAACTTTTATGTGAATTCAAAGACAGCTTTGTNGCACTTGGATTTGAGATTGAAGAATTTGGAAGTGGTGCTTATATGCTCCGCTCCATGCCCGCAGATCTTTATGGCTGCAATGAAAAAGAATTTTTTATGAATGTTTTGGATGAAATTGCAGATAATCCCATGAAGGGTGCGCCGGATGTCATCTTACAAAAACTAGCATCCATGGCCTGCAAGGCGGCAGTGAAAGGTAATCACNCTTTAAGTGAAGCAGAGGCCAACGCTTTGATCGATGAGCTTCTTAAGCTGGAAGACCCGTATCATTGTCCTCATGGAAGGCCGACCATTATCTCTATGACAAAATATGAAATAGAAAAAAAGTTTAAACGGATACTTTAATTATGATTAATTCGGGTATAAAAAGAAAAATAATTATTCTGACAGGTCCCACAGCAGTAGGAAAAAGTGCTTTATCTATTGCTCTGGCCAAAAGAATCGGCGGAGAGATCATTTCGGCTGATTCTATGCAGGTCTATAAATATATGGATATCGGCTCGGCAAAGATCAAAAAAGAAGAGATGGCTGGTATTCCTCATCATTTGATTGATGTTTTGANACCGGAAGAGGAATTTAATGTAGTACGTTTTCAGCAGCTTGCAAAGGAAGCGCTTGCAGATATTTATGAGAGAGGACATGTTCCCATTATTGTAGGCGGAACCGGATTTTACATTCAAGCACTTTTGTATGATATTGATTTTTCTGTAGAAGAGGATCATTTAGAGATTCGTAAAAGGCTTGAAGCGGAAGCGGCAGCTGAAGGCGGAGCGGAGATTCTGCATCAACGTCTTAATGCTGTGGATCCTGAATCGGCAGCGGCGATCCATCCCAATAATAAAAAACGTGTGATACGTGCACTTGAATTCTGGGAACTGCACAGATACCCAATTTCCCAACATAATGAACAACAAAGGCAACGGACATCGCCTTATGATTTCTGCTATTTTGTATTGACAGATGACCGTGCCCGTCTTTATGAAAAAATTGAAGTGAGAGTGGATGAAATGCTGTCCGAAGGTCTTGTGGATGAAGTTTTAAAGCTGAAAGCCATGGGGTGTCATAAAGGAATGGTGTCCATGCAGGGACTTGGCTATAAGGAAATTCTAAATTATCTGGAAGGTTCCTGCACTTTGGAGGAAGCAGTATATCAGATCAAACGGGATACCAGACATTTTGCCAAAAGACAGCTTACCTGGTTTGGCAGGGAGAGGGATGTGCTATGGATTAACAAGAAAGACTATGATTATTCCGATTTTAGAATACTGGAATATATGGAATCATGTATTAATGCATTATAAAGCTTATAAATGGTATGCAGCTATGAAAGGAGAAAACTTTTGATATCAGATTATAAGAAAGAAATCTATCAGAAACTGGGAATTTCAGAGGAAGTATATGAGTATGGAGAAAAGGTATGGAATTCATTAAGCAGCCGGTGGGCACAGATTGATGAGCTTTCCGAATATAATCAGTTAAAGGTGATTGGAGCCATGCAGAAAAATCAGGTCAGTGAAGCCTGTCTTTTGGGAACCACAGGCTATGGCTATAATGATCTTGGACGGGAAACTCTTGAAAAAGTCTATGCAGATGTTTTTCACACTCAGGATGCCCTTGTCAGACCGCAGATTACCTGCGGAACCCATGCGCTGGCATTAGCGCTTATGAGTAACCTTCGTCCCGGAGATGAACTGCTTTCTCCGGTGGGAAAACCTTATGATACACTGGAAGAAGTGATCGGAATCCGGCCTTCGAAGGGGTCCCTGGCGGAATACGGCATCCATTATACACAAGTTGATCTGCTTCCCGATGGAGGCTTTGATTATGATGGAATACGGAAAGCAATTAATCCGCAGACAAAGCTTGTAACTATTCAAAGATCCAAGGGGTATCAGACCAGACCCACACTTTCCGTGCAAAGGATTGGAGAACTGATCCGGTTTATCAAGGAGCAAAAGCCGGATATTATCTGTATGGTGGATAACTGTTATGGGGAATTCACGGAACGGGAGGAACCTTCTGACGTAGGTGCGGATCTGGTAGTGGGGTCTCTGATCAAAAATCCGGGCGGCGGACTGGCACCTATCGGCGGTTATCTTGCCGGGAGGAAAGAGTGCATTGAAAACGCAGCATATCGTCTTACCTCGCCGGGACTGGGCAAGGAAGTAGGAGCCTCTCTTACGGCGCTTCCTGCTTTTTATCAGGGCTTGTTTCTGGCACCTTCTGTAACTGCCAATGCATTAAAGGCGGCAATTTTTGCAGCAAATTTATACGAAGGATTAGGATTTTCGGTAATTCCTGACGGGAAAGAACCCCGGCATGATATTATTCAGGCGGTAACCTTCGGAAACCCGGAAGGGGTTATTGCCTTTTGTCAGGGAATTCAGCAGGCAGCGGCTGTTGACGGACATGTGACACCGGAACCATGGGACATGCCTGGTTATGACAGTCCGGTTATCATGGCGGCAGGTGCATTTGTGTCCGGTTCTTCCATTGAGCTTAGCGCTGACGGTCCCATTAAACCGCCTTATTCTGTATACTTTCAAGGCGGTCTTACCTGGCAGCACGGTAAATTCGGCATTATGAAAAGTATGCAGAAACTGGTAGAAAAAGGAATAATTCTGAAGGATTTTATCAAACGAAACTTATAAAAAAACTATGAAATCAGTATACATAATTTGCCAACTGTGTTAATATAAATGTTGGTTATGGGATAAAATCATAGATTCAAATCCTGTTTACAAAAGACTTACTGGAGGTAGCTTCATGCGTAAAAATAATTGGGCGTGTTTTCTGTTGATTCTTGCTGGTATTGTGATCGGCGGTTTTATCGGAAATCTCTTTCCAAGCACCTGGCTGAATTACGGACAAACCTTTGGACTGGCAGATCCCATTGTTTTTGATATGGGTATCCTTTGCATTACCTTCGGCCTTACCATTAAGATTACCGTAGCAAGTATTATAGGAATCGTGATTGGCATATTTGTCTATCGATTTATTTAAAACCGGATTCTTTTCTTTGACATTCCAAATGAGAGAAGGGATTGGAAAGGAAATGAATGACACAAGAAGAATTATTAAAAAAGGAACTTCCTTACGAAAAGTTCTTATCCTTCGGTCCTGAGGCACTGACAGAAACAGAGCTCATTGCTATTATCCTCCGGACCGGAACCAAGAACTGCTCTGCCTTAGAATTGGCACAAAAAATTCTCATGAAAGCCTCTGGAAAGAGCAGAGGGCTAAACGGACTGCACCATTTGTCATTACAGGAGCTTATGGAAATTCCGGGAATCGGAGAAGTAAAGGCAGTCAAAATCAAGTGTATGGCGGAAATGGCAATCCGTATGGCCAAGCAGAAAGCAGCTGACGCATTGAAATTCGACACACCGGAAACGGTGGCAGATTACTATATGGAACAGATGCGCCATCTCGAAAAAGAAAAAATAATATTGTTGCTTTTGGATAATAAACTTCATTTGATTGAAGAATATATGATATCATTGGGAACGGTAAATGCCTCCCTTTTATCAACCCGGGATGTATTTATTCAGGCTCTTCGCGCAAGAGCAGCTAAAATGATTTTGCTGCATAACCATCCCAGCGGAGATCCTCAGCCCAGTAACGAAGATATCACAATTACACAAACGATGAAAAAAGCAGGCGAATTGATGGATATTCCATTGATTGACCACATCATTTTGGGTGATGGATGCTTCATCAGCCTGAAAAAAGAAGAGCTTTTATAGAAAGAGGGGTACTGATTTTGTCAAACATTGCATTTGGAATTGATTTGGGAACCAGTAATATCAAAATATTTAATCGTTCCGATGATACCATCTTAGTCGAAAAGAATATGATNGCCATCGAGAACAAAAACACCTTATTTGCATATGGGGATTCNGCATTTGACATGTANGAGAAAGCNCCCGGAAANATCCANATTTCTTATCCGCTTTCTAANGGTGTTATTGCAGANATTAAGAANATGGAGCTTCTGATCAAATATTTTATTAATGATCTGACCAGAAGCAATGTTCGNCCAGGNGATTATTTTATTGCNGTTCCGACNGATGTGACGGAAGTNGAAAAAAGAGCCTTTTATGANCTNATNCGTGATGCCGGNGTAAAAGCAAGACGTATTATGGTTGTTGANAAAGCAATNGCAGACGGTCTTGGNCTGGATATCGATGTAAAGAATTCNCAGGGNGTTTTAGTGGTNAACGTTGGNTTTGATACCACGGAAATTTCTATTTTNTCGNTNGGNGGAATNGTTCTTAGCAGNTTAATTAAGACTGGCGGNCAGAAGTTTGACGATGCCATTCGTGCCGCNGTACGGCGTGANTTCAGCNTGATCATCGGCGGAAANACTGCNGAAAGCGTTAAGATGGCTGCTGCCGATCTGGAAAANGAAGGAAANGGCGCTTTGGTTTANGGAAGGGATATTGTAACCGGNCTTCCCGTAGAANGGGANCTTCCCACACAGCTTATTGACGAAGCCTTACTTGAGCATTTTCACACAATTATCGATAACATACGAGTGATTCTGGAGAGAACGCCTCCGGAACTGGCTGCNGATATTTATAAGCATGGTATTTACCTTACCGGCGGAGCGTCNCAGGTGAATCATCTTGCNGCTCTNATCCAAAAAGGAACCGGGCTCAAGGTAAATGTTTCCGANAATCCGATCACCAGTGTTGCGCTTGGTCTTGCCAAGATCATCAAGGATGATAATTATAAGTCAGTAGCCTATTCAATTGAAGGAATGAGCAAATGAGTCCTATTATAAAGAAAAAAGGAGAAAAGTTTACGCTGCCNGGTAAATANNTCCTTNTTATNTTAACATTACTTTGTACGGGTTTAATTGTCATAACATTTAGTACGGATCTGCTCAGTGCTCCGGTAAGTGCAGCTGGCGGCTTTTTGATCACTCCTTTGCAGAACGGCATCGGTAAGGCAGGCAGCTGGTTAAACACCCGCTCAGAGGAACTTGTACAGATTCGGTCGCTGCTTGTTGAAAATGAAGAATTAAAAGCACAGATCAATGAGTTGACCATGGAAAATATCAAACTTCAGCAGGATCGTTATGAGCTCACCAATTTAAGAGAACTGTTTGAGCTCAATGCCCAATATGATGAATATGATATGGTAGGTGCCCGGATTATTGCCAAGGATTCCGGTAATTGGTTTCATTCCTTTGTAATCAATAAAGGCTCCTCTGACGGATTGATGATAGATATGAATGTTCTTGCCGGCAGCGGTCTGGTAGGGCGTATTGTGGATGTGGGGCCGGATTGGGCAAAAGTGATGTCCATTATTGATGATAATTCCAATACCAGCGGCATGGTTCTTTCNACATCGGACCGNTTGATCGTCAGCGGNGATCTGGAGNTGTATCCGGANGGNGTGATACGNTTTGAAATGCTGATNGATAATGCGGATCGTGTGGTGGAGGGNGATAAAATTGTCACTTCAAANGTNAGTGATAAATACCTTCCCGGAATNTTGATCGGNTACATATCTCAGGTAAATGTNGATTCCAATAATCTTACAAAATCGGGACTNGTTACACCGGCTGTTGATTTTGAACATNTGGAAGAAGTTCTGGTCATAACAGAATTGAAGCAGNCTGTGGAGGATTAGAATGAAAAGNTTTCTGGTATCGGTGTTTTTGATAATTCTTTGCTTTCTTCTGCAGACAACTGTTTTTCATTGGATGTCTTTTGGCGGTATNGTTCCGAATTTGATGATCGTGCTGACCGCTTCCTTTGGATTTATGCGGGGNGAGAGGACAGGACTTCTTTANGGTTTTTTCTGCGGACTGCTTATCGACATTTTCTTTGCNAATGTGCTTGGATTAAATGCCATGATNTATATGTATATAGGATATGCAAACGGAAAGTTTAACCGGATTTTCTTCCCGGATGAGATTAAGCTTCCNCTGATNCTTATTTTNTTTAGTGATCTGGCATATGGNTTTTTNTATTATCTTANNCTGTTTTTATTAAGAGGNCGATTTCAGTTAANCTATTATTTTNTGCATATTATCCTGCCNGAAATGGTTTATACAATATTAACCACATTGTTACTGTATCCGCTTATTCTCTGGCTCAATAAAAAGCTTGAGAAATCTGAAAAAAGGAGTGCACGCAAGTTTGTTTGANAATTTTAGAGAAAATTTATTTAATATGCTGACNTCCCGTGTTTTTGTCCTGATTATTGTTATGACCTGNATCAGCGGNATCATGATCAACCGTGTTTTTGATCTTCAGATTGTTCAAGGNGAAAAATATCTGGAATCCTTTGAGATGAAGATTCGNAAGGAGCGTACNATNAAAGGAAGCCGNGGGTGTATTTATGACCGGAACGGAAATCTTCTGGCATANAATGANCTGGCNCATTCCGTTGCAATTGAAGATGTTTACGAAAGCGGGCGTTATAAAGACTTAAATCTGAATACGACCATNTATAAACTNATTCANATGATTGAGGCAAACGGNGACANTATTGTAAGCGATTTTAAAATTATTGTGGATAAAAATGGNCACTATGCNTTTACAGTNGAAAANACACAGCTTTTACGTTTTTTGGCCGATGTATACGGNCGNNCNACTATTGATACNCTGGANGTAAANGAGCGCACAGCGACCCCGCAGGAGGTAGTGGATTATCTATGNGGNTGGAATCGNTTTCGAATCGGTTNTTATGANGCNGATACCACCAGCAAGACCTTTATTCCNGGAGAAGGTTATACCAAAGANGANATNCTCAAGATTCTTACNATCCGCTATGATATGAATACAAATTTNTATCAAAANTACATTGCAACAACNGTGGCCTCTGANGTGAGTGAAGAGACNGTTGCAGTTGTCATGGAAAACAGCAGAGAACTGGAAGGNGTNTCTATTGTNGAAGATACNATCCGCAAATATGTAGANAGTATTTATTTTTCNCAGATCATCGGTTATACCGGAAANGTTTCCCAGGATGANCTTGAAGAACTTCAGAGNGCCGAAANCGGAAANAATTATGATTTGAATGATACGGTAGGAAAACTGGGAATTGAAAAGTCCATGGAAANTGAACTTCAGGGAACCAAGGGCAGTGAAACCATATTTGTGGATAATGTGGGAAANGTTACCGATACCATCGACTATGTGGAACCGGTTGCCGGTAATGATNTTTATTTGACTATAGATAANGATCTTCAGATTGCAGTTTACAAAATNCTGGAGGAACGGCTTGCCGGNATTTTATGTACAAATATTATTAATGCGAAGAGAATTTGANACATCAGANGTNAGCAGCAGTAAGATCAAGATTCCTATTTATGATGTATATGTGGCACTGATCAATAATAATGTGATCGATACNGANCATTTNAGTATGCGTGATGCCAAAGAAANGGAAAGNCAGGTTTATGAANCTTACCGAACNAAAAAAGCCGATGTATTTACCCGGCTTCGNGAGGAACTNACNGAAACATTGACGGCATACAANAAACTGGATATGGANTATGAGGTTTACGAAAGTCATATNGCAGAAATGCTCTATAATGACGGTATTATTATGCGTGAAAAGGTAGATACCAAAGATTCCACTTACATTGCCTGGACNACCGAGGAAGTGATCAGTTTAAATGAATATCTGAAATANTGTATNGCCATGAACTGGATTGATGTNTCCAAGCTAAANCTGGAAGGTCAGTATTCGGATTCGGAGCAGATTTACGCCAAAATAGTAGATTACATTTTTGAGCAATTGGAAGAAGACGACAGTTTTACCAAAAAGGTTTACCGATTCATGATAAAAAATGATCTTATATCCGGAAATCAAATCTGTCAGGTTCTGTTAGAACAGGGAATTGTTGAACTGACTACTGAAGAGGAAGATCTATTTAACAGAGGCGCCATACCTGCATATAATTTTATGGTGGATCGGATTCGTAATCTGGATATTACACCGGCACAGCTTGCTTTAGATCCCTATTCCGCATCTGCTGTAATTACCGATGTGAATACCGGAGATGTACTGGCAATGGTTTCGTACCCCAGTTATGACAATAACAAGATGGCGAACGGGGTTGATGCTGAATATTTTTCGGAGCTTTTAAATGATTTGGCCACACCTATGCGAAATTACGCAACCTACCAGATGACTGCACCCGGATCAACTTTTAAGATGGTATCAGCTACCGCCGGTCTGATGGAAGGGACGATAACAGTGCAAACACCTTTTTCTTGTACTGGAACCTTTGACAAGATCAGTCCGCCTCCGAGTTGTTGGAACAGAAGCGGTCATGGCTCCTTAAATGTGACGGGAGGAATACGTCATTCCTGCAACTTGTTCTTCTTTGAACTGGCATACCGGCTTGGAATGGTAGGAGAGTCCTATTCTTCTGATGTAGGTCTTCAAAAGCTGGAAAAATATGCGGACATGTACGGACTTACAGAGACTTCTGGTGTTGAAATAGAAGAAACGCAGCCTCAGGTTTCCAGCGAAGATGCTGTCCGTTCGGCAATCGGACAAGGAAATCACAGCTTTTCAACAGTAGGACTAGCCCGGTATGTGACAACGGTCGCCAACAGCGGTACCTGCTATAATCTTACTTTAATAGACCGGATAACCGATCACAGCGGTATTGAACTGAAAGACAATCATGCAGAAGTCCGCAATACCATCGATATGGACAATTCTTACTGGAATGCCATTCATCTTGGAATGCGGCAGGTTATAGAAAATAATTCACATTTCAAAAACTTTGGTGTCAATGTAGCCGGTAAAACCGGTACGGCGGAGGAGAATAAGCGTAGGGCTAATCATGCGTTGTTTGTATGTTATGCACCTTATGAGGAACCTGAAATTGCGATTGCCACCAGAATCGCTTACGGGTATTCCTCAAGCTATGCCGCTCAGACAACAAGAGATATTCTTGAATACTATTTTGACTTAAGAGATGAAAGTGAGATTATTACCGGAACCGCATCACAGATTACGGCAAGCACAACGGTTACCGATTAAACTGTTTATGGAAGGAGTTAACAGCATTTGAAAAATTCAGTAATTATTAAAAGCTTTCAAAACGGAATTGTACTTTATTTAGATCCGGAGCTGCCTTTTGAAAATGTTCTTACCGATATAGAAGATAAATTCAGGGAATCCAGCAGCTTTTTTAAAGATGCAAAAATGGCATTATCCATAAAGGGAAGAGTTCTTTCAGAAGCAGAAGAATTGATGGTTTTAGAAGCCATTTCTCAAAATTCGCTTCTTAGGATCATCTGTCTTGTTGGGGAAGACGAAGATACAAATCAACACTTTGTAAAAGCCCTGCAGCAGACAGACTCAGAGCAAAATGACAGCTCTAGTTCCGATGGACAGTTTTATCGCGGAACGCTGAAAAACGGAGAGATACTTGAGACAGAATCCAGCATTGTGATCTTAGGAGATGTTTATCCCGGCTGTGCGATTATTTCCGCAAAGGACATAATTATTCTTGGCGGATTATTCGGGGAAGCTTATGCCGGCGGAAACGGAAATCCGGGACATTATGTGGCAGCGCTTGAAATGTCACCTGAAAAACTAAAAATAGGTGATTTCAAATATATCGCCAAAGAAAAAATTTCAAAATGGTCCATACGGGCAAAGGTACAACCGAAAATTGCATATGTAAAGGCTGAAAAGGTCGTAATCGACCCTATTACCAAAGAATTACTGAGTGAATTACCGATCTAAACGGATTTCTCAGGGGACGAAATTAATTCATTATGGAGGTTTAATATGAGTGAAGTAATTGTCGTCACATCAGGGAAAGGCGGAGTGGGAAAGACCACCACTTCTGCAAACGTAGGAACCGGTCTTGCAGCTATGGGCAAACGGGTGGTCCTGATCGATACGGATATCGGACTGCGGAATTTGGATGTAGTTATGGGGCTTGAGAACAGGATCGTCTATAATCTTGTAGATGTTGTAGATGGAAAGTGCCGTGTGAAGCAGGCACTTATTCGGGACAAGCGTCATCCCAGTCTGTATCTGCTTCCTTCGGCACAGACCAAAGATAAAACAGCGGTAAATCCCGACCAAATGGTAAAAATGATTAATCAGCTCAGAGAACAGTTTGATTATATTATCCTTGACTGTCCGGCAGGAATTGAACAGGGATTTAAAAATGCCATTGCCGGCGCTGACAGAGCACTGGTCGTGACAACTCCCGAGGTGTCGGCAATCCGGGATGCTGACCGGATTATAGGGCTTTTAGAAGCAAATGATTTCAGCAAAATTGATCTGATCATAAACCGCCTTAAAGTGGATATGGTAAAAAGAGGAGATATGATGAGCGCGGCCGATGTAGTGGACATTCTTGCAATCAGTCTGATTGGAATTGTCCCCGATGATGAAAACGTGGTGATTGCTACTAATCAGGGTGAACCCCTTGTGGGAAACAGTTCGCTGGCAGGCAGAGCATATCAAAATATCTGTTATCGGATAACCGGTAAGGAAATTCCATTTCTTGAATTCGAGAAGGGTGTTTCTTTTTGGACTAAGGTGTCCGGTATTTTCCATAAAAATTAGGAGGTGGCCGCATGGGAGTAAGAAATTTTTTTAATCGAAGAAAATCAAGAGAAATTGCGAAGGACCGCCTTAAAATCCTTCTTATTTCTGACAGAGTAAACTGCTCNCCGGAGATGATGGAAATGATCAAGACGGACATAGCGAAAGTNATTTCAAAATACATGAAGATNGATACACAGAGCATGGAGATACANATTTCCAAAACAGACCGNAAGGGAAGGGATAAAACGCCTACCCTGTATGCCAATATNCCTATTCTTGATCTTCATAAGAATGTAAANTNATGGCAANTTATTNGGNCAGCGGTTNAGANGTCNAANCNNTACAACGGATGAGAAAACTGCGTGAAAGGGCATGGACATAACATAATATGTTNAAGCATTATCGNATAAGACATTATAATTTTAAATTGATGATTTTAGCTATAGCGCTGGCNGTTNTTGGAATCATCGCAGTAGGAAGTGCGGAACCGTCACTACAGANCAGACAGNTTGCCGGCTTTACTGCCGGCATCTTCCTNATGATTGTNATATCGCTGTTTGACTATTCTGTAATTTTAAAGCTTTACTGGCTGATTTATATTTTTAATCTTGTTTTGCTTATATTNGTAAACTACTGGGGAGAGGAACGAAATNCTTCNCAGCGCTGGTTGAAAATTCTTGGAATTCAGTTTCAGCCTTCCGAGATTGCCAAAATATTTATGATCCTGTTCTTTGCGCAGTTCATTTATCTGCACCGGCAAAAACTAAATACCTTTAAATATATTGTACTAAGCTGTATTTTGTTTGCCGCACCGGCNTATTTGATTATTGATCAGCCNGATCTGTCAACAACCATTATTGTCAGCCTGATTTTTGCTGTTGTNATGTTTACCGGNGGATTAAGCTGGAAAGTGATTGCAGGTTTTCTTGCAATAGCGGTTCCGGCCGCAGCNATTTTATTTGTTTTGATTCTCCAGCCGGATCAGAAAATCATCAANAGTTATCANCAGCGGAGAATCATCGCTTTTTTAAACAANGAAGAATATGCCAACGCGGAAGGTTACCAGCAGGAGTATGCTGTTATGGCTATCGGCTCCGGNCANCTTTCCGGAAAAGGTTATATGAACAATCAGATAAGCTCTGTGAAAAANGCGGATTTCATTGCAGAGCAGCANACGGATTTTATTTTTGCCGTAATCGGTGAGGAATTCGGNTTTGTAGGCTCTTGTACGGTGATNGTATTGATACTTCTTATCAGTGTGGAATGTTTCCTGACCGCCCAACGGGCAAAGGATCTTGCNGGAACCATCATTGCNTCGGGNATNGGAGCNATGATAGGGTTTCANGGATTTGTAAATATNGGNGTNGTTACCTATATNTTGCCCAATACAGGACTTCCGCTTCCTTTTGTCAGTTATGGNTTAACCTCTNTAGTAAGTTCTTTTATCGGAATCGGATTTGTTTTAAATGTGGGGTTACAATGCAGACAAAAATGAGGTATAATAAAAGNTGTATAATCATATAAGGGCTTANTAAATGTGCTAAAGGGGGCATTGTTTTATGAANATCGCATTGATTGCTCANGATGCTAAAAAGAAGCTGATGCAGAATTTTTGNATTGCGTATCGGGGAATTNTGAGCAAAAATGAATTATANGCAACAGGAACCACAGGAAGANTGATCGAAGANGTCACAAATCTTACAATNCATAAATTTCTGGCAGGTCATCTGGGAGGNGAACAACAGATTAGTGCNCAAATTGAGCATAATCAAATGGATTTGGTGATTTTTCTNCGGGATCCGNTGACCTCCAAAANGCACGAACCGGATGTCAACAACGTGGTTAANCTTTGTGATATGTATAATATTCCGNTGGCAACTAATCTTGCAACAGCAGAACTTCTTATCAAATCACTTGACAGAGGGGANATGGANTGGCGTGAAATGTACAAATAAAAAAATNACNGTATTTATAATACTTTTTTCTATCTTCTGTTGTNGTGGNTGNGGAAAAGATTCCTATGAGATGCCATATACGGCATCTTCTGAAGTGAGNAGNTTCCGNATNATTAANACGGAAGTGAGCAGTGAGCTTGCAGANCCTTTTGCGAATGNTCTNTGTGTTGTTGATTCNGATATTTCTTCTGATACTGTAGATATGTCAAGAGCTTCAGGNGCNGCACTTTTTGATCTGAATCATAATTCAACGCTCTATGCNAANAATGTNCACGAAAANTTATATCCGGCAAGTCTGACGAAGATTNTAACNGCACTGGTGGCAATTAAGCATGGTTCNACTGACATGAANCTTACNGCATCCGGNAATGTCCGNCTTCAGGANTCCGGTGCGCAGGTATGCGGNATTAAAGANGGNGATCAAATGACNCTNAATCAGGCNCTGCATNTNCTNCTNATTAATTCCGCCAATGATGCTGCNGTGGTNNTNGCGGAGGGNGTTGGNGGTTCNNTGGAAGGNTTTGCGGAAATGATGAANCAGGANGCAATGGNNCTGGGNGCGACNAATTCTCANTTTGNAAATCCGCATGGNCTTCCGGATGANAATCATTATACAACNGTATANGATATGTATTTNATTATGAATGANGCNNTGAAATATCAATTGTTCAATGAAATTATACAGATGGANAGTTANTCCACCNTTTATTATGANAANAATGGNGCTGAAAANGAAATTTCGGTNAATAATACCAATGCNTATATTCATGGGGANGCACAGGCTCCGGGAGGAATTACNGTTCTTGGNGGAAAAACNGGAACAACCAATGCCGCAGGGAATTGTCTTATTCTGATTTCAANGGATTCGTCCAGTAATCCCTATATATCCATCATTATGCGCTCAGAAGGACGAGATGCTCTNTACGANCAGATGACAGATTTGTTGGAGGAAATAGTTAATTAACAGTTGTTTTTTACCCTGTAATCACTTATAATAAATTTAGGCCGTATTGAAGCGTTTTACATAGCCAATATACTTCAGGAGGGATTAGCCAATGGTTCAGTTAGTAGTCGGAAATAAGGGAAAAGGCAAAACAAAGCAATTATTAGATAAGGTAAATAAGGAGATACTTGATGTATCTGGTAATATCGTATATCTTGATAAAAGCACTAAGCATATGTACGAATTAAATAATAAGGTCAGGCTGATCGATGTTTCATCTTACATGGTCAGCGATTCGGATGAGTTTATAGGTTTTGTCTGCGGAATCATTTCTCAGGATCATGATCTGGAGCAGATGTATTTTGACAGTTTTTTAAAGATTGCATGTATCGAAAGCAATCAATTGGAACCGGTATTAAATAAACTTGAAAAGATCAGTGAAGCATTTGAAGTTGACTTTATTCTGAGCATTTCTTTGGATAAAGAGGAGCTTCCGGCTTCTGTTCAAGATAAAGTTATTATTTCTTTATAAACAACAGAATTCATGTTCTTCGAGGATTCTATGATCATGAATTACATATGCCCCCGGAGAATTCCGGGGGTTTTTATCTGGCAGAAAATTTAGCAGGAGTTTTGGGTAGGAGTTTTTGATTTGGAACAGAATGGGAATCAGAAAATAGTTAAATACAGAAAACCGCTTAATATCAACATTGGTATGGTTATTTTTGCCGTTATTTTTGTATATATTATAATATGTGTGTTTATGTATTTTACTCAAAAACACATTGAGGGGCATCAGGTTATGATGGGATCCCTTTCTACCAACAATATTTATAAAGGAATTGCGCTTCGTGATGAGGAGATTATCACCGCCTCCCAGGCCGGGTACATAAATTATTATGCACGTGAAGGAGAACGAGTAGGGGTAGGAAATCTTGTCTATACATTGGACGAATCGGGAAGACTTGCAGACTATTTAAACACGGAAGTTTCAGGAACTAACCTTACCAGTCAGGATTTGGCTGAATTAAAGTCAGAAATCCTTGGTTTTATTAATAATTTTGATCCGGAGTATTTTTCAACCGTGTATGATTTCAAATACGGAGTTCAGGGAACCGTGCTAAAACTTGCAAATGCAAATATTCTGGAAAATATAGACAGCATTAATCAATCTGGTATTGCAGAACTTATATCCTTTTGTAATGCTCCTGATACCGGAATTGTGATTTATTCTGTGGATGGTTATGAGGAAAAGACTATTGAGCAGCTCACCAAGGAGGATTTTGATACCAGAAGCTACGAAAAAACACAGTTGATCAGCAATAATCTGATTGCGCCGGGTGATCCTGTGTACAAGCTTTCTACTAACGAAGACTGGTCCATTGTTATTCAGACCGATCAGACAAAAGCAGAAGAACTTCTCGAAAAGGAATTTGTGAAAGTGAAATTCCTCAAAAATCAGGATACCTCATGGGGAGAAGTATCAACTCACACCAGTGCAAACGGTGATATTTTTGTAAAGCTGACTTTCAATAATTCAATGGTAACCTTTTGTACAGATCGTTTCATTGACATTGAGTTGATTCTTGAGGATGAGACGGGACTGAAAATTCCCAACTCAGCCATTATCGAAAAGGAATTCTTTATTGTTCCTAAGCAGTATGTCACTAAAGGCGGAAATTCCGGTAATTATGGGGTTCTGCTGGAAACCTACGGGGAAGATGGCACTGCAACAACCGAATTTATTGAAACAACTATTTACGGAGAAACAGAGGAAGAATATTATTTAGATGATATGATTCTTAGAATCGGCAATTATATTATCAAGCCGGAATCCACAGAAAAGTATGCAATCAGCAAACGTGGCAGCCTTACCGGTGTGTATAACATTAATAAAGGATATGCAGATTTTAAACAAATTAATGTTTTATACAATAATGATGAATATTCTATAGTTAAGTCGAACACACAGTATGGACTGAGTGTATATGACTATATTGTACTGGATGCCACAACAGTTGAAGATGATGAATTTATTTATGAATAGGCATGAAATCTTGATGCTGTGGAGGTATGAATGATCAGAGATAATATTGAAAAGGTGCAAAAGAACATAAAGCAGTCCTGCCGCACTGCCGGGAGAGCGGAAACAGAAGTCACATTGATTGCAGTCAGTAAAACGAAACCGGTTCCTATGCTTATGGATGCATATGAATGCGGGTGTCGTCATTTTGGAGAAAATAAAGTTCAGGAGTTGGTTGCCAAATATGAAGTCATGCCAAAAGATATTCATTGGCATATGATTGGACATCTTCAACGTAATAAAGTAAAATACATCATTGATAAAGTATCGCTGATCCATAGTGTGGATTCTATGCGGCTTGCAGAGGAGATCAGCAGGGAAGCCTCCAAACGGGGAATTGAAGTTTCTGTGTTGATTGAAGTTAATGCAGCAGAAGAGGAGAGTAAATATGGGGTTAGTGTCCAGGAAACGCTGCCTCTTATACAGGAGATAGCTTCTCTTCCCGGAATTCATATCAAAGGCTTGATGACCATAGCGCCTTATGTAGAAAATTCAGAAGAAAACAGACCGTATTTTAAAATTATGCAACAATTAGCTGTTGACATAAGTAGGAAAAACATTGATAATGTTAGTATGAATATTCTGTCAATGGGAATGACAGGGGATTATATGACCGCAGTCGAGGAAGGTGCTACTTGTGTACGAGTGGGTACTGGTATTTTTGGTGAGCGGCAGTATGATGTATAAGGAGTGACATAACATGGGAGTAATGGACAAGTTCCTCAATTACATGAAATTGAATGAAGAAGATGACGATTTTTATGATGATGGATATGATGATGAACTGATTGAGAGCAAACCACCTAAGCAATTAGCGAAAGATGATATAATCGATGAAGAGGATCGTCCGGTCAAAAAAACTGTTCCAAAAGTTACGCCTATGCGTCAGACAAAAAAAACAGGAAACGGCATGGAGGTATGCGTAATTAAACCTACTTCGATTGAGGATGCCAGAGAAATTACGGAAACACTGCTGGCTAACAGAACAGTGGTACTTAATCTGGAAGGTCTGGATGTGGATATTGCGCAGAGAATTATTGATTTTACATCGGGTTCCTGCTTTGCAATAAGCGGTAATCTTCAGAAGATTTCACATTACATATTTATAATCACCCCCGCCATTGTTGATATTTCAGGTGATTTTCAAGAAATCTTATCCGGATCTTTTGATGTTCCTATCAACAATGGACTGTAAAATACGATAAACAATCAAAACTTCCTGTTTCAAGCAGGAAGTTTTCATGTAAAAAGAGATTAAAAGTCTCTAAGTAGAGAAAGGATAAGGAAATGAGCAGCCGAATCAATATTTTATATGAAAAGAAACCCTGCTATGATATTGTATTTTCAACAAGCTTTGAAGATTTGACAGTTGAACTTGATGCACTGGCGATTGAAAATCGTAAGGTGTGCATTGTCACAGACAGTCATGTAAGATCTCTTTATGGAGAAGAGATTATGGCTTTACTTGACGGAAAATGCCGTAAGAGTGTTATTTTCTCCTTTACTGCGGGCGAAGAAAACAAGACGCTTGATACAGTAAAATCCATATATACATTTTTAATAGAAGAAAAATTTGATCGAAAAGATCTTTTGATCGCTCTTGGCGGAGGGGTAGTAGGTGACATTACCGGCTATACGGCGGCAACATATCTTCGTGGTATTGATTTTGTGCAGATTCCAACCACGTTGCTTGCACAGGCAGATTCCAGTATCGGAGGCAAGACAGGTGTTGATTTTGACGGTTATAAGAATATGGTTGGTGCTTTTTATATGCCCCGTCTTGTTTATATGAATGTTGCAACATTGAAAACATTGGAGGATCGGCAATTTTACAGTGGCTTTGCAGAAGTCATGAAGCACGGACTTATTAAAGACGGCAGCTTTTATGAATGGCTGATTGAAAATATGTACGAAATATGTGACAGAGAGCCGGATATACTGCTTGAGATGGTTCAAAAAAGCTGCATGGTAAAAAAGCTTGTGGTTGAAAAAGATCCTACCGAAAAAGGGGATCGTGCGCTTCTTAATTTCGGTCATACAATTGGTCATGCAATTGAAAAATATAAGAATTTTTCCTTAACCCACGGTGAATGTGTTGCCTTGGGAGCTGTGGCGGCAGCATTTATATCCTGGAAACATGAATGGCTGTCTATGGAAGAGTATTATGAGATTCGGGATATGTTCGTACCTTTTTACCTTCCCATTTCCATAGAAGATATTGATCCGAATGAAGTTCTTAAACTGACTAAGTCGGACAAAAAAATGGAAGACGGACATATTAAGTTTGTCCTTTTGAAAAAAGTTGGTAAAGCTGTAATTGATAAAAACGTATCGGATGAGGATATTTTAAACGCCTTATCTGAAATACATTATGTGGAAGAGAACGATTAAACATGAAAAAAGGAAAAGTATTGCTATTATTTCTGGATCTGTTGCTGCTTGCTCTGCTGGTAGCAATTGATCAGTATACAAAATTTATTGCAGTCCAAAGATTAAAAAATCAACCGGCATTTAATATTATAAACGGGGTATTGGAATTTAATTATCTCGAAAATCGCGGAGCGGCATTTGGAATGCTTCAGAACCAGAAAGTATTTTTTGTTTTTGTGGCTGTCATTTTCCTCTGTGTAATTGCATACGTTCTTGTAAAGGCTCCTTTAGAAAAGAAATATTTAAAGCTTCATATTCTCCTTGTTATGATTGCAGGGGGAGCTATCGGAAATCTGATCGATCGTCTGCGGTTTGATTATGTGGTGGATTTTATCTATATTGTACTGATCAATTTCCCTATTTTTAATGTTGCCGATATGTATGTTACATTTTCAACGGCGCTGCTGGTCATACAGGTTCTTTTTATATATAAAGAAAATGACTTTAATTTTCTGAGTTTTAACCAGAAAAGAATTAGAGAATTGAAATAACTTATGACGGATCTGAAGAAAGAATTTAATTTTGTTATAACTGAAGAAATGGGAGGAGAGCGTATCGATAAGTGCCTTAGTGCACTTATTGATACTTTGTCACGTTCCTATATTCAAAAACTACTTGCGGAGGGAAGTGTAGCTGTAAACGGTAAAAATGTCAAACCCAGCTATAAAGTATGCACCGATGACGAAGTGAAGCTTTTTCTTCCGCCTGTTATCACTCCGGACATTCTGCCGGAAAAGATTCCTCTAGACGTTCTATATGAAGATAACGATGTTATTGTGGTAAATAAACCAAAGGGAATGGTAGTACACCCGGCTCCGGGACATTATGAAGGTACCCTGGTTAATGCACTGTTATACCATTGCGGAAATGATCTGAGCGGCATCAATGGTGTTTTAAGGCCGGGAATTGTACATCGAATTGACCGTGATACTACCGGGTCTGTGATTGCCTGCAAAAATGATCATGCACACAATGAAATTGCAAGGCAGCTAAAGGAGCATTCTATTGTCCGAAAGTATCAGGCTATAGTCCATGGGATAATTAAAGAAGAGCAGGGTACGGTGCATACACTGATCGGAAGACATCCTCTGGATCGTAAAAAGATGGCAGTAGTTGAACGGGGCGGAAAAGATGCGATCACTCATTATCATGTTATGAAACGTTTTCAAAATACTACTTATATAGAATGTATTCTTGAAACCGGACGCACGCATCAGATTCGGGTTCATATGTCACATTTGGGTCATCCGCTGTTGGGTGATTCTGTATATGGACCGAAAAGCAGTTCCTATAATAAACTACAAGGGCAGACGCTTCATGCAGGTACGCTTGGATTTATTCATCCATCTACCGGAGAATATGTAGAAACTATTGCACCGCTTCCGGAGTATTTTCAGATTCTTTTAAACAAATTGTCATGAAAGATTGCAGTACTAATTAAAAAATTAAATTTTCATTAATATTTATAAAGTTTTTATGCAGAAAATACTTGTTTTTTGGTATATATATGAGTATAATTAGTTTTAAATGCAGATACAAAGAGGTATCACAAAGATTGCAGGTATCCCCTTTGCGGATATCTGTTTTTTTCGGGAAATATAGCAATCCGTTAGGAGAGAGCAGTATATATGAATAAAGATGAGATTCTGGAAAAGCTTTTAAGCTCTTTTCAAGTTTACTATGATGTGAAGCGGGATAATATAGAGCCGCCTTTTGTGGCAGAAGCTCAGTTTCACACCCATGATGAGCAGTTTTTTCTGGTAAAGAGTGCAGTAATTTCAGAAGCGGAATCTAAGGAGTATGTTTATTTTGCTTCAGAAGATAATCTGGATTTGGAAAAACTTCTTCAGATGGATCAGGATGCTTGGAGCAGAGGGACTGCAAATGTGAAGCCTCACACAAGCCACCGTAATACAGATGTGGCGCTTATCATTCTTGCAGATATGATTACGGAGGAAGCTTTCTTTCAGATTTCGAAACTCCGCCATTATCAGAGCTACCGTCTCGGATTTCAGGGGTGGAGTAATTATCGCTTGGTTGCCATCGAGCTGTCCACAGGACGGGCGGCATATAACCGCCTGGGACGCAGTTTTAAGAAGCTCGTTCGCAATATTATTTAAAAACTTATTACAAGTAAAGGAGAAAAAAAATGACAGCAATACTTATTATCGTTGCCGCAGTTGTTTTGCTTGTTATCGGTTATGTAACCTATGGTTCATGGCTGGCAAAGCAGTGGGGCATTGATCCTTCCAGAAAAACTCCTGCAGAGGAGTTACAGGATGGTGTTGATTATGTTGCAGCACCTCCGGTAGTCCTTATGGGACATCATTTTTCATCGATTGCAGGTGCAGGTCCGATCAACGGACCTATCCAGGCTTCTGTTTTCGGATGGCTTCCTGTATTCTTATGGTGTATTATCGGTGGTATCTTCTTTGGCGGTCTTCAGGACTTTGGTTCCCTGTTTGCTTCCGTTCGTCATGACGGAAAATCCGTTGGAGAAATCATCAAAGATTCCATGGGTGACAGAGCCCAGAAGCTCTTTACCATCTTTGCACTGTTGGTTCTGATTTTGGTAATCGCTTCCTTCGTAAACGTAGTAGCAGGTACTTTCTTTACTCCTGAAGGCGGATTCGGCTTAACGACCAATCCTACCGGAGCACAGACAACAGCTATGATTTCCGTGTTGTTTATTGTACTTGCAATCATTTATGGTATTGTAACCAACCGTTTCCATGTAGGAACTGTTCCCGCAACCATCGGCGGCATTGTCGGTATTGTACTCTGCGTTGTTTTGGGGCTTAACGTTGGTCTTATCCTTGGACGTACCGCATGGATCGTTCTGATCGGTTTATACATTACAATTGCTTCACTGGTGCCTGTATGGATTCTGTTGCAGCCCCGTGATTACTTATCCAGTTTCCTGCTTTATGCAATGATGATCGTTGCTTTTGGCGGTATTTTCATTTCCGCATTTACCGGTACCGCAACCTTCACAATTCCTGCATTTACAGGTTGGAAAGTGGGCATTGGAACATTATTCCCTACATTGTTTATTACCGTAGCCTGTGGTGCATGTTCCGGTTTCCACAGCTTAATTGCTACCGGAACCTCTTCCAAGCAGCTGGCAAATGAAAAAGATGCTAAGGCAATCGGTTATGGTTCCATGTTAATTGAATCTGCACTGGGTGTTGTTTCCCTGATTGCTGTAGGTATGGTATTTGATAAGTATACCGGCGGCGAATTCGGTTCACCTTCCGCAGCTTTTGCAGCTGGTATTGCGACCATGTTTGGAACTGAGACCAGTACTGTATATGCTACCATTTATGCATTGCTTACTTTGGCAGTATCCGTATTTGCTCTTACCAGTTTGGATACCGGTACACGTTTAAGCCGTTTCATGTTCTCCGAACTGTTCTTAAAGAAAGGAGAATCAACCTACAAAGAAGCAGCAGGCGTGCGCAAATTCCTTGCACATCCCCTTGTAGGAACAGCAATCATGGTAATTATCGGATGCGTTCTTGGCGGATTGAGCTTAAGCCAGATTTGGGGATTGTTTGGTGCTGCTAACCAGTTACTTGCAGGTATCGCATTGATGGCTGTTGCAGCATGGCTTGGCAACGCAGGAAAGAACAACAAAATGTTCTATGTTCCTATGGTATTCATGCTTGCAGCAACATTGACCAGCTTAATTCTTACTGTGAAGGCCAAGATCGGCATGGTTGCCGGAGGCACAGCAGCATGGGGTGACTGGTTCCAGCTTATCTTTGCAGCAGCAATGGCAGTTCTTGCAGTGATTCTGGTTGTGGAAGGCTTCCAGACATTGTTCTTAAAGAAAAATGCAAAAAAAGCATAAGTTTTGATACATAATAGGTATGATAAAAACCGCATTCCATTTTCGTGGGATGCGGTTTTTATCTTTAGTAAGAAGCTTTATCCAACACCTTTTTCATTATTATTGTGCAATCAATAAATTTTGTGTATAATATTCTTATAAATACCATTCATTGGGAATATATTTTTTTGAATATGCTGACGATGAATAATGTCTTATAAGAAAGCAGGAGGATATGATATGAATACAGTCATCACAATCGGACGTCAATTTGGTTCCGCCGGAAGAGAAATCGGAGAGAAGGTTGCTGAGTATTTTGGGATTAAATGCTATGATAAGGAGCTTCTTTCCAGAGCCGCAAAGGAGAGTGGATTCTGTGAAGAAATGCTGGAGAATCATGATGAGAGACCAACCAGTTCATTTTTATATAATCTTGTTATGGATACTTATTCTTTTGGCTATAATGCGTCACATTTTGTAGATATGCCTATCAGCCACAAAGTCTTTCTGGCACAATTTGATACCATCAAAAAGATTGCCCAGGAAGAACCCTGTATCATTGTTGGACGCTGTGCAGATTATGCATTAAGTGAAATGAAAAACTGTGTTCATATTTTTATTTATGCGGATGAAGAAGCTAAAACAAAACGTATTATGCAGAAATATGATCTGGATGCTTCCAAAGCTAAAGATATGTGTGTAAAGAAAGACAAACAGCGTCAAAGCTACTATAATTACTATTCCTCCAAAAAGTGGGGGCGTGCGGATAGTTATGATCTGTGTATTAACAGCAGCATTTTGGGGGTTGAAGGTACGGTTAAACTTCTGACGCAGTACATTGAAGATTTTGAATCAAAAAATAACATATAATACACAGCTATTTTATAATTTTGCATAATCAATTTATTTTTCATATTTTTCAAAAAACGTCGGTATACTTCGTTATTGCCGGCGTTTTAATATTCCTAATTTATGCTATGGATCAGATATTATCATCTACATATAATAAATATATGAATATATCCAGGGATAATCGTCCTTATATGTCTGTGAAAGGTAAAAAAGAGAAGTGAAATAGATCAATCCAACTATTCGCAAAACACAAGTTTAACGAATAGTTGCGTCTTTTATTAGACCTATAGATGGTAATTTCTCGGACGCAACTAATTCGTTAAACTTGTAATACCTTAAACAGTTAACATAATTTACTTATGTTAACCATAGTAAAATTCTCTATTAAAATTGCAATTTACCAAACTTCTTGGCAGGTTTTGGTTCTTTCATTTCCTGACATTCCTGGATCAGTTGTCCGGGCTCGATATAATCGAGATCACTATTAAACTTTGTCTTATATATTATAACTGAATCCTCCTGAGCGTTGACATCATCCACATGCTTTTTATGATATTTACGTTTAAATTCCTCTACAGCACTTACATGGCTGTTTTTTCGCTTTTTGTATTTAATAAAGGTATATATATACAGAACCACCAAAAAAATGATTATTCCAATAATTAATAGCTTCATAGCAAATTACCTCATTTACATATTTCATCAGAATCAAGTAATATTGTAAAGGGACCGTTATTGATTATAGATACCTCCATATGCGCGCCAAAAACTCCCTTAGCAACATGAGGAACCGTTTCGGAGCATTTCTGAATAATGTATTCATACATTTTATTGGCAAATTCAGGGTTTCCGGCATTACCAAAGGATGGACGATTGCCTTTACGGCAATCTGCATATAATGTGAATTGTGAAATAATTAACAATTCGCCATGAACATTTTCCAAGCTTAGGTTCGTTTTTCCTTCTTCATCTTCAAAAATACGCAAATTCAGCAGCTTATGGATCATTTTGTCAGCAATTTTTTGATCATCTGTATCCGTAATCCCTACAAAAACCAAATAACCCTGTGATATTTCTCCGACAACCTTTTGATCAACCTGTACATTTGCCTGTTTTACTCTCTGTATCACAAACCTCATGGCTTTTGCTGCTCTCCTGCTTCTTTTTTATTATTTATAGTAGTTTCGCCTGCTATATTTTTCTGTTTACGTTGCTTACCAAGCCGGAAAAAGCTTTTTGGATTTTTACCGGTTTCTCTGGGAATAAAAGCTGATTCTTCAATATAATCCACATTTAAATATTGCTCTGTTTGCGTGGGAAGACCGCGTTTTTCCAACATCTTATTAGTATGACGGCGGATAAATGCATATAAAACTGCAAAAAGCGGAACTCCAATGATCATGCCGGAAATTCCCATAATACCGCCAAAGACAGTGATTGAAAAAAGAACCCAGAACCCTGACAGCCCGGTAGACTCTCCAAGAATCTTCGGACCAATCAAATTCCCATCGATCTGCTGTAAGATCAAGATGAAAATAATGAAATAAGCACATTTTATAGGGCTTACCATTAAGATCAGCACCGCACTGGGAACAGCTCCTAAATAAGGTCCAAAAAAAGGAATTATGTTGGTTACACCGACAATAACACTGACTAACAATGCATAAGGCATTTTTAACAGGCTGGTTCCCACAAAACATATACAGCCGATAATAAAGGAATCAACAATTTTTCCGCTGATAAAACCGATAAAAGTATCACTGGCAAATCGCACATCTTTAATAAACTGGTTAGCTGTTGTTGTCCGGAAAATAGAATACACTATTTTTTTTGCTTGCCCGGCAAAAGTTTCCTTGCTATACATAACATAAATGGCGATTACAAAACCAATAATAAAATTCCATAGGATTTTCAATAGACTAATCATACTTAGAGAAACTTGCTTTATAATGGTTTCCATTTGTGGCACAATGGTGTTATTTAAATAATCATAAAACTCTTCCGAATAGGTATCCAGAAAACGCACAACCATTACCTCAATATCCGGATTATCTGCCAAAAACCGAGTAGACCAATTCGTGAGATTTTCAATATATGTGGGGAATTGAACAGAAATAGTTTTTATACTGGCCACAATATTCGGGATTAATATTGAGAAAAATGCATAGATCAGCATTACAACTATGACTAGTGTTATAATGATGGACACTCCACGCATATACTTTTGCGCCCGATTTGAATTCTGTTTCAGCCGCTGTAAAATTGGTTTTAACAGATAAGTCTCAAGACCGTTAACTAGCGGTGTTAACAGATAAGCAATGATAATTCCGTACATAACCGGACTGATCACTTTTAAAAGTTCATTTATCTGGTTAGAAAAACGATCACCGTGAAATATCAGGTAGTAAAAGCAGATCGATGCTGCAATTACTACAAATGCTATAAATCCAATGCGTATATATTTTTTATCAATTTGAAATTTCATATCTTTGGGGAAATCCCTACCCTCCCAACTGATTCTTTTTATAAAAGTATAACATTTTTTTCTTAAAGATACTATGGTAATCATCGTAAAATATGTTAGAATTAATTGAAATTGGAAAGGAAAGATCAGTGAAATGAAATTACAGCAGGTATTAAGTTATATTCGCAGAGCGGTAGATGATTATCAGATGATTGAGACAGACGATCATATTGCCGTAGGAATTTCCGGTGGTAAAGACAGTCTTACGCTGTTATATGGACTTCACAGCCTTATGCGGTTTTATCCAAAGCCCTTTCAGATTCATGCAGTAACGGTAGATTTAGGATTTGATAATCTGGATCTTGGAAAAATTAAAGAACTGTGTAAATCTCTTGATATACCCTATACAATTGTTAAAACGGATATTGCGGATATTATCTTTCATCAGCGAAAAGAAACCAATCCCTGTTCACTATGTGCCAAGATGCGCAAAGGTGCCCTGAATGAAGCAATTAAAGCGGCAGGCTGTAATAAAGTAGCATATGCACATCACAAGGATGATGTTGTGGAGACCATGTTGCTGTCCTTAATCTATGAAGGCCGGTTTCACACCTTTTCGCCGGTAACTTATCTGGATCGGATGGATTTAACGGTTATCCGGCCGTTAATGTACATGAATGAAGCTGATGTAATCGGTTTTATACATAAAAATAATGTTCCTGTGGTAAAAAGTCCTTGTCCGGCAGATGGATACACCAAGCGGGAATATGTAAANAANCTGCTTCAAACCTTAAACCGGGAAAATCCGGGAGTTAAAGAACGGATGTTTACTGCAATACAAAACAGTACTATGGGAGGCTGGAATAAAGATAATGGAAAACAGTAAAAATTATCATGATGAACAAAATAATATAAATACNCTGAAAATGCGTGAAGTAGTTGCTACTCTCCCACGCTTTTGCNCACAATTCTTTCGTGGTATTCAGGAATACACATCTTCCAGAACAAGACTTGCTTATGCCTATGATCTTAGAGTATTTTTTGAATTTATTCATAACAGCAACAGTGCTCTATCCAATACAGCGATTACAGATTTTCAGCTGACAATTCTTGATCAGATTACACGTGAAGATATCGAAGAATATATGGAATATATCACCTACTATATTAAGGATGGAAAGGAATACACAAATAATGAGCGGGGCAAAAANAGAAAACTTTCTGCTCTGAAAAGCTTTTATAATTTTTATTTCTGTGCAGAACTTATTAAAACAAATCCGGCAGCGCTTGTTCCCCTTCCCAAACAGCATGAGAAGGAAATCATACGTCTTGATGTGGATGAAGTGGCTATTTTACTGGATCANGTTGAAGAAGGTGATAAACTTACCAAGAACCAGTTAAGGTATCATAATAAAACAAAAATACGCGATGTGGCTCTATTGACGCTTTTATTGGGAACAGGCATCCGTGTTTCTGAATGTGTGGGATTAGATATCAATGATGTTGATTTTCGAAATAACGGGATAAAAATAAGAAGAAAAGGCGGTACCGAAACAGTTATCTATTTTGGAGANGAGGTTGCGGATGCCCTTCATGATTATCTGGAAAAGAGACACCACATGATTCCCATGGAAGGACATGAAAATGCATTATTTTTGTCNATGCAGAATCGCCGGATTACCGTTCGGGCAGTGGAAAACCTGGTAAAAAAATATGCGTCAAACGTTACCGGGCTNAAGAAAATAACCCCTCATAAGCTTCGAAGTACTTATGGAACCACACTGTATCAGGAAACAGGCGACATNTATCTGGTTGCTGATGTTTTGGGGCATAAAGATGTCAACACGACCCGTAAACATTATGCCGCTCAAGAAGATACTCGGCGCAGAATGGCGGCAAGATCTGTTCAGTTAAGAGAAAGACCGGTTCAACCCACAAATTCTGAGCTGAAATAAGGTATAATAATATATTGACCGGNTGTGATCTTATCATCAGATAAGCCNTTCATCNGNATAACTTCATCAATATATTCCTGATGACTTCCATAATNCTCCAAANCGCTNTACTCTTCTGCCAGATTCCANAGAGTATCTCCGGATTCAACAACAATACTCTTATAATATTTGTATTGAATCNCCTCANNNCTGCTCTGTGCNTTCGTTCTAAAGCTGAAGAACGTAACAGAAATACCGACTGATAAAATAAGTGTAAGGATAAATATTAAAAAATGCCGCCTGAGCTCACGTCTNCTTCTGATNCGGTTATTTCTGATCCGGCGTTCACTTAATGTTGTACTCATAGCTTATCCTCCATNACAGAANGTTTATNNCGAACAAACGTTGCGAACNTTTGTTTGTNTATGAATTATANCGAACAAACATTCTNTTGTCAATAGTTTTGANGAAAAAATCGAACAAATATTTGGAATATATGTTTGCTTTTTTNCATNCGCTATGCTATACTTTNAATATAGAATTTGATAAGGGGGAATTTTCATGGGATACGGAAANATCAGCACGAAACAGCAGGAAATACTTGATTATATTAANGAAGAAATTTTAAAAAGNGGTTATCCGCCGGCNGTAAGGGAAATCTGCGAAGCNGTACATCTTAAATCTACATCTTCCGTACATTCTCATCTNGAAACNCTGGAGAAAAACGGCTACATNNGANGAGACCCGACGAAACCCCGTGCCATTGAGATTTGTGATGATAACTTTCAAATGGTACGCACTGAAATGGTCAGTCTTCCGGTNNTCGGTCAGGTTGCTGCCGGAACTCCNATTCTCGCNGAAGAGAACATTGAAAGCTATTTNCCAGTTCCTGCAGAGTTTATTCCTCATGGAGAATCCTTTATTTTGAATGTGAAAGGGGACTCTATGATNAATGCCGGNATNTTCAGCGGAGANCAGATTTTTGTAAACTCCTGCAATACNGCAAAGAACGGGGANATGGTAGTTGCGCTTCTTGANGACTCTGCTACNGTTAAGACCTATTATAAAGAAGACGGNCATATTCGTCTGCAGCCCGAAAATGATACGATGGATCCNATCATCGTAGATGATTGTCAGATTCTNGGAAAAGTGTTNGGGGTATTCAGNATTTTNNGNTAAAGNNTAAACACNGCANTTTATCNTTGTTNAGATTNATGATGAATTNANTAATTTAGAAGATATAAATACCGCCCTTTAAAGTCATTTTTCNTTAAAGGGCGGTTGATTTATATTTCATTAATTATTTAAATCTTACATTAATATAGGATATAATNTCTTCAACACATCTNTCNTATCCTANCTTNGAACTNTCNAGACACAGATCATAATTTCTTGCATCNGTCCACTCTCTTCCGGTGTAATACTTATAATACTCAGCCTTNTGTTTATCTGTCTTTAAGATAAAACGCTCGAGCTCCTTAGAGGACATGCTATGTTTCTGNGCNGCCTGCTCCATGCAGTATTCGTGAGGTGCATGAATAAAAACACTAAGTACATTATCATAATCCTTTAAGATAAAATCTGCNCANCGTCCAACNATGATACAGGACTCTTCNTCNGCCAGGTGCTTAATGATCTTTGCCTGATAATTAAACAANTTCTGAGTAGAAACAAAATCGTCACTTTCCGGTGGAATTAATTCTCCATGNTACACCTTATGTGCAATTTTAAACAGCTTGGTACTTTTNANCTTCTCATCTGCATTCACAAACAANGCCTCATTAATTCCGCTGTCCTCAGAAGCNAGCTTNAANAGNTCNTTATCATAAAAATGNATNCCCATTTTTTCNGATAACATCTGTCCTANGGTACGTCCGCCGCTTCCATACTGNCTNGCTATTGTAATCACTATTTTGTCTTTCATTCTGCATACCCCCCGNTATTTATTCACCCAAATATGCNTTTTTAATAGAATCATTATTCAATAGTTCTTCTGATTCTCCCTCCAGAACAATCTTTCCGGTTTCCAGAACATATCCTCTGTCAGATATGGATAATGCTTTTTTNGCATTTTGCTCTACAAGAAGAACTGTNGTTCCACCNGCACTGACTTCTTTNATNATNTCAAAAATTTCATTAACAAAAATGGGAGAAAGNCCCATTGACGGTTCATCCATAAGAAGAATCCTTGGATGCGACATAAGAGCCCTTCCCATGGCAAGCATNTGCTGCTCACCGCCGCTTAATGTTCCGGACAACTGGTTATGCCGTTCTTTAAGCCTGGGAAAACGTTTATATACGCTTTCCAATGTTTCTTCTATCTCATTCTTGTCTTTCCGNGTATAAGCCCCCATTTTCAAATTCTGATATACCGTAAGGTTGGCAAATACACGCCTTCCTTCCGGAACGTGTGCCATTCCCATAGAAACNATNCTGTGGGCAGGAATTTTNGTAATATCTTTTCCATCAAAGGTAACGGTTCCTNTTTTNNNTTNNNNAAGTCCGGTTATNGTATGAAGAATTGTTGTTTTNCCNGCTCCATTTGCNCCNATCAGCGCAATAACCTCNCCNTCATTTACCTCAAAAGATACACCTTTTATTGCCTGGATCATTCCGTAAAAAACTTCCAGNTCCTTTATCTCAAGCATTGCCATGACTTACTCCTCCACTCTTTTCCTTTCATCTTAANATCAAAGANNCTTATTCACCTAAATAAGCCGTGATGACCTGTGGATTACTTAAAACCCCGCTTGTCTTTCCTTTTGCGAGAATACGTCCAAAATTAAGAACTGTAAGCTCTTCACAAATTCCGGAGACAAGCTTCATATCATGCTCNATCAAAAGAATGGTCATGTCAAAATTATCTCTTACAAAACGNATGGTATTCATNAGCTCAATGGTTTCGTTGGGATTCATGCCCGCCGCAGGNTCATCAAGGAGNAGTATTTTGGGTTCTGTGGCAAGNGCTCTTGCAATTTCAAGTTTNCGCTGTTTGCCATAAGGAAGATTNGCTGCAAGATAATTNGCTTCCTGATCCAGTTCAAATACCTTTAAAAGCTCCAGTGCCCGTTCATTCATAGCTGATTCCATTTTAAAGTAACGAGGCATTCTAAANATACCTTCCAAAGTGGAATANCTGTAATGATTATGAAGCCCNGCCTTTACATTATCAAGCACTGTCAAATCTTTAAAAAGACGAATATTCTGAAAAGTTCTGGCAATTCCAGCCTTATTGATCTCCATGGTTTTTAATCCGGTAATATTGGTTCCATCCAGANTGATAATTCCTTCACTAGGTTTATATACTCCGGTGAGAAGATTAAAGACCGTTGTTTTACCGGCTCCATTTGGACCGATCAGTCCATATAACTGCCCTTTTTTGATAGAAATCTCAAAATCATCTACAGCGCGAAGACCTCCAAAGGAAATGCCAAGATTGTTTACTTCTAATAACGCCATACTATTGCACCTCCTTGGTTCGTTTCAGCAATCGTCTGGGAGAAAACCTTTCACGAAGTGCNATNAGCTTCGGACTCCAATTGAAAAGCATCATTAAGATCAGTACAATTGCATAAATCAGCATACGATAGTTATTCAGTCCTCTCAGAAGCTCAGGCAGTAAGGTAAGTATAACCGCTGCAATGATAGATCCCCGTATATTTCCAATTCCTCCAAGAACAACAAAAACCAATATCATAATGGACATATTGTATCCGAAATTTTTGGGTGTCGCCATCAGGCTGTTCAGATTATGTGAATANAGTACACCGGCAACTCCTGCTAATGCNGCGGATACAGAAAACGCCATTAATTTATACTTTGTAATATTGATTCCGATAGATTCAGCTGCAATCGTATTGTCACGGATCGCCATGATNGCCCGCCCATCTCTGGAATNAATCAAGTTCAAAACAATAAAGAGCGTTATGAGAATCAAAATGACTCCAATAGTAAAAGTAGAATCTTTCGGCGTCCCGGTAATACCCTGTGCACCATTTATGATTACCTTTCCNTCTGCCTCAAGTCCCAGCGAAAGGGAATCCTTCATGGAAAAATGAAGTCCTCTGCTGTCCNTTCCAACATATAGAACATTTACTACATTCTTAATTATCTCGCCAAAGGCAAGGGTGACAATTGCAAGATAATCCCCTTTCAGCCGNAGTACCGGCATTCCAATCAAAAAACCGATCAGCGCGGCACTGATACCNCCAATAAAGATTGCTAGTATAAAGCGCAAAAGTCCTGCTGTTATCACATCTTCCATACACTTGGAAAAAAATGCTCCTGTAAAAGCNCCGACNCACATAAATCCCGCATGACCAAGGCTNAGTTCTCCCAAAATACCTACTGTGAGGTTTAAAGAAACAGCCAGAATAACATAAATACAAAGNGGAACTAAAAGCCCCTGCATCAGGCTGGATATCTTTCCGGCATTATTCATAACCTGCACAATCACATAGACAAGTATTATAACTCCGTAGGTAATAAGATTATCTCTTAAATTTTTACTTATTTTAAATTTATTCACTTTTGTTTCCTCCCTAAACCTTCTCCTGAATTTTCTTCCCGAGAATGCCCGTAGGCTTAACAAGAAGGACAACGATCAAAACCAAAAACACAATAGCATCCGCCATTTGTGAGGATATATATGCTTTTCCGAGAATCTCAATGACTCCAAGAACCAAACCGCCGATTAAGGCTCCCGGTATGGAACCAATCCCGCCAAATACAGCAGCAACGAATGCCTTAATTCCCGGCATGGATCCGGTGTATGGAGTCAGGGACGGATATGCGGAACAAAGCAGCATACCGGCAATGGCCGCAAGAGCNGAACCGATAGCAAAGGTAAGTGAAATCGTGCGGTTCACATTGATCCCCATAAGCTGTGCTGCTCCNTTNTCTTCNGATACNGCAAGCATNGCCTGTCCCGCTTTGGTTTTNTTAATNAACAGGGTCAGNCCAATCATGATAATAATACAGGATATNATCGTAACGATNGTTTCTCCTGAAATAATNATCTGTCCACCGGCAAGCTTNAATGCAGGAATCGTTACAACCGATGTAAATGCCTTGGTATTAGCACCAAAAATAATAAGTGCAAGGTTCTGCAGCAGATAACTGACGCCGATTGCAGTNATCAATACTGCAAGCGAAGACGCTGCCTGTCTAAGCGGTCTGTAGGCAATATATTCAATGACAATGCCAAGTACCGTGCAAAGAATCACTGCCAGCAGTATACCTGCAAAAGGCGGAAGCCCCTGCATGCTGACTGCACAAAATATGGTGAANCCGCCNACCATAATGACATCGCCATGTGCAAAGTTCAACATTTTGGCAATACCATATACCATGGTATANCCAAGTGCAATAATGGCATATACACTTCCTAAGCTTATTCCGTTGATCAAATATGATATAAAACTCATGAAAACACCTCTGTATAAATTTGTCTATTAAGTATATCAGATAGATAGNGAGACTGGCAAGTAAAGTATATTTNATATAAAAAACGAGGGCTGCATTTTGTTGCAACCCTCATTGGTCATTTCTTACTGAATAAGTGAGTAATTGCCGTTAACGATTTCCATAGCNTTGGGAGATTTNTTAACTGCTCCATCGCCATCCCAGGTCATTGCTTCTCCGGTCAGACCATCTACAGAAATTTCGGACATAGCTCCCNTCAATTTGTTACAGATATCAGATACGCTGTCTGTAGGCGCTGCACCACTCTTTTCGATTGCAGCCTTAAGAATATAAACAGCATCATATGCATCTGCGGCAAACTGGTTCGGTGTATCACCATAAGCACTCTTATAAGCGCTTACAAAGGCCTTGGTTACGTCATCTTCTGCATCTGCCGCAAAAGGAGTAAGAAGCATAACACCTTCCGCTAAAGAGGTATCAAAATTTTCCACATTCAGGATACCATCCAAACCGTCACAACCAAAGAACTTCGGCTCAAATCCCATAGCATTTGCCTGTGTAAGAATTAATGAAGCCTCTGAATAATAAATAGGAAGGAAAACCAGTTCTGCACCAGCATCCTTTGCTTTCTGAAGCTGTACGGAAAAATCTGTTTTGTTGTCAGCTGTAAATGCTTCAGCAGATACGATTTCAAAAGACTGATTTCCTGCTTCCTGTGCAAACTTTTCGTAAATACCTGATGAATAAACATCAGAGCTGTCATAAATTACTGCTACTTTGGAAGCAACNGCATTTTGACCAATATACTGAGCCGCACCAACACCCTGGTTAGGATCCGTAAAGCACACCTGATAAACATTATCATTATTATTGATAATATCTACGGAAGATCCAGAAGGTGTAAGCTGGAACATATTGTCATTTGAAGATTCNGCTGCAACAGCAATACAGCATCCGCTGGTGGTTGTTCCAACAAGCATCTGCATTCCCCAGTCCTTTAACGCATTATATGCATTTACNGACTTTTCATTGTCGCATTCATCATCCTGAAAATTATACTCAATCATAACACCATTGATTCCGCCTGCCGCATTAATCTCCTTGATGGCAAGATCTGCACCGTTTTGTACTGCGATACCATAAACTGCAGCATCACCGGTAGCCGGNCCGATTGCACCAATCTTAAAAGCCTCTCCGGAACCTGCATTATCAGAATTNCCTGCATCAGCGGTATCATTACCTGCATCAGCGGCATTTGTGCTGTTTTCATTACTTGNATCTGTGCTGCCTGCATTTCCCGCATCACCNGATCCGGAACAGCCTGCAAGTAATGTCATGAGCATTGCNCCTGTAAGCANAAGNCTCATNANTTTTTGAAACTTTTTCATAAATTTTCCTCCTCAAAAATAATTTGTATACGATTATACTCAAAAACAAAATTATTGTCAACTTNTCCTTTTGTATATTTTCAGGNTTANTGGCAAAAATAAAACGGAAAGCTTATAAATAAGCTTTAAAGTTCTTAANGGAGGTGGATAAAATGAATAATAAATTTCTGGANTGTGCGGCACTTACACTGGCTATTATCGGTGCCGTAAACTGGGGATTGATCGGCTTTTTTTCTTTTGACCTTGTTGCATTTGTTTTTGGAAACATGTCCTGGCTGGCAAGAATTATNTATGCCATCGTCGGAATATGCGGTCTGTATCTGATCACATTTTATATGTACACCGGCGGGACAGAACGGTCAAATAGCTGATCAGCTATATAATAATGAAAGGAATCAGAATTAACTGATTCCTTTCATTATGAATAAACAATTATTTTTCTTTTTTATGCATTTTTTAATTCATCAGGATCAATCAACACGCCATCTCTCCAAATACGCTCAAGATCGTAAAACAGACGGTTTTCCTTATCAAAAATATGAATGATGATATCACCAAAATCAAGAAGAACCCAATTGGCATTGATATAACCTTCTTTTTGTTTCAGCGGACATCCGGCTTTATAGAGCTTTTCTTCCACCTCATCGGCCATTGCCTGGATCTGACTTACATTATTTCCATTTGCAATAATGAAATAATCCGCAATAACAGATACTTTGCTGATATCAATTACCCGGATATCCTCTGCTTTTTTATCCTCAAGAGCAAGTATTGCCTTTCCAACTAAAGTTTGAATACTGCTTACATCCGTCATAAATTTTCCTCCGTATTAGCACATTGTTTATTTGTTAATATATAAAAATCATAAGTTTTCTGCGTCATAGCATCAATTGGAGTTCCTGTACTCTCCAAATATTGAAGCGTATCTCCAAGAATTTTAACCAGCGCCTGATCAATATTCTCAAACGCCATTTTGCGTATCAACTGTAAATTTGGCGCCTGCTTTCTACCGGGCTCTATATAATCGGCTATATATACTATTTTTTCCAAAGGCGACATACCGGGTCTTCCAGTTGTATGGTTCAAAATTGCATTGATAATATCCTGATCATGAATATTAAATTGCTTCATTGCCATATAACTGCCAACCTTGGCATGCAGAAGAAACGGATTTTCCCTCTCCACTTCATTTATCGGAATATTATGCTTTTCACAAATGGCAATTTTCTTTTCATTGCTTATGCACTTTGCACAGTCGTGCAAAAGTCCGGCAGTTAACGCTCTGTTTATATCCTCATCATAACGCATAGCGAGAGAAGCCGCCGTATAAGCAACTCCCAGAGTATGCTCGAAGCGCTTGGCATCTAATGTTTTTTCCATTTTCTTACGTATTTTTTTGATATCCGCAGCTTTCATATCACTTACTCCACTTTAAACATTCCGATATAAACCATTCTCATAAATGTATTCTCTGACTTTCTCCGGAAGCATGTAACGTACAGATTTTCCTTCGGAAATCCTATGCCTGATCTCAGATGAAGAGAGATCAATAAATCTGGTAGGAAGAATATGGACATCCGCTTTATATTCATAAATCAAATGTGTTGCAATTTTCCGAATCTTTTCTTCAGTTCCGGTTCCTCTTACCGAAGCAATAACAACACAATTCTTAAATATCCGCTCCGGATTTTTCCATGTTTCCATGGTAAGCAAACTATCTGCACCTGTAATAAAAAAATAAGTACATTCCGAATTCTTCTCTTTCAGTTCTTCTAATGTTTCATAAGTGTAAGTCGGTCCTTTCCGCTCCAATTCTATGGTTGACAGCCGAAAGTAAGGATGTTCTTCTAAAGCAAGTTCTATCATCTTCGCTCGAATATCTCCGCTAACAATCGGATCTGCATCTTTCATATAGGGATTCCCGCTGGGAATAAAAAGCACTTCATCCAAATCATACGCTTCCATGGCCTGCTCTGCAAGGAGCAGATGTCCAAAATGAATAGGATTAAATGTTCCTCCCATAATACCAATTTTTTTTGCCATGCGTTCATCACTCCTTTATTTGGGAAGTTCAATTTTTTTGTGATCTTTGTTTTCTTTATATAATACAATTTTTTTACCAATTACCTGTACTACCTGTGAATCGGTTCTTTCAGCTAATACTTCAGCTATTTCTTTTGGATCTTCTATACAGTTTTTTAACACCGCCACTTTAATCAATTCTCTGGTATTAAATGATTCACTGACTGCATCAGTCACTTCCGGTGTCAGACAGGATTTTCCAATCTGAAATACCGGATCTATATTCATTGCAAGTCCTTTTAAATAGGCCCGCTGCTTACTTGTCATTCTCTTGTAATCCCCTTTCTGACTTACTTGTAATAATCGAAGGAAAGTCCATACATTCGAACCGTGTCTCCTTCTTCAATACCAAGCTCTTCAAGCTGATCTAAAATACCGTTTAATTTCAGGAAATTCTGAAAGAATGTAAAGCCCTTTTCAGAATCCAGGTTGGTATATCCCAGCATTTTTTCAATCCGTGGTCCTTCCACGACATATTCGTCCGCTTTATCATCATAAATAACCGTATACGGCTCATCACTGCCGCCAAGCATATATTCCGGATAAAATTCTTGTTCAAAGATAACCGGTTCTTTCGGAAGCTTGTCCAGCATTTCTCTGATATGATAAAGAAGCTGCCGGATTCCCTGGCCGCTGATGGCAGAAATTGGATACACCGGAATTCCTTTTGGTTCAAATTCATCTTTAATTTTTTGAACGGGATCTTCCTCGTTATCATCAAAAATCATATCTGTTTTATTAGCTGCAATAACCTGAGGACGCCTGGCAATCTCAGGGTTATAGGCTTCTAATTCATTATTGATCGCATAAATATCTTCAATAGGATCTCTTCCTTCCGTAGAAGCGGCATCCACAATATGAATAATCACTCTTGTTCTTTCAATATGCCGGAGAAATTCAAATCCCAGTCCGACACCCTCAGAAGCCCCTTCGATCAGTCCGGGAATATCCGCAATCACAAAACCGTCTGCATCCGGCAAATCTACCACTCCAAGATGAGGATTTAAGGTGGTGAAATGATAATTAGCCACTTTCGGTCTGGCGTTGGATACCTTGGTCAGAAATGTGGATTTCCCTACATTGGGGAAACCTACCAAGCCCACATCGGCAATAACCTTAAGCTCCATCAAAAGTTCAAGTTCTCTTGAGGGCTGCCCCGGCTGTGCATATTTTGGTGCCTGCATGGTACTGGTAGCATAATGTTGATTGCCGTTTCCGCCGCGGCCGCCTTTAAGAAGCTCAAAACGTCTGTTTTCTCCAGACATATCTGCTATGACTTTTCCGCTTTCTGCCTCTTTGATCACGGTTCCTTCCGGCACCTTTAAGATCAAATCTTCACCGTTTTTGCCTCTGCAGTTGCGTTTACTTCCGTTTTCGCCATCCTGAGCATGATATTTTCTGACATGTCGGTAATCGGTTAGTGTATTCAATCCATCGTCAATTTCCAAAATAACGCTGCCGCCGTTTCCGCCGTCACCGCCATCCGGTCCGCCATTTGGTACATATTTTTCGCGCCGGAAAGAGACATGACCATCTCCGCCTTTACCGCTGCGCACATAAATTCTTGCCCTGTCTGCAAACATATTGTTATCCCTTCTGCCTGATTAGGTAAAAAGGGCTTCAAACAAATCGGATGTTTGAAGCCCAAGCATAATTCGTACTATTTCTCTACCGGATAAACGGAAGCCTGCTTTTTGTCTCTTCCTACTCTTTCGAATCTAAGTACACCATCGACCATTGCGAACAATGTATCATCTCCGCCGCGTCCAACATTGATGCCGGGATGAATCTTTGTTCCACGCTGTCTGTATAAAATATTTCCAGCTTTTACAAACTGTCCGTCAGCTCTCTTCGCACCAAGTCTTTTGGATTCGGAATCTCTACCATTCTTGGTAGAACCAACACCCTTTTTATGAGCAAAAAATTGAAGGTTCAGCTTTAACATGTTTTACACCTCCCTGAATTTGAGTTTTAAATACTGTTTGCCGTATTGCTTTACGACACCCTTTAATCCAAGAATAAGCGAATCCATAAGAAGTATGCCGTCTCTGCTTATATCTTCCTGAAACTTAAGGTCGATCATACCGGAATCTTCTTCTGTATTAATCTGCATCTTAGCATCGGTCAATACCTCAAGTGAATTGATGGTATTGATCACCAGCATGGATATTGCAGCACAGACGATATCTTCACCGGCATCGGCATAACCTGTATGACCTAAACAGGTCATTTGCTTATAGTTCCCATTTTTGGATTTTATAATCGTTATGGTTGTCATATTACCTTTTTACACTTTTAAGCGTTGATCTTGTCGATCTTAACCTGCGTGTATGCTTGTCTGTGACCGTTTTTCTTATGATAACCGGTTTTTCTCTTATACTTGTAAACGATAACCTTACGATATTTGCCCTGTTCCATAACAGTTGCAGATACGCTTGCACCCTTTACATCGCCGGCAACCTTAAGCTCCTTATCGCTTACAGCGATAACCTGATCAAATGTCACAGTCTCTCCGGGTTCTACATCAAGCTTTTCAACCTTGATCACATCACCTTCGGAAACCTTGTACTGTTTTCCGCCTGTTACAATGATTGCGTACATATGGGATACCTCCTTCTCATCAGCAAAACTGATGTTTCTCGCTAACTGTGGTGGTGCCAAAGGGCACACTTCGACCTCGTTATGCGGCATACTCATAAACTATAGCATTCAAAATGGTTGTTGTCAAGAATTTTTCGGGATTTTTGTACATATAGCTCATTTTTGATATGAGTCTTTGCTCACTGCGTATAATTCTGTCTCCCAAAAATCAAAGGGTGGTTCAACCTTATAATCAGAATCAAAATAATTACGTATGTATTGTGCTGCCCGGTGTTCACAATATTTATAGTTGGTGACGCTCCCATCTTCATCTAGCTCGAGATTGTTCATAAAAATAGCATATGCCTGCTCTGCAAAGCTACTCTCTTCTTGTAAAATTTCACCGGTGTACTTAATTCCCTCCAAAAGAGGATAGTCTAAAGTTCCGTGGGCAAACCAGTATGAAAACTGACGAACAGCACCGCTTACATATGTACTAACCCTCATTCATAATCCTCCAAAATAATTCTAAACTCAACGATTTTATCATATCATATGATAAAATCATCGACAAGAATAGTTGGTGATTTCATCAAGTTTTTTCATTAAATAGCTATATTCATATTTTGAGTCATCTTCATTTTCCGGCAAATAACTGGTTTCAACTTGAACCAATATATTGCTTCCGGCTACTTCCAAATGAACATAAGACACATAAATATTAGTATTTCGGGGAATCAAAATTTCATGCCATTTAATCACCTCATCGGTTAGCAAATCTCTTCTCCAAAAGCAATAAATAAAATAGTCATCATTCGTCGTTTGGTTAACATAGTATAAATATCCACTACAAATCCATGCTGTGTCACTTATTGTTTTTACAACTTTTTTAATATTCCCTGAACCTAAATCCAGTTGATATATAAAAGCCGCAAGAATATATAAATTTCCATCTTCGTAATAAATACCTTCTATTCTATCAAGGTTAATAGCAAAAATTTTTTCTTTTTTTGTCTCCAGATTAATTGCTCTAATGTTATTATTTCCATCTACCCAATATAGGGATCCCCCTCCTACTGTAAAGTTTTCGCCATCTACCCAAGATAACGAATCCCCCACTATTTCTTGATTAGTCCCATTGATATCCATCTCCCCAAAATAACTTATCTGGTCAGAATAATTGTGTGTCATAAAATAAATCTTATTATTATAAATGTGAAATCTTTCAAAGCCCTCTCCTATTTTTTCTACTTTTCCATTCCACTCAGATGCCCTGTAGAAATAGTACTCTTTACCGGATCCCCCGCCTGGTGCATAATCATTCACCAATATATAGTAAACGTATCCTTTATAATATGTTAAGTCATGTACATACCTATCATAAATAATTCCACCACTTTCATCACGTAAATATTCTTCCGAAGGTATTGCATACGATACAACTATTTCCCACTGATTTTTACTTTTATCAAACCTATATATTGTACTAATACTGTCGTCTTCTTGCGCCTCTCCATAAAACGCCATATTAGTCGTATAGATGTATCCATTTCCTTCTGTGCACCAGCCATAGTAAAATAGATTGCTTCCGATTGTCTCATTCCTGGGAGCATTCGGTTCCATTTGCTTAACTTCCTTTTGATGCTCTTCCATAGCTTCCGATAGAGAATCCGTTCCTTCCATTTCTGAAAGCTCGATGTCCCATTCAAAATTCAAACGCTCATTGTTCAGCGGATCATACAAATAGCCGCCACTAAAAGTTTCTGTATACATGGCATAGGGATTATTCTCATTTACTTTAAAAGCTTCACTCATTTCGGGTTCTATCAAAGAACTCGCTTCTTCGATTTCGTCCTCCGCCTTTGAAAGTTCTTCTGTTTCATTCTCTTTTAGGTCATACATTTTCGTGACCGGACTTGGAATTGCTATCGCATGATCCTGTTTTATACCGCAGGATATCATTAATCCTCCAAATAATGTAACTAATAAAAAAGTATTTTTGATTTTATTCATGTTGTCCTTTCAAACAGTGCTCAACAAACACTGTCACGCTTTGCTAGTCAGCTTATTGTAATAAAAAACAGCACAGACTGACAGCTTCACTGTCAATCCATACTGCTATTTTATACGACTCATGCATCAAAACTGCATCATTTTTGCATCAAAGTTGCATCATTTTCTATTTTACTTAAAAAAATATCCGAAAAACAAGTATAATTTTTAGTGAAATTATGTATAATATAGTTAGAGATGACAACCATCTCAAAGATTAAAATTCTTTCGCACTTGCATATAAGTGTTTTTTGGTCAACGAGACCGCAAATGAAATGATAATTTGACCGACGAGGTCTCTCTGATTTACCAGAGTAGGTTACGGTTAGCACCGTACCCTTTTTGCTGAAAACGGCACAGAAAAATCTTCTCAGTCATTATTTAATGAAAATTTGGGAATCATATTTACTATTCTATTTCATCAATGCTTTTCATAAAATAACTGTACTCCCATGAGCCATACTTATGTTCCGACAAATATTTAATCCCAACTTGAAACAATATATTGTTCCCCTCTGCTTCTAAATGGACATAAGTCTTAAGAACATTTGCATTTCTGGGAATCAAAATTTCATTCCATTTAATAATTTCATCCGACAACAAATCTCTTCTCCAAAAATAATAATTATATTGATCTTTATTCGTCATATAATCAACATAATATAAAAATCCATTATAAATCCATGTTGCCACTGTTTTTGTTTCTACAATTTTTTTAATATCCCCTGAGTTTAAATTTAATTGATATATAAAAGCCGCATCAATATATAAATTTTCATTTTCATAATAAATGCTTGATATTCTATTAAGATTAACGGCGAAAATTTTTTCCTTTTTTGTCTCTAAGTTTATTGCCCTAATGCTATTATTCTCATCTACCCAATATAGGGATCCCCCTCCTACTGTAAAGTTTTCTCCGTTTACCCAAGATAACGAATCCCCCACTATTTCTTGATTAGTCCCATTGATATCCATCTTACAAAAATAACTTTTCTGGTCAGAATGATTGTATGTTTTATAATAAATCTTATTATTATAAGTATGAAACCTATCAAAACCTTCTCCTATTTTTTCTACTTTTCCATTCTGCTCAGATGCCCTGTAGAAATAATACTCTTTACCAAGTCCCTCTCCTGGTGCATAATCATTCACCAATATATAGTAAACGTACCCTCTATAATATGTTAAGTCCCTTACATACCTATCACTAATAATTCCACCACTTTCATCATACAAATGTTCTTCCTTAGGCATTGCATACGATACAACTATTTCCCACTGATTTTTACTTTTATCAAACCTATATATTGTATTATGGTCGTTGTCTTCTTGTTCCACTCCATAAAACGCCATATTAGTTGTATAGATGTACCCATTTCCTTCTGTGCACCAGCCAGTATAAAATAGATTGCTTCCGATTGCCTCATCCCCGGGAGCATCCGGTTCGATTTTCCAACCATTTTCATGATAAGCAGTTTCGGGAGCATTTCTTCCTTTGTTAATAACTTCCCAAATTTCTGGTTTTAAAATACCCTCCAAATCACTCCACTCAAATAATATGGAAAATTCTGAAACGTCATCAAATAACAGTAATCCCTGATACCCAATTACAAATGGCAGGCTATCTGGACGTCCCAACGACACTCCAGAATAGTCAGATCCGCCTGATTTTGCCCTGATAATTTCACTCAGCTCCTCCGGATAATTATCTATACTAAATAAGTCATCTAATTGATATTGCTTTCCGGATACGCTGTTAAAGTTTGCAATAACCGGATAGCATCCCCGGTCATGTATGTTTTTCATATCAACAACTGTAAAAATATCTCCCCACTTAAAAGAGGCTCTTGAAAAAATATTATCTGAAAAAAAGTCTATCATTAACCAATCTTCTCTTATTTCTTCTGGTTCCATTTCCTTAACTTCTTTTTGATGCTCTTCCATAAATGTCTTCTGTTCTTCAAAGAGCTGTTGATGATAGTTATTAAATGATATTGAAAGAGGATCCGTCCCATTCATTTCTGAAAGCTCGATGTCCCATTCAAAATTCAAATGCTCATTGTTCAGCGGATCATATTGTTCATGGTAAGTAAATTTTTCACTTTCCTTCTTAAACCAATCCCCATCCGCTTCGCTTCCTTTATTTGCCTCATAGATATAATACAAATAGCCGCCACTAAAAGTTTCTGTATACATGGCATAGGGATTATTCTCATTCACTTTAAATGCTTCATCCATTTCAGGCTCTGTCAAGGAATCCTCTTCTTCGATTTTGGCATCCGCTTCTGAAATTTCTTCCGTTACAGTCTCTTTTTGATCATACATTTTCGTGACCGGACTTGGAATTGCTATTTTATTAGGATTTATTGTATGATCCTGCTTTGTACCGCAGATCATTATGCTCCCCAATAATGCAATTATCAAAAGATGTATTTTCCTTTTTTTCATCTGTTCATTATCCTTTCAAACAGCGTTCATAAAAAAAACAGCACAGACTGACAGCTTCACTGTCAATCCATACTGCTATTCTATACGACTCATGCATCAAAACTGCATCATTTTTGCATCAAAGTTGCATCATTTTCTGTTTATTCACCACCAAGCAGCTCCCTCGGCACTATTTTCTTAACCTTAAGGGACATCAGGCATGCAATCGCAAATGTAATGACCACCAGCCCAATCCCTGCAACAATGTTAAAACCAACCGGCACAGCAAAGGTACATTCCACAATTCCAATACCGCTCAAAAATAACGCGGTAAGTGGATTGATAATAAAACTGCATACTATGATTCCCACAATCGTTGACAAAATTACCGGCGGCATAAAGGCCAGGGAAGTCTGTAAAATAAGCTGCCCTGTGGTAAAACCCAACGCTTTCAAAATTCCGTACTCCCTCTTTTTATTGCTTAGCATAGTCCTCACCAATAAATACAAAACAAAAGCAATAACTACACCGCTTAGTATAAAAATCCCAATTACAATGATCGTCATCAGTGAAACGTACACAGAGGCGGTTCCGCTTATTATTTTTGCTATATTCATAGTTGTATTTATTTCACTTCCAAACCGCTCTTCTATTTCCCGGTTAAATTCATCAATATCAGACCTGTCGGAAAGATTCAAATAATAGCTTGTATTCTGCAATTCCCCCATTCGTTCATAACCGGATCTTGTAAGCAGACAATCCTTGCCGAGGTTATTGCTGATCTGTGTAAATCCCGATATGATATATTTTGCTTCTTTTCCATCTGCAGATATGGTAATTTCATCCCCTATCTTTAAACCATTTTCTTTCGCATATTTGGCGGCGACTGCAATTTCATTATCGTACCTGGGAAAACGTCCCTTGAATACCACCTTTTGATTGTTAACCTTGGAAAAGTCATCGCTGATGTTTGCCATAAGCTCCACTCCGTTTACATGGCTAACAAAAGCAGAATGGTATAAATAAACTTTCCGGACACTCTCATCTTCCTTTACTTTTCTCAAAAAATCGTTTTCCGTTCTTGTATTCACATTAATACAGCTATCTGCGGTTTCCCCTACAATAAGATTGATAATGGGTGTCATGTCAGAGATGACATTTTTGATCATCAAGCCTGAAAAAGCCATAACCAAAGAAAGTGTAAGCATAGTAATGCAAATAGTTAGGTTATGCTTTATGCTGGAACATGTAGTTTTCAGGGCAAGCGCAAAGTTCAGCGGAGCTCTGGTTTTTTCCAGAGGAACACGGTTTCGTTTAAAATTATGTGTCTGTACTCCCTGGCGAAGTGCTGTTATGGGCTCAATTTTTTTGATCCTGTGGGCGGAAATCCACACAACAAAGGAAACTGCCCCACATAAGATAAACAGGGTTAAAAGAAAAAGCAGCGGCAAAAAGTGGATTGCATAAGGGATACCTGTCTGCGAGATCATCATCGCATTAATAAAAGGGAACAGGATGTACGCCCCTAAAGCTCCTGCCACGGCAAATAGCAATGTAAGCCCGCCAAACTGTAGAAGGAGCGACCAGATCACCTGACGGCTTGTGTAACCGATTGCTTTCAAAGCTCCAAGTGTTTTCATGTTTTCCTGAATATAGTTGATTATATTGGATGATATGACTACCAGCGCAATCAACAGTATCAAAAAGGCTACAGCGCTCATCACACCTGCACATATCATTTGTGAAATATATCGGGAAGTAGTAACCAACGCATAAGAATTACTTACCATACGGGCTTCTGGATATTCGGAAGATAAACAATTTTTTAGCGCTGCTTCATAGTTTTCACTTTTCTCTTTATTTTCCAATCGAATAGATACAAGAATGGATTTTGGAGCATAGCAAGCTTCTTCCAGCTCTCTATACTTATCTTCTGTCAGGATAACTTCACACAAGGAGCAATTGTGGGAACCGGTCATTACGCTGTTAAAAAAGCCACATATGGTATAGATCATTTCATTACTTCCAATCGTAATATTGATCTTTTTGCCGACAGCAATGTCATCCGATTGATACAAGATAGGCATATAGATTCCGCTTTGCAGCTCCCCTTCTTCCATAATCTCAACTTTCCCAACCTGCCGGGTAATTGCAGTCTCTTTATCGAGGAATACAAATTCAGTACTAATTTCTCCACTGTGATACGGGAAGGAACCAACCATGTGCATGGAATCATTAAGCACAAATTCCGATATCTGTCCGTCATTTTTCAGCGTTTGTGTCAGAAATTTCCGCATTTCACTTTGTTCACCATCAACAGCCAAAGTTACATGCTCCGCATTCAGCTTATCGTGCCATCGGTCAAAGTTCTGTTTATAATCCATGGACAGCATAAGCCATAAATTAAGCATGAATGCTGCAAGTAAAATAAGTACGGCGATTGCTGTCATCTGTCCTTTAATCTTTCGCAGATTGGAGTGTGCGAGAAGAAAACTTTTTCCCATGTTACCACCCCATTTCTGAAAGAAAAGCAGAAAGCTTTTCATGTCTTGCCCTGTCGCCCTGAACATATTTCCCCAGATTGCATTCACCTAAAATAACACCGTCTTTCAGATATAAAATCCGGCTGCCCCGCCGGGCAGAACGCATATCATGTGTTACCATGACTACGCTTTGCCCCTGGTCATTGAACCGGGTAAGCGTATCAAGGACATCGATTCCGGTTTTAGAGTTCAGTGCACCCGTTGGTTCATCTGCAAAGAGGATTTCAGGGCTGTTAATCAGAGCCCGCACTATCCCCACCCTTTGAGCTTCCCCTCCTGATATCTGTGTGGGAAACTTTTTCTGCATTTCTTTAGAAATATCCACCGCCTCAAACAGTTCTTCCGCCCTTGTTAAAAGGGCTTTCTTATCCCTATTGACAAGCAAGCCCGCGGCCAAAATGTTATCCATAACAGACATGGTGTCGATCAGGTAAATCTGCTGAAAGACAAAGCCACAATGCTCACGGCGAAATACTGCAAGACCATCCTGATTTAAATCAGAGATTACCTGATCTCCAAAAGTAATCTTGCCAAGCGTGGGCGTATCCATCCCCGAAAGCGCATATAAAAGCGTGGATTTCCCAGCTCCGCTTGCGCCCATGATCACAGTGAAATCACCCTGATAGAGTTCTAAGTCAATGTTTTTAAGGACGTGCTGCATAGCCCCGCCATTCGAAAAGGACTTGCTTAAGTTTTCCGTTTTTAAAAGTATTTTTTTCATACTTAACCTCCTTTTGCATGTCCTATTCTACTTTTTTAATTCTTAAGTGTCTTTAGGCAGTCCTTAAATATTCCTTAAATCCTGCCACTTAAGGGAATCAGCACCGTTCCCCGAAGCCCCCTGCTTTCATTGGTAAGAATCAGCTTTCCATTCATTTTTTCCATAAAATAATCTGAAATATAAAGTCCCAGCCCGGTCCCCTCCACATTCTTTGCGTTACTCCCTCTTTTGAATTTTTCTTTTAAAAGCGGCAATTCTTCCCTGTTCACCCCTCCACCATAGTCCTCAATGCTGATGGACAAATAATCATTTACAAGCGTTGCTTCAATGAAAATGGAAGTATCGGCATACTTATAGGAATTGGCAAAAATATTGTCAAACACCTGTTGCAGACGGAGCTTGTCTGCATAAAAAATACAATCCGGGATTGCCGGAATTTCTGCCCGGTGAAGGTAGTCGGCATTTTCAAGCAGAGAAGAAAGCTCTTTACTTTCCATATCTTCGGGGGATACCGGAAGCTGTCTCAGTTCTTCTAAGGTAGCTGTAAACAGATTGGTTATCAGTTCATTGATCTGGTCAGCTTTACGGATGATCTGACCATAATTATCCCGGATCTTTTCATTATCCGTGAGCGCTGCCCCTACTTCCGAAGCTGCTTTAATGCTTGCAACAGGGGTTTTGATATCATGGGAAAGCTTTGCTACAAGCTCCTTTTTGCTTGCATGAGCAGCCGCCTCTGCCTCTCTTGCTTTCTTCAATTCAGAACGCATGATATCAAAGCTTTCCGTAAAAGCCCCAAAAAGATTCTGCCTGTCCATTTCAAGGGGAATATCCAGATTGCCCCCGGCAATGCGTTCCGCAAAGCCTTTCAGCTTATGAAAAGGACGTACAATGGTTCGGTTTAGATAAAAATGATATGCAATACAGAAACNGCACTGCACAAGCATTGCCGCCAACAAAATCATAACAATTGACTGCTTTTGCGACTCAAAAATTTGTGCAGTGTCGTTAAAAATAATTATTTTTCCTACAACAGAATTNTCTACTACAAGATCCAGAATCGTATCCCTGTGACCAACTGCCATATTGATACTTTCGCTCAACCCTCTTTTCGTTCCGAAAAGAACGTTACCCTCCAAATCCAAAACCGTATAATCCAGGTCTGTGTGATTTTGATGGTTTTCCATATTATCCCAGTCATTTTGCACCGACCAGACTGCCTCATTTACCAAAACAGTATCTTGTCCATAAGCNCCGTCCACAGCTGCAAAATAGGCCAGTGCTGCTATCTCTATTCCAAAAACAAGGAGTAGGCTGATGAGGAACATTGACTTTTTCATAGCTTTCCTCCGTTGAACTTGTAGCCATCGCCCCAGACTGTTGAAATATATTGCGGCTTACCAGGATCTTTCTCAATTGCCTCCCGAATCTTGCGAATATGGACATTCAACGTTCCGTCACCTGTAAATTTGTNCTCCCAGACTTCTTCNAACAATTCCTGCTTTGANATNACTCTGTTTTCATTTTTGATCAAATANGATAATAGCTTAAATTCCAGNGCNGTCAGTTTNACNNGNNNTCCNTTAACAAATACCTGCTTTGCATTAAAATCAACCTTCAGNCGTTCATCANAATATTCNNNNGNANTGNCACTTTGACCATAACGNTTCANAACCACTTTCACCTTTGCAAGNANCACCCCCAGNGAATANGGCTTTTGAATNTAATCGTCACCTCCGATATTTAGGGCAACAATCTTATCGTCNTCGCTTGTCCTTGCTGAGATAAATAAAATNGGAATNTTGGTTTGGGCACGNAGNTCCCTGCAAAGCTCAAAGCCGCTGTTATCTCCAAGGTTGATNTCAAGCANAAGCAGATCTGCCTGATTCTNTTCCAAAAAATTNCNACANTCTAAAGCNCTGTATGTNACCGCTGTTTTTACACCGAACAAGTTAAAATATTCTGCNGTGCTNTCTGCAAGCATTTTTTCATCATCTATNATCANACAATCATATTTCATGGTTTCNNNCCNCTGATTTTTNTTGAATAAATAATGCNAAATNTAAATACTAATCAATNCTGATCTTAAACACCACNGGCTTATCTGACCGGACTATGTTNGTAGTAATCTTTANGCCTTCCTCNGTCCTCTNCCACACCGGTTCTTCCTCAAATCCNAGNACTTCTACCTTATTGATGATNCCNTGNAACTTCGGCANATGGGAAGCNTCCTGTTCNCCTAAAGATCTTATCATAACCTTTCCGTCTTCCGGATAAGAAAGGCATATNGCNTATANNTAAGTTCCCTTTGTTGTAAAGCGGAAATCTTCTTTGGTAAATACCTTGTCTACTCCGTCTGTAAACTGTCCTTCTGCCACCNTGGTGGGNCCTTCCTGCGCCACCCGCCAAATANTNGTGCCGTAAATCGCNTCCCCNTTNGTCTCCATCCACTGTCCGATTTCCANCAGTACCTTTTGATCCTCCTTAGAAATGGTACCGTCAGCCTTAGGTCCTACATTGAGAAGCATACATCCGTTTTTGCTGACCACATCCACCAGNTCACAGAGGATACTTTTCGCTTCCTTAAACTCGTTGTTTTCTGTATAACACCATGAATTTTTCGCAATGGCAGTGTCTGTCTGCCATGNAAAAGGCTGNATTTGGGNAAACTGTCCCCGNTCAATATCAACGGTNGCAGTNCCAAACATAAANGCNTCATGCTTATAGGTNATGTGCACTTCTTCGCCCCANTCTATGGCTCTGTTGTAGTAATATGCNGCAATTTTCTTCAAATANTTTTTGGCACTGCTNTGCTGAATCCACCAGTCAAAATACAATTCCCTGATCCNGTATCGGTCAATCAGCTCNCANGTCCTAATCATCCAATCCTCCAAAAAATCTTGTGTCGGAACGGGNTCACTGTCAAGATCATGAAAGCAGTTATCCTGCAAAGGCATNGCCGGCCAGTAAAAATCNCCTTCCTTNTCATCCGCTGTGATATCACTGTCNAANTCTCTTCCGCCTCCCATAAAAAACCAGTGNTCTATCCGGTGGGTGGACGCACCATTTATCAGCCCTTGCTTTTTCATTTCCTCAGTTAATTCNCCGAGAACATCTCTCCTTGGTCCCATTTCGGCTNCATTCCAGNNNGAAATGTCGCTTTTGTACATCTGAAANCCATCATGATGCTCCGCNACCGGAACAATATACCTTGCNCCNGCTTTTTTAAATAGATCTATCCATTCTGATGCNTTAAANTTTTCGGCTTTGAACATNGGAATAAAATCCTTATAGCCAAACTCTTTATGNGTNCCATANGTCTCAAGATGATGCTTATATTCCCTGCTTCCCTGNATATACATATTTCGGGAATACCACTCATTTCCAAATGCNGGAACACTGTAAATNCCCCAATGGATAAANATGCCAAATTTAGCCTCTTTAAACCATGCCGGAGTTTGGTGGGTCGAAAGAGAATCCCAGTTGTCCTTGTAAGGTCCCCTTTCAATCACTTCATCTATCTGCCTTAAGTAAGCTTGTTTATCATACATTTTCNTNTCTCTCCTNTTCAGNCTGTTATTTTTTNAATNCTTTNNATAAACCAGTTTTTCCNGCCGTCCTTNCTTGTACCATAGACCATCCAGACTTCATAGTCAATAGTTTTTGCTCCATAGATAATCTCCCATTTAATTTACAAAATTAATAATATTGTTATACAACTCATTATTTAAATACTGTTCAGAACTGCGCCATTCTTCCAATGTGCACAACACCCCTTCGGCAATATCATCTCTTAAAATTTCCGACAGATCATCTTTCACATAGAACCAATGCCAGTTGGCGATATGATCTTCCCAACTTTCACCTACATAAAAGACATAATAATAACCAAAATAGTAATCGGATAATCCAATTCCATGGATTAGGCTTCTTTCGCCAGCAAGACTGACACAATAACGTGCCTTTCCATCGGAATGCGTCTCAATATACTCAGACATAAGCTTAAGCTCTGGAACTTGCTGCTCCAGGTATGCATAAGCCTCATCTTCAGAAGCAATATGATCTTCCGCCAACTCTGCAATTTCCTTTACATAATCCCGGTAATCTGTGTTAAGGCAGGGTATCCATTCCACTTCTTTCTTTTCAAGCCACTCTTTTTTTATGCCCAAGGATTCAGCCTGTTCATTGATTAATTTTTCCATTTCTGTATCAGAGCAAAAAGGAAGTCCATCCTGTTCGCACAAGTCAATAAATTGCTCGCAAATCTCTTTATGTTCCTCATCATCTTCTATTTGATAGGTATAATAGGTTTCCTCATCGATAAGCCATTTCGTAACTGACATCTCCGGACTTTTGTCAAAAACAGTTTCATATGCATTTTTATCCAACGCCATTAAATGAGAAAAGCAAAATTCTTCTGATTTTATTTTAAGGAGCGGTGCTCCCGAAGCATCCGGACAGGTATAATCATATATAATATCAAAAACACCTGCATCGCCTGTCCAGATATTGTAGCCATAATAATACAGATCAATACTGCTCTTTGATCCGGCCGTCAAACGGTCTTTACAGACAAGTTTCCCATTTTCACAGGTTATGAGATAAATATCTTCATCTGAATTAACACTTCCCCAGCCACAACCACCAAATCGGACTGCTAAATCCGGTTTCCCATCATTTCCATAATCCAGAAAAGCATAATCTATTTTAGTCAACAATAAACCATCATCGGCATAACTGGTTTTTCCCCAAGAATATTCCTTCCCTTCAAGCATATCCTCCATCATTTCCCATATATAATATTCTTCCTTTCCGGTTCCATAACCATATAACCACGGCTCATCATCGTGAAATCCACCCAGTTTTCGTTTTCCGTCAAGAAACTCCTGATAGGCAGTTATTGGATCGGTTTCCTCCTCTCCGTTTGATAATTCTACCAGCCCCTTTTGTATGATGACAGAATACCTGGGATTATCATAATCAGCATCCACTACCATCACTATTTCCTGTTCCCCGGAAATGAAACGAACGATAATTTTCCGATAGTCCATCCTGCACACCGCATTACTGTCAAATTCCCATTCCACAGAAGGATCAGCATCTTGTTCTGTCAGATACTGATTAAATGCATTGACATAATAGAAATTACATAGTTTGTCCGGTTTCTTGACAGAATAAGTCTGTTTAACCTGTGTGTCATAAGAATTCCAATCAAGTGAAGAATAATCAATCGTAACTCCAACTTTATCCAAATGGCAGTCAGCAACCAGCAGATATTCGGTATATTCCGGCAGTCCCAGCGCAGCGGCATCGCTGCAAAGCATCAGACAGATAATCCTTCCATCCTTATTTTGTACCGTAACTGCATGAAGCATATCTCCATAAAATACGGTCTGAATTAAGCTCCATTCCATATCAGATATGTTTTTCTCATTGCAATAGTCTCCCAATGCATATTCAATTGCCTGTTCCCCGTTATAGTTTAAATATCTTTGATCTTCAAGGAGTATCATCTTTGAAGAATCTTTACTACAGGTTTTCCATCCCTTTTTTACAACAGACTCATTTTCCGCCTGAGCTTTTTTTCTGGTTTCCTTCAAATCAATTTCTCTTACCTGATCTTTGAATGCCGCCGTTTCCAGAGATTCCCAATCAGGTTCGGTCTCTTTAGTCATTTCTTCTGTAATACCAAGTTCTTTTCTCCGATTATCAAGCAATTTTTCTATTTCTGCTTTCGTATATATTTTGCCGTACTTTTCCTCATATAATTTTTTAAACAGAGCAAAGTCTTCATCATTCGGATCCTCCTCGTCCTCATCAAGCAGGCATTTGTATTCTTTATCTTGAATCTGAAAGCGGACATTACAAAAAAAACATTCTTCAGTTCCATAAACCTGCTGACATATTTCCGGCTCATCAATATCACCCCAGTCTATGCGATTATCAAAAATAATCTTTGCTCGTCCATTACTGTCAACATATGATTCATTTCTGCCTCCGGAAGCGGCACCATCACTCCCTGATTCCCAAATATATCCATATTGATTTATAAGAACCGAATTTCGTGACCATGATTCAAAGGCATGACGAAGATATAGGGTGCCATTTTCGTAGATAATAATAAATGTCAACTGAAACATATCGCTATATGATCTAGCATCAAATCTTACTGCCAGTTCCCGGCTTCCATCTTTTCCACAATCAAGATAAGCATATTCAACTCCGGCAAGCCGGTTGTTTTCTTCCTGATATTGGTAATACCCTACATTAATCTTTTCCAATATTTCTTTCATGGAAAAGGCGCCGCATTCAAACTCCTCCGTGCCGTAAAATTTCTTTAAGATTTCCAACATCTCTTCATCAATATGCAACACACGTCTCCCTTCCAGAAATTCCTGATAAGCGGTCTCCGGAGCAGAGTCCTTTGCCTGAGCCTTTGAACTGAGACAGAATCCAATAAGAAGTGCAATACTCATAAGTAAAATTTTAATATAAGTTCTCTGATTTAGGCTCATCATCTTTCCTTCCATAATTTAATTTATATTTGCAAGTTTATCTAAATTATCGCGGAAATCCCAGCCCTTTCCCTCACTGAAGTTGATCATATACGTACCTCCGTTATCATCTGACTCCACCCACTGGTTTGTTTCGTTTAAGCGTAAAGTTACATTACTGAAATCAAGCTCATCTGTGCCGTATGATCTGCCAGATACATAATTAATATTGAGATCGCCATTGTCCCTGAGAAGATACTGAACAGCGACAACAGGATGTTCCTCATCCCCCCGAAGCTCTTTCTGTACGGAAATGGGAAGCGGCGAAATGTCTTCCACTGCTTCGGCAGTTAATTCACAAGCTCCCATTTCAACTAATCTGCCATCAATAAGCCTGAACGGATAGTATTTCCATGTATGTCCTGTCCAGAATGAAAATGGCTCACCGCCATCTTCGTATATTCCATCATAAAAATGATCATAAGCATTCTGTTCTACCATGATTTGCCCATACTTGTTAATGTATTTATAGGTATAAGAAAGACTTTCTTCAACACACACCGGCTGATTATTTTGGACAGTATAAACTGGTGTCTCCCATGATCGTACAATTGCATGTCCATAATGTACAAAAATGAGGTATATGTTATTGCCTTTTTTCATATATTGCTGCATTCTGGCATTATCTGGAAGTGATTCCATAAGCTTTACCGCTTTATGTCGGCTATCTACAAACCACAGACTTTCTCCGTCAAATCGATTCATTTCCTTTTCATAGTCGTCATCGCCAATAACAACAAATGCCTCTATAGTTCCGTTGCCGTCGTAATCCGCAGCATAAGTTAATGAACTACAATTCTCTTTGGAGGTTTCACATTCTTTAACTGTTTTTACAAATTCATTTTCCGTAAGATCCGGCTCCCACTTTCCATAAGAAAATCCAGAATCGCTAACAGCATCTCCAGCATTTCTAAACAACCGCTCCCAATCATTGCCCTTTTCTAAGAAATCTTCCCCCGTCATCTGTTGATACTCTTCCAGAAATACATTCGCAGAAATCGGAATTACATTCCATTCTTCCCCAGCCCCATCTTGAGAAAGAGCATCTGTAATGAGCGGTACTTCTTTTAAACAGGAAATCTCATTTTCGTCCGCTTCACAGGAAACCTCCAATCTTTCTCGCTTTTTCAGTTCCCAATCTGCATTAAATTGACACTTGGAAATACTGTGATATTTGCCCACCGCATAGCTGCTGTAATCACAGAGCAGGTTTCCGCATTCTCCCAAAAAGTAATATTCTGAATCATTTTTCTGATCAGTAAAAACTATTTCTGCTTTATTATTAATATAAGTGAAAATATATCGAATTGGCGTATGATTCCCAACAGTTTCTTGATTTAAACAGAGAAGTTCCGGTGTCCTATCATAATTCAAATCTATCCGCATCCAGCTCATATCATTTACATTAACAGGAGTCTGTGACTCATCAAAATTCTGAATATCTGACCAATCTCCCAATTCGATTTGATCGTATGCTTCGTTTAATCCAATTTCTCTTACCAATTCTTTAAACTCAGCAGTTTCCACAGTTTTCCACTTCAAGTCACTCTTTTCTGACATTTCCTCTGTGATACCAAGTTCTTTTCTACGGTTATCAAGCAATTTTTCTATTTCTGCTTTTGTATAAAGCTTACCGTGTTTTTGCTCATATAATTTTTTAAACTGTATAAAGTTTTCATCAACAGGGTCTTCATCATCCTGATTAAAGAGACATTTATATTCTTTATTGTCAATTTGAAAATAATTTCGTTTAAAAAAATATTCTTCGGTTCCATAAACCTGCTGACAAATTTCCGGTTCATGAATATCAGACCAGTAGAGGTGATCTTCAACAATGTCCAAGATCTTTCCACTTCCATCAACAAGTGTTTCATTTTTAATTATATCAACCGAACTATCATACCCCGTTTCCCAAATATAACCATATTGATTTAAAAGAACTAAATTTCGATCCCAGGCTTCCATTGCATGACGGAGATAAAGTGCTCCATCTTCAAAAGTGATAATAAATATTAATTGAAAGCCTCGGTAATTTTTGGAATCAAATCTTACTGCCATTTCCCTGCTCCCATCCTTCCCACAATCAAGATATGCATACTCTATGCAGGCAATCCGGTAATCTCCTTTAAAATCCTCATAATATTCTGTATTGATTTCTTTTAACAATTCCTTCATAGATAAAGTTCCACATTCTAAATGTGTCAACCGTCCAATCCTTTTTAGGGCTTCTACCGCTTCATCATCTATGTGCAACATCCGCCTACCTTCCAAAAATTCCTGATATGCAGTCTCCGGAGCAGAGTCCTCTGCCTGAGCCTTTGAACTGAGACAGAATCCAATAAAAAGTGCAATACTCATAAGTATAATTTTAATATAAGTTCTCCGATTCATATCTATTTTGCCCCCTTTTGCAATTACGTCCACTATTTTTATCTCATATGCATACTTTTGATTGCAGGATTGAACGATAACAATACAATAATCCTAGCATACAAATGCATCATAGTTGCATCATAATTGCATCAAAGTTGCATCATAGTTGTATCATAATTGCAGAAAACAACAAATAATATTTTTCATCTCTTCCGCGAGATACCTAATCGCACCGCCATACACGTCAAGCTTCTCTGCCTCCCCCATCATTTCTTCATATGCTTCATGCAAAAGCTCTTTAATTTCGCATCCATCTCTTTCATCTGTCGCATTACGTGCCAGCCTTACAGCTCTGTCCATCTTATTGCAGACAGCGTTCAGAGCCGCTTTCTGCCCTTCATCTAGGTGTGCATTACCCAGCTTCTGTATTTCACCTTTCAGGTAAAACAGCAAAATGCCCTCCTGCACCGCCAGATCACTATACATCTTTTCTGCCGTGCGTTTGATTTCAGAACCTTTTTTCATACCTACAATAGTTCCGGGAGCCTCCCCTGACAGGTTCCGGAAAAATTCTGCCGCCTCGTCAAGTTTCTCTTTGAAATTCGAAATACCGTCAAAGAGCTGTTTGTGCTGTGGTGCACGCAGAATATCCATATCAGCGGCAAACAGAATTGTCTCCATGCGAAACACGATATCCTCCAGAAAATAAACCGTCACCTCTTCCAACGGCAGGGTATCCAACTCCTCCGTAATCTCCCGGACACCATCCGCAATATAGCCATACGGCAGGCTCGGATCCGACAGTTTTTCGACTGCTTCTATGCCCGCTTTCATTGCATCCTGAATCTTTTTCGTTGCATTTTCCCTCATATCATGGAAAATAGCCGCTGACAGTTCATTTAAGAAATCCACGATTTTACCCGATCTGATCCGGGCAGTCTGTGCCAAGCGGTCATATTTCTCATACAACGGTCGAAATTCGGAACGGTGCTCTGGCATGGCTCTGGCAATCATTAGCCCCACCTGAAATGCCGTGACGCTTGCTTCAAAAGCGGCATCCTCCACAGCCTTTACAATCAGAAAACGGGCTGATATCTCATCTGTTCCCTGTGTTAGTGAAGTAACACATTCCAAAACTTCTTTCAGTTCCTCCGCCATTTTCTCCGCCCTTTTGGACGCAAACTCCCAAGCCTGTGCATAAATTGCCGCCGAATCTCCGGTAACACCTTTTTGTTTTCTGGTATCCGCTGCCGTCTCCTTTGCCTGTACAATCAAGTTATTCAGTTCGCGAATCATCTCATCTGTGGATTTTGAATTCATCATTGCACTCTCCTCCTTTTTTGCTCCCGGGAAGCCTATGTCAGAATGATATTTCCTGTATTCTGTCGGTGTTATACCCAGATACGTTTTAAAGCTGCGGGTAAATCCTTCATGGGAATCGTAGCCGTATTTCAACGCAATGGCAAGGACAGAATCTCCCGTTCCTGCAAGGTCTTCCGCCGCCAAGAAAAGCCTGCGTCTGGTCACATATCCCATGACAGTTTCTCCCACGGTTTCTCGGAAGATACGCTGGTAATGATATTTGGAAAAATGAATATCCTCCGCAAGCATTTCCACAGTGAGCTTTTCCTGAATCTTTTCCTCTATCATAGCAAGGGAACGAAATATTGGATTTTTATCCTTCATTTTCAGCCTCCTGGTTCCTTCTAATATAAATTTTTTAACTGATAATTACAGCATAAAGGAAGAAAGGAACTTTTTCTTGACGAAAAGTGCTGTATGCCGGTTAAAGTTGTTCGGAACAGAGTTTCAACTCAGATTCTCAAGGAAAGTTCGCTTCTTTCCTTTACTGAAACTCGCTTTACGAGTTTCTCACGTTCGCGGGCGGCGCCAAATTGGAATACAAGCATTCCAGCTTGTCTTATGCCTTCCGCGCAAATAAAAGAGCAGGTGCTCGCCTGCTCTTAAGTCTCTTTTATTCAGTTCGCTTAACGGATATTTTAGTCATCAGACTCGTCTTTTCCATAAGATGATGATGTTGTTGAAGCTGTCATGGTACATCTTCCGTCAAAACATGCTCCTTCATCAATAACCAGTGAACCTGCTGTAATATTACCTGCAATCTTACCGGTTGATAAAAGCTCCAGCTTCCCTTGAACGGTAATATCTCCGTCAACCTGTCCGGAAATGATCACGCTTTGAGCAGAAATGTTTCCTTTTACCCGCCCATCAGGGCTTAAAATCAATTTGCTCTCGCAAGTACAGTTTCCATTGATGACACCATCAATCTTCACCGCCTCCATAGACGACAGATCACCTTCAAAGGTGGTTTCCTTACCGATTATTGTACCTACCTTTGCATGTGCATCATCTGAATATGCAGTATTTTTACTTTTCCCTAACATTATTATCTCCTCCTTTTATCCTTTTGCATCCAATACCATAAGCGGATCAATGGGCTGGTCATTTAAAATAACCTGATAATCAAGCTGTGCCGTCTCCGTTTCAATGGTAATTAAAGTATCACCGACCTTAACCGATGTCCCTTCTTCAGGTTTGGTCGTTGCATCTTGAAGACACATATAGCGCGTCTTATAACCATTTCCATGTTCAATCTCAATAATAAGCGGATAAGTATCGTCCGAACTAACCGATGTCACGGTTCCGTCACCGGCAGCAACAATACTGCCTTCCGCCTGCATACTGATGGAAAGGTAAGGATGTTCCGTAGAATAGGTATCCGCCAGCATACCGGTTTCTGAACAAGGATACCTGCTCGGGAACGAAGAATCCTGTCCCGGTTCATCTGCCGCATCTGCTTCATAAATTTCCGTATCTTCCTGTAACTGCTGACGCAGCGACTCATTTTCTGCCGTAAGTTCAACTTTTTCGTTGTTCCATGTTTCCTTTTCATCTTCTAATTGTTGTATCATCTGTGATTGGGAAACTATTTGCCCGCGAAGCGTCGCTTCATTTCCGTAATTCATGAAAAGCTGATAAGCAAGCCCTGCTATAACAACGCAGACCAATATCGGAATAATAACAAGCATTCTCAGCCCTAATAAAGAAATATGAAAATGCCTGTTGCTTTGTCCCGTATTGGAAATTAGAAGAATGGAAAAGGACTCCTTGCGCTTATGTCTTTGTTCTTTCATAGGAATCTCCATTCCGCCGCCAGATCCGACGATAAAAATTCAATAAAAAGATTGATATCTTTTAATTATATGTTCATGGCTCTTTAAATTTTATCATAAATTAAATAAATGTCAAATCTTCATGTCTAAAATCGGAAAACTGTCCGCAAGAGGTCTGCTTTCCTTCTTCCTTGTTATCTCAACAATTCCCAAAGCTGTCATATCTACAAGCCTTGTCTTTACCGGATCTTTTTCCAGACATTCCTTCAAATACACAAGTAAATTCTGTTCTTCCTCAGCTGATCCCATATTGATAAAGTCAACCATGATCATTCCTGACAGATTACGAAGCCGGAGCTGTCTTGCAATCTCAAATGCGGCCTCCCGATTCGTTTTCAGATATAACTGCCCTTGTGCCATTCCTTTCTGATTACTTCCTTTTCCTGAGTTTACGTCAATGACTGTCATCGCCTCTGTAGGTTCAATGATCAGATAACCGCCGCCGGGAAGCCATACCTTTTTGGATAATGCCTGCTTTAAATGTGTCTCTAAGCTATAAAGTTTTGCCAGCGGCAGACTTTCATCCTGATACAGCCGCACTGCAGCCTTGCAATCCTTTAATCGCTCATAGCAANAAGAAATATCCGTCACAATCTCGCTATATTGATCTGTGGGAATATTCTTAACTGCTTTGATACATTCATCTTCCCCACGGTATAAGCAACTGTAAATAGTACGATACTTTCCTGTTTGAGAAATCTGTTTAAAAGTATCAATGAACTGTCTCATTTCATCCAAAAGCGGTTCCGGATCCGAAAGCAGCCCCGCATTAGTGCGGATAATAAATCCATAATCTTTCCTTCCGGGTATATCCGCATTTGTAATTGCTGCTTTTAGTTCACTTTCCTTNGAAGGAGAGATTTTTTTGGAGAAGCTGATTCCATGCTCGTTCAAACGACAAACACAATATTTTCCCGCAAGATGCAGCTTTGTTGAAGCTTCCGGAAGCTTTGTCTTTATGGCAGATGCGGTAATTTGAACCAGAAGTTCATCTCCCTGTCGCAGAGGAACAGCGCTTTCCCGTGCATAACATTCCCTAAACGGTAAAAATACCTTTTGATGATTACTAATGCTTACAAATGCCCCCTGTATTCCCGGAACAACATCGCTGACACGCCCTACATAAATATTTCCGGTAAGCGAATCTTCTCTCTCATCGGAAAGTACCTTTATAAACTGTGGATGGTTTTGTTCATCGATCAAAAACAGTAATTGTCTGTCCATGACTTCTGAAATAATTATTTTTCCCATAATAACGGCACCAGCCTTCTTTCTTCCTGTGTTCCTATATTCTGCATCGTTTCCAATCTGTGTATCAAAAGGGAAAAGGGAGGCAGTTCAAAGGACAAGGTTTTAAAAAAAGTCTCTAATACAAAGACCGGTTTGATATTTTCTCCGCTTTCTGCATTTAAAAGAAGATAGATCTCGTTTTCCGGCACAGTTTCCTGTCCCTTTTTGGAAATTCCGGTTCGAATTTCCAAGTCGTAAATACTTTCCTTCAGATTGATTTCTTTCTCACTCTTTTTTGTCTTTTTGATCACCGGAATNTCGGGCTTAGCATAAAAATCCAGCAATGCTTCCTTCCATGTGNCAGGCAGGATTGTTTCATCCCGAAAAGCAACAAGGTAAGCGGCGGCNGCAACACTTGCCATTGCATTTTTAGCCCCCTGCTCAAGCGGCTGTACGTCTAAAATCTCTATGCCCTCTACCATAACCGATTGAAGATTCTTTTTGAAATCCTCCCTGTCTGTAAAGCTGTTTACTTCAAGATCAAAATATTCTCCTTCACTGGTATGTCCTACCGACAAGGGGGCTGCAAAGGACATGATCTGATGAGGGCTGAAGCCTTCCGAATAAGCAACATCAATTCCGGCCCGCCGGATTGCTTTCTGAAAATACCGCATAACATCAAGATGACCGATAAATCTTACGGTACCATATTTTGCGAATTTTATTCGTACTTTCATTGCCCTCTCCCTCCTTCCGTACATACTCCCGTTCGGAAACGTGAGGCACCGCAGCCCTGACACTGCATTCGGCAGTTGGGCGTTGTGCTTTCTTCCTTGGCCTTATGCCATTCCCTTAAAAGAAATTCTCTGCTTACACCGCAGTCCANAAAATCCCANGGAAAGATCTCATCNTCACTTCTNNNCCGNGTAGTGTAAAACGAAGGNTCAATNCCGCATTCCTCAAAGGTTTCAAACCACACATCGTTCTTATAATATTCACTCCAGGCATCATATATACAGCCCTTTTGATAAGCGCNNAGAATCACCTTATTTAANCGTCTGTCGCCTCGCGCCATAATACCTTCAAGGACACTCACATCCGCCTCGTGCCAGTTATATTTGATACTTTTTTGATTCAACTGACTGGAAATAGCCGTTCTGGTCAGATACGCCTTGTGCAGGAACTCATCCTTGGTGCATTGCGNTGCCCACTGAAAAGGCGTAAATGGCTTGGGAATAAAAAAGGAGGTGCTGGCAACGATCTGAACTCTGCCTGTACGCTTTTCTTTGGGAACNGTCTCATANTAAACGGCTGCAATNTGATTGCACAAATCGGCNATTCCTNCAATATCNTCTTCTGTTTCCATNGGAAGNCCTAACATAAAATANANCTTNACCCGGCTCCANCCGCCCTCAAAGGCAAGNCTGGCNCCNTCCAGAATATCCTCCTGTGTCAAACCCTTGTTGATCACATTACGAAGCCTCTGACTGCCTGCCTCCGGTGCAAANGTAAGACTGCTTTTCTTAACATCTTGAACCTTATTCATTACATCCAGCGAAAAAGCATCAATCCGAAGAGAAGGCANTGATATATTGATCTTCTGTTCCTTACAGGTTTCAATCAGATAATCCAAAAGCTCCGGAAGGNNGGAATAATCACTGGANCTTANGGANCTTAAAGAAATTTCCTCATGTCCTGTGTTTTTCAGCATCTTAACAGCATATTCCTTCAGCATTTCAAGGCTTCTTTCTCTTACCGGACGATATAACTGCCCCGCCTGACAAAAGCGGCACCCTCTGATACATCCTCTCTGAATTTCAAGAACAACCCGGTCCTGCGTGACTTTAATAAACGGAACAATTGGTTTTTCCGGATAATATGTGTCCGAAACATCTGTTACAAGNTCCTTTTCAATCTTTATGGGAATCTCTTTGCTAAGAGCATGACGCTCTTTTATTGTTCCGTTTGTATAATAGCTCACCTCATAAAGGGAAGGCACATACATTCCCGGAATCTGTGCGGCTCTCACTAAAAATTCTTTTCGGGAAGTCTTCTCATCACGGCATTTTTTATACAGATCAAGAAGCTCCCTATAACGTGTTTCCGCTTCACCTATATAGAAAAGATCAAAAAAATCACAGATGGGTTCAGGGTTATAAGTACATGGTCCCCCACCGATCACAATAGGGTCTTCCCAGGTTCTTTCTTCTGCCANAAAAGGNATTCCTGAAAGATCGAGNATCTGCAAAATATTGGTATANCACATTTCATATTGAATAGTGATTCCCAAAAAGTCAAAATTACGGATAGGATCCTGTGATTCCAATGCAAATAAAGGAATCTGTTCCCTTCGCATGATGGCATCCAAATCTACCCATGGAGAATAGACCCTCTCACACCATACATCCTCAAATTGATTCAACATATCGTAAATGATCTGTATGCCCAGATGTGACATACCGATTTCATAAACGTCCGGAAAGCACATTGCAAACCGGATATCTACCTGTTCCTTGTCCTTTATTACTGCATTGACTTCGTTTCCGATATATCTGGCGGGCTTCTCCACCTGCATCAGAATCTCGTCTTTAAGCGCCAATTTTCCCATTTGTTTTCTCCCGTATTCATTTTTGCGACACTATAAATACCACGTCTATTATACGGGGTTATAAATCCTGATTGCAAGACCGAATTAATCAGAACTGATGAATCCTCCGATCAACTCCTGAATTCCTTCATTTTCGTTTATGATTTGATATAGATAATCAGTGGTTACGGAGCCGATCCGTACCTCCCGGATATCGCAGTATACAAAGGNCAGAAAAAGACCCATTGCAATTAAAAATCGAATACGAAAGCTTCGAAAAATTCCGCTTCCCGAATCCGTATTATTATTTGCATTTTTCATCTGGGTAAAATCCTCCTTAATCGGGTAGGTCATGGACTCCAATCCATATATCTCCCCATGCCGCAAAGAAGGATCTGCCGAATAGATCAGATTTTCCCTTGATTTAAAAAGCTGTCTGTTATATTGATTCTGCATTCTTATGGTGCGTATCAANTCCAATTTTTTGTCAGTGCTCACCTTGCTCATAAACACCGCTCCTTNTTTGTTGTCACAACATAAATATGCAGAGCATATANTAAATATACTCTGCATANTCCTATCTTTGTTCNGTTNANANGNTTCTCCNCAAAACGCTATCTTTTGTCNAATTCCTCNGTAATCTCNTCCCAGGTTACTCCCTTTTCCACCATCANNACCATCATATGATACANNAAATCCGAGATTTCATACTTGATTTCATTGGCGTTTGGATTTTTGGCGGCTATCACAATTTCGGTAGCTTCCTCTCCTAACTTCTTTAAAATTTTATCAATTCCTTTGTCAAAGAGATAATTGGTGTAAGACCCTTCCTTAGGATGGACCTTTCGATCCTTAATTACACCAAGAACCGATTCAAACACCATAAGGGGATTCGTTTCCGTATANTCCTTTTTCATGATTTCATTGAAAAAGCANCTGTAATTTCCNGTATGNCANGCGGCTCCCACTTGCGACACCTTAGCTAAAATTGTGTCTTTATCACAATCTGCCTTCATTTCTTTGACATACTGAAAATGTCCGCTGGTTTCGCCCTTAATCCATTGTTCCCTGCGGCTTCTGCTGTAATAGGTCATCCGTCCGCATTTTAATGTATGCAGATACGCTGCTTTATTCATGTAAGCCANCATGAGAACTTCCTGGGTTTTATAATCCTGAACGATTACAGGCACCAGACCTTCTGAATTCGTTTTTAATTCTTCCCATTTAATTTGGGGTTCAAAAGTACGGACTGCCACNCCGTTACCGGCACAAAGATCCTTAATATCCGTCAGTTCTTTTACATTTGCATTGATTGCCGGTCCCGTAACTCCCTGAATGATCTGATAGGATAAAAGCTCTATAATCTTATCTAACGAGACCTCGGGAAGAGTTACAATAAGCGGAAGCTGCGATATTTGCATTGCCTGCTTGATGGTCTTTTCTCCAAGCAGGATCACACCGCTTACAAATTCAGTCAGCAATTCTGTGTTACTTTCTATCTCCGAAGCTTTTGCAATACAGGCAAGAATTTTTTCCTTGCCAAATTTTTGGGAAACTTCTTTTGTGATTTCAATATTTTCTTCCTTGGAATAATTTAAAACAGCTTTTGTGCAGCCGGCATAGAGAAGCTTTTTTACATCCTCCATCCGTTTTACATTTCCTGCGCCAATGATCGGAACCTGCGCTCTCTCACAGATAGCCTTTATGATGTCAAGCGCCTCCTCATGCGCAATGTCTTCTTTGGACAAATCGTATATTATAATTTCATCCGCATTGTATTCTCCGTAAAGCCGTGCAAGTTCTATGGGATCTTCGCTGATCAGCGTCTCATCCTGAAATCCCGCTACTGCTTTTTTATCCTTTAAATAAATACACGGAATAAATTTTTTGTATGTATTCATCAGATATCCATTCCTTTTCTGAACCTTCGTCTTGTACTTCTTAAAATTATAAACTTCCTTTGGTACTTAACACATCTTTGATGCGCATGTCTTTATCTACTGCCTCATCAAGCGCCCTTGCAAATGCTTTAAAAATGGCCTCGATCATATGATGTGTATTAAAACCGGAAAGCATTTTGATATGCAGATTCATTCCTACGCTATAAGATATTGCATAAAAGAACTCTCTTACCAGTTCCGTATCCAGATAACCGGCTTTTTCTGCCGGGAACTCACAATCAAACGCAAAATACGGTCTTCCACTCAAATCAATCGCACACATGCACAACGCGTCATCCATAGGTAAAATGCAAGAACCGTAACGCTTGATCCCTACTTTGTCTCCAAGCGCCTGACGGATTGCCGTTCCCAAAACAATTCCGGCGTCTTCCACGCTATGATGTGCGTCCACCTGTAGATCTCCTTTGATCCGGATATCCAGATCAAAAAAACCATGTCTGGCAAACCCTTCAAGCATATGATCAAAAAAACCGATCCCTGTTTCAACACGGCTTTGTCCGCTTCCGTCCAAACTTAATTCCACCGAAATGTCCGTTTCCTTCGTTGTTCTGGTAACATTGGCGCTTCGTTCCATCTTAATTCACCAAACCTTTCTTAATCCGTTCCATCCGCAAAATTGCGAAAACGGCAATTACTCAAATCTAACTTTAATGGAGTTTGCATGTGCCGTCAAGCCTTCTTTTTCAGCAAACAATTCAATATCCTTATGTACTTTTTCAAGTGCATCTCTGGAATAAGAGATAATACTGGTCTTCTTCAGGAAATCATCCACATTCAGCGGAGAAAAGAATTTTGCAGTTCCGTTTGTAGGTAAAATATGGTTGGGCCCGGCAAAGTAATCGCCCAGTGGCTCGGATGAATATTCTCCTAAGAAGATGGCTCCTGCATTTTTAATCTTCGTCATCACCTGATAAGGGTCTGCGGTGAGAATTTCCAAATGTTCGGAAGCAATCTCATTGGCAGCATCAATTGCCTGTTCCATAGTTTCCGCAATCAGAATATATCCATAATTTTCTAAGGATTTTACAATAATCTCCTTGCGGGAAAGCTGTTCTGTAAATTCGTCCACTTCTTTTGATACTTTTTCAGCAAGTTCCCTGCTTGAAGTGATCAGAATCGCACTTGCAAGCTCATCATGCTCTGCCTGTGACAAAAGATCTGCGGCAACATACCGGGGGGGCGCTGTTCCATCCGCCAGCACAAGTATTTCACTGGGACCGGCAATAGAATCAATACTTACATAACCGAAACATGCCTTTTTCGCAAGCGCTACAAAGATATTCCCGGGTCCGGTAATCTTGTCAACTTTAGGGATACTTTCTGTCCCAAAAGCCATTGCGGCAATGGCCTGCGCTCCGCCGACCTTGTAGATTTCACGAACACCTGCAATATCTGCGGCAACCAAAGTGCCCGGATTCACCTTCCCTGAAGCGTTCGGGGGCGTAGTCATAATAATGCGGGATACCCCTGCCACCTTCGCCGGAAGAATGTTCATCAGTACACTGGAGGGATAAGCTGCCTTCCCGCCGGGTACATAAACACCGGAAATCTCAACAGGTGTGATCTTCTGTCCAAGAATCGTTCCATTATCATTGGGCAAAATCCAGCTGTTATGCATCTGTTTTTCATGAAATGCGGTAATATTTGCCGCGGATTTCTTCATGACGGTAACAAATTCCGGATCGATTTGACTGTAGGCCTCTTCGATTTCCTCATCGGTCACACGGATCGACTGTGCATTCAGATCGCATTTATCAAACTCTCTGGTCAGCTCAAAAAGAGCCTGATCTCCTTCCCTACGCACCCGGTCCACAATATTGTTTACCGTCTGCTCATATTTTCCATAGCTGGCCGGACTTCTTTTAAGCAGATTAGCCAGTAAATTATTTCTGCTTTCCTCAGTTAATTCAACAATGCGCATTTATTTACTCCCTTCCTGACACAATTCCTTTAATTGGGTGATCAGTGTCCTGATCCGTTCCGTTTCCATCTGCATGCTCACTTGATTAACAATCATTCTTGCTGACAGGGGGCAAATTTCCTCCAGAACACCTAGTCCGTTTTCTTTCAGCGTGGAGCCTGTCTCCACAATATCAACGATCACATCCGACAGACCAACAATAGGTCCCAATTCCACGGAACCATTCAATTTAATGATATCTACGGTTTGATGCTTTTTGTTATAAAAATAGTCTCTGGCAATCAACGGATACTTGGTTGCAACCCGGATCCGCTCATGATGCCGAAGCAGTTCCCCCGCACTGGCCGGTCCGCACACACACATACGGCATTTTCCAAAGCCAAGATCCAACACCTCATAAACACGCCGGTTCTCTTCCATAATGGTATCTTTTCCCACAACGCCGATGTCCGCAGCCCCGTATTCCACATAAGTGGGCACATCCGGTCCTTTGGATAAGAAAAATTTCAGTTTCTTTTCTTCATTGACAAAGATCAGTTTTCGGGAGCTTTTGTCCTTCATCTCCTCACAGGTAATCCCGATCTGCTCAAAGAGCTCCAATGTTTTATTTGCCAGTCTGCCCTTGCCGAGTGCAAAGGTCAGATATCTTTCTTCACTCACGTTTTATTCCTGCTCCTTCCTGTTCTCCGGGATCAGTGCTGCCTTTATACCCTTTTGGCGGAGTCCCTTAACCTCTGCCAGACGGCTTTCGTAATTATCTCCATTGTAAGTGATCATACAAATTTCTTGCTGATCCGGTATGTGTTTCTGACGTTCTAACGCCAGTAAAAGATCATCAATCACAACTACAAAGCCAATTGCAGGAGCATTTTTGCCAAAATATCCTAAAAGCCTGTCATATCTTCCGCCTTTGGCTATGGCATCACCTACTCCATAGGTATAGACCTTAAAAATCACACCGGTATAGTAATTATATTTACTGAGCATGCCAAGGTCAAAGGATATATATTTCTCCACACCGTACCCACACAAAACATGATACAGCTTTTCAAGACGCATAAGCGCGTTTAAAGAACGTTCATTTAAATCCGGCGTTTTTGCCAGTTCCAGAACTTCTACTGTACCAAAATAATCAGATGTTTTAAGAATCATTTGCTTATATCGATCAGAAATTCCTTTTTGAACAAGAAGCTCCTCTGCTCCGAAAATGTTCTTACCCGAAATAAACTCACGAAGCTCCAGTTCTGTCTCATCTATAATACCTGCCTGCGCACAAATTCCTTTAAAATATTCCACTTGTCCGATACTGACCTGAAAATCTTTAAGTCCGGCTTCCTTAAGTGCCTCAACTGCCATGGCAATCATTTCGCCATCCGCTTCCACACTCCCGTCACTCATCAGCTCGGCACCCATCTGGGTAACTTCCTTTAATTTTCCCTGCAAACTGTTTGTATTTGTAAATGTATTTCCGGCATAGCAAAAACGGATGGGAATATTCTCATCCATAAAATATTTTGCGGCACATCTTGCCATGGATGGCGTAAAATCCGGTCGTAGAACCAGAGTATTTCCTTCCTTATCAAAAAATTTATACAGCTCCTTTGAAGGCGTTGTTCCGATTTCTCTGGAAAATACATCAAAAAATTCAAAAGTAGGTGTTTGAATGTCCTGATATCCGTAAAGATTGAACTGTCTGCGGATATGCTCCTCTGTTTCCAGTTTTCTGGCATATTCCTTTCCATATATATCTCTGACTCCTTCCGGAGTATGAAGTAATTGTCTGTTCATATATAACCCTCATTCACTTTCGCAATTTAAAGTGGTATTGTGCTAATTCATTAGCATACAAAACTATCGGTAGTATACAAGATGAGCATCACTTTGTCAAGTACCGTCCCGATCTTCTAAATCCTTACGGAGAATATCCAGATATGGAACAAAAATTCCGTTCTTTTTCGGCAGGATATATTCCGGATTTAATTCCTCAAACAAAAAGCTTTTTCGCCCTCCCTCCCGGGCTCTGTCCCAGAACAGCCGGAACATCTCAAATGGCAGATAATAAAACAGATCACGGTGAACATAATAGATAAGAAAAAAGGCAATGCCTCCCTGCTTTTCAAATTGATCCATAAATGCCACCTGATGCTCATGTGTATTTTGAAGGGCAAACCGGTCTATGGTACATTCCTTTGCGTCAAAGCACACCGGGATTCCCTGTACCACTCCGATATAATCCACGGTACTTTTTTGTTCAAAGTAAGCCAGAGTGATGTGCCGTGTCGCTTTGTCAATATTGATCGGTGTGATCGGGGTGGGAATTTTTTGAATCAGCGCCAGCCCGTTCTCCTGATATTTTTCATTGGTTCGATTGATCAGATCCTCCAGGGTAGATCCCCGAAGACCTCTGGAATTCCAAGTTGCCATATCCTTTTGCCTTCATTTGTTTTTCTTTTCATTGACTGTTTTCTTACTTACAACTTATCCATGAGCATTGTAAACTCTTTAGGAACCGGCGCGATAANTGTTTTNNCGCTTAACNNCCTNAGCGGTTNNTCAAGNTNTCCAAATTCCAGCCTGCANGCATACAAAAGCTGNCTCTCTATCCNATATTCCGNTTTATATTTCTCATTCCAGANTCCTGTCACCNTANTTNNAATCCCCCAGAATNGGATGNCCGATACTNGCCATATGGANNCGNATCTGATGNGTTTTNCCNGTAATCANTTCNACTTCCACCAACGTCCGATCTGTAAAATGCTTCANAGGATAGTATCTGGTTTTGATATAGGAAGCATCTTCGCATGCTTNCGNTACCANCCGNACTNTGTTNTTNTCTTCCTCTTTNATCAGATACCCCTCCANNAGTTCTTCCTTGTCAATTCGTCCTTTTACAAATAAACGGTAAAATTTCCGAACCTGACGAAGNCGGATNAATTCNNTCANNGCCTGNCNGGNNGCTAANGATTTGCTTCCAATAAGCAGTCCCTGNGTATTGCGGTCAAGNCGATTNCANATTGNNGGCTTAAAGGTAGCAAGCTGTTCNGNNNTAATCTGGTTTGCTGNAAGCAGNTANCCNATCAGCCATTCATTTGCGGACACATCATTTTCCTTTGCNTTTTGNGAAAGAACATTGGCNGGTTTATTNAGNATNAGAATTCCCGGATCCTCATANACTACNGTAATTCCTNTTAACGTTTTATAAGCCTTTTGGTATTCNGNNGTCGAAATCTNTNCGTTTTGAAATCCNCTNATGGTTTCCTCCGAGAGAAANAANGTCACCTGATCTCCNTTTACAAGCTTNTCNTTTCCCTCTGCCNNNNTACCNTTNAANGTTATATTTTTTTTNCGAAGCATCTTATAAAAAAAGGAAGACGGGGCAAGNGGCATAAANTTNTGAAGAAACTTATCAANCCNNTGTCCNGCTTCNTTTTCTNTNATNTCAATCTGACGCATANCTNCNCCTANAAGGAAATATCATANAGCGCTNCCCGNACTTCATCATCTCTTACGGGATCNCANGTTTGATTTTTTTCATTTAATCCTTTTAATTGTTCGCAATATTTGAGCAGNTNNCNATTGACTGTTATGGTCATATCCTTATATCCNGCCTGNTTNANCATAGTNTCCAAATGCTCCCTGCATGCCGNNATATCNCANNCCGGATCNTCNGTATANGCNANAATNATNCGATCCTCCACNACCATATGGCTNATNGCATAATTTTTCTGATAGGANGTAAAGTACATATCAAACATTCCGANCAGATGNCCTTCCNNCTCNNGAATCTTCTCATATGCTGATNCACTNCANCCCNNNGCNCNNAAATACATNATCATATTNACCAGACTTTTNCATGCCGGAAGACANCCNAAAANNGCAACTATNGTAAGNAGATTTNTTTTGGTATGTGTNGTTNCATAGCCNGCTGCAAAAAGNGCCAGNGCNATTGCAAAANAGANNATGGTACGAATGATGACNCAATGTTCTTTTCNTNTTNAAATATNCNTAAGTTCCTTTTANNGCCTTTTTCACNNAGNACCTCCNGCNTTTTTATGAANATTTCGAATCGTCTTTTTCTTTTTNNCTNNTTTTCCCGNTCTTTNGAACTNNTNTGNNTTTTTTCCTTTNNGNCCNGCNGCNGGATNAGCTCTTNGNATC
>JAAVAA010000006.1:0-54120 GCA_014804285.1 Lachnospiraceae bacterium | reverse complement strand
GGTCTNATCAGACATTTTTTATCATATCCGATCAAATCCCTGCGTCCTGCCTTCTGNAGTGCTTCATAAACCAGNTCATAAACAGCCGGATTTCGATACTGTATCAGCGCCCTCTGCATTGCCTTTTCATGGGGATTGCGGCATACATAAACCGGTTTCCCGTCTCTCGGATCTACCCCTGTATAATACATGACTGTAGACAGCGTGGAGGGTGTGGGATAAAAATCCTGCACCTGCTCCGGCATGTANCCCAGATCACGAAGATATTCCGCAAGTTCAACAGCTTCCTTTAAGGTAGANCCNGGATGGGANGACATAAGATAAGGAACCAGATACTGCTCTTTACCNAGTTCGGTATTCAATTTGTAATATCCCTTTACAAATTTATCATAAACACTCCGCTTCGGTTTGCCCATTCGACATAAAACCGCATCAGATATATGCTCNGGAGCCACCTTAAGCTGNCCGCTTACATGATGTTCCACCAATTCTTTAAAAAATTCTTTNTTTCCTTCTGCAAGTAAATAATCAAAACGAATTCCGGAACGGATAAAAACCTTTTTTACACCCGGCAGTNCCCTAAGCTTTTGAAGCAGCTCCCTATAATCATTGTGATCTGCATCAAGATTCGGGCAGGGCTCCGGATACAGACATTGTCGGTTCTGGCACACTCCCGTTTTTAATTGCTTTTGACAGGAAGGGTGTCTAAAATTGGCAGTTGGACCTCCCACATCATGNATATACCCTTTAAAATCAGGATCTTTTATCATTTCNCGGGCTTCTGCCAGAAGAGATTCATGACTTCTGACCTGAACAATCCGTCCCTGATGGAAAGTCAGTGCACAAAAACTGCATCCGCCAAAACAGCCACGGCTGCTGATCAGAGAAAATTTAATTTCTGATACTGCCGGGANACCGCCCTGTGATTCGTAAGACGGATGATANNTCCGNTGATANGAAAGGGAATAAATATCATCCATTTCNTCTGTGGTCAGCGGCTCCTGGGGCGGATTTTGAACCACATAAATTCCATTTGGATATGGTTCCGCCAAAACCTTTGCGCTGAANGGATCAGTATTTTGATATTGAATCTGAAAGCTTCNNGCATATTTAAGCGGNTCTGCCTTCATCTCATNATAAGANGGAAGNANAATTGCGCGATATGCTTCCTCCCCGCTAGTCAGACCGCTGATATCCTTCGTTCGATAGACCGTTCCCCGGATAAAAGTAATATCACGCACGGCAATCCCGCCATTTAACGCGTCTGCAATCTCCACAATGGATTTCTCACCCATTCCATAGGAAATCAGGTCAGCCTGGCTGTCAAGTAAAACCGAATGTTTCAGAGAATTGCTCCAATAATCATAATGTGCCAGCCTTCTAAGACTTGCTTCTATTCCGCCGATAATTACCGGAATATCTTTATATTTTCTGCGGATCATATTTCCATATACCGTGACTGCATAATCCGGACGCTTTCCCATGACCCCGCCCGGCGTATAGGCATCCCGGCTTCTTCTCTTACCGGAAACGTAATAATGGTTGACCATGGAATCCATATTACCGGCGCTGATCAAAAAACCAAGTCTCGGTCTTCCCAAAATACAAATACTGTTCTCATCTTTCCAGTCCGGCTGTGAAATGATTCCCACCGTATAACCGTGCGCCTCGAGAACCCGGCTGATAACGGCATGTCCAAAAGAAGGGTGATCTACATAAGCATCTCCGATAATGTAGACAAAATCAAGCTGTTCTATATTTCTTTCTGCCATATCCTGTCTGCTGACAGGCAAAAAACCGTTACTCAATAAGACCTCCTAAGCCTGCTATTTCAACATAGTCCTTTATATAGTAATCCGCTAATTCTCTCTTTTCTTTTTCCTGATAAAGGGAATATTCGTCTTCTACTGCACAAACTTTCATTCCCGCAGATTTTCCTGCCAAAATTCCGGCAACAATATCCTCAAACACCAGGCAGCGTTCCGGTTGTACCTTACATTGTCTGGCAGCCTCAAGATATACATCCGGTGCNGGTTTTCCTTTTTCCACATCGCATCCTGTCACAACCGCATCAAAAAANTCTAATATTCCATGCACATTCAGCACATTTTCAATTAATTCTCTTGAATTGCTGGAGGCAATTCCCAGACGGATATTATGCTTTTGGCAGTTANGTACAAATTCTGCCGCTCCCGGCTTTAACGGAACCTGGTGGGTATACTTATCCCATGCCATTTGGTTCCAGTCTTTTTTNATTTCTTCCAACGTTCCCGGCAGTTTAAATCTCTCCTTAAAATAAACCGCTGTCTCAGAAAAGCTCATCCCTTCAATATCCGCTTGTAATCCTTCCGGCAGCGGAATTCCATAACGTCCCANATATTCTATATCGATGTCCCGCCAAAGCCACATGGAATCCACCAGCGATCCATCCAGATCAAATAATACCGCATCTATTTCTTTGAGCATAAAGCATCAACCTCTTTCTGTGTTAATTCCCGTACTTGTCCTTCTGAAAGTGTTTTATCCAGTTCAAGACTTCCCATAGAAACGCGTTTTAGATAAATCACTTCCCGTCCCACTGCCTGAAACATTCTTTTTACCTGATGAAACTTTCCTTCTGTAATGGTAAGATAATATTCCGGATTTTCCGGCGCATTCTCATCATTATATTCCAGCCGTGCAGGCCTGGTCAGTGTTTTTTCACCAATATCCACGCCGNTTTGTAATTGTGTAATGGCATCGGCATCAAGCGGACGGTTTATTTTGACTAAATATTTCTTTGGTACATGACTGCCGGGAGCCAGAAGGCGGTGTGCCGTCTCTCCGTCATTGGTGAGAAGAAGCAGCCCTACCGTATCCTTATCCAGCCTTCCCACCGGAAAAATATCCTTCACAGGAATTCCTGTAAGATCTCCGTCATTTTCCTCGGATATNCGCTNACAAAAAAGATCCCANACNGTNCTNTCCCGNNNATCTNTNGTTGCNGNNATGANTCCNGCCGGNTTGTTCATCATATAATAAACAAAAGGACGNTANAANTATTCTTTNCCCTGACANATGATNCGNTCTGTCTTTTCNTCNACTTTCGTGTCCGCCTTTGTCACCGTGATTCCGTTCACTGTGANGAGTCCCTTCTTTAAAAGCTCCTTCACNNGGCTTCNTGTACCTATATTCATTTCGCATAATAATCTGTCAATTCTCATAAGCATTATCATAACATAAATTATNACGGGAGCCTATCATGAAACACAAATTTTCTNTATATGTNATTCTTTTTGTTGGACTAACTGCCATTATTCTGCTTTATCCTGACATATGTCTGAATTATTCCTTAAANGGACTTAATTTGTGGTTCCAAAAAATGATNCCGGCNCTTTTCCCGTTTATGGTTCTNTCNGGAATTATGATCCGAATGGATCTGGCCGCACCTTGTGTCAGNTTCCTTATGCCTATTCTTGGACGNCTGTTTCATACAAGCCCTGCCTGTATTTATGGTATCCTTGTAGGGTTTTTATGTGGGTTTCCCATGGGAGCTCATACGGCTGCACAGCTGTACGAAAGCCGGCAGATTTCCAAAGACGAAGCTTCCTTTCTTCTGGCATTTTGTAACAACATCGGTCCGGTTTATTTTTTAAGCTTTGTGATACCCACGCTTGGGATTTCTGCTCCTGGCCTATACCTGTTTGGTATGTATGGACTTCCCCTTTTGTACGGACTATTTCTTCGCTACACCACCTATTGTGACCGGATAAGACCGACAGCCCGGACAGATTACAAAACAAATCCCGGTACGCTTTCCCTTGCCTGTGCGCTGGATCAGTCCATTGAAAATGCACTGCTTAACATTGCCCGTCTGGGCGGTTATATGATCGTCTTTAATCTGCTTTTTATTCTTCCTGCACTTTTATCCGACCTTTTAACCGGATTTCCACAGATTGATCTTCTGTCCGGAGGCATCTGTTGTCTTTTGGAGATCACTGGCGGAATCAGTATNCTGGGAAAGCATGCTACTTATTTTGTGNTGTGTGCGCTGCCCTTTGGCGGTCTGTCCTGTATCATGCAGACCTACAGCATGATACGCCACACCGACCTGTCCATAGTCGAATATATCATGCACAAAGCAATCCTAACTGCTATCACCGTCGTTTTTTATCTCGCAGCAGTAAATCGATTTTTCCTGCCATAAAAAATGCCACAAAGATCATTGCCAACAAAATAATCCCCAACATAATCACCACGAATAGCAAAGACTGCGTATCTTCCTCCGTGGCTGTATATTCTTCAACCGAAATCTCCTGTACTTCCTCCTTGGACATAACAGCTTCTGCATCTCTGTCNGCGCTTTCCAGTTCTTGTTCTTTTTGAAGTTGTTCTTGTTCCTTTCGAAGTTCTTCCTCCCGGGCAGCGGCAAGCTCCGCTTCCCTCTTTAGTCTCTCTGGATCCGGAATTGCCTCCAGAGAAATAATATTACTCTCCGTCCAGAGATCAAAACCATTGAACACATTGACTCGAAGATCAATCGGCTGATCATAAGGAACCTGCACGGTAAACGTATTACTTTGTAACGATGTGTTCCATTCCGGACGAGGCCATTCATTCAATTCCGAATAACTTTCTCCGCCATCCAGACTGTACTCATAATACAAAATGTAACTATCTGAATCTTCTGCATCTACCGATACAGTGACCTCTCCGGTATCTTCATCAATATCCGTCACTTCAATAAACGATACTTCCGGTTCCGTGTTATCCGGACGAACAATATCCGCCGGGATGGGTGTTTCGGGAACCGTGTAATCACTATAATCCACTCCAAGAATCTCTGATCTTAAATGAAAATATTTTGCCACAGCAGTGGCATCCATAACGCCAAATGATTTTAGCTGCTCCTCGCCTGCCTGATAAAAAGGCTGATCCTTTGGATGATCCAAATGACAATGTTCAATCAGTACCGACGGAACCCTTTCCTCCGTACAATATCTTAAAATTCCGTAATAGTTTTCATTCCGGTCATTGATCCTTGTTTTAATTCCTCTGGAATAAAGNCCAAGATNCAGAAACTCCTGCATCTGTATCTGNGCAAATGAATACCCCTTTGAATAATATTCACCNGTNGCNGGAACCCANACTTCCGCTCCAAATAAATTATGATTNACAGACATGTTGAAATGAAGGCAAAATAAGAAATCTGCATTCTTTTCGGCAGCAAACAACGCCCGATCCTTAATACTCATATCCATATCAATGTCATGTGTCAGATAAACCTCCACGCCTTCATACTTTTCCAGTTCCTCCTTCATAGCCCTTGCTACAATGGGTGTAAGATCCTTTTCCGTATACTGTTCATGCTCTCCGCCCCGGTTTTCACCTCCATGTCCCGGATCGATCACTATGACCAAAGGTTCATCCGCCCTGGCCGGAATTCCCTTATTAAAAAAAATGATGCAAAACAGGCCAAATGCAATAACAACTGCCTTTCTGATTCTGCATTTTAAAGAAACAACATATTTCATACTTCCCTGCGAAGTCCCCTTTCCTGTCAGATTAACTATCANAACGATAAAACCGGCTTCCCTAAAAGGTAAGCCGGTGAGAAGTTCAATTTAAACACAAGACCACTCACATCGTTTGCAGATATTTGGGTCTAAAGTAAATCAAGATTCAGATTTCCGCCTGTTTCCTGTGTATTATCATCTTCAGNCGTATCCGGAGGCAGATACTCATCCACTTCCGGTGGATTCAATTCCACCCGGTTGGCATTTACAATATCATTATAATGGTTTAATGCTGTAATAAAACTTTCGTAATGATCCGTTGTCATTTTCATGGTTTGTGTCAATAAATTCTCGATATTTGCCAGAATATCATCNGTATACTGAGTAGCCGCCGCACGCATACTGTTCGCTTCCATAACAGCATTATCCAAAATCTCCTGTGCCTGCTGATGAGCCTGTTTAACTACTATGGTTGCCTGGGCATATGCCTGCTGATAGATCTCATGTTCACTGATCAGCTCATTGGTATGAACCATAGCATCGTTAACAAGCGCTTCTGCCTTAGCACGGGCATCGTTTAAGATTGCCTCCTTATTACTGATGATCTTCTGGTAACGCTTGATCTCATCCGGTGTTTTCATTCGGAGTTCACGAAGGAGCTCATCAATTTCTTCTTTGTTTACGATGATCTTTGTATTGGAAAGCGGTTGATACTTACAGCCGTCAATGTAAGTTTCAATCTCATCAATTAATTGTTCAATTCTGCTGCTCATTTCCTTTCCCCCGTTTAACTGACATCAAACCCATACTTCTGATATACACGCTGTGCAACAAATTCCGGCACACACATGGAAATATCGCCGTGAAAGCTTGCAATCTCCTTCACGCTGGATGAACTTAGATATGCATATTCCAGACTGGTCGTAAGAAATATGGTATCAAGAGCGCCGTTTGACANCTTNGCNTTNGTCTGTGCGTTTTGAAGTTCATACTCAAAATCAGTAATTGCACGAAGCCCTCTAATCACCACATGGATATCCCTGGATTTTGCATAATCAACTAAAAGTCCGCTGAAAGATTCCACCTCTACATTTGGTATATCCTTTACTGCCTCTTGTAATATCTTAACACGTTCTTCAACAGAAAACAATGGAGTCTTTAGTTTATTATTTAATACGCTGACCGTCAGCTTATCAAAAATTTTCGCTGCCCGTCTGATCACATCCAAATGTCCGTAGGTAACCGGGTCAAAACTTCCCGGATAAATTGCTGCCTTCATAATTTTCCCTGCCTTTTCATTATTTTGCCGGTTCTTTTCAATTCTTTCTAAACTATTCTTTCTAAAAAGTTCTTTCTAAAGAGTTCTTTCTAAAGAGTTCTTTCTAAAGAGTTCTTTCTAAGAACACATGTTTATTAGTCTTGTATTTCTTTTCGCGTACTACTGTAAATCCAAATTCCTCCGTAAACTCAAAATCCGTATCTATTTTCGCTTCCATGATCAATAACGTATTTCCGGTCACATAAGTCTGCCGGCTTAAAGCTTCCAGCAAATCCCGTTCCAATCCTGACATATATGGAGGATCCATAAAAATAATGTCAACTTCTTTTTCATGGATTATCGGAAGTGCGGTAAATACATCCTGCTTTAAAAGCGTTGCTTTCTCCGTAAACTTCGTAAAAGAAAGGTTCTCCTGTATGCATGCTGCCGCTTCCCGTCCATTATCAACAAAATAAGCATACTTTGCGCCACGGCTCAATGCCTCAATGCCAATTCCGCCGCTTCCGGCAAATAAATCAACAAAGATACTGTCCGGGATATCTCCCTGAATCATATTAAATAATGTTTCTTTGATCCGGTCCGTGGTTGGTCTCGTATCCCGCCCCGAAGGTGTTTTTAATTTTAAGCTTCTTGCTCTTCCCGCTATTACACGCATATGATCCCTTTCCAGTTTATACCCTGATCTTTGTTCCTTTTCCATCACGTTTGGCAAGTTTCAGTTTATGAAGATCCACAGATTTATCGCGATAAGTAATACTCTGCTCTACTCCGGTCTTGGTGTAATAGACATTTTCAACATGATCCTTTCCCGCAAAACGCATACCTCTGACACCAATAGCATTTTTCTTCTTTTCCGGAATTTCATCCACATTAAATTTCAGGAAATATCCATCCAGACTCTGTAAAACGATCTGCTTCTGGTCATTAAGCACTTCAACTGATATCACCTCATCATCCTCGGAAAGCTTCGTGGCAGCAACTGTCCGTTTTGCCACATCAAATTCCCCGCCGTCTACCACCTTCATCATTGCCTGTTTGGTCACAAAAATCATGCGATACAAATTCAAACTGGTCTGGCTTGCCGCCGCAACGACTATCTCTTTTTCGCCATTGAAGTTACTGATATTGTCAATAGGTACTCCTTTATCCCGGAACTTACCGAATGGAATATCCATGACCTTTACCGTATGAAGCTGTCCGGTATTGGTAAACAGACATACTTTACCCGTATTTTTGCAGGTAAATACATATTTATTTTCCACATCCGCAGCTTCTTTATTTCTCTCATAAGTCGCCAGATCAACACACCTTGCATATCCAAAACGATCCATCAAAAAGACAACTTCCATCTCTTCTGCTTTCTTTTCTACATAAACAGCCTCCGCCGCATTTTCAATCACTGTTCTGCGGGAAACAGAAAATTCACTGCGAAGCTGTTCCAGATCATTGATGATCACCTGTGCCATGGAATCTCTCCGTTCCAGAATATCTTCATAGCGGTAAATGTTAGCCAGTGTTTCTTCATGTTCATTAATAAGGGCTTCCAGCTCTAACCCGATCAGCTTATACAGGCGCATCTCCAAAATAGCATTTGCCTGCTTTTCCGTAAAGCAAAGCTGGGTTGCCATAATCTTGGATTCTTTGGAGCGGAATTTGATCCCTTCAATCTTTCCCTCCACCAGACATGCCTTCGCCATCGCCCGATCTTTGGATCCCCGGAGGATTTCAATGACAAGATCAATGACATTACAGGCTTTAATAAGCCCTTCCTGAATTTCTTTTCGCTCTCTTTCTTTTTCAAGTAATGTGGTATATTTACGGGTTGCCACCTGAAACTGAAAATCTACATTATGCTTGATGATCTGCTTAAGGCTCATGATTTCCGGCCTTCCATCCGCGATTGCAAGCATATTAACCCCGAAAGTATCCTCAAGCCGGGTCTTTTTGTATAACATATTGACAAAATTGTCCACATCCGCATCTCTTCTCAGTTCGATCACAATACGGATTCCCTCTTTGGAGGACTGGTTCGATATATCCACAATATCCTGTGTCTTTTTGGACTCGGAAAGCGCAGCAACATCCATAAGAAATTTTGAAATATTAACGCCGATCATTGGATAAGGNATCTCACTGATCACNACNTTNGTCTTTCCTGCCTTTCCCTTTTCAATATCNACCTTTCCNCGAACCTTAATTTTGCCCACACCNGTNTCGTAAATCTGTGCNAGNTCATCTTTNTTGATNACAATGCCGCCNGTAGGAAAATCCGGNCCCTTGACATATTTCATAAGNCCCTCNGTAGTAATGGATTCNTCNANCATATATGCTTTTACCGCATCNACTACNTCACCCANATTGTGAGGGGGTATGCTGGTTGCCATACCTACNGCAATNCCTTCGGACCCGTTAACAAGAAGATTNGGAAATTTNGCCGGAAGNACAGAGGGTTCCTTTTCCGTCTCATCAAAATTNGGNANAAAATCTACCACATCTTTATCCAGATCAGACAAAAAAGCTTCCTGTGTAACCTTCTCCAGTCTTGCCTCCGTGTANCGCATGGCNGCGGCTCCGTCNCCTTCAATNTTNCCNAANTTGCCATGNCCGTCAACAAGCGGAAGTCCTTTTTTAAACTCCTGTGTCATTACCACCAGTGCATCATAAATCGAACTATCTCCATGGGGATGATATTTACCCATNGTATCGCCCACAATACGTGCACTCTTTCGATACGGTTTATCAAACTTAATTCCCAGTTCATGCATATCATATAAAACACGCCTTTGTACCGGTTTTAGTCCGTCTCTTGCATCCGGCAATGCCCTGGCTATGATAACACTCATGGCATAGTCAATGAAAGATTTCTGCATGACNTCAGAATACTCGGTTTTGATAATCTTTTCTTCCATTTATCATTCTATCCTTTCTGCCTGCTGCTAAAAAATGCAGCCATAACAGCATTCCCTTTATCGGTATCCGCCCCAATTTCACATTAAATATCCAGTTCTGCATCTGTTGCATGCTCATAAATAAATGCTTTTCGGGGAGGAACTTCTGTTCCCATCAGCATTTCCGTTACTTCAGAAGCCATACGGGCATCCTCAATTTCCACCAGTTTTAAAATTCTGGTCTCCGGATTCAAAGTGGTATCCCATAATTGCTGGGCATCCATTTCTCCCAGACCTTTATATCTCTGCAGCGTAAACGGTCCTTTGTGTTTTTTACGATACCGTTCCAGTGCCTTGTCATCGTACAGNTATTCCTCTGCTCCTTTGCTCGGCATTGCCTTATAAAGCGGAGGCATTGCAATATAGATATGTCCTTCATAAATAAGCTCNGGCATAAAACGATAAAAAAGCGTAAGGAGCAGGTTGGAAATATGAGCTCCGTCCACATCCGCATCGGCCATAATAATGATCTTATCATACCGCAGCTTTGNAATGTCAAAATCGTTACCGTAACCTTCTGAAAAACCACAACCGAATGCATTGATCATGGTTTTAATCTCTGCATTGGCAAGGACTTTATCGATGCTTGCCTTTTCCACATTCAAAATTTTACCTCTGATAGGCAAAATCGCCTGATAAGCACGGTTCCTTGCGGTTTTGGCACTGCCTCCTGCAGAATCTCCCTCTACAATGAATATTTCACATTTAGAAGCATCTCTGGATTCACAATTTGCCAGCTTTCCGTTGGAATCGAAAGAAAATTTTTGCTTCGTCAGCATATTGGTTTTCGCTTTTTCTTCGGTTTTCCGGATTTTAGCAGCCTTTTCCGCACAACTNATCACATTCTTCAAAGTATCCAGATTCCGGTCAAAATAACGAACCAATTCATCTCCGGTGATCTTGGACACGACCTTTGCTGCATCCTGATTGTCCAGCTTCGTCTTGGTCTGCCCCTCAAACCGCGGATCCGGGTGCTTAATCGAAATAACTGCGGTCATACCGTTTCGCACATCCGCACCGGTGAAATTGGAATCCTTTTCCTTTAAAATATTAAGCTCTCTGGCATAGGTATTGATAATGTTGGTAAATGCAGTTTTGAAGCCTGTCAAATGGGTTCCGCCCTCTGCATTATAGATATTGTTGCAGAATCCCAAAACATTCTCATGAAATTCATTGATGTACTGGAAAGCCCCCTCAACGGAAATTCCCTCGCTTTCCCCTTTGAAATAGATGACATCGCAAATACTTTCCGTAGATTTATTCAAATCCTTTATAAATCCGATCAGTCCATCCGGTTCATGATATTCAATGTGTTCCGTCTCTTCCTTGCGCTTATCCTCAAAGACAATGGTAAGCTGCGGATTCAGATAAGCCGTCTCATGCATACGGCTTTTAATCTCATCCTCTTTAAAANGGNTTNTATCAAAAATGGTATCNTCAGGCAGAAAATTAATACAGGTTCCGCTTCCCTTTGCCCTNCCTACCACCGGGAGCAGACCATCGATCAATTCTACCGTAGGTGTGCCCCTCTCATAGCGATCCTCATAAATATTACCGCCATTCTTGACTCTCACAGTCAAATAGGTAGATAATGCGTTAACTACAGAGGAACCCACTCCGTGAAGACCGCCGCTGGTCTTATAGGCCGAGTCGTCAAATTTACCGCCGGCATGAAGAGTTGTAAAAACCAGTCGTTCTGCACTGATTCCCTTTTCATGCATTCCCACCGGAATTCCACGTCCGTTATCCTCCACCGTTGCGGAACCGTCCGCTTCCAGCGTTACACAAATCCTGTCACAGTAACCTGCAAGATGCTCGTCCACCGCATTATCTACAATTTCATAGATCAAATGGTTAAGACCCTTGGTAGAGACACTACCAATATACATACCGGGTCTTCTTCTTACTGCCTCAAGTCCTTCTAAGACCGTGATGCTGGATGCATCATAAATTGCCGNCTTCGCCATTACTTAACCTCTTTCTGTTACCGNTTATTTTATCTTTTTACAGCATGCAACCGCCAGTGCACCTGGTCCGATATGACATGCCACACTTAAAGAAAGGGGATTATATACAATATCAAATCCCGGGAACTCCTTTTGTAATTCTTCCATAAACTGTATCGCCGTATCTGTATTCTTGGTATAAGCAATTTGCAGCCAGATATTATCTGCNCTGGCACCTCCGAAACGGGTTTCCATATCATTCCGGATTGCCGTTATCATAATGGATTTCCCTTGATTTGCTGTTCTTGCTTTCGCAAAAGCATCCAGCTTTTCCCCCTGAATCTGAAGAACCGGCTTTAAACGCAGCATCGTTCCAATTGCAGCCGCTGCAGGTGTAATCCGTCCACCTTTTTTTAAATAATATAAGGTATCCAACATAATATATATACTGGAATTAAACTTATCTTTTTCCAAAAACTCTTTAATCTGAGCCGCATCCATTCCTCTTTCTNCCAGCATTTTGGCATCTAGGGCAGACTGCCTCTGAGTAACGGAAATCCTTTGATTGTTTACAACCTGTACCTTCNCGTNATAATCCTCNGNAAGCATCATTGCNCTCTGGCAGGAACCTGAAAGCCCGCTGCTCATNGGAATATGNACAANCTCATCATACTCNGTCANAAGCTTGTCCCANAATTCTANCACGGACTCNGGAGANGGNTGNCTGGTTACNACATTNACGCCNCTTTCCAGCTTTTCATAAAATTCNGNCTGNGTTAAGGTTATATCTTCATAAAAAGTTTCTTCATTAATCATAAAAGGCATGGGAAGAATAACAATCCCAAACTGCTTCCCTTCTGCCTGTGTAATTCCGCTGTTTGAATCTGTAACGATTGCAATTTTCTTATCCAATTCTGTACCCTTCCTTTTCTTTCTTCAACGTTTATATCTTACTGTCAGATTGACCTAAAGTCAACAAAATTTCCGGCATTTTCTTCCAGATAATCCTTAAGCGCCGCATGCTGATCCGACTGTAATCCAGGGTCTTCACACAAAAGCTGATCCACGGTCATACTGACCTTTTTTAAAAGCTCTGAATCCTGATAAATGTCGGCAATCTTAAACTCCATGGCTCCGCTTTGGCGAATGCCAAACAGATCTCCCGGTCCGCGGAGTTTTAAATCCTCCTCGGCAATAAAAAAACCATCATTGGATTTGTTTAACACAGAAAGCCTCTCCATGGATGATTCCTTTCCGGAACCGTTTATAAATATACAATAGGATTGTTCCTTTCCCCTTCCGATTCTGCCCCTCAGCTGATGAAGCTGTGCAAGTCCGAATCTCTCCGCATTTTCAATCATCATCACCGTCGCATTTGGCACATTGATTCCAACCTCAATAACGGTGGTAGATACCAGCACATGAATATGTCCCTCCTGAAAAGCATCCATGATCCTTTTTTTGTCAGCAGGCTTCATTTTACCGTGAAGAATTTCCACACATATTTCCTTAGGCAGAATTTTCTTTAATTTTTCTCCATAATCTACTACATTCTCAAGACCTTCTGTTTCCGTTTCTCCCGCTTCTACCATAGGACAGATCACATAAACCTGTCTGCCGCTTTTTACCTGCTCTGTAATAAATTTGTACGCATTATTCCGATAGGAAGTGCCAACCACACAATTTTTGACAGGAAGTCTCTCCGCCGGCCGTTCATCCACTACAGATAAATGCAGATCTCCATAAAGAATAATCGCAAGCGTTCTGGGAATCGGTGTTGCACTCATTACAAGTACATGGGTCCGTCCTCCCTTTTCGTTCAGAATTTCTCTCTGACGCACGCCGAAACGGTGTTGCTCATCGGTGATGACCAATCCAAGTTTTGCATAGCGAACCTTTTCCTGAATCAGCGCATGGGTTCCGATGACCACATTTGCCGCTCCGCTTTCAATCTTCCTGTATACTTCCCTCTTCGCTCCGGCTCCCAAAGAACCGGTTAATAACACCGGACAAAATGGCAGATTATATTTTTGAGTCATGGAAACAAGCTGTTCAAAATGCTGCGCGGCCAAGATTTCCGTGGGCGCCATTAAAGCACCCTGATAACCGTTTGACACAGTCAGGAGCAGTGATAAAAAAGCAAGAATCGTTTTACCTGATCCCACATCCCCCTGCACCAGGCGGTTCATACATTTACCACTTGTCAGATCCTGTAGAATTTCATTCCAGACTCTGCTTTGAGCTCCGGTCAGTTTATATGGAAGCTGTTCTATAAGCCGTCCCGGCCACGCTGTTTCTATCATGGCATAATCGGTATCCAACTCTTTGTTATATTCCTTCATCTTCCGCACAGAAATAAGGAATTGGAAAAATTCATCAAAAACAAGCCGTTTTCTTGCTTCGATCAGCCCTTCCCAATCCTTCGGAAAATGGATCAGCCGCTTGGCTTCCTTTAGCGGAATCAGCCCATATTCTCTTATAATATCTTCCGGCAGATATTCTGCTTCCCCATAATCTTCCAGAGCGCGGCCTGCCGCCTTCATTACTGCATTATTGGAAAGACCTCTGGTAAGCGGATAGCAAGGCCAAAGCTGTCCCATCATTTGATTATATTCATCATATGTAAACAATTTCGGCTGATCCATATAGTACTTTCCGTCTTCTGACCGAACCTTCCCATGAAACAAAAAACGGCTGCCCTTTATCAGCTTTCCCTTTAAATACGGCATATTAAAATAGACAATAGAAACCCGATCTGTTCCGTCGCTTGCCTGCCCCGTTCCAATGGTCATGGTTCTTGTTTTTTTCCATTTAAAAGAATCAAAAATTCCCAGTTCTACCGTTACCGTTTCCCCTTCTACCGCTTCTGAAAGCTTTATAGGCGATTTATANCTTTGATAATCCCTTGGATAAAAATTGAGAAGGTCATCTACTGTGTAAATCCCCAGTCGGTGAAATAAGCCCGCAGTTTTTTCACCAATTCCCTTNAGCGTTGTAATGTCTTCCAAATGTTTCATCAAATAACCTCCAAAACCGGAACAAGTAGAATTCTTATCTACATTTCGTATCATGCAAAAAGGACGGTATCCCGTCCTTTTTGCAATAGGAAATTGCTGTAATCGTAGTAATTGTCAGAGTTAACTGCCGAACCAACTCTCTACTCGGCAGAAACAATGTAATAGTAAATCGGCTGCCCGCCATATTGAAGTTCAACATCGCATCCCGAAAAGCTTTCTTCCACCCGGGCTTTTAAAGCTTCCGCAGCCTCCTCTGATACTTCTTGACCATAATAAATACTGATCAGCTCCAGATCATCATTCATCATCTCGGAAACCATCTCAAAGGTCACATCCTCCACCTTACTGCCAACAGAAAGAATTCCCTCGTCACCGATTCCCATATAATCACCCTGTTTGATCTCTTTATCATCAATCACGGTATCTCTCACTGCATAGGTAACCTGACCTGTCTTTACACTGCCAATCTCATTTTTCATATTTTCAGCATTTTCATCAACGGAAAGGTCCGGTACATAATTAATGACTGCTGTAATTCCCTGTGGAACTGTTTTGGTAGGAATTACCACAATATTCTTATTCTCAACCATCATCTGCGCCTGATTTGCCGCAAGAATAATATTTTTATTATTCGGAAGAATAAAAACATTATCTGCATTTACCTTTTCAATGGCATTTAACATATCTTCCGTACTGGGATTCATTGTCTGACCGCCTTCAATAATATAGTCAACACCTAACCCCTTGAAGATCTCATTAATGCCTTCTCCTACNGAAACGGCGATAAATCCGGTTTCCTTATGAGGCATTGGTTCTTCTTCCTGCTTTTCCGAAACGCCCCNGCCGTTTTCTCTAAACAGCTTTTCCTGATGCTCAAGACGCATGTTATCAATCTTTAAATTAGATAATGCACCATACTTCAATGCCTTCTGGATTGCAAGTCCCGGATCATTGGTATGTACATGTACCTTGACCACGTCCTCATCTGCAACCACCACAATAGAATCACCGATGGATTCCAGATAGTCCTTAAAATCCATCTCATTTTTAATATTGAAATTCCTGCTGAGCATAATGATAAATTCCGTGCAATAGCCGAATTTAATATCTGCTTCCTGCTTCATTCCCGCATTTGATGCCGGAGCTGCACTTTTTACCTCTTCCTTCACGGAAAAATCAATTTCTTTTCCCATGAATGCATCATAAGCGCCTTTCAGCACCTGCATAAGTCCCTGNCCGCCGGAATCTACAACTCCTGCCTGCTTCAAAACGGGGAGCATATCGGGCGTCTTTAATAGTACTTCATCCGCATATTCAATTATTTTTTCAAAAAAGACAGCCAAGTCACTACAGCCTTCATTCGAAAGCTCTCTTGCTTTAACACTTGCCCCTTTAGCAACAGTTAAAATCGTTCCCTCCTTGGGCTTCATAACTGCTTTATATGCCGTTTCCACTGCCTTTTCAAAGGCATCTGCAAATATCGGAATATCCAGCTCGTCCTTCTCACGAATGGATTTGGTAAAACCACGGAATAACTGAGATAAGATAACACCGGAATTTCCTCTTGCACCGCGGAGAGACCCGGATGAAATGGCCTTACACAAAGACATCATATCGGGATTTTCCATTGCAGCTACCTCCTTGGCTGCCGACATGATTGTCAGGGTCATATTAGTTCCCGTATCTCCGTCAGGAACAGGGAAAACATTTAAATCGTTAATCCATTCTTTTTTGGATTCCAAATTTTGGGCTCCTGCTAAGAACATCTTTGCAAGGATCTTAGCGTCGATTGTATTAGTCACAGCAAATCCTCCTTAATCAATCACTCGAACACCTTCTACAAAGATGTTTATTTTTGCTACTTCAATTCCTGTGAATTCCTCTACCTTGTATTTCACATTGCTGATCAGATTATCNGAAACAGCAAGGATGCTTACGCCGTAAGCCAATATAACATGAAAATTCAGCGTCAGCTTGTTTTTGGTAATAGACACATTGATACCTCTGGTCATACTGTCCATCTTAAGCAGCTTGACCAGNCCNTCCTTCACATTGATTCCCGCCATTCCCACAACGCCGAAGCATTCCATGGCAACACTGCCTGCATATTGGGCAATGACCTCATTATCAATTGTAATATTCCCCATATGAGTATTCATAGAAGTTTCCTTCATGGAAGAATTTTTCATAGGCTGCCTCCTTATATTTTGAACATATATAAAGTATTATAACCGTAAAATCAAAAAAAAGAAACTATATTTTTTACATAATAAAATTATGCTTGCATTCTGAATCAATTTCTGCTATTATACAACTGTTGTGTATATTATTGATCGTTAGGAGGTGCACCCATGGCTAAATGTGATATTTGTGGCAAAGGCGTTCATTTCGGAAACAATGTAAGCCATTCTCATAGAAGATCGAACAGGATCTGGAAATCCAACATTAGAAGTGTTAAATGTAAGGTAAACGGAGCTTCCAAAAGAATGCATGTTTGTACAAACTGCTTAAAATCCGGAAAAGTAGAAAGAGCTTAATAACAACGTCCATATTAAAAGCTGACCGATCGGTCAGCTTTTTTAACATAATGACGACCCGCAAAGCGTGACGTCCATTGTTTTTATGTTGATTTTCAAGCCCTTTTATCATAGTCTTTTTTTAATTCTTCATAAATTTTGTTGATGCGCAGTACCATCTCATGATCNCCCGCTATATTATCCGGATGAAAGATCTTGATCAAATCACGATAACGTTTCTTCAGGGCAAGGGGACTTTTTACTCCTTGAAACAAAATTTCCGCCAAATCCGTCTCCTTATTTTGCATCACAGAAACTTTATATACCTTTTGTTCTGCTTCCAGCATAAGCCGTTTCTTTTCCAGTTCCCTCCGGTCCGCCTCAAGCTGTGCAAATCCGCCTTTTAATATCTCCATCTTTTTATTAAAGAAAGAGTCTTCCTGTTTCAGCCGCTGCCTCTCGGATAATAGCCGGCTGTTTTCCTTTGAAAGCCATTCCATGGCTTCCATAAGCTTGTCCTCACTGCCATCTGCAAGAAGCTCTTCTATTCTTTGTGCATCCTCATCTAATTTCATAGTTCTTAACCGTCTCCATCCCTACAGTCAGTCGCAATAATAAAAATTATAGCCGATCAATAGTAAAAGCGCAATGATGATCAGGCCAATCAGGTAATGACGGGCAAGAAAAAGCATAAGCAGCATTCCTACCGCAATCCAAAATGCTATGAANCCAATCAATTTTTTCATGCCAGCCACCTGCTTATGCCTCTTAATCCATCCTATGCAGCTTTTCTATAATTATTGCCTGTCANCTTTTATTCATTTTCCTCCGGAAATGCAATATCCACCGCATCCTCATCATCGATCATCTCTTCCTTCGGAGCTGTAAATTTATCGACAATATCCGGAATCAAATCAAGTACCTTGGTAACCGTATCCTGATTTTTGATATTGACAAGCTTTGTACTTCCGTTCTTGATCACAAGCACTGCACTGGGGGTAAGCTTACCGCTGAATCCGCCCGCGCCGCCATTCTTTTTGTCNCCTACGCTGGCACCGGCGCCTACGCCGAATGTGACATCTACCAGCGGAAGGATAATGGTATCCCCTATCTTGGTAGCCTCTCCCACAACTGTCTTGGTGGAAAGAACCGTGTTCATTCCCNTCATCAACGATTCGATTACTCCGGTAAAATTATTATCTGCCATTATACAGCCTCCCTTTTCAACATATTAATTACTCGACGCAAATNTTTGTTAAAATAAACAATCCATGCACATTTGATCANGCGAAACAGTGTAATCCTGCCNTTGATAAGCAGTTCTCCTTCCACGATCTGCTGCTCAAAATCAGGCGTTANCGAAATTTGATTTCCNAAAAAAGGATAAAGCATACCATAAATTGCCAGCACCTGTCCCGTACTTGCCGGATCTCCGGTNCCGATCCGCAGACTTCCCTTTATCTTTTTCGGACAAATATGCCTAAGCAGCACTCCCGCCTGAGTACTGCAGAGCCGGAATGTGTTTTTAAATTCCACACTGCTTATTACTTCAATATAATACTTGATATTTTTAACAATTTTCTTAATCTTATCACATATTTGCGTGATTGTGTACCGCAGATTTTTAAGCAGGGCAAGAATCTTTTTGAAAAAGTTTTTTAAAGTGGGCTTTTCCGCTTCCTTCTTCTCTCTTCCCTGATCTTTTTTGCTCTCTTCCCCAGCCTGATCACCCCCGGCTTCTTCTCCTGTCTTGTCTTCTTTTAATACTTTGTCTTCTTTTAATACCTTGTCTTCCTTTACTTCTTGCTCTTCCCGGATCTTTATTTCAGAACTCTCTTCTTCCGAAATTGTTTCCTTCCCTTTCGATTTTTCTTTNGTCTTTTCCTTGGGTTTCCCGCCGGTTCGATCCGAGCGAAAAACCGTAAAACATCCGATACGAACCCTGACATATGCCTTCTCCGGATAAGAAAAATGTACATTCAAAAGATGAAGAAGCCACGTTGCTTTCATCTTGGTCAAAACAGGCAGTCCGCTCTCCAGCTTCCGCTCCGCATAAATCCGATATCTGACCGGAACAAACAGAACCAGCAAAAGCACCAGAATCACAATGCCAAGCAATGATAAAATCAAAATTCCAAGCACCTTTAAAATGGTCAATAATACGGAAATCATACAAATACCCCACTGTGAGCGAATTGTTTTCCGGCTTTCCATTTTAAGTATTCCTTCAGATTACATGCGCCGGTATATTTGAGACATTCCTGCGTAATCTTCATAATGATCTGCACCGCTTCTTCATAATCAGAGGCAATTCCCACCACGATCGGCGGATGATATCTGAAATATCTCTGTTTCAAATAAGCGCTATGAAATATTTCCAATTGATCTTCACCCTGTGCAATCGTGATAACATACACATTCACACCGGCATGACGCTTCAGCTTCCATTTGATTTTTGGCAGGTTTTTAATAGTATCACCAGCATATAGATATTTATAAAATTTCATAGCAAATTATCCTCATAGCCTTCATTGTAACATACTTACAACAAATACCAAAGCAAAAGATCAAAAGAAATTAAAATACAAAAAGTCATGCATCAAAATAAGCATCAAACAACCTTTTGGCTATAGGAACCGCATAATCACCCCCGGCCCCAGCTCCTTCTATAATGATCGTCACGCAGATCTGGGGATCTTCTACCGGTGCAAAACCGGTAAACCAGGCATGAGAGTCCCCTTTCACCGTTCCAAACTCAGCAGATCCTGTTTTGCCTGCCGCTGTATAAGAGAGACCTTTTAATCTGGTCGCTGTACCTTCTTGTACCACATCCTCCATGAGTCCCTTTAAGTTTTCAGCTTCCTCCTGACTCATAAGTCTTCCATAAGCAGACGGAGAAAATTCCTTAACTTTATTCCCCACGCTGTTTTGAACGTAAGCCACACAATAAGGTTTCATTAAAGTTCCCTCATTTGCAATGGCACAGGTGATCATATTGAGCTGCAACGGAGTGATAGAAGTCGTTCCTTGTCCGATAGACACCTGCATCATATCCGCTTCCGATGTACTTTCCGATACGTCTACCCTGCTGGTTCCATAAGGAAAGGAAACCGGAAGCTTCTGCCCGAACAGCAGAGAATCTAACGTATCCTGAAAAGAATTTCGATCCAACGAAAGTCCTATATTCGCAAAGGATGTATTGCAGGACTTAGCAAAGGATCTTGTAAAATCCACACTTCCATGTACGGACCCATGATAACATTGAATCCGGTCTTCTCCCCTTGTAATAGATCCGCCGCATTGATAATGGTAATTTTGATAAGTATCCGGATTTTCCCGGATATACTCCAGTGCAGTTATGATCTTAAAGGTGGAACCTGGCGGATAAAGCCCTTGCGTGACCCTGTTTAAAAGTACACTGCTCTCATTATCTTCGATCAGATCATCCCACATACTCTCAATCTGTTCCGGATCAAAATCCGGCTTCGACACCATAGCTAAAATTTGTCCTGTTTTCGGATCAGTCACAATAATCGCACCATCATAAACTCCAAGCGCTGTAGATGCTACCTGCTGCAGCTTAACATTCAGGGTCGTATAGACATCATCACCGGGATATTTTTCATTTCGAATATCTAAAGACGCTTTCTCAGAAAGCGGTGCATTGGAATTGATTAAATAATAATTTGCCTGTGCCTCCACACCCATTCTGCCGTTGCTTGCATATCCAATTACATGTGAAAAAAGGTTATTATAGGGGTATTGTCTTTTTTCATTTCCTTCCTCATCTGTTACCGTCTGGGCAAGCACCTCGCCGTCGGCAGAAAAAATATTTCCTCTCCGATTCTGTGCCAANAGCATTTTCTGACGCCCATTATAGCTGTTATTGATCAGCTCCTGCTGATGAGTAACAGAATAATGAGCGATATATCCCGTCATCACAAGAAATAAAACAGTAAATCCCCATGTGACAAGCATGATCTCCCTGTTTTTCTTTTTTCTTTTGACTGTCCTACCTTTCTTCCTCATCATACAAATCCTTATCTGCCTGATACTCAGACACATCTTCCTCATCATATTCCATCAAAGGCTGAGCTTTCGAGATTGCAGCCTTTTTCCGCTTTTTCTTTGCATTCATCCGCTTCTTTCTTTCTTCTTTTTCCAGATCTTCCTCATCCNGCTTAATGATTTGAAGTCCGCCCGCGATAGAAAACATGACCAGCGTGGTCAACACNGAGCTTCCTCCGTAACTTATCAGCGGCAGCGTAACTCCCGTAAGCGGAATAAACTTTGTTCCTCCTCCAATTGTCAGAAATATCTGGAATATATAAGTAACTCCNAGACCAAAAGCAATAAGCTGATAGAATTTATCGCTAAGCCCCGAAGCAATCTTCATAAACATAATAAAACTACTTACGCAGATCAGTATCACACCTATCGCAAAGAGAATCCCCGCCTCTTCCGCAATTGCGGAAAAAATAAAATCTGTTTCCACAACCGGAATTGATTCCGGTGTTCCTTTATATAGACCAAGACCAAACCAGCCTCCGCTGGAAATTGCAAACAAAGACTGCGTGATCTGATATCCGCCTGCGGAATCAATAAGACTCCAGGGATCCTGCCATGCCTGCACACGGATCTGTACATGGGTAAACACCTTGTATGCAATGTATGCTGCCAGACTTCCGCCGGCAAATCCGGCAAAAAGATAAAAGAAATTCCTGGAAGCTACAAAGACCATCAACACATAAACAATAAAAAATATAAGCGCACTTCCCAAATCTTTTGATAATACCTGCACTGCCACATGTGCCGCTGCGATCACCGCCGTTGTAAATACTTCAAAGAAACCGGATGATTGATACAGCGCACTTGCCATAAAAAATACAAACACAATTTTCACAAATTCAGAGGGTTGAAAGGTTACTCCCGCTATGGAGTAAGACAGTTTACTTCCATAAGTAGTCTGCCCCAGAATCATTACGATGGAAAGAGCTGCGATCCCGGCCAATGCATATAACCATTTTAAATTTTTGAGGAAAGAAAATTTATGCATAAAAAACGGAATGATCAATGCTACGACCAGAGATCCCGTTGCTATAATAAACTGCTTTACCGCCTTGTTCAGATCAAGCCTTGTCAAAATCACAAACCCGATGCTGAGCAGCATACACATATTGTTGATAAGGAGCCGGTTGATCCTGGGATACAGCATAACAAAAAGCGCTGCCGCCGCATATAAAACAATCTGCTGAAACGCATAAAAAAACAAATAGGTAATATCTCCCGTCTCAAAACAAATCACTAAAAAGCTGCTGAAATGAAACACAAATATAAGAAGCTTTTGTCTGGTGTAAATTCCTCTGCGCCGCTCTTCCTCTTCATACCGAAAAACAGCAAAGCATTCATAGGTATACAGGATCATTAAAAGCGCCATAACATATTTGGAAAATTCGCTGACATATAATTCCATTTTTCCTCTCATTCTGCCGCTTTAGCGGTCTCTCCAAAAGGCCTGTCTTTTTAATCGACTCCTCGTTTATAATGTCCCGTAGTGTACTGCTTATATACAGGTTCGCAGCGTTCTCCCAATATAAGACGCCTGAAAAACTTAATAATCTTCTCTGTTTCTTCGCTGCTTTCTACTGTGAAGTCCATACGACAGCACATGGGTCGCATGCCATTATGAAACATTCGATGCAGGGATAAGGGAACACTATTATAAATTACATTATAGCAGCTGACACAATCATGATAAACAGGAAAGATCTTTTCATAGCGGTCTTCCATCATGATAATTCCGGAAGCTTTTCTGCACGTTCCTTTTGTCTTAGAGATGCAGCCTGCCGTAATCATCATGGGTAGTCTTCCATATACCAGCGCTGACGGCTCTAAATCTCCATTTGAAGATGAGAGCAACCCCTTCCATTCTCCCGCATTGCATTCTACCGGAAGGCAATATCCTGATACTCTTCCCTCAAAGAAACGGATACTTTCCCGATTCCATACATAAATTCCTGCATCCAACACAAGCTGCCCCGGCAATAAACATTCTTCAAAATAACCTAAGCTCTCAAAATTCCGGATCAGCACTCCTTGAAATATTCCGTTTTCCACTGCTTGTCTGATCTTAACCAGATACTCTTCTGTTTCCGCTCTGGAAACATAAGGAGCCGCTATAAAAAATTCCTGTCTATCTGCTTTCCTTGCTTGAAAGAGCTCTGCCATGGCAGTAAGCCCCTCTTCCATCAATAACCGGTAATCTACATAAATTCTTTCAATTTGTATTTGTATTGCGGCCAAAAGCTGCTGTTTCGTTAATACCGTCGCGTGAAGCTTCCATTTTGATTTCGGGGGTTCTCCAACAATATCCGTCCTCTGCGGCATCACCCCATGTCTTTTCCCATATGCCAGTCCTCTAATTTTTATTAATTCTGCTTCCATTGCAGCAATGGCTTGTCTTCTTAATTCATTTAACGCACTGACCGGCATAAAGACTTCACCGGTACAATCAACTTTTACTTCACTTATTTCAAATGGCGAATTGCCGCTTTTTTTAATTTGACCTATGATTTTTGCCTCCGGAAGGGGCTGTTTTAAAGCCTTTTGCACAACCTCACCGGAAACCTCTACAAATGACTGCTCGCATTCCAGCGAAAGCTTTGCATTACAGCCTGCTTTCAAAGTAATAGCTGCCCGAACCGGAATCGTCAGTTTGGCAGACAAATACTCATCTCCAATCGCTTTAATAAGTCCTGTATCTGTCTCCGAGTAGGCAGGGGAATCTAAGGTAATCATTTCTTTGCCATTACGTTTGTGATAGTAACCATCTCCCACACTGCTCCTGATATAGAGAGAACTGAGCATTTTCTTATCTTTGGGTTCAATCAGATATCTTTTTGGATTTTCATAGTACAGATCAATATATTTTCGATAAATAGCCGTTACACCTGCTGCATATTCCGACCGTTTCATTCTTCCCTCTATTTTAAAAGAGTCAATTCCCGCCTCAATAAGCTCCGGCAGAATCTCCAAAGTGCACATGTCCCTCATACTTAAAGGATAAAATTCTTTTCCTCCTTCTATCCGATAAGGCAGACGGCAAGGTTGTGCACACCGCCCCCGGTTTCCGCTTCTTCCGCCCAAAATACTGCTGAAAAGACATTGTCCGGAATAGCAATAACACATAGCGCCGTGAATAAATGACTCAATTTCAATCCCTGTACATTCCTTAATCTTTTTTATTTCTGCCAGAGAAATCTCTCTGGCCGGCACGATTCTGGATACCCCTTCCGTTTGGAGTAAGCTCACACCCCGATATCCGGTCAGTGACATCTGCGTACTTGCATGGATTTCCAGTCCCGGAAAACTATCCCTGATCCGCCGCAGTGCTCCCAAATCCTGAACAATCACTCCGTCTAAGCCACTCTCATAAAAAGGCAGTAAAAAATCATACAAAAAATCCAGTTCTTTCTCTTTAACCAGTGTGTTGACTGTAAGGTATATTTTTCGTCCGAATATATGTGCAAGATGTATCCCCTGAAGAATTTCCTCCCCGGAAAAATTATCTGCATATGCACGGGCTCCAAACTGCTGTCCCCCAAGATATATTGCATCTGCGCCTGCGCGAATTGCTCCCTTTAATGCTTGGAAGTTTCCTGCCGGAGCAAGTAATTCCACTTTTCTCATAATCACTCCGATAAAAAAAGCTATCTTTTACAGACAGCTTTTCGTTAACTTTTTAATTCGGTTTCAAGTCTGATAATCTTTTTGGAACTTTCATTCAACTCATTTTGAAGAGATTTAACGTTTTTTTCCGTATTTTCTAATTTAATCTGTGCCGCAATCAGCTCATGCTTCAAATTGTACAGCTCTTTTTCTTTTGTCTGAATCTCTTCCTCCAATATGGTAATCTGCTTTTTGGCTTTAAAATAATCATCAGCTATATTCAGCTGAAGCAGGACATTCTGAGTGTCCAGCGGCTGGCGCCTGAAAGATTCTACTTTTCCATATTCTGACATTTTGTTGTTGATGTAAGAGGCTACCTTTTGAAGATATTCTTCACTTTCATATCCGCTTAGCGTAAATACTTTTCCGCCAATGATTACTTCCGTATCCGTTTTAACCGACATCAGGCTCACCCCTCTACATACAAAATATATAGCTTATCTAATGTAAATGATACTACATCTATTATAAGCAGATTACTGGGGAATTTCAAGTCCTAAATGATGATATGCTGTATCAGTTGCCACTCTTCCTCTGGGAGTTCGGTTAATTAATCCGTTTTTCAGAAGATACGGTTCATAAACATCTTCAATGGTTCCCGGATCCTCTCCGATTGCCGCCGCAAGTGTATCAAGACCTACCGGTCCGCCCGAGAATTTCTGTATCATGGTAAGCAGAATATTCCGGTCAATATGATCCAATCCCATACGATCCACATCCATCAGATCCAATGCTGTTACTGCTACATCTTCTGTAATAATTCCATCATGCTTCACTTGTGCATAATCTCTGACCCGTTTCAGAATGCGGTTTGCAAGTCTTGGAGTTCCTCTGCTTCTTCTTGCCATCTCCATAGCTCCGGCCGGTTCTACCGGTGCATCCAGAATACGTGCAGAATGCATAATGATCATCTGAAGTTCCTCTACCGAATAAAACTCAAGACGGTGTATAATGCCGAAACGGTCACGTAAAGGCGCAGTCAAAAGCCCTGCTCTTGTGGTAGCTCCCACTAGTGTGAAATGAGGAAGATCCAGACGTATGGATCGGGCTGTAGGTCCCTTGCCGATCATAATATCAATAGCATAATCTTCCATTGCCGGATAAAGAACTTCTTCCACCTGTCTGTTCAGACGATGAATCTCATCCACAAACAAAAGATCTCCTTCCTGGAGATTATTGAGAATTGCAGCCATCTCTCCCGGCTTTTCAATCGCCGGACCGCTGGTTATCTTCATGTTAACTCCCATTTCGTTGGCTATAATACCTGCCAGCGTAGTTTTGCCAAGTCCCGGCGGCCCATAAAACAGCACATGATCCAATGCGTCTTCTCTCTGTTTGGCAGCCTCAATATAAATTTTTAAGCTGTCTTTTATTTTTGATTGACCGATGTAGTCGGTCAATTTTTGTGGTCTGAGAGAACCCTCAATCCGAATATCCTCTTCCTGCAATTCTGTCTCTATCATTCTTTTGGTCATACAAACCTCCATGCCTGCCCCAATATGAACAAACACAAATTCTATTATCTTTTAAAACTAAAACATGTTCTTAAGAGCAAGCTTTAGTATTGTCTCCACATCCATATTTTCTTCTATGGTAATATTTTTTACTGCATGAAGCGCATCGGACGCTGAATATCCTAATGCAACCAACGCTTCCACAGCTTCATTCCTTGCTTTCTGTTCCGGTACTCCTTCTTCATATGAGATTACCTGCATTTCCTTATGGATCAAGGTATCTTCAAGAGAAATCTTATCCTTCAAATCTAAAATCACCCTTTCGGCAGTCTTCTTTCCGATTCCGGGTGCTTTTGCAATAGCCGCCGCATCTCCGGAAAGAATTGCAAACCGAAGATTATCCGCACTCATGACCGACAGAATAGCAAGCCCTCCTTTGGGACCGATACCATTAACAGTAATAAGCTTTTTGAACACTTCCAGATCATCTCTTGACAGGAAGCCAAATAAACATATCGCATCCTCCCGAACGCTGGTATAGGTATATAGCTTAACCTCTTCACCAATTCCCGGAAGTGATGCAAATGTACCGGAAGATATCTTTATGTTATAACCGATCCCTCCTGCATCAAGAACCACATTTTCTTCTGTGAGAAAATCAATTCTGCCTTTTACAAATGCGTACATTATATATTTCCTTTCTTTAATATGTTTTGGATATAAGGAAGAACCAGCGCTGCCGCCATTCCAATCACGATACCGGCAGCAAGTCCCGAAAGAATCAATACCGGCATATAGTAGACAACCGAATAAGTCTCTACCACAAACAAAGCAACCAGGAGCTGTCCCATATTATGCATCACACCTCCGGCAGCACTGACTACCGGCACATGAAATAAACCGCTTTTCTTAAGGAAGATCATAGTAAGGGCACTGACTAACGCGCCTGCCAGCGAATAAGCGATCATAAACAGATTTCCAAATAAAAGACCGCTCACCACTGCCTTAACGATGGTCAGGACCATAGCTTCTCTCCAACTGAAGAGATACAGACAAATCAATACCGCCAGATTAGCAAGTCCGATTTTAATTCCGGGAATCCCGGGCTGGAAAGAAATTAAATTTTCCACATAGGATAAAATCAATGCCAACGCAGTTAAAAGCCCCATATAGGCTGTCTTATTTAATTCTTTAGTTAACAATAGCATCCACGTCACCTTCTTCCATGGATTCAATCAATACCACAAGCTTATGCGGAAGACATATGATACTCTCGCCCTTTCGTGAAATTGCTTTTTGTCTGACACAGAGTCTGTCCGGACAATCCGCATCCGATACAGATGCCATTCCGTTGCTTATCATCAACAGATTATATCCACTCTCATCAGAAGAAATCGTCACCGCGCAATCCTCCGAAAGCGGATACCGGGCAACTACTTCCCCCTCTTGAAGAACAAGTACAAAATCCGCATCTTTCTTATTTAATAAATTAAAACCTCCCCATATCAGAAGAGCCAACAAAATCATTCCCGCCAACAGGCAAATATCCCATTTCATCTTTTGCTTTTCCATGCAGTCATTTTACCATATGCGAACATATGTTTCAAGTATCTGATATCTCTTTTTCTTGCATTTCCGAAGGTTCTTTCTTATAATATGGGGAGAAAAGATCCGTTATCTTTTCAAGATTATGCAACCCATTGTAAGCATAAACATAAAGAAAAAGAGGAATTATGAAAAATTATGAGCAAAGAAGATTACAGTAAAGCATTTAAATCAGGAAAAAAAGATTATCAGGCGCGAATGCTGCGAGGTGAAAAACCAACCCTGCAGGTTTTAGATGACATTCTACCTGAACGGGGAAATTATTTTGAAGCGCCAATCGGTCTTGTACAGATCCCCACAGAACAAATAGTCGGAACCAAAACAATCGGAAGAAGCAATTCCTTTGCCGGGAATTTTATGCCGATCTTACATGAAAACTCTGAGTTTGCCCAAAAATGGTCTACTCTCAGCACCAGTCACGTAGAGGAAGGCATCCGCGACCCGATCAAAGCTTACGAGTATATGAATAAGTTTTATGTACTGGAGGGAAATAAGCGGGTCAGCGTCATGAAATATCACAAGGCGGTTTCCATTCCCGGTGATGTCATCCGCATTGTTCCCAAACGGACAGATGATAAAGAAAACAAAATATACTATGAATTTATGGATTTTTATCAATCTGCTCCCATTAACTACATTTGGTTTTCACATGAAGGAGATTTTGCCAAGCTTCAAAAAGCCGTAGGAAAAGAGCCCGGTGAAAAGTGGTCCGAGGAAGAATTGCTGACTTTCAGTTCCTTATATGCACGGTTCACAGCCGAATATAAAGCCAAAGGCGGAAGCAAGCTTCGAATCACAACAGGAGACGCTTTTCTTACCTTTATTACCCTGCACGGTTACAGCACTGTAGAAAGCAAAACGACAAACGAATTAAATAAGCTGATCAATAAAAGCTGGGAGGAATTTGCTCTTCTCCAGGAAGATCAGGATATTGAATTAAAAATGAGTCCTACGCAGGAAAAGAAACCTTTGCTCAGCAAATTGCTTCCCAAGAGCGCTTCCAAGTTGAAAGCCGCGTTTATCTATGAAAAGACACCCGGCACCTCAGCATGGACTTATGCACATGAATTGGGACGAATTTATCTGGAACAGACTTTTCCGGATGAGTTGACTACGATCGCCTATGAAAACGGAACACGGGAAAACGCGGATTCTCTGATCGAAGCTGCCATTGCTGACGGTTGTAATTTAATATTCACCACAACGCCAGCTTTCGTGCAGGCTAGTGTAAAAGCTGCCATTGCAAACCCTGAAATCCGTATTTTAAGCTGTTCTCTGAATACAGCTCACAGATATATCCGCACCTATTATTCCAGAATGCATGAAGCAAAGTTCTTGATGGGTGCGATTGCCGGAGCCATGGCTACCAATGACCGTCTCACCTATATTGCAGACTATCCGATCTACGGTTCAATCGCTAATATCAATGCATTTGCCCTTGGCGCAAAAATGATCAATCCCAGAGTAAAGGTATATCTGGAATGGTCATCTCTGAAAGACATTGATGTTTACGAAAAAATTAAAGAAAATAAATCCTCCTGTATTTCAGGACGCGATATGGTAATTCCCGAGGAGGCCTCCCGCTTTTTCGGTATTTATCATTTAGATGGCGACAATCCCAGAAGTCTTGCCATGCCATTGTATCACTGGGGGAAGTTTTATGCGCAATTGATCCGGACAATAATGGACGGGACCTGGAAATACGATGATGCTCACACTTCAACCAAAGCAATCAACTATTGGTGGGGAATGTCAGCCGGTGTAATTGACGTAGTCTGTTCCCAGCACCTTCCAATCGGAACCAAACGTCTGGTGGAATTACTGAAAACAGCCATCTGTTCCGAATCCTTTAATCCGTTTTCGGGCATCTTATATTCCCAGACAGGCATCGTTGTAGATGATCCGGAAAGAAGCCTGTCACCGGAAGAAATCATGTCCATGGATTGGCTTGCTGAAAACGTGATCGGCTCTATCCCCAAGAAGGAAGAGATGAAGGAACATGCTGCGCCTGTCGTTGACCAGCAAGGCGTACTGAAAAAGAAAGGTTAGCTTACATATGAAGATACTTGCGATTTCCGATGAAGAATCGAAATACCTTTGGGACTTTTTTGAAAAGAGCAAGGTTGAAGGAATTGATCTTATCATTTCCTGCGGCGATCTGGATCCCCGCTATCTTTCTTTTCTTGTCACCCTGACTAATGTACCGGTTCTGTATGTACATGGCAATCATGATGGGAAATATGAAACAATTCCTCCGGAAGGCTGCATTTGTATTGAAGATCAGATTTATGTGCATGAAGGTATTCGTATTCTGGGGCTCGGCGGTTCCATGCGCTATCGCCCCGGTCCGCACCAGTATACGGAACAACAAATGAAAAGACGGGTTGCCAGGCTATGGTTCAAGCTGCTGCGTCATCGCGGTTTTGATATTTTGGTAACCCATTCACCTGCTTATCAGTTAAACGACGGACGCGATCTTCCGCATCAGGGCTTTCAGGTATTCCGGACTTTGATTGAAAAATATAAACCTACCTTTTTTCTCCATGGTCATGTCCACATGTCCTACGGAAGAAGGCACAAGCGTTATGATAAGTATATGGATACACATGTGATCAACACCTACGAAAGATGTGTATTTGATTTTGAAGATCCAAATCCCGGAGAGCATCTCCGTTAGCAGCTGCTAATAAAGCAGCTGCTTCTCTTCACACAGAATAAGAAAGGAAATGGCATCAATGAGAATTGTATTTGTCCGCCACGGCGAACCTGACTATCAAAATGACACTCTCACGGAAAAAGGCTGGCAGGAAGCCAGACTTCTCTCTGAACGAATCAAGAATTGGAAGGTAGATCAGTTTTACTGCTCTCCCTTGGGAAGGGCAAGAGACACAGCCTCCTGTACCTTAAGCAAAATGAACAGGGAAGCCATTATTCTTCCCTGGATGCGTGAATTCTCTTATCCTATCGATGACCCTGTAACCAACAGGCATGGTGTACCCTGGGATTTTGTTCCTTCCTTTTGGACTACCCAGTCCCTTATGTACGATATGGATCGATGGGTAGAAACAGATGTTATGAATCAAAATTCAGATATTGCTTCTTCATATAAAGATGTGTGCAGCAATTTTGATAACCTGCTCTTATCTTATGGTTATATCCGGGAGGGAAACTTTTATCGTATTTCCGGCAAAGAAGAACGTTTTCTGACCGGCACCGTATCCGCAAACGGCTCCGCTGTTGCAGATGCCGAAAGCGATGCACGTACAGAGCCTCTTATCGTAATTTTTTGTCATTTGGGAGTTACCTGCCTTGTACTTTCCCACCTTCTGCACATCCCCTTTCCGGTATTAGTGCATGGTTTCTTTCTCCCAACTACGTCTTTGACTGTATTGACCAGCGAGGAACGTTGGGGAAATGAAGCATATTTCCGGGTACAGACCATGGGCGATGTCCATCATCTATTATCCGGCGGCGAACCGGTCTCCTCGGCAGGCTCCTTTGCAAAAGCCTTTCAGGGCTGACAATATGTTACTATTTCGCAAGCTGACAAAACGGCGATTCTTTTAGGGAACCGCCGTTTTTCTTATCAACATAAGAACACCCCGCAAAGCGGGGCGTCCGTTACTTATCTGTTAAAAATTACAGTTTATTCTTCCGTCTGTGACTCATCAGTTGTCCCTTCGTCCGTATCCTCACTTGATGCAAGCGTCAAGTATTTCAGATTTCCCTTAGGATCAGACACCTCATAGCCCTCTTCTTCCAGGCTATTAATGTAATTGATCACCGCATCATTTGAAAGCGTATTGGAAATCCGTTCATCGTCTGTTTCGTCATAATATCTCTTTATAAACTCAACCACATAATACCGGTTGCTGTTTGCATCTTCCAGAACTTCAATATCTCCCTCTGTTCTGGCATCATCGTAAAGCCAGTCTGCCATTACGGTTGTTATCGATGAACGATACCTTCCCTCTGCAAGGCTGTAATCATTCTCAGGATCTTCATAATTTTCCTTAGACTCTTCTGATGCATAAGAAAGGCACAGCTCGTTGAAATCAGTTCCTTCCTTGCGGCTCTTTGCCATTTCCCCGGCATCAGCCTTGCTCTTTTCCATTGCCTCGGCAACCGCCTCCTCAGAAGCATCCGCTTCCAGATCGGCTGTAAAAATATAACTCCGATAATCTACCTTATCATAATCTGTCTTGTGCTCTTCATAATATGCTTTCACTTCCTCGTCGGCCGGCTTATTCTGCTCAAGCAATTCCTGTGAATATGCACTTACAAGCATTCTTTCCTTTTCAAAAGGTACAATATTGGAAACAGTTGCATAAGGTCCATAGGTTTCCTTATAATACTCCTTTAAGTCGAATCCCTGTGCCTCAACGAAAGAATTCAAACTATCCATATAGCTTTTATATTCTGTTTCAGCATCATAAACAAAGCCATTCTTCCGTGCTTCATCTGCTACCGCTTTCACCTGCTGAATTTGTTCCACAGCCATATTGTCATACATATCTTTAAAACTCATATCCTCCGAGATCATATAGGCGGACAGATCTGCACTTGTATCCAGACCGTAATAAGAAAGCATGTCTGCATTGTTATTCAATACCGTATAATAATAGTAATCATATTCCAATTGACTGATATTGTAGCTGCCAATCTGAATATAAGTTCCATTAAGTGCCATCTGCTTTACAACAATCGGACGAACCACAGAAATTACGATTGCTGCTATCAGAACAATGCCGACAACAGATGCTATGATTTTTATCCGTTTTTCCTCTTTCTTATCCTTCTCCTTCTGTATACGACGCTCTTCCATCTTGCGATCATATTTGGTCATAACCTTCTGCTCATTGCCTGCTTCCGGTGCAGTATTATTAGCCATTTTAAAACTTCCTCCTCATTTCTGATATCACTATGCAAGTTTACTATGCATTTGTGTTCTTTTTGTGACTTACGTTCCCTATTTTATCACATTTTTCATATAAAAGAAACAACTTCATGAATAAACTTCACGAAGTTGTTTTTGTCTGCATATTATTTCTGATTAATGTAGTTTACCAACCCCTCAGCAGCTATGATCTTCTGCATAAACTCCGGGAAAGCCTGACCTTTAAATTGGGTGCCCTTCGTCAGATTCTTAATGATACCGGAATCAAAGTCAACCTCTACCTCATCTCCTGCTTCAATCCCCTTTGAAGCCTCCGGACATTCGATTATCGGAAGCCCGATATTGATCGCATTCCGATAAAAGATCCTGGCAAAGGTCTCTGCGATCACACAGCTTACNCCNGCNGCNTTGATNGCAATNGGNGCATGNTCNCTGGANGANCCGCANCCNAAATTCTTNTCTGCNACAATNATATCACCNTTATTNACTTTNTTNATGAANTCNTTNTCAATATCCTCCATACAATGNNNTGCNAGCTCNGCNGGATCNGANGANTTCAGATANCTTGCAGGGATGATCACATCCGTATCCACATTATCACCNTATTTAAAAACAATTCCTTTTGCTGCTTTCATGTTNATTTTCCTTTCTAATGTCTNNAANAAGCCTTAAGCTNTNTTCNTNANACTTTTAATNNNNCTATGNGNNNATTNANANAAANTNNNANAACTCTTTACAANCGGCANGGNCAGGAAATTTTNCCTGCTATAGCGCTTGCTGCGGCTACTGCCGGGCTTGCCAGATAAATTTCAGAATTCACATGCCCCATCCGTCCTACAAANTTACGGTTNGTNGTAGATACGCAGCGTTCTCCNTCCGCAAGAATTCCCATATAGCCCCCGAGGCAGGGACCGCAGGTAGGCGTGCTCACCACTGCACCGGCTTCAATAAAGATCTTAAGAAGTCCCTCTTCCATCGCCTGCATGTAAATTGNCTGGGTAGCNGGAATTACNATACAGCGCATGCCTTTTGCCACATGCTTTCCTTTAAGCACCTTTGCGGCAATTCTCATATCATCAATCCGTCCGTTGGTGCAGGAGCCNATAACCACCTGATCAATTTTAATATCCTCAGTTATCTCATCAATGGTTTTGGTATTTTCAGGAAGATGTGGGAATGCTATCGTCGGACGAAGGGTGCTAAGGTCAATGGTGTACTCTTCATCATAAACGGCATCCTCATCTGCTTCATAAACAGTATAAGGTTTATTTGAATGCTCCTTCAAATAAGCGACAGCAAGATCATCTACCGGGAAAATCCCGTTCTTTCCACCGGCTTCAATTGCCATATTGGCAATGGTAAACCTGTCATCCATCGAAAGGTTCTTAATACCCTCTCCTACAAATTCCATAGACTTATACAAAGCTCCATCCACACCAATCATGCCGATAATATGTAAGATCACATCTTTACCGCTTACCCATTCAGACGGCTTCCCTACCAGATTAAACTTAATAGCCCCCGGAACTTTAAACCATGCCTTTCCTGTAGCCATACCTGCCGCCATATCCGTACTTCCGACACCGGTTGAAAATGCGCCCAACGCACCATATGTACAAGTGTGGGAATCCGCACCAATAATCACATCTCCTGCCACGGTAAGACCTTTTTCCGGCAGAAGCGCATGCTCAATTCCCATCTCTCCTACTTCAAAATAATTAGTGATCTGGTTCCGATATGCAAATTCTCTCACACATTTACAGTGTTCTGCTGATTTGATGTCCTTATTCGGAACAAAATGATCAGGAACCAGGGCAATCTTATCCTTGTCAAACACGCCTTCTGTGTTCATCTTTTCCATTTCCTTGATGGCAACCGGACTGGTAATATCGTTGCCAAGCACCAAATCCAGATCCGCTTCAATAAGCTGTCCTGCTTCTACCTGCTCAAGTCCTGCGTGAGCAGCCAATATTTTCTGGGTCATTGTCATTCCCATGTTCTATACCTCCATCTTCAAGTTTTCTGTCAACTCTTTTCTATATTTGATAATAACATGAAATAAATGATTTTTGAAATAGTATCTATTTATGTTATACATAACTTGAAGTTATACTATTTTTATTTTATAATGATAAAATATTATCTTAACCCAATCATAAGGAGCACTTGATCATGGAGCAAAATCTTAACTTATATCATGTATTTTATGAAGTGGCAAATTGTCATAACTTTTCTGTAGCCGCCCAAAAAATGTATGTCAGCCAGCCTGCTGTAAGTAAAGCAATCTCAAAATTAGAAGAAAACTTAAACACTATTCTTTTCCATCGTTCTTCGAAAGGGGTTACCCTGACACAGGAAGGCGAACTGCTTTACCGCTATGTGGAACAGGCGTTCCATTCTTTAAAATCTGGAGAAGAACAATTAAAAGCCTCGGCTTCCCAAAAGGTCAGTCAAATTTCCATAGGTGTAAGCACTACTCTGTGCAAATATATTTTACTCCCTGTCCTAAAAAACTTTATGGCAGAAAACCCCCATATCAAGATTACGATCTCCTGCCAGTCAACCTTTGATACTATTTCGGCATTACGGGAAGGCACTATTGACATCGGATTGGTAGGGCTTTTGTCTAAAACAGATACTGCAGACACAAACACGATCACTTATTTACCGTTAAAAACAATTGAAGATATTTTTGTCGCCACAGAATCATACCTTANNCCCTTTNTTCAAAANTATAAAGGAGATCTTCACAAAAAAGAGGCGTTCTTTCAAGAGGCTGCTTTTATCATATTAAACAAAGAAAATATTTCCCGAAAGCACGTGGACACTTTTTTGTCCGAAAATCACGTCACTCTCTCTAATGTGATTGAAGTNAACAACATGGACTTGTCTATAGAATTTGCAAAGGCAGGTCTGGGAATTGCCTGCCTTATCAGCGATTTTGTGGAAAAAGACATAAAAAACGGAACCCTGCGGGAAATAAAATTAGGTCACAGGATTCCGAAACGTCAGATTGGATTTGCTTATCCGGCAAAAGTCCCTGTCTCAGGGGCTATGGATAAATTGATACAATATTGTCAGTTATCATTAGGATAACTTTTCAATTCATCGTCAACCTCTTCCCTTGTGGGCATCACGCGCAAAGCGCCTTTCTTTGTTGTCACCAGAGATGCTGCACAATTTGCAAACAAAAGCATTTCCCTTAAATCATCAATACTTAAATCATCCAGCCCATGCTCTGCCACATAGTGAAGGACGCAGCCACAGAAGGTATCTCCCGCTCCTGTGGTTTCAATGGTATCATTCCGCAAAAAGGGTGCTGCCTCTACCATATTTCCTTTATAGTAGGCTCTGCTTCCTTCTTTTCCCATGGATACTAATACCAGCGGGATCTGATACCTGCTGTTGATCCACTCAACTCCCGCAGAATAATCTTCTTCTCCGGTCAGCCACTGGACCTCGTTATCGGAGATCTTTAATATCCGGCAATGGGCAAGGCCATAAAGCACCTGCTCTTTGGCTTCCTCAAGGCTGTTCCATAAGGGCGGCCGCAAATTAGGATCAAAAGAAATAATTGCTCCTGATTCTTCCGCAATACGAATTGCCTTTTTTGTAGCCTCACGTACACCTTCATGAGTCATGGAAAGCGTTCCAAAATGAAAAATCTTTGAATCCTCTATCAAGGCTTCAGGAATTTCCGCCTCTGTAAGCATCATATCTGCCCCCGGATTCCGGTAAAAGGAAAAGTCCCTGTCCCCATCCGGATAGGTATGTACCAGCGCAAGCGTCGTATGTACCTGTTCATCCATAAGCAGGAAGGAACCATCGATTCCCACTTCTGTAATCGCATCTTTTAACTGTTCACCAAAAAAGTCTTTTCCGACTTTCCCGATAAAAGCAGTTTTATGCCCCAGTTTTGAAAGCATCGCCAATACATTACAGGGCGCGCCGCCCGGATTTGCTTCAAACAGGGGATTTCCCTGCCCGCTTTTACCGTTTTCTGTAAAGTCTATCAATAATTCTCCTAAAGCTGTTACGTCGTAGCTCTTCATAAACGCCTCTCCATTCTGTAANGTCAGTATTTATGAGCATCTATTGCCCATTTACATCAGATCATACTTTACAACATCCATTACCACATCTCCGTCTGCAAAGAANGAAATGCCGTCTGCCTCCTGCTCTGTATACATGATTGCTGTCAGAACATGTTCTCCGTCATTTACAAAAACCTCAACACTGAAACGGTCAAGAATAATTCTTAATTTCAAATTTCCATCTGTACTGTTAACAAGACTTCTCCTCTGATGAATGATCGCCCGCCTGGAACCGGAAAATTTTCTGTCTACCTTTAATATAGATTCCCTCGGCCGGAAGCTTAAGGAAGTCTGATACTCTTCATTCTGCGCAAAACGGACTGCAAACTTCTGATACAGCTTCTGTTCATCTGCCGGTCTTAATGTCAGCTCCATGTCCACTCGTCTGCCTCTTACACCATCAAGGCTGATAGTTCCAGAAAAAGCTACATCCGTGTGTACAACCTGATTACATCTCATTTCATTCAATTCCCTGATAGGATTCTGGTACAGTCTTCCGTTTTTAACGGATAATTCTCTGGGAAGACTCATCTGGCCAACCCANGGAGCTTCCGGTGCCCTTAAATTNCAGGTATCCCAATTCTGCATCCAGCCGATCATCACTCTCCGGCCATCCGGAGTCAGCACGGTCTGGGGTGCATAAAAATCAATACCATAGTCAATAGACTGATTCGTTTTNTCNGTGAATGTGCCTGTTTCCTTATCAAAATCACCGGTCAGGCAGAGGGTTCCATTTCCGTTATGATACTCAAAGCCTTTCGGAAGCATATCCTGAGGGCTGGTAAGGAGTACCCAGGTTCCATCCAGTTCAAAGAAATCCGGACATTCCCACATTTTTCCAAAACGATTCTTGTTTTGCGCTAATATACTCTTAAAGTTCCACTTTAATCCATCCTTACTCTCATATAGCAAAATCTGACCACTGCCGTCTGCAGGACGATTTCCTACAACACAGTAATAAGTGCCATCCCGATCCTGCCACATTTTAGGATCTCTGAAATCAGCCTTGCTAGATCCTTCCGGAATATCCTCTGCATCAAGCACCGGATTCAATTCATATTTCTCATAGTCCACTCCATCCCCAATGGCAATACACTGGGTCTGCACATCTCCAAAAACATCATTTGCCTGATGCTCTTTGGCTACGCCGGTATACATCAGCAGATGCCTTCCATCCGGAAGCACAATTGCGCTTCCGGAAAAGCATCCGTCTTTATCATAGGATTCATCCGGAGCCAGAGCTGCGGGTAAATATTCCCAATGCAGCAGATCTTTGCTGACAGCATGCCCCCAGTGCATAGAATCCCACCTTGCTTCATAAGGGTAATACTGATAAAACATATGATATTCGCCCTTGTAATAAGAAAAACCATTAGGATCATTCATCCAGCCAGTGCGCACAGATAAATGAAAATCCGGTCGATCTTCCTTTTTTATCATTTTTTCTGCTGTTTCTTCGTACTTGCGCGCTTCGCGTAATGTCTGACTTGTCATAGTAATTCTCCTATCCTGATTTATTCGGCACTTACCTTGCCGGAATACCGGTCATATGCCGCCTGATATACAGCCAAGAGCTTATCCATACCACATTTATCCCTCAAATGCTTAATATAGCTTTCCCACTCTTCATCTGTCGGGCCGCCGTTCTTAATCCAGAGCCCTTCCTGTTCTGCTACGGCGCTTTCAAAGTTGGGTTTATACCAGTCGATATCATCCAATTCCCTGCTCGTATATACGCAGTCCACCGGGAAAAATGCTGTGTCGCTCACATATGGCATCCAGTAATCATACAAATCTGTCAAACGTTCAATTGCACGATCCTCCATTTTGAAGGTTGTCATATAGTAATCGCTGAGAATCAGCTTCGGTCCTGCAACCTCGCATTCACCCTTCAGCTCTCCGGAGCCTTTCCCATATTTTTCACGGCTTTCGTCGTCTGTAATACTCAACCATACACCATTTTCATCCTGCTCGTTAAAGTATACGCCAATCGGTCCGTATTGAAGCTGCATAACTACTTCTGGATTATACCACATATCGTAGAATTTTAAAAGGTTTGCCGGGCTTTTGCATGCCTTGGTAATATTAAGCTGCCCGCTGGTGATTCCGCCGCCGGTACGCACCGTTACATTGTGAGTGCCATTAGGTCCGTCGAGAACAGGCAGGAACACATAGTCGTCCGCATAATCACCCATAAGCTCCTCAATATACCACCAAGTCGAAACACCAACATATCCCTGAGAACATTTTGAAATCAACTGTGTGTCAGACTGGCTGAACATCTCAAGATCCATCAGACCATCTGCATACCAGTCATGGAAATAAGTAACTGCCTGCCTATATTCATCCGTCACGCATATAAATTCCACTGTGCCGTCTCCATGCAGAACCAAATCATTGCACACATCCGCAGGCCAGTTCGTAAACCCGAACCCTGCATAGAAGATATTCTGTCCCCAGCACCACTGGTCAAATCCGGTACTCATGGGAATGGTACTTCCCGGAGCGTTTCCATAATATTTTGCACTCATGTCATTGTCTTTAAAAGCCTGTAAAACATCATGAAGCTCATCCAGCGTGGTAGGTATTTCCAGTCCCAGATCATCCAGCCATGCTTTGTTGATCATAGAATATTGGGGAATGGAAAAAATACTGTAATCTTCCGAAGCGCCGATACCGGCGGTTCCCATACGCTCTCCTGAGGGAAGTCCGTAAATATATCCGTCATCCATGGTGATCGCACTGCGGATATCCGGATTTTCCTCCAGAATTTTACTTAAGTTGGGCATATATTCTTCTGTCAGATACGGACTTAAATCAATAAACGTTCCGTCATCTCCGTATCTGGATATATCGTAGTTGCTAAAACCCACTCCCATAAANGCATCCGGAAGCTCGTCGCCCGCAATACGGATATTTACCTGCTCTCCCAGAGACTCGCTCATGGTGGTCCAGTCAATATGTATCCCTGCGTCCGCCTGAAGCTGATTTAAAACCACATTATCCGTATACCCCGGACTAAGTGCGCTTTGCCCACCCATGATTGCAAATTCCGTCTGAGAAGTATCCGGGTTCGCAACACCCTTTTCATGATGTCCGTAATCCTTATTTCCACATGCTGTTACCGACAGCAGCAATCCTGCCACAAGCATGCATGCTGTAAATTTNTTGCCATAATTGCATTCTTTCAACTTTCTCATCCTATTTTCCTTTCCGAAATCAGCCTTTTACTGCACCAGCCATAAAGCCTTTCTCAAAGTATTTTTGTACAAACGGATAAATGATCAACATCGGCAGCGCTGCTATGATAATCGACGAGAACTTGATCATCTCTGTCATCTTATTTAATTCCGCAAATCCGCCGGATATGGTACTTGCCTGACTGGCACTTGCAGAACTCTTGATAAGAATGTTACGCAGAACCAACGGCAGCGGCGCTTTTTCCGGTGAAGGCAGATAAATCATAGAAGTAAACCAGTCGTTCCAGTAAGCTACCATACTGAACACTACCATAACTGCCATAATAGAACGGCTAAGNGGCACNACTATACGGATAAAGGTGGTCCATTTGGAAGCNCCATCTATTTCCGCAGCCTCGATCATTTCTTTTGGAATGCTGTTTTCAAAGAAATTCCTGACAATGATCATATTTCCAACAGCAACGCCTCCGGGAAGGAAAAGCGCCCATATATTGTTGATCAATCCTGTCTGNTTTACAACCAGATAGGTAGGAACCATACCGCCGCCAAAATACATGGTAATAATGAAAAAGATACTGATAAACTTTCTTCCCGGCAGATCCTTCACACTTAAGGGATATGCTGCCAGATAAAGAACCACTACGGAAAAGACCGTACCGATAATGGTATATTTAAAACTGTTTATTAAACCTGTCAGGATACTGGGATCCGCAAACACTGACTTGTATCCGTCTAAAGTAAACTGGCTGGGCAAAAGGAATGTCTTGCCTGCATATACATCATACGGATTTGATACGGAAGCGACCAGCACATAATATAACGGATAGGCTACGATAAATAGAATAACCGCACAGATCACTACCAGAATAATATCACTGGTTCTTTCAGAAAACCCTGACAGCTTTCCTGATTTTGTATTTGTATTCATAGTGCACCTCCTATATAAAGCTTGTGTCTTCGGATATCTTGCCTGCTATCTTATTGACCACGATCAGCAGCACAATATTGATTGCCGTGTTAAACAATCCCACCGCCGTAGAATAACTGTATTTTGCATTTTCAATACCTTGTTGGTATACATATACGGCTATGACATCACTGGTTGCTTTATTTAGATCTGTCTGCAAAAGCCAAACCTTTTCAAATCCAACNTTCATCAAACCGCCGGCACTCATGATCAGGTTCAGNACCATGATCGATGTCAGCGCNGGAATATCAATGTTAAGAATCCTTTGGAATAAGGATGCGCCGTCTACCTTTGCCGCTTCATAAAGTGAAGTGTCCACGTTTGATAAAGTAGCCATATAAACGATGATTCCCCAGCCTGCATCCTGCCAGATACCTGATGCAATATAGATGGTACGGAATGCCGCTGATTCCGTCAAGAAGTCAACGGATGTTCCTGCGATCAGGTTGATCAGACCGCCGGAAGGGCTTAAGAAAATACGAATCATACCGCAAATAACCATTGTTGAAATAAAGTGAGGTGCGTAAAGTACAGTCTGTGTAACTCTCTTAAAGCGCTGAAACCTCATCTGATTTAACATTAATGCCAAAACGATGGGAATCGGAAAGCTCCACAGAAGACTGAAAAGGCTCAGCAGTATGGTATTTTTCATCATACGGCCAAAGGTCGGCGCGCTGAAGAAACGTGTAAACCATTCAAAGCCAATCCATTCACTCCCCATAAATCCCCGGCTTGCCTTGTAATCCCGGAAGGCAATCTGAATACCATACATAGGTATGTACTTATAAATAATTGTCAGTACGAGCGGAATAACCAGCATTGCATACAACTGCCAATTATCCAGTAAGCGCCTTTTCAGCGGTCTGCTCGTTTTCATTGCCGGATTTAAAACAGCCGACTTGTTCTTACTCATAACTCTTTCTCCTTTCTTGATGAACAACTGAATCTTTGTTTTACAGTTCCAAATAGATTTTACTTGCTTTATCCGCTTAACGATGTGAATTNATCGTGAAACGTTATTTCTATTTNTTTATAAAATTATCACTATTTTTTAATNAAGTCAANATAATTCTTATAATNTCTTATGTCATTTTACANTATTTGTTAATATTANACAAATNATTTTAGTCATATTGTACACAATCAATCNGTTTAGTTTCNTGTAACGTTTCATNTTNGTGATCGATATTACTTTACATTTTCATTCAAATACCTTATAATCAATGCATAAACAAGCTAAAAACATTAATTAACTCCAAATTATGCTTTTGGTTCTAAATTATTCAAAATACTTTTCATGAAATATTTTGCTTATTTCATCTAAGCCACATCAAGGAGGTATTTATGAAAACAGAAAATTCTGCTCCTACAATGAAAGATGTTGCAAAAGAAGCAGGTGTTGCTCTCGGTACCGTATCCAAAGTAGTAAATGGTCTTCCTGTTGGCGATTCCTACCGCCTTCGCGTAGAAGAAGCAATTCAGAAGCTTAATTATCAGGTCAACAGTTANGCNCAGGGGCTCAAGGCAAGCCGGACTCATACGGTAGCTCTTTTGATTCCTAATACGGTAACTCCGTTTTTTGCTTCTCTGACTTATTACATTAATATAGCTCTTTTAAAGAGAAAATACCGTATGCTTCTTTGTTCCACCGATTATGACTCTGGACTTGAACAGGAATATGTAAACATGGCGCAGCAAAATAAAGTTGACGGTATCATTGGTCTGACCTATAACCCTAATTTGTCGGTAGATGAAAGCATCCCTTTTATCGCCATCGACCGTTCTATGGGTCCTAAAATTCCCTGCGTTGCAAGTGATAACTTTGCAGGCGGCCAACTTGCCGCTGAGAAGCTGGCTGATCTGGGCTGTAATAATGTGGCATTTCTCCGAACCGGATCATCTTTGACCAATGAACCGAACAAACGAAAAGCTGGATTTGAAAATGGCTGTCTCGCGCGGGGACTTAGCTATGAAATGAAAATTTTAAATGACGGGGAGCCTTATGAAGAATTTGAAAAATTTTTATCTGATCATATTGATCATGGAGAATTATCATTTGATGGAATCTTCTGCGTAACCGACGACCTTGCATATTCTATCATCCAAATTCTTCGCAGACTGAATCAGAAAGTACCTGAAGACGTTCAGATTATCGGCTTTGACGGCATCAGACATTTTGGGANTAAAGATTATGTCTGTTCTACTATTGTACAACCNGTAGCCGAAATTGCTGAAATGTGTGTAGAACTTCTCCTTCAGGAAAACATGCAGACAAAACCGCCACTCATATGTCTCCCTGTTTCTTATGCATATGGCGGAACCACATCCGAATCTTTCGGAAGACAGGAGTAAATTATGCGTATAGGAAGCTTTGACGAACCGGAATCTCCAAAAGAAGCATNNCCCCCCGCCCAGACCTTAACACCAAAGCAGCAGAAACGAAAAAAGTGGAAAAACTGGTGGTATTACTANAAATGGTATGTGATCTGCGGNATTCTTCTCCTTGGCATTATCATTCACGTTGCAGGAGATGCCTTGGGNTGGTGGACAAANGAGCCTGATTTTCAGATTGCCTACATTGGAAAAACTCCACTGCCTTCCGAAACAGTAACGGCTTTGGAAAAAGCATTTACCGCTATCGCATCCGATTTTAATGGGGACGGCGAAATAANCNTCCGCATTAACCAATATGTCGACAGCTCTCAAACTTCTGATATGGAAACTGCCTACTATGAATATGCATCAGAGATCACTCTGATCGGTGATATNTCCAACTGTGACAGCTATTTTTTCCTAATGGAGGATCCTGATCTGTTTCAGCGGGAATTCCAGCTTCTTGCCGCTTCTGACGGAAGCTGTCCGGACGTTGCAGATTATTCCACAGAGGATAAAGTTTTTATTTGGGCAGACTGCCCNCTCCTTTCCAAGCAGGATTTGGGCACCTANTCCACTACAGTACTTGGCGAAACGGTATCCGGAAGCAGCCAGGAGCTTCTCTCCTCTTTTTCGGTCGGAAGACGATGTTTTTTCACCGACAAAATAACTCCTCATGCCGACAAATGCAGCGACCTGTGGGATACGATTTATCAAGATACCCTGTCNACATCAGAAAATTAACCATACCATAAGGAGATNTTCAAATGAAACTTAAAATTTTTACCTGTATTTTAGGCTTATCATTACTGCTATGCGGCTGCTCAAGCTCTCTGCTCACTCCGGAACCTTTAAATGATACATGGGCTGATTTCGGCTATGCAAAGATCGGCCATAGCCTGACCATTGAAAATTCGGACAATCGTTTCACCTTGCTGGAAAACCGTGATACTCTGTCATCGGATGGCTTATACTATGCCACATGGACCATCGGTGATTCCATACCGTTTGAAAACAGCGACGGCGATACGGTGGATTTATATGATGCCCATCTTTATCTATTGTTGGGAGAATACTCCTCTCCCAATCGTGCTTCGGAAAATATGGGAAAATGGCTTGCCGCAGGGAAAAATAATTACGAAGTTCTTACAGAAGAAGAAATTANCTGCAACNGCCAGACTTATACCATGATTTCTTATCACTTTNCAGGAACTGACAGTCCCTATGACAGAGGGGTATCGTTTTTCGGTGCCTGCAATAAAAGTGCAGTATGTATTGAATTGACATGCCGGGAAAATTTTACGGAAGATTTAAAGGAGATTATGATCCCATTTTTAGAACACTGCACCTTTGAGACCAATTAGACAGCTCTAAAACCTGTTTTGCTAATCATTTTATCATATTAACACAAAAGACAAGACCATCTGCTTTTACGCGGATGGTCTAAATTATGTCAAAATACAATCTGCATTAATTATTGATCAGCTTATCGCTCTCATTATTCCAGCTGTACAGTTTACGGATTTCTTTACCAACCTGCTCGGATGAATGCTCAGCAGCTAACTTTCTCATAGCCTTAAAATGAGCCTGTCCACCTGCNGAAGACATGTCAAGCAGGAATTCTTTTGCGAAGCTGCCGTCCTGAATATCTTTTAAAATCTTCTTCATCGTCTTCTTGGTTTCTTCTGTGATAATCTTAGGACCTGTAACATAATCACCATACTCTGCTGTATTGGAAATGGAATATCTCATTCCCTCAAAGCCNGACTGATAAATAAGGTCAACAATCAGCTTCATCTCATGAATGCATTCAAAATATGCGTTTCTGGGATCATAACCAGCCTCTGTCAGGGTTTCAAAACCTGCCTGCATCAACGCACAAACGCCGCCACAGAGAACAGCCTGCTCTCCAAACAAATCTGTTTCTGTCTCGGTTCTGAAGGTAGTTTCNAGAACACCTGCCCTTGCTCCGCCGATTGCAAGCGCATATGCAAGTGCCTTATCAAGAGCCTTGCCTGTTGCGTCCTGATGAACCGCTACCAGACAGGGAACACCTTTGCCTGCCTGATATTCACTTCTTACGGTNTGACCGGGTCCCTTAGGNGCAATCATAGTAACATCAACGTTCTTCGGAGGAACGATCTGATTAAAATGAATATTAAAACCATGCGCAAACATCAACATATTGCCCTCTTCCAGATTAGGCTCAATATCCTTTTTGTACATGGCCGCCTGCAATTCATCATTGATCAGAATCATGATGATATCCGCTTTCTTAGCAGCCTCTGCCGCCGTATATACTTCAAANCCCTGNGCCTCTGCTTTTGCCCATGATTTGGATCCCTCATAAAGACCAATGATTACATGACATCCGGACTCCTTTGCATTCAATGCATGTGCATGTCCCTGACTTCCGTAACCAATCACTGCAATTGTTTTTCCTTCCAACAAGGAAAGATTACAGTCTTCCTGATAATAAATATTTGCCATTTGTATGACTCCTTTCTCACTGAGAAGCTTTTTCTTTCGAAAAGCTTTCTTATTATGAATTATTTTCATGCCGTTTCCGGCTTAAAGTAACACCATTACAGATAAGTGACATTCTCTGTTCCTCTGCCAAGACCTGCGATGCCGGTTCTGGCAATCTCCAGTATTTCATAACCATCCAAAAGATCAATAAATGCATCAATTTTGTCCTGATTACCGGTAAGTTCAATAATCAGACTGTCTGCAGCCACATCAATGATCTTGGCACGGAAGATATCCGAAACCGCAATAACTCCCTGTCTCTGCTCGCTGTTCGTTCTGACTTTAATAAGCGCAAGTTCCCTGTATACACTGCTCTCTGGCTTTAATTCCTTAATATCCCTTACATCAATAAGCTTTGCGACCTGCTTTTCGATCTGGTCAAGAATCTCATCATCACCGGAAGCCACAATGGTGATCCTGGTATATCTCGGGTCTGCCGTAAGTCCTGCCGTGATACTTTCAATATTATAACCTCTTCTTGAGAACAGTCCTGATATCCGGCTCAGTACACCGGAAGTATTGTCTACCAAAAGCTGAAAAACCTTTTTACGCAATTTTTCATCCTCCTTAACATTCGTTCCCTATTTTATCAAGTTGACTTGCAAAAGTCAACTTACATAATTAATAGGTTTCTTGATTTATTTTAATCCGTTTCGTTACATTTCTGTAGCGCAAGGGTTCCGGTACGCGCAACTTCCACAATGCTCACTGTTTTAAACATGCCGATCAGAAGCTGAACCCGTTCCGGAATATCACACATTTGAATCAACATCATATTCTTAGACATATCTACAATATGGGCGTTCATGATCTCGCAAATCTCCATAATATCCCGACGATTTGACTTATTATATTTAACCTTCATAAGAAGAAGCTCCCGGCTGATGCTTATACTCTCATCAAAGGTCTTTACCTTGATGACATCCAGTTTCTTGTTAAGCTGTTTTTCAATCTGCTCAATCGTACGCTTGTCCCCACTGCTCACAATAGTCATACAGGACACATCCGGATCATCGGTTTCGCCCACTGCAAGGGAATCAATATTAAAGCATCTTCTGGAAAACAACCCGGCAACCTTGCAGAGCACACCGGAGCGGTTTTCCACTAATACAGAATATATTTTCTTCATATAGTCCTCCATTCTCATATGACCTGTAAAATTAATTTCCCTAAACTTCCTTTATTTCACCAGATCCATAGGATCAATCACACATTCCATCAACACGGATTCGTCATTTTCAAGGAACTGATCAATCACCTCTTCCGCCCGTTCCATCGTTTCAAGTCGAAGAAATTTAATTCCGTATGCTGAAGAAAGCTTCTCTAAATCAGGACTTCCTGATAAATCTACCACAGAATAATTATCTTTATATGTATAATGCTGATACTCTCTCACCATACCCAGATAATTGTTTTTCAGCACAATGATCTTCACCGGAATGTCATGCTGACAGATCGTCGCAAGCTCCATCATAGACATCTGGAAGGAACCATCCCCGCAGACTGCAATAACCTGTCTGCTTTTGTCAGCAAGCTTGGCTCCCATGGCGGCCGGAATAGAATATCCCATGGTTCCCATCCCTCCGGAGGTGAGAAATTTTCCTTCTTTCACAATATGATATCCACAGGACCAAATCTGGTTCTGCCCTACATCCGCCACATAAATGCCATTATCCTGCATTTTTTCGGAAAGCAGGGTAATAAATGCCGCCGGATCTACATATGCCGGATTGGGATTTCTCTTCGGCACCATACAGCTTCGATAATCCTCCAAAACTTCCAGCCATTTTTCATGCTCACCGGTAATCTCCTGTTCCAACAGATCCTCAAAAATATACTTTGCGTCTCCCACAAGTGGAATGGCAGGTCCTACATTTTTACCAATCTCTGCCGGATCTACATCAATATGTATCAACACTTTGTTTTCTGTAATAAGATCCGGCTGGTTCACCGCCCGATCCGCTACTCTTGCTCCTACCATGATCAGCAGATCCGACTCATTCATGGCACGGTTGGCATACGGCTTTCCGTTATTTCCCACCATACCAAAGTATAGAGGATGTCTGGTAGGCATCACACCGATTCCCATCATAGTCGAAACCACCGGAATCCGATGCTTCTCAGCGAAACGGATTAAATCCTTTTCGCCGTCTGCAAGCAGAACGCCGCCGCCTACACAGATCAGAGGCCTTTTTGCCTTTCCNAGCTCGGCNGCAACCTTTTTNATCTGNACCATATTTCCCTTNACGGTAGGTTTNTATGTACGCATGGAAATGGANTCGGGATAGGANAANTTTTTNATTTCTGCATTCTGNACATCNATNGGTACATCNATCAAAACNGGNCCTTTTCTTCCCGTTCCCGCAATATGAAACGCTTCCTTGATAATNCGCGGAATATCNTGNACGTTCCGCACAAGATAGCTGTATTTAACAAAGGATTCCACCGCTCCGGTGATATCTGCTTCCTGAAATACATCNCTTCCGATCAATTCGGAATTTACCTGNCCGGTAATNCATACNAGCGGAATNCTGTCNGCAAANGCNGTTGCAATGCCGGTNATCACATTNGTTGCNCCNGGNCCGGAGGTAACGGCACANACACCGATTTTNCCTGATACCCTTGCAAGNCCNCTTGCCGCATGNGCNGCATTCTGCTCTGTCCTNATCANTANTGTNTTTATAGATGAATCGAGGATACTGTTATAAAAGGGACAAATTGCNACTCCCGGNTANCCAAATACATACTCAACNCCNTCTTCCTCCAAACATTTTACGATTGCATCTGCTCCTATCATTTTNCATTTCCTTTCTGTATTTTANTTAAACTTTCCAAAGAAATTTGCAAANGGTTCCACCACNTCTCCCAAATCTTTGATTGCTTTATTCAGACCTTCAAAATCCACCTCTTCCAGCTTTTTCATCACTTCACTTNCAGTCTCTTCATTATCCGTGATGAAAGTATCCATATTATCNCCCATNTCNGTAATGGANTNGCTCATNTCNGTGATGCTCTCAATTGCCTCATTTGCCANTGTGATNGTGTCNGACACCTGNGCCATAACCTGATTGGCATGCTGNACNGTATTCATNANCGAAGGCAGNACAATNANNGCNCAATANATCANNCCTGCNGNGATNACNAGNGCNGCCAATGTTTTNATTCTGTCATAAAAAAGCTGNTTTCTGGAATTNTTNACTAATTCCTCNAAATAAGATTCNTCCATCATNTTNAATNNTGNNCCNTTACCCTTTCCTTAGNTCTCCTNTGTATGAGCCAAAAGTTGTTTTGCTACACGNACNGCNTCCGCTGCGTCTTTTGAATATCCGTCTGCTCCNATTTCTCNNGCNTAATCTTCNGTGATCACNGCTCCGCCAATCATAATNTTNGCGGAAATCTTTTTCTCTCTGGCATAATCGACAACCNTNTTCATNTCCTGCATAGTGGTTGTCATAAGCGCNGAAAGNGCTATAATCTGTGCATTCCTGCTNACAGCCTCCTCTATGATCACTTCTCTNGGAACATCTTTNCCCAGATCGATCACNTGAAATCCNTAATTTTTCAGCATCAACGCTACCAAATTCTTTCCGATATCATGAATGTCTCCCTGTACTGTAGCAATAACCACTACCGGCATCTCTTCCGCCGCCTGTCCCTTTGTCAAAAAGGGCTCCAAATATTCTATAGCAAGCTTCATCGCCTCTGCACTGGCAATCAATTGAGGTAAGAAATATTTCCCCTTATCGAACAGTTCTCCCACTTCATTAATTGCTGGAAGAAGCAGCTCATCCAGAATATCCGATGCTTCTTTGCCATTTTCCATAGCTGCCATTGTATGTTCTGTTATCTGCTTTTTATTTCCCTTTAGGACATCCTGATAAACAGCGTCCTTCGGCTGATCTTCCGTTTTGGCGGTAAGCGCGGGCTTTGGAGTTACTGGCATTTGTGCCTTTTCCACAACAGGTCTGCTTTCTTTATATTCCTCCATATGCTGAATATAACGTATATCCCCCTCCGGTTTGTTCATAAGCAAATCGGAAGCAAAAGCAATGTTCATCAAAAGCTCTTGGGAAGGATTTGCTATTGCCATAGTCAGCCCCTCCCGGATTGCCATGGTCAAGAATGCTGTATTTACAAAGCTTCTCTCCGGAAGTCCAAATGAAATATTGGACAATCCGCAAATTGTAGCAAATCCATTCTCCCGGCAATAGCGAATGGTTTCCAAAACTTCTTTTGCCGCAGCCGGATTTGCGCCTACCGTGGTCACCAGCCCGTCCACCACAATGTCCTCTTTGGACATTCCCATGGAAAGCGCCGCCTTGCTGATCTTATCGATAATCGCAATCTTTTCCTCCAAACTGTCAGGAAGTCCTTTATCTGACAGCGGTAACAGAATAAACATAGCTCCGTATTTCTGTGCGATAGGCAAAAGCTTTTGAAGTTTTTCCTCTTCTCCTGATATAGAATTGATCAGTGCACGTCCCGGATATCTGCGCAGTGCCGCTTCAATCACATCCACATGACTGGAATCAATCGAAAGCGGCAGATTTGACGCAACCGTTACTTCATCCAGAACCTTAAGCATCATTTCCTTCTCATCAATTCCGCTCATTCCCATATTAATATCCAGAAAAGAAGCTCCGCACGCTTCCTGTTCCTCTGCAAAGGAAAGCACCATATCCAGCTTTCCTTCTTTTAGTTCCGCCTGAAGCTTTTTCTTTCCGGTGGGATTGATCCGCTCTCCAACCACCATAAAAGGAGAGCTAAGGTCAAATGCTGTCACATTGCGTTCACTGGTCAGATAACGTATTCCTTTCCGGAATTTGGGTTCTGCTTTCATGCCCGCCGTGGCATTTACCAGCGCTTTAATATATTCCGGCGATGTTCCGCAGCATCCCCCTAATATGCATGCGCCTGCCTCCACCAGAGGCAGCATCTCCCCAGCAAACGTATCTGCATCCATATCATAGACCGTTTCTCCAAGTTCATTTAATGCTGGCATTCCGGCATTGGGCTTTGCGATAACCGGAATAGAAACTGCCTGTGCCATCTGGCTGATCAGATTTCTCATTTTGTCCGGTCCGGTAGAACAGTTGGCACCTACTGCCGACGCTCCAAGCTTTTCCAGCGTTACTGCTGCGGTCACCGCATCCGTTCCGTAAAGAGTTCTTCCATCGCTTTCAAAAGTAAGCGTTGCCATAACCGGAAGCTCACAGACCTCCTTGGCTGCAATCAGCGCAGCCCTGATCTCCTGAAGGCTCATCATAGTCTCAATAACCAGAAGATCCACCCCTGCCTGATCCAGAAGCGTAATCTGTTCCTTATAAACCTGAATCAATTCCTCAAAGTCCATATCTCCTATAGGGGCAAGACTTTTTCCGGTCATAGTGATATCACCGGCAACCAGCGCCCTGCCAGATGCCGCTGCCTTTGAGAATCCGACCAGCTTTTCATTAATCTCTTTAATGCTGTCTTCCAGACCGTATTCTCTCAGTTTAATCCTATTTGCCGTAAAGGTTGGAGCATAAAGAATGTTACTGCCCGCTTCTACATATTCTTTTTGCAGGCCGATCAGAATGTCCGGATTCTCCATAATCCACTTTTCAGGACATACCCCCGCAGGCATACCTCTTTTCATCAAATTGGAACCGGTTGCACCGTCCAAATATACTATTCTACCATCTATCCAGTTAAAAAAATCTTTCTTTTTCACGTTTGTACCACCTAAACTACTTTTTACTATCTTTTCAATGTTAACACAGTTTTCTGAAAACTACAATTTACAAATATACCATTTTTCATAGTTATCTTTATTTTTTCTTATGCTTTCTGCCGTTCCCGCTTGTTGACTTCCCCCTTCAACTATGATACCTTAGTAGTGTTAAATAACGTTTTTTTATCAGCATAATTCACAAACTCAGGAGGTACTTCATTGAAAACAATAAGGATCCCTTTTAAATATATTTTTTATTCCTTTCTGCTATGTTTTATAATGTTTTCCCTAACCGGCTGTGGAAAGGATGACAAAATTGAAAATTATAAGGCAAATATGAATCAGTTTTTTGAGAATATCCGGATCTTTGACTCTTCCATTAATGCCATAGATCCCAATTCTGAAACGGCCACCACAGAGCTTTTATCCCTATTGGATTCCATGAATACTTCTTTTTCACAGATGGCTTCTTTGGAGGTTCCCGAATCGTTTCCCGGCGTTGAAGACCTTGCCACACAGGCAAGCGAATACATGTCGGAAGCCGTATCCTTTTATCATCAGGCTTACGATGGTGAATACGACGCCACTCTCGAAGATGTTGCCAGACAGAATTATGAACGTGCCAATTTAAGGCTGCAGTATATCGTTTCTATCCTCCACGGCGATATTCCGGAGGAAATATATACCTACGAAGATGACCAGACAGATAATCCCACGGAAGATGAATTTTCAGAAGACGAATTTGCGGAAGAATAATATACAAAAACGCCTGAGAGACAAATCTCAGGCGTTTATTTTGACATAGCTCATCTATTTGGCATTTCTCAAAGAAGCACCATTAATTTCAAAATGCATTAGTACATCAAGCAAAAAAGATATATCATTCGAACAACCTTTATTAACCATTGCAAAAGCAATACAGCAACCGCCCCATACAAATAATACTGAATCCTTACTTCCCCTGCCCTCTTCTCTCCAATATGCTTTCTGACAAACATCGTCAGCATAAAATGCAGGTATGCGGCTGCTCCGTATATTACGATGGGATTAAGCCGAAAGCTCTGTGCAATTTCTCCCCTAAAAAAATGGTAAAAAGCTCTCGTGCCTCCACAACCGGGGCATGGGAATCCACTAACCCGGCGGATTTCACATTCAAACAGGTCTCCATGATCAGCAAATCCCTTCCATGCAAACCAAAGCCCAAAAAGCATCACCGGAACGAAGGCTGCTTTTCCTATCAGGTAAAAAACATCATCTACCTGATATTTCCCAGTCTTTTTAATAGTCAAGTTCATTTATGAGCTCTTGCAACATATCAGCGCTATAGCTACTGCTTGCCGCGATCAAAAAGAATGCAATATCGATAACAATCGCAACACCGCCGACAGCAATACCCGCAATAGCCATTCCCATTCCGTCATACTTCTTCACAATCGAAATAATTCCCAATGCGATTGCTGCAATGGCAAGTAATAAACTGAGATAGGTCGCGCAACAGCAAACGATCGATAAAATACCACAAACCAGTGACGCAATCGACACCCCTATATTTCCACCGCCTGCTTTTGCGGTATCTTCCCCTGAGTAGTACTGTGTCTGACTGGACTGGGTATATACCGGATTATTATTAAAGGTATTATTATTCTGAGAATATCCGTAATTGATCTGAATTTCCTCCTGCGCCGGAGTTCCTTCCGGCTTAATCTCTTCCGCATCTGTAATCTTTTCATAGGGTGAAATCGTGTTATCTCCTGAAAAAATGCCTTCTGCATAAACATTCGTAGTTGTAGTTTCTCCTGCATCTGTCACTGACTGTTCCAGCTTTGCTCCGCAGTTTGAACAAAACTTAGCGCTTCCCTTGTTCTCCCCACCGCATTGTGTACAAAAAATTTTCTTGTCTTCGTTCATTTTAGTTACCCCTTCTGTAAATATTTGATAAATCATGCTAATAAGTATTTTAATGTATTTGTACCGAAAAGTCTATCATATTATTTTTGAAGAAGAATTCCGGTCACTGATCGTTACCTCTCATGCCACGGCAAGAATGTTGTTAAGTTAACGTTTAGTGTGGGTATGCGTATGCAAGACAGCCGCGCAGAATAAAATAACTCCTTTCGTCAGCACGCTCGATAAAGCGTTCGCGAATTGCTTCCTTAAGGAGTTATTTTATTCTGCGCTGGGTTATCGAATGACGAAAAACCCAACTAGCAACTCTGCTAATACTAAATAATCCACTCTTAAGCAGACAGCCAGAAAGTGGATTAGGCGGCTATAGTGGAGTCAATAGCTGGTTTTCCTTTATTCAGAAAAGTAACTCGGATAAGAAATAAATTCTAAAGGAAGCAATTCGCGAACGCTT
>JAAVAA010000005.1 GCA_014804285.1 Lachnospiraceae bacterium | reverse complement strand
TGATTTCTATCCAGGTTAAATTATTGGCTAACGGAAACCAGCTAATGACTCCACTATAACCGCCTAATCCACTGTCTGACAGCTTGCTAAGAAGTGAACCATTCGACATTAGTGGAGTTACCAGTTGGGTTTTGCGTTATTTAATANCCCAGCTCNGATGAAAAGAAATCCTTGAGGAAACAATTCGCGAACGCTTTATCGAGCGTGTTGACGAAAGGNTTTCTTTTNATCTGAGNGNANGTTTTNCATNTGCATACCCANNNTAAACGNNAATTTACTCNAACATAACCTCCTTAATGGAAATCTTCNTCANCTTCTCCGAATATAAGATACATCACAGTNTCGTAAATNANCAAAAANGCTGCAAGAGCTATTAGCATTGNCTTAAAATCAAANCCATATTCCGGCATTCCCTCAATGTCTTTGAAAATGACATACACCGCAANTTTCAGTATTNCATATTGATAGATNGTTCCGATNGCAAAACCAATNTACCCCATAGGCCGGTATCCNCCAAGCAGAGCCTGGCAGCACTGCTTCTGGGNATATCCGAATACACGCATCATGGCGATGGTTTTCTTNTTACCNTTTATCACGGTTGTAATTGCCAGAAAAAGAGTTGTGCAGGCCAAAACGATGCCGATGAGCATAATCATAATCCCCATCATAGCGCTTGCCAGTTCGTCCATGCTAAAAGACATCTGGGTCATAGAGGCAAAACAAAAGGAAGCAAAAATAATGAAGAACACCAGTGTTTTCTTATCTCGAAGAGTACTTCTCTTCAATTCCTCTATAAAAGGACNTTCTTCGTCCTTTTCTACTTTTTTCTTTCTATGTTTTCCTTTTCCTGACGGTATCTGCCAGCTTTCCTTCAACAATCCAAGTACCGGGGCCNTTAATTTTAAAAANGAATANAAAATTGAAATNNNTCCAAACAAAACTGCGGGCAGTATCACCANNGNCANAAAGAGAATCGGATGNAAATGNGGACNTATCTCCGGAAGAATCTTATCCTCATTCTGCACTTCATAAAATGCNGACATCATCATCCANGCCCCCNCAAAACCTGCTANTGCTCCAAGGAAAACACTGCTTCCAAACACCCAAAAGTTAACTGCGATCNTTCCGCCNGAATATCCTATTGCCTTTAAAATNCCAAGCTCCTTTTTATGGGTATCAACATAATGCTTAATNTAAAANANCAACATGATCACTGATGTGATCAAAAGNCAGCCNCCGCANAGAGAACTGACCACTTTTGCCGTTGACACCTGCGCTTCATAAAAAANCATCACCTGCTGGGAAGTAATTTCATCCCGGATTCCTGCNATATCAATATTAAAATTTAAAAACAGTGTACATACAAGCACAGCGCAACAGACGATTATAAATATTCCGGTAAGCTTTGCCGCATCCTTTATTCCTACAACCACAGCAATCACCATCCTATCTCATAAGCATTTTTTGTTACAGGATTGGTGTAGATTTCAGAAATGTTCCCACTGTTCATCTTGATTACCGTACCTGCCATTTCCGCAATATTCTGATTATGTGTTACCANCACAATAGTGAATCCGTATTCCTTATGTAATTTACAGATATAATCAAGCACCTGCCGTCCGGTCTGTTCATCAAGAGCTCCTGTCGGTTCGTCCAAAAACAACACTCTGGGCTTTTTGGCCAGTGCTCTTGCCACGGAAACCCTCTGCTGTTCTCCGCCCGAAAGCTCGCTGGGATATTTCTTCATTTTCTCCCCAAGTCCCACTGCCTCAAGCATGGTCTTGTAATCCGCATTTCCCGCCAGATCAGCACCCATTTTTACATTTTTTTCCGCCGTCATATTTGGCAGCAGATAATACTGCTGAAAAATAAAACCAATGTTATCCTTCCGAAACTTCGTTCTTTCCGAATCAGACAGCTTTGCTATATTCGTTTCATCATAAAAGACCTCTCCCTGATCCGGATTTTCCAATCCCGACATCACATTCAGCAATGTGGATTTTCCGGAACCGGAAGCTCCTAAAATAACTACAAAATCTCCGGTATTTACTTTCATGCTGATTCCCTTTAAAACAAGAAAACGACTCTCACCGTCTCCATACGACTTTTGGANATTTTTTACTTCAATCATTTTTCTCCCCTTTCTTTTCTCTCTCCTCATTTCTCTTTTCTGCTGCAAACTTCNCCAGCAGAGAGGAGAACACGTCGGTTACCATTTCACTGATCTCTTCTCCGCTAAACCGGCACATCCCGGTAGCGCACAAAGATGCAATACCATGTGTATATACCCACAAATGTTTATACAGCCTTAACGCCAANACATCNCTTATNTTGTAATCATCACGGACTGAACCAAGAATTAACTCATAATTTTCGTCAATCAAAGGTAAAACACCTGCAAAATCCGGCGGATTATCTTTCTCTTTCATAAACAAAAGCTGAAACAGCTTCGGTTCTCTGCATGCAAAAAGGATATACTGAGTTCCTACGCTTTTAAAAGCATGCTCATATGCCCGCTCCCCCGATAACGCCTGNGCAATATANCTGTCNTACANAGCTCTGGCNGCTTTCATGACCTCCTGCTGTACCTCATCCATACTTTGAAACACCGTAAAGATTGGTCTTGCGGAACTGCCAAGCNTCGCTCCAAGCGCCCTNGCTGTCAGNGCNTCAAANCCTTCTTNCCTNANAATATNTAATGCTGTTTCAATAATTTTATCTTTTGTGAACTTAGCTTTTGGTGGCATATTATCTCCTTGTATCTAAAACATANGTTTTGCAACATCTGTTTTAGATTATACTCACCACTGATATTTCTGTCAATAGTNAAAATGANAATTGACATTCTTNTATNCATATGNAATACTATAATTATTCTATATAGAAANATTCTAATATGANANGAGGTGNTTAATATTGGAAACAANAGGTGGATTTTATATTACACAGATCAAACAGCTTCAGGACCGGATTTTTGANCGNCTNCTTGCCCANAANNANATTCAGATCAGCGGCGGNCAGGGNCGNATTCTNTTNATNNTNTGGAAATNNGACCATCTCACTGTCAGTGAAATCAGCCGNCAGACATCNCTTGCCNTNAATACNGTTTCCATCGTGGTGGATGGCATGGTCCAGAAAGGAATCCTGGAGCGNNATATCAATCCCACNAACCGCCGCCAGACCATCATTTCNCTGACCGAATACGCCAAATCNCTGCAAAGCAGGTATGANGANGTNTCCCAGCAAATGAACACACTGTTCTATCAGGGATTTTCACTTNAAGAACAGCAACAATTNGAAAAATACCTTGACAGAATANTAAACACACTGACAACTGCAGAAAAGGAGGATTTTTAATATGACAAGAGAACANTTATTTGACTTTATCCAAAAACAGAAAACGGCATTTATTGCATCAGTGGATGAGGATGGTTTNCCCAATATAAAAGCAATGTTNANTCCCCGCNAAATAGAGGGGAACTGNTTTTATTTTNCCACCAATACCTCTTCNNTGCGNNCCNGNCANTANATNNANAANCCNAANGCNNGNATTTANTTTTANCATCGGGGACGTTTNCGCTATGANGGAATCATGCTGNNNGGAANNATGGANGTTNTGCAGNANNCGGAAATNAAAAANGANATTTGGCANANNGGNGATNCNATGTANTATCCNGGCGGTGTGACAGANCCTGATTATTGNGTTCTGAAATTNACNGCANTAAAAGGACGNCAATATTGTGATTTGAANAGTGAANGNTTTGATATGGAANANNTTGATTNANNNANNNGGAGGAANANAANTGAAAAATATAAAGAAAANATCAGTNGGAACTCATTTTTCAATGTGNGTTCAGCCAACATTTATTATTGGCACAAACAANGAGGANGGATCACATAATTTTGCCCCAATTACCTGGGTCAGCGTTACTTGTGAGAAGGATCACGATTATTTGTTGGTTATCAGCATGCATGGCACGAAAATGACTAAACAGAACGTTATCAGAACAGGTATTTTAAGTGTAAATCTGGCTAGTACAGATATGTTAGAACTTGTGGATTATTTTGGTCTGCACCACGCAAAAGACCAAAAGAAGGATGAAATCCCATACAATGTTTGCAGAGGCGAAGTTGTGGATGTCCCTATTCTTGGNGCAAGCCGATGGGTATATGAATGTGAGGTTGTTCGATCAGTTGAAACAGGGGAATCTACTACCTTTTTCTGTCAGATAAAAAATGTTCAAGTGGATGAAGAGTTGGCATGTGATGGTACTTTTGACATTGATCTCACCAAATTNGACCCNATAGTTTATTCGGGTATGTATCATAGTGTTGGAAAGCTGCTGGGCAAAATAGGAGATTTCTCAAAACAGACACCCTGAAAAGGTGCAAATAGCTTTGCTAATTTACACTCCCTATTGAAAATTTGGGCATCAACTCTTGACTNTCAAGNTTTGATGCCCAAATCCTATTTATAANGTCACGATAACCCCGCCATCATTGGCATACATGCTACTGACTCCTCTGGTATCCATCACGATAACCCCTTTTACTCTGATTTTCTCCAGTATCATCTTCTTTACGCTCTCCGCGCGCTCTTTGCAGTTACAGTGAGTGATTATCAGCATTTTTTCCTCCGAATGAACTGCTTCCTTTGCCACGATCTCCGCCATCTTTGCAAGGGCCTTCTTAATCCCGATTGCCTGACCAAGCTGAATGATCTCACCTTTTGTGGCTCCCATAACCGGCTTAATGCTTAAAGTGGACGCCACCAGCGCCTTAACCAGCGAAAGCCTTCCGTTTTTCCGCAGCGTTTCTAGATTGTTTAATACAAAATAAGTATTCATATGATCCCGATAATCAGCAAGCTTCTGACAGATTTCCTGAAAAGGCAGCCCCTTCTCCGACCACTGGGCAGCTTTCAGCGCAAGCTGTGTCTCCCCGCAGCTTGCGGACTCCGAATCACAAACGTAAATATTTTTTTCTCCGTATTTTTCATGATACAGCTTTTTACCCAGTTCAGCGCTGTTATAGCTGCCGCTCAGTTTTGAGGACAATGTAAAAACAAATACATTCTCCTCTTCCGTCTGATATGCCTCCATAAATTTTTCAGGTGACGGACAGGAGGATTTAGGGCACTTGGGCGAATCTGCAACTTTTTTCAAAAAAGATGCCTGATCAAAGGTCTCGTCATCGATAATCACTTCATCCTCCACCATAAGCTCAAGCGGAACCCTCTGAAACCTGGAATCTTCCCTGTACTCTTCCGGGAATTCACAACAACTGTCTGCCACAATTTTATAACTCATACTGTTTCTCCATTTCCATTCTTTGTCTAAAATACTTTAATATGTGGTTGTTCAAATCTTCGTATTTCTTATTCTTGACCATAATATGTAGTTTTAATTACTACATATGTTACCATATCCTGTTAAGGAAGTAAAGTGTCACTTTACAAAGTACTACTTTTTGAAGTACTACTTTCGCCATTGCACCCTTTTAAAAAATATTATAGAATAAAACAGTCGATACATTTCAAACAATAAAGTGAGGTAACTATCATGACAACAAATGAAAAGGCATTAATGCTCCACGAACAGTGGAACGGAAAGCTTGAAACCATATCCAAAACCCCTGTAAAATCGCGGGAGGACTTATCACTTGCTTACACCCCCGGTGTAGCCGAACCCTGTAAGGTAATTGCTAAGGATCCCGAGGCAGCATACAAATATACCATGAAAGCAAACACGGTAGCTGTAGTTTCCGATGGCAGCGCCGTTCTCGGTCTCGGCAACATCGGCCCCTATGCCGCAATGCCGGTCATGGAGGGTAAGGCCGTATTGTTTAAGGAATTCGGCGGTGTCAATGCTGTTCCGATCTGCCTGGATACCCAGGATACAGAAGAGATCATCAAAGCAGTCACTTATCTTGCCCCCGGTTTCGGCGGAATCAATTTGGAGGATATCAGCGCTCCCAGATGCTTTGAAATCGAGGAACGCCTGAAAGAAATTCTGGACATTCCTGTTTTTCATGATGACCAGCACGGCACGGCAATCGTGGTTCTTGCAGGCATTATCAACGCTCTGAAAGTTGTCGGCAAGAGAAAAGAAGACTGCCGGGTAGTTGTAAACGGTGCCGGAAGCGCCGGTGTTGCCATCACAAAGCTTCTGCTCACTTACGGTTTTCCTGACATTATTATGTGCGATAAGGTAGGAATTGTATCCAAAAAGACGGAAGGTCTTAACTGGATGCAGCAAAAAATGGCGGAAGTCACCAACTTAAAAAATGAAACCGGTTCTCTTGCCGATGCTCTTAAAGGCGCTGACATTTTTGTAGGCGTATCTGCTCCCGGCATTGTTACACCGGAAATGGTTTCTTCCATGAATCCGGATGCTATCTTGTTCGCTATGGCCAATCCTGTTCCGGAGATCATGCCTGATCTTGCCAAAGCCGCAGGCGCAAAGGTGGTAGGAACCGGACGCAGTGATTTTCCCAATCAGGTCAACAATGTAGTAGCCTTTCCCGGCATTTTTAAAGGTGCTTTAGAGGGAAGAGCCTCTCAGATCACAGAAGAAATGAAGCTGGCTGCCGCACAGGCAATCGCCTCTCTTGTACCGGATGATCAGTTGAATGAGAATAATATCATGCCGGAAGCTTTTGATCCCAAAGTGGCGGAGGTTGTTTCCCAGGCAGTAAAATCTCATATTAACAGATAACTACCAAAATTTATTAAGATATACCTATGAATACAGAATTCACACATACCAGCCCGAAACCTTCGGCTGAATTTATTCAAAACGTATGGCATGGTAAACGCTACTACTCTCTGGATGCTTATTGTAAAAATACTTTTGGTGAAAAGCTTTACAAGGTCTCTCTAAATGCGGGTCTGACCTGCCCCAACCGGGATGGCACTCTGGATACCCGGGGCTGCATCTTTTGCAGCAGTGAAGGCAGTGGTGACTTTGCCGGTCTGCTTGCGCCCGGCATGACGCCGGAAGCTTCTTTTCATCACGCATATAAAGAAAGCATCCGGATTCTTGATGGTAAATCCACCGGGCAGCGGTACATTGCTTATTTTCAAGCCTTTACCAACACTTATGGTCCCCTCACTTATTTGGAGAGCATTTATCGTCTTGCACTCAGGGAACCATCGGTGGCAGGTATTTCCATTGCCACACGTCCGGATACCATTCCCGGTGAAGTGTTAGAACTGTTGTGCCGGTTAAAAGAAGAGTTTGCTCCAAAATTTATTTGGATTGAGCTTGGGCTTCAGACGATCCACCCGCAAACCGCTGGTTTTATCAGGCGCTGCTATCCTCTTTCCTGTTTTGAAGACAGCGTAAAGAGGCTTCATGACGCCGGATTTCCGGTCATTACCCATGTCATATTGGGATTGCCCGGAGAAACCAGAGCGGATATGCTGGAGACAATCTCTTACCTGAACCATACCCCTATTTCCGGCATCAAGCTCCAGCTTCTTCATATTTTAAAAGGCACTGATCTCGGAGATTTGTACGAAAAAGATCCGAACCGTTATTGTACCATAAACAGTCCGGATTCTTATCTTGATCTGTTAATTACCTGCCTGACGCTCCTGCGNCCTGATCTGGTGGTGCATCGNGTNACCGGNGATGCGAAACGCTCACTNCTGCTNGCNCCTTCCTTTAGCAGTAATAAGCGATACCTGCTAAATACCCTGCATCAGAAAATGCGTGATACAGATGCCTGGCAGGGCAAGTTTTTCCAATAAATTATGGAGGTTTTTATGCGCGACCCACTGACCCTTTATAAACTGATCGTTCTTTATATGCTNTCCAAAGTGGATTTTCCGCTGACCACCTCCCAGATCAGCGATTTTATCCTGGAAAAAGAATATACTACCTTTCTGTCCCTTCAGCAGGCAATCGGTGAGCTGACCGATACCGGTCTGATCACATCACAGGCGATTCGTAACCGGACTCATCTGAGNATTACACCGGAAGGTCTGGAAACCTTAAATTTTTTCCGCGGCAACATTAACGAAGGAATCCGGAACGATATTGATGTGTTTTTCCGTCAAAATGAATTCTCACTTCGCAATGANGTATCTATTTTAGCTAACTACCANAAAAATGCTTCCGGAGAATATANTGCCCACCTCATCGCAAAGGATCACGGAATTGATTTGGTNAACATAACTCTGTCAGTTCCCTCCGAAGAAACAGCCATTTCCATTTGTGATAANTGGCAGGCTAAAAATCAGGACATCTATCAATATCTGATCCGTCAGCTTTTTTCCTGACCTTGAACGCCATATTGTCTCCCGATTGATGTCACTGCATGCAAAGTCAGCCAACTATCTGACAATCTCACTCCAATTNGANATTCCAATNATGCTTTTGGCAAAATTNGTATATTCCGCATGCTGCGGCGTGTCAATGNATTTAAANACGTTNTAAATCTGTTTTCGATTTCCNCCTNCACNGGAAAGTCCAAACGNCAANCCCTGTGCCACCTCTTCAGCNGCATCAGTCTCCCGGTTCAGTAAAAATCCGTCAATCTCCTCATAAGCTTCCATCTTATAATATGCATAGGCATATGNGGCCGCCTGATTCGCTTCTCCNNCNTTNGAAGTNTAGCCTANNTCNCTGATCAAAATACTTCTGACCTCTCCNTCATCCTTCCGGAANTGATCCTGTCTTAAATAATTCACCANCACTTCAATATTCGCCATAGTCANCATGGAAGTTCCNGCATTGTGCTCNACATATTTNGANGNNTTCCAGANNCTNGCTTCCGTNAGCGGNACATTATANGGNTGNTGNGCAACACCCCAGTCAATATTTCCTTTGGCGGAAATGCTGCTGTTAAACACATCAAGCACATCTCTTGCATCATAATTGGTGTTATTCTTAATATTGCGATCCCACTGCTGATCCAGAGAAATATAAACTCTTGCACTGCTGCTCACACTCTTGATTGCTGTATAAAACACCCGGAACGCCTTGGCATATTCTTCCACGTATGTATTCACATCCGTATGTGCCATATAGTTCCATTCCTTGCGGGCATTGATCTCATTGGCAATGACCCAGTTGGATATTCTTCCATGACTGTTGCCCGAATAGCGCTCTGCAAGAAAAGATCCGATCGCCGCCATATACTCTACACCGGATTCCTCCGCACCGTTAAACATGTAGTACGGCGCGGAACCGCCGCTTCGCGCCTGCGGATGAATGAGCTGCGAATAGGCGGACGAATAATTATTTAAAATAATTGCCGTGGTGGTGATTCCCTTCGCTGTCAATGTACTAAATACCAGATCATATTCTGCTATCACCTGTCCGTTGAATGTGTATGTTTTTCCGTTATATGTATAGTAAATGGTAGGATAAGCCGCATGGGTTGTAGGCCCTAAAAGTCTGGCAACCGGAATGTTATAGGCGGCCTGCTTGACCCCCAGATCATCCAGTTCATTTCCACGAAGCTTATTGGGATCAACCAGAATTCCTTTTATGGAAGCCGGCTGCTGAAATACTGAACTATACTTTGCAATCGCTTCCGGATTTGTTATATACCTGGGCGTACCCACCTGTACATATTCCCCGTTCAGCTTCACTGCCGTCACAAATTTTTTGTAAAGNCGGCTTCCTGATGTATTGTAATTCAAACNTGCNGANAGAGNCGTTTCGCTGTCCTTATANTCCCGGTCAAGATATTCCATCCCTTCCGTAATTCCATCATCGTAGGTATTCAGCGCAAACAAATAATAGTATTTATCATCACTCTTGGGAATCCCCTCNCCNGTCACNNTAACNGAAACTCTTCCTGTATCCGANATGACACATTCACTGACGTTNGCAAGATTNGATGCGTTTANTTCCGANACCTCATAACTTTTGGGNCTTTTCTCGTAAGAATCCCGCACNGCATCTCCCGCCGTAAAAATATGATCAAGAATACCTTTGCCAATGTCTGTCTCATCNTCCACTTCCGGAATCACCTCTTCCACGATTTCNGTCAGTTCAATCTCCGGNANCNTCTCCTCNGGNTCCTNCTTNANTAGAAAANATNTTCCNACTCCCACCGCTCCTACTGTTAGAAAAATAANCAATCCNATCAGTACTCTGCTNATAATNCTGNTTGCTCNNCCTNNCTTTCGAACNTAATNCTTTTCTNTTNGTTTTTCTTACTCTTCTTTTCCTTGCCGGCCTTTTTCTCTTTCCGGTTTCCAAATTCATGTTATCTTTCCTTTTCCGTTTTGCTTTCCTTTACATNTTNCTTTCCACTTATGAATCTGCTTCNGTATCCTGATCNNACGCTTCTTTTCTGATCCGTTTCAAGTGTTCCTTTACCTTAACCTCAAATCCGTTTCCTGANGGNTTATAAAATTCCCTGCCGCTTAATTCGTAAGGNAGATACTGCTGTTTNACATANTTGTTCCGNTAATTATGCGCATANAAATAGCCTGTCCCATGCCCAAGCTTTGCTGCCCCCTTGTAATGGGCATCCTGCAGATGGGTCGGTATTGCCAGATTTCCNGTCTGNTCNACAGTTGNCATTGCCTCNCCGATNGCTTCCACACAGGCATTNCTTTTNGGCGCACANGCCACATACATGGCCGCCTCTGACAAAATAATCTGTGCNTCCGGCATTCCNACACGCTCCACCGCAAGAGAAGCGTTNACTGCAACCTGCANNGCCTGCGGATCCGCAATTCCCACATCCTCCGCNGCNCAGATCATNATCCTGCGCGCAATAAAGGTGACACTTTCACCTGCATANAGCATCCTNGCCAGATAATAGACTGCGGCATCGGGATCTGANCCCCGCATGCTNTTTATAAAGGCAGAAATNGTATCNTAATGATTATCNCCNGATTTATCATAACGTACCGCTCTCTTTTGAATGCATTCCTGNGCCACNTCCANCGTNATATGGATNTTCCCGTCTTCACTCCGCCCGGTGGTCATAATTCCAAGTTCAATGGCATTCAGCGCATGNCTTGCATCTCCGCCTGAGATATCCGCCANAAATTCCATGGCCTCCTCATGAAGGACTGCATCATAGGANCCCATTCCCTTTTCNGTNTCATATACCGCCCGTTTAAGAAGCTGCTTAATGTCCTCTTTTTCCAGCGGTTTCANTTCAAAAATAATGGANCGGGATAAAAGCGCGCCNTTCACCTCAAAATAAGGATTTTCCGTNGTTGCTCCGATGAGGATAATGGTNCCNTCCTCCACAAACGGNAGAAGATAATCCTGCTGCCCCTTATTGAANCTGTGNATCTCATCAATAAAAAGNATCGTCTTCTTTCCGTACATTCCCTGAATATCCTTGGCAGATTTAATAACCTCCTCCATATCCTTCTTACCGGCCACCGTCGCATTGATCTGGGTNAANTCCCCACTGGTNGTCTGGGCGATCACCTTCGCCAATGTAGTCTTTCCGGTTCCCGGCGGTCCATAAAAAATGATGGAGCTNAANTTATCTGCCTTAATTGCACGATATAATAATTTGTCTTTTCCAATAATATGCTGCTGTCCCACCACCTCGTCCAGAGTGACCGGACGCAGCCTTGCTGCAAGAGGCGATTCCTTTTCCATATTTGCAGACCGCATATACTCAAATAAATCCATATACTCAACCTCTGCGTTTTTGACCTTCACGATTGATTATACATGAAATATTGCATTACGCCAACAATGATTTTTACATTGCGCAAAATGCATCTATCAGCTAGAATAAAAAAGTAAACCTAAATTTGTTGCGATTAAAGAAGGAGTTCAAATGGAAAAGTCAAAAGTATATTTTACAGATTTTCGTACCACACTGGGGCAGGGACTTCCCACCAAACTAAAAAAACTGATCCGGCGGGCCGGNATTGATCAAATNGATATGGATGGAAAATTCGTCGCTATCAAAATGCATTTTGGAGAATTGGGAAACATCAGCTATCTTCGTCCCAANTACGCCAAAGCAGTTGCTGATGTTGTAAAAGAATTAGGCGGTCANCCCTTCCTTACCGACTGCAANACNCTTTATCCCGGAAGCCGCAAAAACGCTCTGGANCATTTGGAATGCGCCTGGGAAAACGGATTTACTCCTCTTACCGTAGGCTGTCCCGTNNTTATTGCCGANGGTCTGAAAGGAACCGATGATATTGCCGTTCCTGTNGANGGCGGCGAATANATAAAAGAAGCAAANATCGGCAGAGCNATCATGGACGCTGATATCTTTATCAGCCTGAGCCACTTTAAAGGCCATGAAATGACCGGATTCGGCGGTGCCATCAAAAACATCGGAATGGGCTGCGGNTCCCGGGCCGGNAAAAANGANCAGCACAACAACGGNAANCCNCAGATNGANCCTGATAAATGNAANGGNTGCCGTGCNTGTCTNCGCGAATGTGCTAATAGNGGTCTNAGTCTATNATGAAGGAACNCATAAAATGTCNATNAATGCGGATAACTGCGTAGGNTGCGGCCGNTGNATCGGNGCCTGCAACTTTGATGCCATTGAATTTGCCAACTGGGCAGCCACGAAAGATTTGAACTGCCGCATGGCAGAATATACCAAAGCAGTAATTGATGGACGTCCCTCCTTCCATATTTCCCTAGTGGTGGATGTNTCTCCTAACTGTGACTGCCACAGTGAAAATGATGCCCCGATTCTNCCAAATATTGGAATGTTTGCCTCCTTTGATCCTCTGGCTCTGGATCAGGCCTGTGTTGATGCATGTATCAAATCTACGCCTCTCCCTAACAGCCAGCTTACGGATAATATGGCAGGCGCTGATTTCGTGGATCACCACGATCACTTTACAAACTCCACGCCGGAATCCGAATGGAAGAGCTGTTTAGAGCATGCAGCTAAAATTGGAATTGGAAATAGGGAATATGAACTGATTAAAATGTAAAGAAGAAGATGAGAAGAGAAGGAGAAATCAGATGCTGCAAGCATCTGATTTCTCCTTTACAAATTATTCGTGCATTATTTCTTTTTTGATAAATAAATTGAAATAGCCTTGCTGGCAAATTCCGCCGTTCCTTCTCCGCCTGCTTTATCGATATTGCGCTTCATACGGTCATCGTTCACATACATTTGTCCCAAACCGCTCAATATCTCATCTGTACAGGTATAATAATTGTCTGTAATAAACTTCTGCAGCTCTTCAATCTTTTGCTGCACGCTTTCTTCTTCCGGCAGAAGCTCCTTCCGGGCACCGATCTCGGCAAACAATGCCATCAGACCAGCATTGCTCTCCCGAAACTCATCCGGCGTCTTCTTCCCTGCTCTTTCTTCCCACTGCTTATAAGCTTTCGTATTTCCCCATCTTTCTTTCACCTCTGCCGCATACTGATCCACTTCTGTTTTATCAAAAGCATCAAAATTCATTTCCTTCACTCCTTTATCCTTTATTTCACGGGCAAAAGAAATAAGCTGTTCAATGTGCTTTTTCTGCAATTCCAATAGCCTGATCTGCTGATCCAGCGCTTCTTTCGGATCAAAGATGGGACTATCCAGCATCTCTTTGATCTCTTTCAGCGGGAACTGCAATTCACGAAACAGTAAAACAGCCTGCAGGCGTTCAAGCGCTGCATCGTCATACAGCCGATAACCTGCCTCTGTAACTTTCGAAGGCTTACATACCCCGATCGCATCATAGTGGTGAAGTGTGCGCACACTTACACCCGTGAGTCTGCTGACTTCCTTTACTGTTCTCATATTTCTTCCTCCGTGTAAATTCAGCATAAACTATAACGCAACGTCAGAGTCAACTGTTAATATAAATATTTTTAATTTTTCAAGGTACAATTTCAAGCCAATATCCATCCGGATCTGTGATAAAATAAATTCCCATTTCCGGATTTTCAAAGCAGATACATCCCATCTCCTTATGCTTCTCGTGGGCTGCCTCAAAATCATCGGTCTGAAAGGCAAGATGAAATTCACAGTCACCCAGGTTATAAGGCCGGTCCATCTCCTTAAGCCATGTCAATTCCAGCAGGAAGTCATTTTCATCGTTTCCCATGTAAACAATGATAAAGGAACCATCTGGCGCTTCCTTCNTTCTTTTCNCTTTAAGTCCTAATGCCTTTTCATAAAAATCCATGGACTTTTGCAGATCATAGACATTATAGTTTTCATGAACCATTTTAAATTTCATTNTTTCTCTCCTTTTNCTGTTGGTCTTNTCAGCGNAGAACCACTTCATGAGNNATCAGATACCGTCCTCCNTGAAGNTCCTCCACNGNAAGCCTTATNTCGCAAGACGCNGCNNCAATCTGCGTCATTGCCTNCTCCATATATTCCTGCCGGTANTTTTCNGANCGGTAATCNGCATACCANGNTTCCAAAAGNTCNTCCCCTTCAATAACACTGTAAAANGTATAGCTTCCAAGCCCGTTTGNNGTNACCTGAGNNTANCANTCCTCATGATATGCCGGAAGATCATAAAGAACCTGACTTTCNGAAAAACCNATATCCTCAAGNCTCCTTTTTCNGTCNTCNTGATCGGNCTCCAGATTTCGNAAANTCTGNCCGTNACAGGGCGGCAGATATACNGCCAGNTCCTTTCTCACATGAGTATCCGCATAATCNGCNTCNGTNTTGTTGAAATACTCNTAACTTCCTTCNCCCGTATCNTCCCATGTGGCATCCACNTTATAATATCCGTCNGANAGCTCCACGATATTCCATGCATGGTTTTCTCCNGCATACCCGGTNCANTAATANCAGGGAATNNNNAGCTGCTGCANTAAATACTGAANAGCTCTGGCATAACCNGCNCACACAGTNTGTCCGTTTACCAANGCNCTGTANGCGCTCTGATTCATCTCNGCCCTNAGATTATANCTCACCTTGTCNATCANNGCGTCATGAACAAGCTTTTCTTTTTCATAATCACTNACNNCCCCCTGCGCTGCTGCNANAATNTGANTNGCNTTNTCNTCAAAAAGCNNCCTTGCNNNTTCCAGATNCTGTGCCGTNCGGTTAAACCGNAGNTCNATTTCCACACATTGCCCGTTNCTTCTGCATTTACANGCGTAGGAAGTTTCCANCCAGAAAAGCTCCGGNTGATCGTTATATACCGCGGCAAACACATTTTTCAGCTGTCCCGCNGTAGNCGGCTCCACCGGNGCAAANACNGAATAAAGCTNACCGGCATTTGCATANATCTGACGATACAAGTGNCGCCCCTTCTCATCCANCATGNCATAATATGGATAAAAGCGGCTGTCAAAGATCAATCCATCCCCTGCACTCCCAATACTGAGCTGATTCTGTATCTGCTGAGCTTCATCCTCTGCAATCTGCTGGTTATCATCTTGTATCTGCTGATACCCGGTTTTTCCTGCCACAGTTTCCGGCACTACCACGTTTGTCTCGTCAGGCGGCATATACTCTGATGTAATTCCCGGTTCTATCCCCTCTCCTTCCGATGCCGGAACAGCTACCTCTTCACCACCTTCCGGCAAAGCAGATTCCGTTCTTTCCGCTTCCGCTGCTTCCTCTTTTGCTCCTTCCTCTTTTTCCTCCGCCCGAAGAATTTCCGAAGAATTATCTCCTCCAGCCTCCTGCCCCATATCCGCCGTCGCATTCCCCCGCCCCGGATAAAGAAAATCCGCTATCCGCTCTGTAACGTCAGGACGAAACGCGCAGATGATCACCAGTGTGCCAAAAAGTGCAAATAAGATTCCTAAGATGTATAATAGTGTTTTTATAAATTTTTTCATATTTCTATTTTCTTATAAATGGGTTGGGTTGTCTACCTTTTTCTTCCGTCAGTGATGACTATTAAAAATCTGCTATATTAACGTTTATCTGGTTTACCTATATGAGCTAAACGACCACTCGGATAAGAAATAAATTCTACGCGCCATGCTGGCGCTAAGCACTGCTCGATAAAACGTTCGCGAATTGCTTCCTTAAGAATTTATTTCTTATCCGAGTTACTTTTTGGCTGACGGGAAACCAGCTAAGGACTCTGCTATAGTCGCCTAGTCCACTTTCTGGCTGGCTGTCAGAGGTGTGAAACATTCGACCTTAGTGGAGTTCCCAGTTGAGATTCGCACTATTCGATAACCCAGCTCCGATGAAAAGAAATCCTAAAGGAAACAATTCGCGAACGCTTTATCGAGCGTGTTGACGAGAGGATTTCTTTTCATCGGAGCAGACGTCCCCCATATGCACACCCCAACTAAACGTTAATTTAAAAAATATTAAATTTTGACAATATAAAAAAGTTATGATAGAATCCCTCCCAATAACATAAGAAAAGCAATGATGAAAAAGTAGCTTAGTTGGAAACATCCAGAGAGAATATCGTTTGGTGGACGCTATTTTTGTGGAAGGTAGACGAAAACAGATGATATATGATAACATTGTGTCTGTTGATGAATACTTTATCAAATAAGGGGAAGTATCATGAAAAAAATCATGACTATAACAATAGTGCTTTTGTCTGTTATCATTACAGGTTGTTCAAGCATCAATAGTGAACCGCAGGCAGATAACGCTATTTCGTCAGAACAGCAAACAGATAGGGAGACGCCGAGTACACAGAGTATCGACACACCGAAAGAGAACGAAATACCTGTTGAGACATATAAGACGGTTGATTATTCTGAATACTTTCAGGAAATTAGCGGCTGCGCGGTAATATATAACGAATTGTCAAACACTTATTCCTTTTATAACAAGGAAAAATGTGAAACAAAGGTCTCACCATTGTCAACATTTAAAATCATATCTGCGTTGGCAGGTCTGGAAAATGGAGTGCTTATAAATGAAACCAGTAAAATGAAATATAGCGGCGAGAAATACCCCATTGACACATGGAATTCAAATTTAACATTAAAAAAAGCCTTTGAAAGCTCGTGTGTCTGGTATTTTCGACAAGTCGTAGATATGGTCGGTCAGGAAAATATTCATACAATCTTGAAAGAAATACAGTATGGAAATTGTGATATATCCGAATGGAACGGAAGCGGAATTAATTCATTGCCGGAGCTTAATGGCTTTTGGTTAGAGTCCTCCTTAAAGATTTCACCCATACAACAGGTAACAGCACTGAATTATATTTTTTGCAGCGAGAACCATTTTCGTGTTGAAAATCTAGATGAACTGAGAAATATAATGTATATAACAGAACTTGATACTGGCAGTTTATACGGTAAAACAGGTTCAGGAACCGGTGGGAACGCTTGGTTCGTCGGTTTTCTTGAAAAAAATGACCATAGGATCTATTTTGCAGTTTATCTTGAAGATATGCAAAATAAAGATATCGTATCAGGAAATAAGGCGAAGGAAATAGCGACCAGTATATTAAGTAATGGGGTATGATTGCACCTTACTGTTTTTCAAAATGTTAATGAAGTACACATTTTTCACAAAATTCATGAATGATATCCAGTATTGCACTATCATAAAAGACTGCGCCACCATGTGCATCGTTTTCTTCCAGTTCATAGTATAAAACATTATGATGAGAAGTAATCAGTTTTTCATATAGTGTCCTGCTGTTTTCTACAGAAACAACGGGATCATTTTCGCTGTGTATAAGCAAGATTGGTGGAAGTTCAATATTCTCTGAGATATACATAGCGCAGGAAGCCTTTTCTGCAAGTTCTTCATGACCCTCAATTTTATCAATGCCAAGGAGTACAGCAGATGGACGAATTTTCATCCATGGTGGAAGCATGGCTTTTGCGCAGATTAGCAAATCCGTCGAACCACTTTCACAGATAACACCAGAAACTTTCGGTAACATCTTACATAATCCATGTGCATTGAAAAGGACTGACATCATAGCAATATGTCCGCCGGATGAATTTCCCATAAGAAAGATTTTACTCGTGTCAATATGGAAATTATTTGCAATATTAGGAATGAACATTAAAGCGTTATATACATCTTCAATTTGAGCCGGAAAAACCGCAATATCAGATTCACGATATTCCATTACAGCAATCACAAATCCTCGTTTAGAAAGCAGCGCATATTGCGGAATATCATTATACATTTCTTGTTTGTGCCAAGCGGAACCAGGGATAAACAGGATAAGAGGATACTTTTCGTCCTCCTTCATTTCTTGCTTGTATGGAAAAATAATCTGTAAATGCCTCTTACAATCACCATAATCATAATATTCCCAGTCTTGTGAGTATAAGCATTGCATTTCATTTGAATTAGCAGCAATTTTGATTTTACGTTTCATTATTTCCTCCACAGATACCGAATTAATAAGGCAATTATAGCCTATTATTAGCAGGAACGCAAATGCAGGGATATAACATCATCGTAGTATTTTGTGAAAATACTGATAAAATACTGATGTGCAATAGAAAATTGATGGATTTGACATATTATTTTGAAAACTGCCTCCTTGAAGTTTATGTTGAAAGGCTGAATAAAACAGTAGATGTTTATGGAAATGAATAATATTGGTCTACATTAGACCATAACTTTTTCGATGCGGCAAAATATGTGGTAGAAGGAAACATTGGGCACATTATGATACAGATTAAAAAGCATCAAAAAGAATTACTGAAATAAATTAACGTTTAGATGGGGTGTGCGTATGAAAGACGTCTGCTCAGATGAAAAGAAATCCCTTCGTCAACACGCTTGATAGTGCGTTCGCGAATTGTTTCCGAAGGGATTTCTTTTCATCTGAGCTGGGTTGTTGAATGACGCATAGCCCAACTGGCAGCTCCGCTAAAGTTGAATGTTCCACACCTCTGGTGGACAGCCGGAAAGTGGATTAGGCGATTATAGTGGAGTCATTAGCTGGTTTTCCGTCAGCCAAAAACTAACTCGGATAAGAAATAAATTCTTAAGGAAGCAATTCGCGAACGCTTTATC
>JAAVAA010000004.1 GCA_014804285.1 Lachnospiraceae bacterium | reverse complement strand
GCTGTCCAGCGGCGCGTTGGATACGGTCTCCGGGCTGTCCTGGCAGGTAAGAAATATTTACGATACCATAGGGATTTCAAAGCGTGTTTTTGAGATCTGGGATATTGAGGAGGAAAAAAATACGGGTACGGTCTGTGAGAAAAAGAATGATATCCCGGTACAGTTTGAAAAGGTGTGCTTTGGGTATTATGAGGGGCAGCAGATTCTGCATGAGGTTTCCTTTACCATATCAGAAGGAGAGAATGTTGCTGTGGTAGGGGCTTCCGGTTCCGGAAAATCCACAGTTATGAAGCTTCTTTCGGGATTTTATGAAAAAGACAGTGGAAGTATTAAAATATATGGCAGTGAACTGGAAGACTGGAACAAGGAGAAATTGCGGGAACATATGAGCTATGTGGGGCAGGACACCTACCTTTTTCCGGGAAGTATCTATGATAATGTGGAGGTGGCGGATGAAAACGCCGACAGGCAGCAGGTTCTGGACGTGATCTGTGCAGTTGGGCTGGATAAGCTGGATTTGTATTCTCCGGCAGGGGAGCGGGGCGTGATGCTTTCCGGCGGACAGAGACAGCGTGTGGCGGTGGCAAGGGCGCTGCTGAAAAAGTCGGATATTCTTTTGATGGATGAGCCTACGGCAGCGTTGGATACGGAATCGGAGTACTATGTGAAAGAAGCGGTAGAGAGATTTGCGGGAGGGAAAACCTGTATCACCATTGCTCACAGACTCTCAACCATATACAATGCGGACAAGATTTTGTGCATGAAGGACGGGCGGATCGTGGAAAGCGGCACTCATGAAGAGTTGATGGAATTAAACGGCGTATACAGGGCGCTGTACTTAAAGCAGGAGACAGTTAAATGAAGAAAGAAGCATTTTCCATAGTGATACGAATGTGGCATCTGGTTAAGAAATACCGCATCCGATTTTATATCGGATTTCTTATAGGCTCCACATCAAGATTTTTTTACCGGTTTCTTGACAGTTTTCTGGTGGAGGAATTTACGGAAGTCTGCGTCAGCGGAGACCGCGGGGCGCTTATAAGCAGCGTGATGACTGTCCTTGTCATGCTGCTTTTCGGAATTATTGTATATCCTTTAAGCTTTGGCATGGTCTACACCACTTATTCCCTGATGTCCGGGGAGATCAAAAAACTTGTTTTTGACAAGATGCTGAAGGTTAGGCCTTCTTATATAGAGTCCCGGTATTCGGGGGAGCTTGTAACTAAGATTACGGCGGATTATAACGATGCGGTTCAGCTGATTGCCTATCCGGTGGTGGGACAGGGAAATCCTTTCTCCCTCATTTTTGCTATTGCGATGATTGCAATAGTCATCTTATACAAAAATTTGTTGTTGGGCGGGATTTCCCTTATTCTGACGTTGGCCAACTTTTTTGTTATGCGGTATATGGTGGAACCTATGCGGGAAAAGGAAAAAAAGACCAAGGAGTTTACACAGAATTCTTCCCAGAGCATTGTGGATTCTCTGTCTGGCATGATGGTCTCCAGAATGTTTGGGCTGACTTCTATGCTGATAAAAAGATACGAAAAGGATACGGAGGATATTTACCGGAATAATCTTTCTCTGATCAGAAATAAATCCATACTTGCTCTTGTGATCGATACCCAGAGCTTTGTTTCCTTTACAGCGGTCTGTGCAATCGGATTGTTTTTGTGTACCAAAGGATTGATCAGCATCCCGACAGTATTGTTTATTTCTCTCTTGCAGATGTCCCTTGGGAATTTTATCAGGGAGCTGTCAAAGAAGCTGTCAGAAATGCAAAAGTATATAGAAGGCGGCAGAAGGCTGTTTGAATTCTTAGATGCGCCGGAGGAGGAACATAGGAAGACGCAGGCAGAACCTGATTTTGGATCGGAAAATGCTATCGAACTGAAAGATATCTGTTTTCAATATGCAGAGGCTGACAGCCCGTTGTTCGAGCAGCTTTCCCTTGAAATCCGGAATGGAGAAAAGGTGGGAATCGCAGGGGGAAGCGGCGGAGGAAAAACATCCTTGATGAAGCTGCTTCTGGAATTTCTTGAGCTTAATCAGGGGCAGATCAGATTGTTTGGAAGTGATACGAAAGAATACAGTCAGGTGCAGGTACGCAGCCTGTTCTCTTATGTTCCTCAGGACTGTTATTTGTTTGACGGTACGATCCGGGAAAATATTTTGATCGGAAATCCTGATGCATCAGAAGAAGAACTGGAAAGGGCAATTGATAATGCCTATCTTACGGATTTTGTGCAGAGTATTCCGGAGGGGCTGGAAAAAAGAGTGGGAGAAAGAGGAAACCTTCTTTCCGGCGGACAAAGGCAGCGGGTTGCGATTGCCAGAGCCTTTTTAAAGGATGCGCCGATTCTCCTTTTGGATGAAGCTACTTCCGCACTGGATTCCCAGTCGGAGGAAATTGTCCAAAAGGCTATAGAAAGGCTGATGGCAGGAAGGACAAGTATTGTGATCGCACACCGGCTTTCTACGATCAGGGATATGGATCGGATTCTGGTTTTGGAGAAAGGCATTGTGGAAGAAGACGGAACCCACGAGGAACTTTTTGCGAAAAAGGGCAGATACTATCAGCTGTGTCAGCAAAACAGCCTTGGCAGTTCGTAAATCCCGACAAATTATATCTTAATTCATTTTTGGGGGGAGATTATGAAAGAAAAATCAAAAGGAAAGATGGGCCTGTTACAGGCTCTTGGCAATAACATCTATGTTATGAAGCTGGGAAATGAAATTTCCCGGTCCCGTGTCATACACGCTTTCGTTACAAAGGTAATTGATTACTTTGAATGGATCTTTTTCAGTGCATACTTTTTGAAATATATTGTGAATGCTCTGGACACCGGAAAAGAGGCAAAAGGGATATTTCTTTTTATCCTGTCCTGCGGTGTTCTGTTTTTTGGGATCAATCTGTACCGTGATTATATGGAAAATGTGATCGTTCCTTTGACAGATACCCGGATCTTCCATGGCGTGTACCTGCGGCTTTATCAAAAAGCGAGAAATGTGGAACTGCGCTGCTATGAAAATGCTGATTTTTATAATAAGTATACCATGGCCATTGATGATGCAGGGACAAAGGTATCTACGATTATAGACAGCTTCTGGGGGATATTTACCGGTATTGTGGCGGTGGTTGTTGTATTTTACACGATGTTTGAGATCGCACCGCTTTCCGTGCTATTTATTATTTCTCCAATGATCGGGAACTTCCTGTTTGGAGCAGCCTGGAACAGACTCCTTGTGGAGCGTTACCAGGAGAATGCCTCCAATGACAAGGTGATCAACTATGTGAATCGTATCATGTATCTGGCGGATTATGCCAAGGAGATCCGGCTTTCTAATGTGTTCCGGCTTCTTACCAGACAATATAAAGACGCCACAAAGGGCAGCATGGATCTGGCTGATAAATATGCGTTCAAAACAGCGGTCATGGAATTTTTTAAAAATGAGTTTACCTTCACCGTTATTTTTGAGGGTGTACTTTTTTATGCTGTCTATGAAAATATCGTAACAAGGCGGATATCTTTAGCGGAACTGACCGTTATGACAGGTCTGATGGTATCCGCCACATGGATCTTGATCGGTCTGTTTGAAAATATCATGAATATGGTAAAGAACGGGATGTTTATCAGTAACCTTCGTACCTTTTTGGAATACAGGGAAGAAATTCCGGAGGATCAGGATGGGATTATGGCGGAAACCGAATTTGAAACCCTGGAGTTTGACCATGTGAGCTTTTCCTACCAGCAGGAGGAAACCATCCGTGATCTGTGCTTCACGATCAAAAAGGGAGAAATGATCGCCTTAGTTGGTCATAATGGTGCCGGGAAGAGCACGATAATCAAGCTGATGCTAAGGCTCTACGACCCCACAGAAGGAACCATTCGTTTAAACGGGACAGATATCCGCAAGTATAATCTGCGTTCCTACAGAAAGCTTTTTGCCACAGCCTTTCAGGATGTGTGTCTGTTTGGGATGACAGTCAGGGAAAATATTCTGATGGGTGAGGAAGCGGTGCCGGGGCATGAGGAAAAGGTGATAGAGGCACTTAAGAAAGCGGGAGTTTATGAGAAGATACAGCAGCTGCCGCATGGTATAGATACCATGATGACAAAGGAGTTTGATGAGGAAGGAGCAGTGCTTTCCGGCGGGGAAAGTCAGAAGGTGGCAGTGGCAAGAGCCTTTTACAGGAAATGTCCGGTCAAGATATTTGATGAGCCATCTAGCGCGCTGGACCCCATTGCGGAGTATGAGCTTTTTAAAAGCATTATGGAGGATGGAAAACAGAATACCATGATCTTCATATCTCATCGTCTGTCCTCTGTAAAAAACGCGGATTGCGTACTCATGCTGGAACAGGGAAGGATCATAGAGCGGGGATCCCACAGGGAGCTGATGGCGCTTCAGGGCAGTTATGCAGAGATGTACCGGAAGCAGGCAATGAATTATCTGGCAGTTGATTCCGTGGAGGGTATGGAATTATGAGGGAAAATAATAAAACAAATGTTCAAAAGCACAGTGCGAAGCAGGTATGGTCAAATAATCTGTTTTTGATCAGGCTATGTTTTCAGGCATCACCGGCTTATGTGGTCTTTATGACTTTGGATTCAGTCAGGAATTCGCTTTCTGTTTTCCTGGAGCATACCTATGGAATCGGTTATGTCCTGGAGGCAGCGGAATTCCATTATCCTTTTAGGAGAGTCGCGATGTTTGTATTAGGTCTGGCTCTTTTTGTGACGGTGGAGATGGTTTTTTCTGCATGGGTAATGAACCATATTGGTGCAAAAAACCTGCCGAAAGTGCGTCAAAAGGTAAAGCTTGCTCTTTATGAAAAGGCATCAGGGATGGATTTGAAATGTTATGATGATCCGGAGTACTATAATCAGTTGGTGCTGGTTTTGTCAGAAGCAGATAAACAGATTGACCGTTGTATTACCTTCCTTCAGAATACTTTTTCCGGAATTGCGGTATTTATATCCACCGGGATTTACTTTTTCTATAAGGATCGGTTTTCCATTCTGTTTGCTGTGGCAGCTTTTGTCATGGCGTTTTGCTTCAACCAGATCTACAATCGCCTGACCTTCCAATTACGCATTACGCGGAATCCTTTAGAGCGGAAAAGAGATTATGTGAAGAGAGTCTTTTATATGCAGGATTATGCGAAAGAGCTGCGGTTAAATCCCAAAGTAGCGGAAGCTATCTATCAGGAGTTTGAACAATGCAATGAGGAAATTTACAAGGTGGAAAAAAGCTATACAGGAAAGCGGTTTTGGGTCAGTTTTCTGCGCAGGTATGTCAGCAACGACTTTATGAGTGATGTGGTTTATATCAGCTATTTGGTTTTCCGCGCGGCGGTTATGGGCGGGTTGTCCTATAGCAGTGTGGCAATTTTATATAATTCCTTCGGAAGGCTGAAACGGGGCATGAGTATTTTCACGGATGTGTATCCGTATGCCTGTGAGACCAGCTTATATGTCCAAAGAATTCGGGATTTCCTTGCTATGGAGCCTGAGCTTGTAAGTGAGAAGAAGCTTCCGGTACCGGGCGGTGCCAGAGAAATAGAGGTTCGGAATGTCTGTTTTGGATATGGGAAGGCAGGAGAAGGAAAAGCACAGATATTGAATGATATCTCCTTTGCAATACGGCCGGGAGAAAAAATAGCTATCGTAGGCTACAATGGGGCAGGAAAAACCACGCTGATGAAACTGATAATGAGGCTTTACGATCCTGTATCCGGACAAATCATAGCAGACGGCAGAGATATCAGGGATTATGATCTGCAGGACTATCGAAAATCAATTGGAACGGTATTTCAGGACTTCAAAATTTTTGCAGGCTCTGTGAAGGAAAATGTTCTGATGGATGCAATAGATCCGGGGATACCGGAAGAGCCTGTCAGGCAGGCATTGGTACACAGTGGCTTGGAGGAACGCCTTGCAGCCTTACCGAATGGTATGGATACTATGATGACTACAGAATTTGATAAAGAGGGAGTAAATCTTTCCGGCGGGGAGAGCCAGAAGCTTGCCATCAGCAGAGTATTTTATAAAGATGCAGGGCTAATCATTTTGGATGAACCTTCCAGTGCTCTTGACCCGATTGCGGAGTATCAGCTAAATCATGCGATGCTGGAAATGGCGGAACATAGGACCGTGATCTTTATTTCCCATAGGTTGTCCACGACACGCCTGGCAGACCGGATCATCCTGATGGAGAATGGGCAGATTGTGGAACAAGGGACGCATGATAGTTTACTGAAAGCACAGGGTAAATATGCCGGGATGTGGAATGTGCAGGCCGGGCAATATTTGGCAGGATAGTAAATAAAGGAATTTGTTGACGAGTATTGAAGAGAAGGACAATAGGATGAACAAAGTAATTTTCGCATACAGGCTTGTGGATGATACCGGGTTTGCGCCATGTGTAGACAATGATCTGTTCAGTCTTGTATGCTGTAAGGGAGGACAGGTCCGGAATGGTAAAAACATCTAAACAGGACTCAGATATCATGTGGGCAAGCACAGGCAGGAAAATCCGGAGGATGAGATCTATATTCTGGGAATCTATCGTAACCGGCTTTTGTATTATGCAAAGGTGACCGATGTTATGGATATGACAGAGTACTTTTCGGAAGAGAGAAAAAGGGATTTTGGAAAAAGGAAAGATCATATCTATGATGTGAGAGACGGGGNNTTGGAACGAAATGATTTTGTGCCNTACATACATGCAAAGGGNNATATCCGCAANNTNCAGGATGCCAATGGGGTGTTTGCCGTTTTATCAGNGGAGTTCACTTATTTCGGAAGNAGTGCTCCGGANATCCCNAAGGATCTTCTGGCGGTTTTGCCNANGAACAGNGAAACNAAAAAATATGTGGGTGCATCCGTCCGGGAAATGCATCTACATGAAAGAATCATGGAGACCGTGAAGTCCTTNCGGGGAGCAGTTGATATACCACACGAGGAGATTGATTTTGTATGAAGATCATATTAAGCAGAAAAGGATGCGATTCNGGNTTTGGCGGNATNCCCGGAATTATATTGCCGGATGGAAGGATNATTTTTGTTCCTATACCCGGNGGGGATACAGANACGATACGGTATGGGGATATTGTGATNGATCAGGAAAANGGGAAGCTTGTCGGNCTTNTNNNACAGGTTTCNCCTTGTATGCGTTTAAATGAGANGAAATTCAATATCNACAGGGAAANAAAATGTCATTTGGATCCGGATTTAAGCNGGGAAATGTATCCGNGGAAAGAAGGATGGCGGGGNTGCTTTGGCCAGNNNGGGGCNGCTCAGACAGTNCTTCAAAAATCNAATGTAGGTGTNGGNGATTTATTTCTGTTTTTTGGCTGGTTTAATCATACNGAAGAAANNGATGGGAAACTGCGATTTTGTAAGGGNCAGGGNTTTCATATGATTTTCGGGTGGATGCAGATCGGNCAAATGATCCNCNCCGGGCAGGAAGCGATCCCGGATTGGATGAGTTATCATCCTCATGCGGGAANGAGCTATATGGGTAGTTCGAATAANTGCATTTATGTGGGAAAAGAGCANTTGTCATGGGAGGACAGTATTTGCGGTTATGGAGTTTTCCCNAAGTTTCGGAANNAACTGGTTTTGTCGAAGGAGGGGATGTCTCGAAGCAGGTGGGCATTGCCGGAGAAGTTTCGCGGGCTGTCTATTACCTATCACAGCGATGCTTCGTGGAAGGATGGATATTTCCANTCTGCATGCAGAGGGCAGGANTTTGTGTTTGAGGAAAATGAAGCNGTNTNNGATTGGGCNAAGGAGATTATAAAAGGTTNACNTATTGACTTNACAAAACNTTTTTGGCTATAATAATATTNAATATTAAATNAGCCGGAAGAGGGTNATGATAATCNTGCATTATATTAAAAGGCATGCAGAAGATGCAGTAGAAAAGCTTTCAAAGATGTTTGGCGCAGTGNTGGTGGNCGGACCACGGCAGGTAGGTAAGACCACAATGCTTCANAANATAACCGGTGGTATGAATTATGTTACGCTGGANGATATGCTCATCAGGGCAAATGCACAGGAGGAAAGCAGNACTTTTTTTAAAGATAATCCTCCGCCNGTTTTTGTCGATGAGGTTCAGAAGGCACCGGAGTTGTTTCCNNAAATGAAAATGATCATTGACCGTGAGCACAAAAAGGGTCAGTTTTTTCTGTGTGGNTCACAACAGTTTCAGATGATGAAAGGGGTTAGCGAATCGCTTTCAGGACGGATAGGACTTGTTACCTTGTTAGGTTTTTCTTTACGTGAAAGGTATGGGATTGAAGATCATACGCCATTTCTTCCGGTTGAGGAATATTTTACGCAGCGCAGGAAACAGCTTGCAGAAATCTCTTATGACGAGGTTTGGGAGACAATTCATAGAGGAACTATGCCGGAGCTTTGTGAAAACCCGGATTTTGATTGGCAGATGTTTTATGGCGCATATGTGCGTACTTATATTGAGCGGGATGTGCGGGATNTAACAGAAATTGGCGATACAGTTAAGTTTACCCGTTTTATGACAGCGGCGGCTGCGTCAACGGGGCAGCTNGTAAATATGGCATCTCTTGCGCGGGATGTGGGGATCAGTCAGCCTACGGCAGAACGTTGGCTTTCTGTTTTGGTTGCTTCTAATATTGTATATCTGTTAAAGCCATATTTTAATAATATAACAAAGCGGGCAGTAAAGACACCCAAGCTATATTTTTTGGATACCGGGCTTGCGGCATATCTGACGAAATGGAATACTGTCGATGTTTTAAAAAACGGCGCTATGGCAGGAGCATTCTTTGAGAGTTTTGTGATTTCAGAGATTATCAAGAGTTATTATAACAAAGGGATTGTGGATCCCCCAATTTATTTTTACAGAGATAAGGATATGAATGAGATTGATCTGCTTATAGAGGACGGNGGCATTTTATATCCGCTGGAAATGAAAAAGCATGCGGATCCTCAGAAGAAAGATGTAGAAGCTTTCGGGCTGCTTGATAAGCTTCCGGGNGTGCAGCGTGGACCGGGAGGGGNAATCTGTCTGTATGACCGGCTTGTTACGCTTAAGGGGGAGGANCGGGTGATTCCTGTAAATTATTTGTGAGGATTTTCGGATAAAAACAATATTTTATGAAACAATAAGGGAAGCCCCAAGTCGGCTTCCCTTTCTGNTATATTAATACTTACATNTTTAGTGCTTAAAATTCAAGCTCTGCTACATCAATACTAAAAGTTGAAAGTTTAAGCTTTGCCACTTTTATTTGATAATCAAGCTCTTTATTTTCACCGGTTTCGTGAGCCTTAATTCTCATTAGATTAACATAATAGTCTATAANAACCTGTTTTTGTTCTTCTAATGTCATACNATCANCGCCTTTTACTGAAATTCCTTGTTGACTGTTACAATTTCATCATAACAGATTGTACAAAGGGTGTAAAGTTTATTCATCNTTACNATTCACAGCCGTTNTGCCCACATGCNCACATGCCCACAGTCGGCTGGCATAACATTTAGGTGACAAAAACGAACCTTTTACAGACAGGCTCGGACAAACAAATTCTTCNGTGNTATACTTGGAACATGAGAGAGATTAGGATAGCGCTTATTGANGACAATNGGGAATTTATACAGGATTTTGGGCGAATGCTGGCNCAGGGCTTNCAGNNGGCAGGNATGCAGTGNGACATTCAGATCTATCATGATGCCTTGAGCTTTGAATGTGCGGCAGCAGAGGTNCCTGCCTATGATATATGCTTTTTGGACATTGAGATGCCTGGGATGAACGGCATGGAGCTGGCAAAGAGAATGAGAAAGGGGAAAGGGCAGGAGATCATTGTTTTTCTTACGGCATATTCGGAATTCATCCGTGCCGGGTACGANGTNAAGGCATTTGATTATCTGGTTAAGGANAAGGCGGCGGAGGAGATTGGCANTCTGGTGAAACGNNTGGTCAATGAANTGGATGTGGTGGCCAAAAAGGTTTATATCATAGAGACTCATTCCCGATTGGAAAAAATAAACCACAATGAAATTGTTTATATTTATAAAAGAGGACCGTATTCNATATTTGTCCTTNCNGATGGAGAGGCNCAGGACAGAANNGCGNTNAAGGATGNTCTGGATAAGCTGGGGGNAAAGGAATTTATTATGGTGGAAAGAGGATATGTGATCAATTTAAACCATATCAAAAGGGTCTGNTCCAGAAATGTGGAANTGTCGGANGGTACGAATATNCCGGTGAGCAGGGCGCACATTAATGAATTAAAGAAAAGAATACAGGAATACTGGATGGAGAATTTTTAAATGAAAGGGTTGTTTGATTTGGNGGGGAGAAAAAGCAAAGATGAAAATGCCCTTGAGAAAGAAAGATGGCGGCTGCTTGAGCAGGATTACAAGCGCATCGTGGCGCTCAGCAGGGAAAAGAGCAGGCTGCTCCACGATATTAANAACCACCTTNTGATCATNGAAGGTCTTTTGAAATACGGATTGTCNGAAAAGGCGCTGGTATATATACAGGANCTTCGGAACTCNGAGCTGGAATCCAAACCATGGATGCAGTCGGACAATGTGATCGTCAATGCGCTTATGAATGAAAAGATCAATCTGGCNAAGANCCGGGGAATCAANGTACAGGTGAANACAAGTGATTTNAAGGATTCCTTTATTGATGACCGGGACTGGTGNGTGATTCTGGCNAATCTNCTTGATAATGCTATTGAAGCCTGCGAAAAGGTGGAAGGGAAAAAAGATATTATTGTCAAGATTGANGACGTNGCGTATGGCACGATCATCAANATTAAAAACAGNTATTGCGGGGAGATTCCTGACATGGANGGGGANGTACCCACNGCAAAGGCNGACAAAGAAGAGCATGGGATNGGNAATCAGAATGTAAAGCTTGCGGCAAAGAAGTACGGGGCAATCATTTTATATAAGAAGGAAAAAGAGATGTTNGGCATTACATTAGTGCTGTACAGATAAGGGGGATACTATGAAAAANTTAACAATAGNNAAACCGNTGCGGGTTATTTTACTATTNGCGCTTCCNCTNTACATCGGGCAGATGTTNCAGCTNTGCTACAGCCTGATCGACACCCGGATTATAGGAAGCACNCTGGGAGAAGTATCCCTTGGGGCAGTCGGNNCGACAACATCGCTGAGTGATATGNTGATAGAGTTCTTAAACGGNATTATNGCCGGATTNGGTATCATTATTTCCACTTTTTANGGGGCAAAGGANGAGAAGAAGNTGAAAAAGTCGATTGGCGGNACGGTAATTCTTGGAGTGGCTGCCGCTGCTGTCATNAGCATAGTGTCTCTTNTGTTCTTNCCNCAGATTTTAAAAATCCTGAATGTCTCTGATCCGCTTTGGCCGGAGGCATCNGCCTANATCCGGATTATCCTTGCCGGACTGATAGCGACTGCGCTNTATAATATNTGTGCGGCGGTTTTGCGGGCTATTGGGGATTCTTTTACNCCGNTGATTTTTTTGGTGATTTCCAACGTNCTTAATATTGTGCTTGATTACATATGTATCCTGCATCTTAACATGGGTGTTTCCGGCGCGGCTGCCGCTACCGTATTCTCACAGGCATTGTCGGCGCTTCTCTGTTTCCTTTATATGNGAAAGAAATATCGGGATCTTATGCCTGATGGGGAAGNGATGAAGCCGGATAAGGAAATCTACGGNCAGCTTCTTCCAACNGGGCTTTCCATGGGCTTTATGATNTCCTTTGTGACCCTTGGNTCNNTNGCCTTACAGACCAGCATCAACACCTTCGGNACAAANGTGATCGTNGCGCNTACCGCAGCCCGGAAAGCAACCTCTTTNTTCCTCACNCCTTTCTTTGTGCTTGGGACAGCTCTTGCCACCTACTGCGGGCAGAATCTGGGNGCAAANGAATATGGCAGGATNAAAAAGGGAATCAGAGACACGGTATTTNTGGCATTTGGCTGGTGCGTTGTAGTATTGGCAGTGATCTTCCTGTTTTCACCGCAGATTNTTCGATTGATTACAGCCAGCAGTGAAGAAGAGATTATTGATACAGCTTCNCTTTATTTGAAGATCAATGGAATATTTTATTTCCTTCCNGCACTGATCTGTATCTTCNGGAATAGTATGCAGGGATTTGGAGATAAGAAGACACCGCTGTTTTCCAGTCTGATCGAGCTTGGCGGAAAGGTGATCATTGCCTTTATGCTTGCACCGGTGATCGGCTATATGGGAGTCATTATTTCGGAGCCTGTTGTATGGGCTGTGATGGTTCTCCCGCTTCTGGTGAATATGAAGAGAAATCCCATCTTTAAGGAAATTCATTCCTGAAATATAGGAAAGGGAGGCGCCGAAGGTGCTTAAGGCATATAAATACAGGATCTATCCGAATAAAAAGCAGCAAGCCCAGATTGTGAAAACCTTTGACTGTTGCCGTTTTGTCTATAACCGGACATTGATGTACCGCAGGGAAATGTACGAAAAATGTGGAGTATTTGTCAGTCGGACGGACTGTAACAATTACCTGAACAGGGAACTGAAAGCAAAGCACAGCTGGCTGAAAGAAGTAGATAAGTTTGCGCTTACCAATGCGGTCTATCATATGGACAGTGCATATCAGAATTTTTTCAAGAACAGGTCAGGATACCCGCGTTTTAAAAGCCGATATAGCGAACATAAATCTTATACAACTAATTTTACCAATGGAAATATAGCTATAGATTTTGAGGAAGGCAGGGTGAAGCTGCCAAAGCTGAAAATGGTCAAAGCAGTCCTTCACAGATTTTTCAAAGGACAGATCAAAACTGCAACCATTTCCCAAACACCTGATGGGAAATATTATGTATCAATTCTTGCGGAGACCGCTCATGAGGCAATTCCCCTGAGTTTTCTCCGGACGGGAGTGGTTTCACTTAGTGGAGATACCGGTGTCCTGTGGGACGAAAAAGAATGTAAAAGCCCGGAGAGCCTGGAGCGGAAGGAAAGGAGACTGGAAAAATTACAAAGACAGCTTGCCAATAAGGAAAAAGGGAGTAATAATTATTATAAGCAAAAGAGAAAGATTGCCCTGTGCAGGGAAAGGATAAATAATATCAGCAGAGATTATTGCCATCAGGTTTCCCATGAGATTATCAGCCAAAATCAGCTGATTACCTTAGAAAAAAGAAAATCAGCAAAGAATAGCAGTCAGACAACGCCAGCAGCGGGGATAGTCTGGTATGAATTGGCAAGACAGCTGGAATATAAGGCGAAGTGGAACGGTAGGATTTTACTATAGGGCAGGGACTGCCCGAATTGACGCCTGTGGAGACGGTACGCATGGAAGGTTTTTGACAGTACATAAGGTCGATGAAGCAGGAAGTCCATCTTTTTGATGGGCGGTCCACTTTTATAATGGAGATAGATTAATGATGAAGAAAAAAGCTATTGTTATTTCAGCAATTGCAGGAATTTTTGTTATGGTGCTGTGTGCCAAATTTATTTTTGGCAACGGGGAAGCATCTGTAGTGGAAAATACTGCTGTAGGAGAAGACATAGCTTTTTTTGATTTAAATGAACAGAAAGAGCAAGGAAAGTCAGAAACAGGAAAGTCAGAGGAAACACAGTCAGAGGACAAGAAGTTAGAAGCTGGAATGTCGGAGGAGACATTGTGGGAACAGGAAAAGACAAGACAGGAATCAGAAGGAGCAAAGGAGCAGGATAAGATTGCAGTTCCTGAAAGGTTACTTCTTGATAAACCGGTGGCGAAATTAAATGGCGAAGAGGGCGAATTAAGTTATCGTTGGAATCTTGATAAAATTCAAATTGATGGGGATACCATTCTTTTTTCATGTGACAGCTATTTTTCAAAGGAAATGTTGCAGCAGAAAATTTTTTATCTGGCGAAGGCTCCTGATTTTATACCTCAGGAGATTTTCAGACAGGATTCCAGAGTTTTTGATGAAGAACCGCTTTTTGGAAGACCGGAATTTTTGGAAAGGCGGATGCCCTGCCCAAAGCACGTGGAAGAAGGTTATGTGTATGAGGCAGATGGGTTGCTGTACCTCTTGGACGAAGAATTTCAGGAGATTACTCTGCTTTGTGATCTTATGGACCTTATGGGAGAGGATTATTTGTTTTCACCCTGGGTGTCAGATGAAAATAAGTGTGATGTGACGGCGGATGCTTCCAGACTGCTTGCATGCACAGATGAAGGACTTTATGAATATGATTTGGAGAATGGAGAGCGAAAATTGTTAGAACCGGCAGTTTTTACTCCCTATGAGGTCGTTCATGTGGAGGGAGACTGTGATTGCGGGGAAACAGGGTTTAAGTTTGATGGACCTGTGGAAGCGGAATATGCTCCCGATGGGCAAAGCTATGTTTTTTTGACAGGAATAGAATATGGGGATCCTACAAAAGCCACCCTGCGGTCGGCAGAGGGGGAAACCCTGTATCAAAAAGAAATAAAAGAATATATAGGTGGTTTCAGCTGGATAGAGTCAGATAATTCCGTTTATTTAGCTGTTTTTTACCGAGAAAACAGGAGCATGTGGCTGGATCGGGTAGACATACATACTGGTGAAAAAGCGACCTTTGCAGTACCGGATGGTGTTTTATGGGGGACGTATCTCTGTGTGGGTTTCCTGGATGATGACCGCCTGATTTATTGTAGCAATCAGGTATCGGAAACGTGGGAAAGAGAGTCTACGAATAAAAGCGAATATGAAATTTACCGGTTATCTGAGGGAGAGATACAAAAGCCGGAGATTATAGGAGAAGCAGACTGGAAGGTCATAGTGTTTGGCCTGGGAGGATTCGATAACATGATCGTAAGGTATCCAATAAGCGGAAGTATAGATGCAGAGGAAGGTGCATGAAACATGGTATGCTAGGGGCAGCAATGAAAGTTGATGATTATTAGCTATGAAGTGAACAGTAACAGCCGTTGAGCGGATAGTTGGAGGTTAAGATTGAAGAGATTATTAGTGACAGGGGCTTCGGGTTTCCTTGGGAGCAGAATCGTAGAATTTTATAGTGGGAAATATGAGATTTATGCCCCGGCGCATGCTGAAATGGACATTACCGATGGAGGAAGTGTATGTGCAGCATTTGACCGTTTTCATCCGGATTTTGTGATACACAGCGCTGCCATTTCGGATGTGACAACGTGTGAAAAAGAACTGGAGAAATCATGGAGGATCAACGTGGATGGAAGCAGAAATATAGCGGCAGCATCTGCCGGATTTCATGCAAAATGTTTGCTGTGCAGTTCTGATCAGGTCTATTTTGGGAGCAAGATAAATGATTCACATAGTGAAGATGAAAGTGTAGAACCAATCAATCTTTATGGGCGGGAGAAAAAGAGGGCAGAGGAAGAATGTCTGAATCAAAATCCGGAATGTGTCCTGCTACGCCTATCGTGGATGTATGATATCAGGACAGTTAACAGGCAAGAACATAATGACTTTTTCCGCACTTTGATTTCCAAATTGGAAGCTTCCGAGACTTTAAGCTATCCGATTTATGATGTACGGGGAATAACGGATGTAAATGAAGTTGTCAGGAACTTCGAGAAAGCATTAGAATTACCGGGTGGAATCTATAATTTTGGTTCACCAAACGACAGAAATACCTATGAAACAGCCCTTTCTATGTTTCGGGAGCTTAAGTGGGATGTGAGCCGGCTTAGAAGAAATGAGGAGGCTTTTGCCTCCAATCCAAGAAATATCAGCATGAATCTCCAAAAGTTAAATGACAATGGGATTTTCTTTTCGTCAACATTGGAAGCGTTGGTGAGGAATGGGCGCAGATTTCAAAAGGAAGCAATATGATGGGAGATTAAAAAGTTGGAATAGGTTGAAAGCTGAAAAAGCTGTTGACGAGAAACAGCCGATTGGAATACAGCTTGGGGATCCGACAGATTTTAGTGATTGTATTATGTTCGGTGACGACGTTACAGGAGAAATTGTTGTGAATTCAAAACAACATGGGATACGGTGGGGCTTATCAGCCAAATATCTACACTCAAAATATTTGCTGGACAAGCTGACAGAGAATTTCAACAATATTTACAATTAGTGAGATGAAATAGCATCATCCCCACCTTATCACATTAATTGTAAATTCATTATAATGCATATTCTTGATATAGAATATCCCTGAATGATTCATCGTAGGTTGACCTTGCCAGGTCATTCAACCTGTTAGCAGCTATCAGTGCAGCTGTCAGGCTGGCGAAACGCTTTTCGCCTTCTTTTCGCCCACTATTCCAACCTTCTTTTTTTCCTTCCGCTATCCCGGCACTCCGCTCATCGGCAAGCCATTCTTTCAATGCTTTGCACAAATTATGATCCTCCTCTTTCAAGTTATCTTTCTGCTTAGTAATAGAAGCAGGAATATTCAGCATTATATTGACTGTATCCAAAGTTTCTTCATCCATATTTTCAATCCGTTCTTTATTCTGCTCCATAAAATTTATCAAACCCTGCTTATCATTGCGGTGTTTCAAGAATCCGATCAGTTCATGCAAACCTGTCTGAAACAGTGTTTCATCAAGATCTTCCACTTTGACCAGATTAATATGATAATCTGCAATAAAATGTTTATATGCTTTATTTCCTTCATTTAATTCTAACATATCGTGAAGATTGATGCAACCGTCATATAAGTCCTCTCCGTGGTAAAAGACAATCGTTGTAACGGGATTGAGTTTTTCATTTCTTGCTATGCCGGAAAGGTATTCTGTATCGGTCAGCTTTTTCTTCCGGCTCCTGCCTAATTCTTTTAATTGTTTTTTGTATTCAATGATATCATATTCCATGCACCTGAGCGGCATAGTATAATTTACTTTGTCCTGCGCTTCGATGCCGATTATGATATAACGATTATTGTTACATATCGTTTTAAGGGTATCTCTTTGCCGTTCGATATATTTAGTTCTGTGAGTTTCTGATGGCCTAGGGTTTTCTTTCTGGTAATAGATTGTCTCGTTCGTTGACAACTGCTCAGGATGAACTACCTTTTTACCATTATGGATACTTCCATTGACAAAATCGGCAAAAACAGCAGGTATCGACAGATAGCTGCACATAACATTATTTTTTTGTCCCATAAAGTACTCCTTTATTTACGATTTGAAATATTGTTGAAATTATCTGTGAAAATTGATACACGAAATGTTTCCAGTGGTAGAATTTTTACGAATCTAAGATAGGGTAATCTTATCAGATGAATAAGTTTTTTACAATATTTCAATTGTAAAATTTCTATAAAATTGAAATAGTGAAAAGGTTTTGTCATTTGGAAGGAGAAAATGTATATTTGAATGAGTTTCTATTTCTATCCGAAAGATTTCATATATAATAAAATCACATAGAAAACACAGAGCAGAGAAGAAAGAAGGGATGCCGATGGATATCAGCCTGATTTTCTGCCTTTTGGTGGTCGTGGTGCTGATGCTGTGCCTGATCTGGATATTGATCATGCATGAAAAGCTGAAAAGGCAGTATGAGGCTTTGGTAGAAAGCTTTTACCAGGTGCAGGAATTAAACGGAGAACTTCGGGGGCAAAGGCATGATTATCTGAATCACCTCCAGATTGTTTATGGGATGATGGAGCTTCAGGAATATGAAGAGCTTCACGATTATCTGGAGCCTGTTTACAAGGATATGATGAAGGTGGGAAAGGCGATCAGAACCTCCATACCGGCGGTGAATGCCCTGCTTATGGCGAAGATGGGTACGGCGGAAGCGAATGGGACAGATTTTTATGTGGAAGTGAAATCCGACCTTAAAAATCTGAAGGTAGAGCCCTGGGAGCTGTGTAAAGTGCTCTCTAATCTCATTGACAACGCGATTACCGCATTGCAGGAAAAAGAAGGGGAGAAAAAAATGACGCTGGATATCAGCGAGGACAGGAATTATTACCTTTTTTCCCTGTCGAATAACGGTCCCGCAATCCCGGAAGATCAGAGAGAGACTATATTCAGGCAGGGATTTACCACGAAAAGAGAGGAAGGTCATGGGATGGGACTTTATATTGTGGCTGGTATATTAAAAATGTACGGTGGCACGGTTTTCGTGGATTCTGACGAGAAAGAAACAGTATTCACTGTCAGGTTTGCAAAGGAGGTGAAGGTATAATTGAATACGGTAATAGTTATTGGCATCATACTTTTGATAGCCGGATTTATACTGGTAGGAGTTGAAATGGTGATCCCGGGATTTGGGGTACCCGGGATAGCAGGAATTATCTGCCTGATAGCAGGAGTATTTCTGACGGCAGACAGCATTGAGGCCGGAATTTTTATTACAGTGGTAGTTATTGTAATATTAGGGATTTTAATGACGATCATCATGGGATTTTTGTCTCAGAAAAAATTTAAGTCACCCATTGTCCTGGACGAAGATTTAAAGGCAGGGGCGCCGATCAATTCCTCGGATCTTGATTATCTGCTGCAGAAGGAAGGGACGGCATCAACCGACTTAAAGCCGGCAGGCAAGGGAGACTTTGAGGGGATTGAGTTGGATATTTTTTCGGAAGGGCCATATATTAAGAAGGGTAGTCCTATTGTGATCAGCAGGGTCAATCAGAACAGACTTATGGTCAGGGAAAAATAAGGAATAAAGGAGAGAGCGTATGGTAGGGCAAATTGTTTTATTATGTGTGATAGGGCTTTTGGTGGTACTGTTTTTTGTATTTGTGCCGGTGGGGCTGTGGATTTCGGCAGTAGCGGCTAATGTGAAGGTAGGGGTTTTTGATCTGGTGGGAATGCGGCTTAGGAGAGTTGCACCGGGTAAGATTATATTTCCATTGATCAAGGCTACCAAAGCAGGGTTGACGGTAAAGGTAAACCAGTTGGAGGCCCATTATCTGGCGGGCGGCAATGTGGATAGAGTTGTCAATGCATTAATTGCAGCCCAGAGGGCAGGCATGGACCTTTCTTTTGAAAAGGCATCAGCCATTGACCTTGCCGGTCGTGATGTTTTTGAGGCTGTGAAAATGAGTGTAACCCCTAAGGTGGTTGAGACACCGTTGATTTCTGCGGTAGCCAAGGACGGTATTGAGCTTTTGGTAAAGGCAAGGGTTACGGTAAGGACCAATATTGAAAGGCTGATCGGAGGCGCAGGTGAGGCGACGGTGTTAGCAAGAATCGGGGAAGGGATTGTTACCACGGTAGGTTCATCCCAAACCCATGATGAAGTTTTGGAAAATCCTGATGAAATCTCCAAGCTGATTTTGGAGAAGGGGCTGGACTCAGGGACAGCTTATGAGATCATTTCCATTGATATTGCAGATATCGATATTGGAAGAAATGTGGGTGCCAATTTGCAGAGCCTGCAGGCGGAGGCGGATAATAAGATCGCTCAGGCCAGGGCGGAGGAACGCCGTGCAATGGCAGTAGCGTTAGAGCAGGAAATGCGCGCGGCAGTTGTTCAGGCGGAAGCAGAAATACCGAAAGCCATGGCACAGGCACTTAGAGAAGGACATATTGGAGTGGTTGATTATTATAAGCTTCAGAATGTGCTGGCAGACACAGATATGAAAAAGAGCATCGGCACAGGTGCTGACGCTTATGCGGAGAGTAAAAAAATATGATAAAAGTAATGCTGATTGATGATGAACCGGAGATTAGAAAGCTTCTCCACAAAATGGTGGAAAAACAGGCGGACTATCAGGTGGTGTCAGAGAGCGGTGACTTTGCCGGGGCAATGGTGGATTTTGCCAGATATAAACCGGATGTTATATTTATGGACATTGACCTGAATGGGGAAAGCGGGTTGGAGTGTGCCAGAGTGCTTACGGAGCTTGATCCGAAGCTGAAGATTATTTTTGCCACAGCACACAGTGAGTACATGGCAAATGCTTTTGAGATTTATGCGTTCGATTATCTGGTGAAGCCTTTTAATATGGAGCGGGTGGTAAAAACTCTGGACCGCATCAGAAGCAGCATGGAGGAAGGTGCTGCGGTGAAAGACACCTTGCCTAATAAGGTGGTGAAACCGGAACATTATAAAAATAAGCTTTTGATCAAAGGGAAAGAGCAAGTGTATCTGCTGAATATGGAGGAGATTATTTTGGTTGAAAGGCTGGAAGGCTATACTAGCATTGTCACAGCCAGTGAACGTCACCGAACCTCCATTTCCCTTTCCGATATTGAGGAAAAGCTAAGTACCGGGGAGTTCATGCGATGCCATAAATCCTATATTATCAACATTTCGCAAATTGTACGGATTGAGCCTTACGGCAGATGGACTTATGTGGTGAAGTTTAAAGATACGGACGAAACCGCGTTGATGACGACCCAGAATTATGATAAAATCAAAAAAATGTTTGCATAAGGAAGGCAAATCATGCTGACGAGACTTAAGGAATCTGATTTTGAAAAATATGCGGAATTCGCATACTCACTTGCGCTGGACTTAACAAGCTCAGGCTATCCGACATATACGGACGGCATCAAGACGAAAGAGGAGTTTATTAACCGTTCCCGCATCGCATTTACCAGGGAAAACGAGGATATCCTGCTCTATGAGCGGGACGGACAAGTCTGCGGTTGGATTCATTATTACTATCTTCCCGCAGATCAATATCTGGATACCTGTTCGTTCTGCGTCTCGGAGGGAATGGGCGAAGCCGTCTCAGAATTTATTGCTTTTGCGCGGGAGAACTTCCCGGGAAGCGAACTCTATCTGGGTTTTCCAGAGGAGAATATCGAAGCAGTGTCGGCCTTGGAGACTGGCGGTTATCCGTGTATCGAGGAGAGCTATAACGATGTGATGTTTCTTGCGGAGTATGAACCCACACCGGACTGCCCGGACATCGTTCCCGTTACGCGGGAGAATTATGAGCTGTTTGGAAAACTTCACTCCCAGCAGGCGGATATGTACTGGAACTCGGAGCGGCTGCTGACAGATATTGATAATTGGTCAATCTATATGTATCAGCGAGACGGAATCACTGTGGGAGCAATCTATTTTACGGGCAATTCCATCCTTTCCGAGATATTCGGTGTTGATTTTCCCGGCGGCTATGACGCTGGGGTGTATAGGTTGTTGGTGACAAAGGCTCTGAATGAGGCAAAGCGCAACAACGTCAGATGCATGGTTTTCTTTAATGAAGATGAGGAGCAGGCAGACGCATTGGGACTTGGATTTCATTGTGTCAGCGGGTACGTATGCTATCGTATAGAGTTGTAAGCAGATTATGCAGTTATTTTTTATTCTGTCCGATTGATTCGGGGAAGAAAAAATAGATATTGAAGAGGGAACATGATACAATATCAGAAAAAGAGATAGTGGTTATATATAGCAGTATAAAATGATGAGATAATAGAGTAAGTCCCCTGCATACCACCAGATTTGTATGCAGGGGACTGTCCTATAAGATTATGATTCTTTACTTTTCTTAATTGCGTTATGCAATCCGGCAAAGAGTTCTTCGCAGTGGGAGCACTCTTTCAGGCTCACCGTAGATACAAAGAGTGAGAGCGGTATTTCCTGATCTTCATAAGAAAAAGTCTGGTCATTCAAATTACGGATTTTATCTGCGATTTGTTCCGCATATGAAGCTTCATTGCTGGAAGTTAATATGCAGAATTCGTCACCGCCAATGCGGAATACGACATCTTCCTGACCGGCTGCTGATGTCATGCGGCGCATTTGCTCCAGAATTGCCAGATCTCCAGCTTTCCGGGATATTTCATTGATCGGCACCATATGTTTAATATCAGAAAGAACAAAAAAACAGTCTTTCCGTTCCTGAAATAAATCATATAACTCGCTGATATCTACATGTTTTAGCTGCATCATATAGCAGTCTCCTTTCTTGGGAGGTACGCTTAACCTCGGAAATAATTCTGTATATTTCGTAGTACGAAATTCAGAAGGTTTACAGTTCCATATCTGTTCAAATGCACGTGCAAAGGATTCGTGAGTGCTATATCCGTATTCAAGAGCAACATCCAGAATTGGAAGTTTTGGCTGCATTGACAGCTTCTTCGCGGCTAACATCATCCTCCGGCGGATCATGTATTCATGTACGGAAATGTTATGCACATTGCGAAACAATTTTTCAAGGGTGGATTTTGAGCAGAAGCAGGCAGAGGCAATATCTTCTGTTTTGATTTCATCACCTAAATGAACTTCGATATATTCAAGCGCTAACATTAAAAGTTCTATATTCTGCATCCTTCACCCTCCGATATCGTAAAATTATTATATCAGGGATCAGAACAGAAAGTTTGATGTTTTGAGTAAATTTTGATATTTGGGTTGGTTACAGGAATTTCAGAAGGAGTAAAAAATTATGAACAAACAGGGAATCCCTCAAAGTCTGAATGCAAATAATTTGAAAATGATCGCAATTATTGCAATGACGGTCGATCATCTGACCTGGGTGCTGTTTCCAGGGTATGATGTCAGATGGTGGGTACTGTGTCTTCATGCCATTGGAAGGATCACGGCACCGGTTATGTGGTTCTTCATTGCTGAGGGTGCTTTTTATACCCATGATAAGAAGAAATATGCCGGAAGGCTGTTATTGTTTGCCTTTATTTCACATTTTGCCTATAATTTTTGCTTTGGAATTCCAATGATTCCGTTTGCAAACGGAAGTGTCTTTAACCAGACAGGGGTTATTTGGGCATTATTTCTCGGTCTGATTGCAATTATGCTCTATGATGCGCCGGACGAAAAAATACCGCAGTGGGCAAAGCGTATCCTTCTCGTCGGAATCTGTATTCTGGCATTCCCGGCGGACTGGAGCTGCATTGCTGTTCTTGCCATTGTGTCTATTTTCGACAACAGAGGCAATTTCCGGAAGCAAATGTTTGCAATGGTAATGTGGGTCTGCATGTACGCAGTGATCTACAGCATATTTATCAATGTAGTGTATGGTATTCTGCAGATGGCGGTAGTGCTTTCCGTTCCTTTTCTTACCGGATACAATGGAGAACGTGGCAAATGGAAAGGAATGAAATGGTTCTTTTACCTGTATTATCCTCTGCATTTGATACTTTGTGGAATCTTAAGGCTTTTGCTTTATGGAAATGTAAGCCTTATGTGAATTTACTGGGTGCAACACTATGATCCACACGGCATATCCTACCGAAACAACAGCCAATATTACAGAACTGACAATTTCATAGGACGGTGCGGGCGTAACGGCAAAAGCACTTAGCGAATTGATGATGCTATGGGTGAGGATACAGGGAATCAGGCTTTTACTCTTATAAAATATGATTGTAAAAAGAAATCCGATGGCAACGGCGTAGAAAATCTGTAATAGGGTGGAAAACAGTTCCGCGCCATTTAGCAGGTTGACAATATGTCCGAGTCCGAAGGTAAGGCTGGAAATGAGGATTGCCTGTCTTAGCTTCTTTTCGCTGCATAAGGCTTTGAAAAGAAAGCCCCGGAACAGGATTTCTTCAATGAAACCTACGCAAAGCATACTGATGACATGTAAAACGCTTTCTATAGGGGATAACCGCAATGTAACGCCGTTCCAAAGGTTGCAGGAAGCAAGAAAAACAAGCGGGATGAAATATAGATATCCCTTTGCATTTACTTGAAATTTACAAAGGCCATATTTTTCCTTTCGATTGTTTTTGCGTATCCAGGACCAAAGAAAAAGAACAAAAAGTATGCATATGGGAACGGTTATGATCTTGGATACACCGATAAGTTCTGAAAGATTTTCAGCAGCGCTGAACAAAATAACGTAAAGGGCTATCCATATCAGTGAAAAAGAAAGTTCGTTTTTGGCATATAGTTTATTCATAAGTTTATTCTCCGTTTTCTGTGGAAGTGTATACTGCGCCGAGGTATGCCTGATTTAAGCATGAAGCAATTGNCTTTTCATCATATTCCATTGAATTATTNGCCAGCAGGCTGGCATATCCATGAGCAAGGAGAAACACGGTCAAAAAAATATTTTTAGCCTGTGCTTCGGTTGCNTGTGCTGTTTNTTGCATGATATCCAAAATAGGTTTCAGTCCTTCGTCATTCANCAGGNCAGGAAGACTTTTGTCAGTGAATTTANCGGACTGGAACAGGAAGCGGAATAAATGTTTTTCTTCATGGGCGAAACGGATATAGCGCAAGCCGATTTCCAACATTGGAGCATCACAGTCTTCGATATGATCAGTGAGATATAAAGAGTGGTATACATCTGCTTTTGCGTATACCGCTTTTTTAATGTCTTCTATCTTGGAAAAGTAGTATAAGACAGGCTGGGTGGAACAGGAAAGGCTCTGGGCAATGGTTCTGGCGTTGATATTTTCGGCGCCTTCTGTTCTTGCTATTTTAAAAGCGGTGTCNATGATCATTTCTTTTGTGATTTTGGCTTTAGGCGGCATTTGTTCTTCTCCTATANATAATATATGTTATATAACANTGATTATAAAANGCGTNNTNTCTGTNTGTCAAGTGGTACTTTTCAGAAATCTGACACGATGATAGAATAGAATCATCATATTAAAGAGAGGTATTGACAGGAGTGGAGAAGAGTACTTACCAATTGTTTGAGAATTATATGTCGGCGTGCATGAGGGATAGTGCCCATGATAAGCAGCACGTTTACCGCGTCTTATATTATGCATTGGATATNGCGCAGACGGAAGAAAATGTGGATTATGATGTGCTGATCTGCGCTTGNCTGCTNCATGATATTGGAAGAATGGAACAGTTTGAAAATCCTGCGATTTGTCATGCAAAAGCAGGGGCAGAGAAAGCATACCATTTTNTGATNGAAAANCATTTTGGGGAAGACTTTGCNCAGAGAGTGGCNGAATGTATACGCACACATNGATATCGTTCNGNTGATCCGCCGCAAAGCATNGAAGCGAANATNTTGTTCGATGCAGACAAAATNGATGNNNCNGGANCNACCGGNATTGCAAGGACGCTGATATATAAGGGGAGAGTTTCGGAGCCGTTATACTCAGTANTGGNGGATGGNTCGGTATCAGACGGAAAAANTGATATATNNCCGTCTTTCTTTCAGGANTATCAGTACAAATTGAAAAATNTTTATTCCCATTTTTATACAGAGAAGGGGACAAGTATGGCCAGGGAAAGACAGCAGGCAGCGGTGGATTTTTATAACCATATTTTTANNGAAGTAAGCTCATCCTATGAGAATGGGATTAAGCTGATNGNNGAGCATATTGTGTGATGGATAAAATGCCGGAAATGCGAGGAGATACAGAAAAATGATATTTAGCAAAAAATCATCCGTACAAAAAGCATATTTGGATTATATTAACAATGTTGCATTGCCGGAATTCCATAAGGGCAATACAGTATATGGTAATACCCTGCAAGGCGTATTTGCATTCCATAAGGAAAAAGATCTTCAAATTAAAGTAGCTGCGGCTTATGATGAATTGCTGTCCCGTATATCAAGTAAAAGGCTGATACGTTTATCAGAGGAAGCCCGGAAATTTTTTTATGATGAACGGAGAAAATATTGGTATGAGATTGATTGGAAAAGTATAGATCTATCAAGAAGAAGACTGTCCCATTTAACGGATGATCAGTATAGTGCAGTATTGAAGATGGGAACATTTATGTCAGATGGTTATTACCGGCAGCAGTGTGTGGAAAGATTAAACGGATTTGCAGGAGCACTTCCGTATTTCATTCTGCGGTTAAATGACTGGGTCGTACAGGTCCGGGAATGCGCGTTTNTTATGGCACAGAGCAGGATTCAGGAGTGCAATATAGTTGAAATTTTCGCATCGCTTTCTATGATGGAAAAAGTGAAATGCTCTGGCAGGCGCAGTGATGAGCATATTTTNCAGATAGAGGAGAGGATAAAAGAGACCTTAGCCCAAATGTTTTCTGATATTTCGGAGCAAACCTTAAATGAAATACATAGCTATGAAGTTAATATGAAAAACGCAATTTACCGTTTGGTCAGTCAGGATAAAATGTTGGGAAGAGCAGCGATGGAAAAGCTTTTATTATTGGAAAAAGCAAGTTATGGGAAGACGCTGCTCATCAGGGGGATTTTTGACCATTATGGATATGAGCCGCTTCGGATAAATCAGTATCTTAAATCTAAAAGCGCAGTCGTGCGATACTATGCGCTGCTGTTTCGTTATGAAAAAGAGCATCAGGCATGGGATGGCTTGGAAGAAATGCTGTTAGACAGATCTGCGAGGATACGGGATCAGGCAAGCTATATTTTGGAAAAACATACAGATATCAGGGTGCTGGANTTTTATCTNGACANGCTGGATAACCAGANATCAAAGATAGTGCTTNTGGGGATTGGTGAGCATGGCAGTGAGAAAGAGGCAGATGTGGTCAGTCCTTTTTTGGANTCGTCAGAGGAACAGATTGCNNCTGCGGCACTGGAAGCATATGGAAAGCTTGTAGGAGAAGGAGGGGCTTTTGTATATTGGAAATCNTTGAACGACAGCCGCCCTTCTGTCAGTGGGAGGGCATACCGTTTAATTAGAAAGTATAGAATCCGTTATGGGGCATCACAGATATATGATGCGTTCTTGCAAAACCGGAAGACGGTTCTTNGTGGGTATCTTTTGAAGCTGCTTNTGCGTGANCCNTCATGGGAGCGNATGCCATATTTATTAATGTTATATGGGGNTAAAGATCTTTCAGATGCCGATCAGAATTTAATTGAGGCTGGTATAAAAAGCAGATATGTTTATGCGAAAATTTCCATGCANCAAGAACAAAAAATCCTGGATATTTTGGATCAAAAGAGCAATCAGATACCGGAGGAGATCAAAAAAGCTATTAAATTTGATTTAANNNANGTTGTTATTTGAGAAATTCTTTNNATTGACTTTATCACGGNANACCGTTATACTGAGCNATAAAGGTAGGTGGGATGAATGAAAGTGAATGAACTGATGGAGAAGAAGGCTGTCACAAAATATTGGCTTTCTCAAAATAGCGGNNTTCCGTACACTACAGTCTGCGANATATGNAACGGGAAGACAAAGCTTGAAAATTGTTCTGCGAAGACNGTCTATAAGATTGCAGAAGCNCTTGGGGTGNCCATGGAATCTTTNTTGGATNTAGCTTCNAAAGAATGGANNANCTTTGAACTNTATAAAAGNAGNGTNTGCCATCGTGTAAANGAAATGGGCGACATAGATTTTATNATAGATACNCTGGAGCAGGANGACATTAGGGTGTATTATCAACGNGGATGGTATCGAGAATGCCTGTATTTGCTGGCAATGCTGGACTATATCAGCCGGATGAATAGTGTTCCGGTATGTACTGGGTATGANGATCTGCGCTGTTGTAAATTNAAGGAGCCGCTTTNTCCCTCCGGAATATTGNCAGAGGCNCTTGTCTCAGGAACCGATGCGCCGAAANCNAANGCNCTGCAGGAGGCAATCCCTGAGTTTTTGAGATTTAACATTGTGGAGAGCGAGGTGCGGAATGTCGTCTGAAAGANCAGGNATATTTACAAAAGAGAATCTTAATACCTTGCTGAAGGAGCTTGCAAAGGAATTTAAGAGGCGGAATGGCACNGCAGTTCCNGCNGAGATCATCCTNATCGGCGGNGCAGCNGTCCTTGNGGGNTATGGGTTNCGTGAAATGACAACAGATGTGGACGCGGTNATTCATGCTTCCTCGGTNATGAAGGAGGCAGCAGGCAGGGTTGGNGACAAATANAACCTTCCTCANGGATGGTTGAATTCTGANTTTATGCACACGGATTCCTATTCACCGCGGTTGGATCAGTTTTCTGTCTACTACAAAACATTTTCAAANNTCCTCCAGGTTCGCACAGTGTCAGCGGAGTATCTCATAGCTATGAANCTTCGCTCCGGCAGAAAATATAAGAATGATCTTTCAGACATTATTGGAATTCTGGCAGAACATGAGAAGAGAGGNAATCCAATTTCCAAAGACAGGATTGATANGGCGGTGNGCAATCTTTATGGANGCTGGGACGGNTTTCAGGANGATTCAGTTTCCTTTATCAATGATGCNCTGAAGAAGGGNAATTATGGAGCCATTTATGCGACGGTTATGGAGGAAGAAAAGAATTCTAAGGATATGCTGGTTCGGTTTGGGGAAAAGTATCCCGGTGTGGCNACAGAGTCNAATGTGAATGAAATACTTGCATCTCTGAAAGCAAGAATCAAGGANCCGNCAAGGGATGTTGCNGGGGAGTAAAGNACCATCAGAAANAACGNACGNCATGCTTTNCAAGCNGTCCTTGTGTAAAAAAATGAATATTATCCCAAGCGGGATAATATTCATTTTTNNCTTACTTCATTAATTTTCTTCCGAATATTTCTTTGCCTGCTCCGCAATCAGNGCATGGTCNTCAAAGTAGTTAATTTTCATAGCTCGTTTCACATCGTCCAATGTTTTTGAAGCAACTTCTTTNGCTTCGAGACTTCCCTTACGGAGAATTTCATAGACGGCGGGAATATCCTTTTCCCATTCTTTTCTCNGGGCACGGATAGGAGAAAGCTCTTCCTGAAGAACATTGTTCAGGAATTTCTTAACCTTTACGTCGCCCAAGCCGCCTCTGGTATAATGAGCTTTCAGTTCTTCCAGATTTGCGTAGTCGGGAAGATACTCTGCAAACATCTCATCCTTGCAGAACGCATCCAGATAAATGAATACGGGATTACCTTCCACCTGACCGGGATCGGATACCTGTAGATGATTAGGGTCTGTGAACATGGACATAACCTTTTTGCGCACATCCTCTTCGGTATCGGAGAGATAAATGCAGTTGTTTAAGGATTTACTCATTTTTGCCTTGCCGTCAATGCCGGGAAGGCGCAGACATGCTTTATTATCGGGGAGCAGGACATCCGGCTCCACTAAAGTATCTCCGTAAACGGAATTAAACTTGCGGACGATTTCCTTGGTCTGCTCCAGCATGGGAAGCTGATCTTCACCTACCGGAACGGTGGTAGCCTTAAAAGCAGTGATATCGGCAGCCTGACTGATGGGATAGGTAAAAAAGCCCACAGGGATGCTGGCCTCAAAGTTGCGCATCTGAATTTCGGATTTTACGGTAGGATTCCGCTGCAGTCTGGAAACAGTTACCAGATTCATATAATAAAAGGATAGCTCACAGAGCTCCGGAATCTGAGACTGGATCAGCAGTGTGGACTGGGCAGGATCGAGTCCGCAGGAGAGATAGTCCAAAGCTACCTCAATGATATTTTGGCGGACCTTTTCAGGCTGCTCGGCATTGTCAGTGAGCGCCTGCGCGTCAGCAATCATAATGAAGATTTTATCATACATACCGGAGTTTTGAAGTTCTACTCTTCTTTTTAATGACCCAACATAGTGACCGACATGAAGACGGCCGGTAGGTCTGTCTCCGGTTAAAATAATTTTTGACATGTAACTTTCATGCTCCTTTCTTACGTATTGCTCCGTCAGGGAACAAAATATTTCTGCTCTATTATACACTACTTGCAGTTTTTTTCCTACAACATTTTTATGTGGAATAGAAAATCGTCGTATGGCAGGCTTCATTAGCAGTTATATAGTGAATGCAGAAGTCTTTTTCAGTGGATTTTAAAAGAACTTTGGTATAAAATAATGGAGGCGGAAGTGACAGGAAAAAGGAACAGCATGGTCAAAACTGAGAGAGAGTAAAGGGGTAAATATTTTAGAACTTTGAATATGAAAAGAGCAGAAAAAGTCGTTAATCGCATAAAAAAGGATATACAGCAGTTCTGGATAGCAGGAGTGGCATTTGTAGTTTATTATGTAATTATTCACGCTATATTTGACGCATTCTGCCCGCTTTTGGTTACCACAGGGTTTCCTTGTCCGGGATGCGGGCTTACAAGAGCAGGGCTGTATCTTTTAAAAGGAAATATCATGCAGGCGGCAGTAATCAATCCGTCTATTTTTCTTGTGATACTGTTTTTGCTATATTGCGGATATTTCCGTTATTTGAAGGGAACCAAAACAAAAGGATTTGCCTTTGTGTTGGGAGTCCTTGTAGCGGCAGCACTTGCCATTTATATTTACCGAATGTACCTGTACTTTCCGAATAAAGCGCCTTATGTGTATCATAGGAAAAATCTTCTGGCAGGGATATTTCCGTGGTATGAGCAGCTTATGTCCCGATAACAGTCTTGACTAGCTGCCAGGCAATACTTCCTTCGCGCAGCAGGCTTAAAGCATTTTCAAATTTTACCCATTTGGCGGAATCGACTTCTCCGGATATTGAAAAGTCGGACTTTTTCACTACAGCTTTATATCCAAGCATAAGCATTTCCTTCTTTTCATAGGGGTAGCTTCTTATAAATTCAAGATCAATCACATCTAGACCGAGTTCTTCTTTAACCTCACGGATAACGGTATCTTCAGCAGATTCTCCGATTTTCATTATTCCGGCTACACACACATAGCTAGAAGTGGATACATAATTTTGCCGTAGTAATGCCACCTCATTTTGCTCATTAACAACGGCGGCTATGATACTGGTTGTAAACATATCCCATAAAGGGATATCACAGTTTTCACAAAATGGTATGAATCCTTCGTCGCCTATTTCTTTTTTGATTAATTTATTTCCGCAATGCGGACAGTATTTAAAATGCATTGTTCATCCTCCAGAAAATTAGTTGCTTACCCACCGTCCGGAAGCGCCGCAGGGTAGAATCAAGCCGCTTTCCCGTACTGGCAGTCCAATCTCTGAGGAGCAGACCTGGCCACCGTGTTTTGGCGTGATCACGGAGTTTAGCAGATAGCTGAGAACAGCAGGTTGCAGTCCGGTAGTGTAGGAGTTGATCAGGAAAAACAAAGGTTCCTTGGAAAGAAGCTGGGAGGCCAGCTCGATAAAGGGATAAATGCTGTCTTCAATTTTCCAGATTTCTCCCTTAGGGCCTCTCCCGTAAGAGGGAGGGTCCATGATAATTCCGTCGTAGGTGTTGCCCCGGCGAATTTCCCGCTCCACAAATTTAACGCAGTCATCCACAAGATAACGGATAGGAGCATCCGCAAGTCCGGAGGAAGCGGCGTTTTCTTTTGCCCAGGTAACCATGCCCTTGGAAGCGTCAACATGAGTGACGGCTGCACCCGCTTTGGCAGCAGCAAGGGTAGCGCCTCCGGTGTAGGCGAAAAGATTCAGCACCTTTACCGGACGACCGGATTTTTGAATGATTTCACGAAACCAGTCCCAGTTTACAGCCTGTTCCGGAAAAAGACCGGTGTGCTTGAAACTGAAAGGCTTTAAGTGGAAAGTCAGATCCTGATAGTGGATGCTCCACTCTGTGGGAAGATCAAAAAATTCCCATTCACCGCCGCCTTTACTGCTGCGGTGATAATGTCCATTTAGCTTTTTCCACTCTTTTGCTTTTTGGGGAGTATTCCAGATGACCTGCGGATCGGGACGAAGGAGAATATAGCTTCCCCAGCGTTCCAGTTTTTCACCCTTTGAGGTGTCGATCACTTCGTAATCCTTCCAGTTCTGTGCTGTCCACATGATTCCAGTTTCCTTTCCGGTAGTTGTTACTAGATAGTGAACGACATTAGAAATTTAAATTTGTTATGTCGTTTACTATTGATAATAGAAAAAAAAAGGAAAAAAAGCAATAGTTAATGAAATCGGACAAAGGCTTATGCTGTCGGCGCCGATTGAAAAAAATCGGGAAGGAATGATATAATATGCACAAGGCAAAGAGAAAGGTGTGGAGGACACGATGAACATATGCTTAGGGAACAGGACTGCTGATACAGTCAGAATCTATTTTGAGAAAGCTAAACAACCAGAGATTAGAGCAGTATTACCGCAAAAAGCCCAGACTGTAGAAGAAGCTCTGGAGGATTATAGAGAAACACTACTTGCAAATGCAAAAAGCTACGGAAAAATAATTATAGCAGATGGTAATTATATTGGCGATATTTGGTGCTATTGTATTGATGTAAATGAAGATCCAAATGCTATGCTTAGCTTCTGCATTTTTGAAAAGGAATATTGGTCACATGGAATTGCAACAGAGGCTGTGGCTTTGTTTTTGCAAGAAATAAAGACTAAATATGAATTTAACACGATTGGCGCCTTTTCTTTCGCGGATAATCTTGCATCAATACGTGTTCTCGAAAAAAACGGGTTTACTGTGTTAGAGGAATTCTCGGAAGAAGGAAGAGATTCTAAGTATCTTCAGTATATTAATGTTTAGTTGATATTTGCTTTTTTGGAGTATTCCGGATGACCTGCGGATTGGGACAAAGGCTTACGATAAAATAGAATAACTGATAATTTGGCAAGTTGGGTTTGGCAGAAAAATATGGTACATAATCGGATTTAGAGAGGAGATCTGTATGGGAGCATGGATTAATTTTACCAATCATATTCATATTTCAAATGAATCACATGAAAATGGAGCTATGAGTTTTGTCGGTTACAAGGACATAACTCCTGAGATCATCGAAGAGATTGCGCAGAATAAAAAGATTAAGTGTATACAGATCAGTCAGGAGCTTCCCGAAAAAGCGTATTCGGTTATAGACCGTATTTTGGAAAAAAGACCCGATCTCTATTTCAGGGTCTTTAATATTTATGGAGATAAAACGTTTGATCTTTCTATTTTGGGTCAGATGCCTCATTTATCGAAGGTTCGTATTGATGCGCATCTTCGGGAAAATAAGAATGCCATTAATATTGAATATTTGTGTGAGCTGCCCGGTTTAAAAGGCCTGCATCTGGATTTATTTGATCGGCAGGATTACAGTTTCATGAACAATCTTTCGTCTGATTTGGAGGAATTGATCTTTTTTGCAGATACAATGGGCGGAGCAATACAATTTGACTGTGAATGGCTTCTTCAATATAAAAAATTGAATTCCTTGTTTCTTGGTAAAAAGGTCAAGAAGCATCTTGAAAGCATCGGCAGGATCTCAGAGTTAAAATCACTGACTCTGCGGGGGATTAAGGTATCAGATTTCAGTTTTTTGAAGGAACTTCAATTGAAAGCTTTTAGGTTGTGGTGGTGTGGAAATACTGATCTTTCCGGGATTGGTGAACTGAAGAGTCTTCGGGAACTGGAACTTTGGAGAATTATGAAACTGGAAAATATCGACTTTGTTAGTTCTCTTGTGAACCTGGAAACATTACAATTGCGGGATCTGAAACACGTGACGACCCTTCCGGATCTCAGTAATCTTGTGAAGCTTACAGACATTCAAACCTATAACGTGCCGATTGATTTTGATACGCTCGATGAATCTGTGCGAGGATTGATTCATCCGTATAGATATTGATAAGGGTGCGGTAAAACAACGAAAAATAAATTATGTAATTCTTATTGACTGCGACACGATGTCGCACTTTATACTCAGGTGCAGGAGGTGAGAAGATGGATCAAATGACAATCGGAGAGGTTTCTTCAATGTTTCAGATCTCTGCCAGAATGCTGCGGTATTATGAAAAAATAGGTTTGATTGAAAGCATGCGGAAGGAGGGGTATGCTTATCGCGTCTATAATACAGATGCTGTCAGAAGGGTGCAGCAAATTATTATATTGCGGAAACTACAAATCCCATTAAAACAAATTCGATGTATGATGGACGGAAATAAAGAGGAAGCTATTCGCATTCTGGAAGCGCGGATTCGCGATATGAATGAAAACGTAAAGACTGTTCATGCAATGAAAAAAGCTTTGGAAAAATTGTTGGAATTGCTTTACGAAGATGCTTCGGACGAAAATTATATGGATTTTGTGCAAGAGGATACGATTGTGGAGTTGACAGAATTTCTGCCTCTGGAAAAACATCATTTGAAGGGAGAACGAAAAATGAGTATTGCAAAAGAAATGGTAGAAAAAGGAAACTGTGTCCGAATCGTACTTTTACCGCCCTGTACAGTAGCATCCTATCAATTTGCAGGGGATGACCCGGAAGAAACAGTAGGGGAAGTCATGGATATGTTTATTCGCTCCAGCAAGTTGTACGAAATCAAACCGGATGCACGGATGTTTGGCTTTAATAATCCGGAACCGCAGCCGGGGAGTGATTATCATGGTTATGAAGACTGGGTAACGATTCCGGATGACATGGAAGTGGCATCACCTATAGTCAAAAAACACTATGACGGCGGACTTTATGCTGCGTATACGATTAATTTTCCTGATTTTTATGAGTGGAATTTTCTGAAAGAATGGGTTAAAAACAGCGAAAAATATCAGGAGGATCATCGGGATTATTTGGAGGAACATTTGAACTGGGTATATTCGTCCCATATGGGATGGCCGGAGAATGGTATTGACGGAAAAATTGATCTTTTACTGCCGATTAAGCCAAGATAAATTACTTTTGCACCGCATGGAGGTTGTTATGAATCGATTTTTAATTGTTGATGGCAGTAACTTGTTATTTCAAATGTTTTTTGGCATGCCTGCAAGAATCGTAAATGATCAGGGAAAGGCTATTTTCGGAACGCTTGGCTTTGTTGGCGCATTACTGAAGATTATCCGTAAAGTGGAACCTACGCATATAGTAGTATTATTCGATGGGGAACATGAAAATGAGCGTTCCGGGCTGGATCCGGATTACAAAGCAAACAGGATTGATTATAGTGAAGTGCCCGAAGAAGAAAACCCTTTTTCTCAGATTGACGATGTGTATGCTGCGCTGGATTTTATGGGTATCAAACATGCGGAGACAACGGATTGCGAAACGGATGACCTGATTGCCGCTTATGCGCTGTCCTTTGGAGAGGAAAATGAAATTGTAATCTCGTCATTTGACAGTGATTTTTTTCAGCTTATAACGGATCAGGTATCCGTGCTTCGCTATCGGGGAGAAAAAACAGTAATCTGCACTCCCGAATACATAAAAGAGAAATTTGACATTACACCGGGGCAGTATGCAGATTTTAAATCACTTACGGGGGATACGGCGGATCATATCAAAGGAGCAGAAAAGGTTGGCCCCAAAACGGCATCGCTGCTGATGAATGAATTTGGCACTCTGGAAAATATTCTTGCACATGCAGACAGGATAAAGAAGCCCTCTGTCAGGGAATCGATCATTAAAAATGCGGAAAAATTGAAAGTAAATTATAAGTTGATCAAGCTTGACAATCATGCGCTGGTACCCTTTGAATTACAGGAACTTGAATACGTTTATAAGGGGATTACTGGTAGTGTAAAATAGTTTGTGTCTTTGGAAAAAATACCTCTTTTTTGGTAAGAATCAAGATATGACAATTCTTATCGAAAAGGAGGATTTTTTATGCCAGCAGCAAAGGAACAGATTC
>JAAVAA010000003.1 GCA_014804285.1 Lachnospiraceae bacterium | reverse complement strand
ATAATTATGATGAGCAAAAAGGTTTTTCAATAAGTCAACAATTCATGAAAGATAATGATTTGAACCATAGTGATATGACAAATAAGCAAAGAGAATTGTTTAAAGAACTATTTGAGAGTGGAAGACCGAATACCTTGGAAGAACATACGAGAATTGCTAGAGAAGCTTTGAAAGCGGGAGGTGCTGATGATGATATGATTGAGGATTTAATAGCAAAGTCATTAGAGAATTTATCAAGTCAAGGTGTTACGCAACCAACAAGAATACCATGGTATACAAAATTAGGAGGCAAGAAATGAGTAATAATTTAGATAATTTTGGTGAGATATTTATTAGTGAGGTAAGAGACAATACACTTGAAATGTTTGAAAAAATGTTTGATGGTAGAATGAAAGGACTGACAGCACAAAATGTTAGGGATAAAATATCAATATTTGATGAACAAGAGAAAAGTGTTTTATTGTGGCTTCTTTCAAAAACAGTAGATCAGTGTATGCATAATATGTTGTTTATGTTGGAAGAACACGAAGAAGTTGAAATGCTATATGCAGGGGAAAACGTTGTTGAAGAAAGTGATGGATTGTCAGGAGAATTATATACAGAAGATGGATGGATAGAAAAATACAGTAAGAAAGTGTATGAAGAATAAAGTATTGCTGAGGGTATTTTTAGAGTGTTACTGCCCATAACTTAATATAAACCAAAGAAGAAACCGATGGGATAGACTTAGTTTTTGTCGAAAACCATCGGTTTTTCTATGACAGGAGAATTCTGCTATATGTATGAAGACTACACTGAGGGAGAACTGTTAAATAAGTGGAGCAACGGGAAGGCGGAAGCTTGCAACCGACAGGAATGGTCAGACCCTTGCAAATGGGGATACTTATACCGCAATCTATCATGACAAGGAAAAGAAAGTATGTGTGGAGTACAGCACCTATCCCGGGTGGAAAGAGTACTACTACGATGAACGAATGGCAGTCAGGGAGGTCCGGTACCCCGATGGGAGCAGGGAACGCTTCAGCTATGATGCAGGCAATAACCGCACCCTTGTGGAGGATCGGCTGGGCAGGAAGACCCATACGGAGTATGATGCAGACGGCCATTTGGTAAAAGAGACAAAGCCGGAGGGGCTGGTGATGGAATACAGCTATGATACGGCAGGAGATCTTGTATGTGTCCGTGACAATGGCGGAAGGGAGAAGCTGCTTATTTATGACACTTGCCACAACCTGACAGAACGGAAGGAAAAGACAGCAGAAGGGGCGTATATAGAAAAGACTTACCGCTATGATGCTTTGGGACGGCTTATTTGTGAGACGGACGGCGAGGGGCACGAGACCTGCTACCGCTATGAGGAGAAGAGCGCATACCCGGCTTCCACCTTTTACGGGGACGGGACGGAATTAAAATGCGAGTATAGCCGTAGCGGAAGAATACTCTCAGAGGATGATGGGGCAGTACGGTGGGAGTATGCCTATAACCAAGGCGGTTGGCGCACCATGGAGCGTGACGGAGAAGGAAATGAGACCCATTATCTGTATGATGGCATGGGAAGAAAGCTTGCCATGTATACCCCTATACAATGGGAGAAAAGAGATGGGAAACGCACGGACTATCAGTATGATTTCCTTGAACACCTCGTAGATACGGCATACTCTGACGGAAGCCATGAAAAGCTGTTCCGTGACGGGGAAGGAAATATCCTTAAGAAGGTTCATCCCAATGCCTATGATGAAAAAACAAAGGACGGGGAAGGCACGTGCTATGACTATGATGGGGAAAACCGGCTGCTGCGCATCCATTATCCGGACGGCGGTGTGGAGAGATTCTTCTATGATGCGGTAGGAAACCGGATTAAGCATGTGCTACCGGAGCAGTATGACGAAGCAGCCGATGATGGGGAAGGATGGACCTATACTTATGATGAGGGAAACCGCCTGACTTCCGTTACTGGGCCGGATGGAGTTGTGGAAAATACTTATGCTTATGATATATTGTTGTCCTGCAAATTAGATGCACCAGCTCCATGCAGATTAGATGTACCTGTTTTTGGAGTTGCGCATTGGGGATCAGCAGATTGCCTGCACCAGCATCAGCAAGTTATCTGATCGTTATAAAAATTGAAGCAAATTCACAGATCGGAGGAAATGCAAAAAGCAGGCTGCCCTGCTTTTGCTGCTAAATCTCATTATTGTTAATTGCCTGCATGACGATTTCTGCTGTGATCATGTCACTCTTCCAGGAGTCTCCGATCAGAAGACAACTGTTACATAGATTGTTGATGACACGCGGAGTTCCATCAGATGCATTTAGGATGGCTTCCAGTGCAGCGTCTTCAAAAATTGCTTTGGCAGTGCCAGCGCCCTTTAGCTTTTCAAGGATATAGGATCGTCCTTCTTCCTTGGTAAATGCAGGGATCTCATAGTTCATGATGATCCTTTGACGGAATGGTTCATGGACACTAAGACGAAGTGTTGCATTTAAAGATGGAAGCCCGGACAGCAGAACCACAGCACGATCCCTGGAATCCATCTCAAAATTAAATAAAAGCTTGAAATCATTCAGGATAGCGGAACTGATGTAGTTCGCCTCATCAATGATGATGACAGGCGTTTTCCTTTTTTCAACAGAAAGTCTGGTAAGCTCCTCCTGGATTGCACGGAAGTTGTCTGGTTTCCGATAGTGGGCCTGTGCCCCCAATTCGACAGCAAGATTCCGATAGAAATCATTGGGACTAAAGGTGGAAAAACAGGTATAGACCACTTTGTACTGTGAGTTGTTTAATCCCTGTCTCCAGGCCCTGATGGCAGTTGTTTTTCCACGGCCGGGACTGCCAGTGAGCAGGCCAAATCCCTTTGTTTTTGCAAGATAGTTCAGCCGGAACAGAACTTCTTTTGATTCATCCGTTGATACAAAGATTTCTTTGGAGTTCTTTAAAAATGGATTGAATTCCAAACCATAGCGGATCGTATAATCCATTAGTCATCACCTCCATAAAGACGTGGCTTTTCACGTTTGATGTCTGCATTTTCGATCTTATTAAGAAGACGGATGGGTGTAAGCGTACCATCTGCTTCTACAACGTAAATGGATTCCATATCAGGAGAATAACGGAGTTTGATCCTCTGTTTTGCAAAACGGTAATCGACCTCATACTCGGTGTGGTCAATCGTAACCACACAGTCAATGGAGACGCGGCGCTCTAACTCCAGTAAGAATAACAGGTCGATCTTATCTTCGGGTAAGCGGTGGAAGCAGTCTGGCTCGCTAAAGTAGCGTTCCTGTGGGCTCTTCCCATTCAGGGAAGAATGGATCTTCTGGTTATACTGACTGACATACGTGTACAGGCTTCCGCGAAGCTCATCAAGCGTATGGAAATCCCGCATATCAAGGCCTGCCATCCACTGGTCTTTCATGGTACGGAACCAACGCTCCACCTTGGCTTTCTGGGTTGGGGTATACGGCTGGTCATAATGGACCGTAGAGCCGATACGGGCAGCAAGCAGGTCCATCTGTCTGTTTTTGTAGGAACTGCCATTATCAAAGTTGAATAACTTCGGAACGCCAAACTTTGCAACAGCAGATTTCATGACAGACATAAGATTTACAAAGTTATCATTGAAAAAGACATCAATGCCAACGATGTAGCGGCTGGCATCGTCAATAAGTGCAATCACATAAACTTTATGCTTTCTGCCATCTTCTGTTTTCAGGTAAGGACCAACGCTGCTGTCTCCACACCAGACCTCGTTGACATGGGCACGTTCATAACGTCTCATGTCCTGATTGTTCGTTGTCCTTTCTTTTCGGGCAAGGCTGTTAAGAAAACGGTTCACTGTGGATTCTGATAATTCATTACGATTGACAGAACCGTTGTCGCATAGCTGACGGAAGATGGCTGCCGCAGACATACGGGGATAGTTCGTTTTCAGATATCTGATCTGTTCCTCAAGATCTGGATGGATCTTTCGGGAAGTACCTTCATCGCTGCGGCTGGAAGGGAGCAGCCCATCAAAACCATTCTTTTGGTAGTGCTGGTACCAGCGTTTGATGGATGTCGGCGCCGGATGGATGAAGGATCCGTTTGGATGGAGTGCACCACGTGCAGAAGCCGCACGAAAGTAAGCTTCCTTGGATCTGTACTCATCCGGGAGGCCGACAATCAGCGGTGAAATCATGGAATAACGCATCAAAGCGATATCCTGTGCTAATTCCTGTTTCATTTAAAGTCCTCTCTTTCGTTTTTTCTTAAGTATAAGAGGAAGCAGATGAGTTTTCCTGTAAGGCTATGTGGGTGTTAGAAACAGGATATTTGGAGTCTGCCTTATCTGCATGAACTGGTTCCCGAAAAAAGAAAAACACTGCTTTACGAGACGGGGCGGGAAGGATAATTCGATACGGAAGGAGCGGATCTTCTGCATCCAGTGCTTCACATACCGTTTGATGATGGATGCAATGAGATTTTCATCAATGGAGGGAGTCCCGGCCATGATTTCCTCATAAGCTCCAGAAGCCTCATAGGCAGAGATGATAGAACTCTGATCCTGCAGGGATACCTGGGAATAAGGAACAAGTAAAGATGGAAGCAAAGCATGGGTTCTGCCACAGTGAGAGCATCTGACGCGGCAGATAGATAAAGAGATCCCAGAATCGTCTTTTTTAAGGGAGCGGGTGTAATAACCATGGATGGTTAAGCAGCCAGAATGGCCGCAGGTACACTGCAGCTGGTGGAACTGTAAGGTGTTGATGATTTTTTCATAAGTTTTTTGATTGAGTGGATTGTCAAAAGGTACTGTAATTGTTATCATAATGGTGTTGCTTGCGGTGTTACATTGAAAGATGCAGCACTGTGAGGATTGTTATGATAGCAGGTATCAAACTTTAGTCGGTGGGATACCTGTTATTTTTGTAACTTTGATATGATAACACAAGAAGGTACTAGTTCAAACACTCTGCTGTAAAATACATCAGAATATATGAGTCAGTACCTTCATTTAATTTGACGAATATAAGAAAGATTTGGAGCACCTAGGGTGCTGGATAACAGTATATGGGTCATCATTTTTATAAAAATATAAATATATTTATGGAGTACACTGGCAAAATCCTTATAGGGAAAGATTTTATAAGAGAGTATTATATACATATGGGATATCAGAGAGCGTGGGCATATGAAGTTTTAGAAGAATTATTATTTGATAATGGTAAACTTGTTAAAACTATTGACCATAGCGAAATGGCAAAGAAATTAAGAAAAGAATTAGAGGACAANCCAGAAGAAATCAAAAAAATAAGCGATAATATACCATTGTTTGTGGATGAAAGTTTTTCGTTAGAAATGAAAGATAAAGCATGGTGGATTAAATGAAAGTNTGATTTTGAAAAGAGNCTGGCCTATTACGGTTATATTTGGTAGTATTCATACAAANATGCCTTCCATAAAAAGTGTAAAAGTGGGAGATGTTATATATCCTGTTACATTAGTGAATAATTCTTTATATATGGCAGCCAAAATGCCAGTAGAACAAATTGAAACAGCAGCACTAAGCGAGCATGGTTTGACAAATAAACTAAGACTGATTCCATTGGAAAAGATTCAAGAACTGCGTTTTGGATTTACAAAAAGTAAACAGAAGCCTTTGAGAATTGATAAGAATGGAAATCCGAGTATTCTTTCTGTGAGCTCATGTATAAGAAAGATGAGTGATGAGACAAAAATTATTTTTGATTCTGTATTTGAAGAGAAAGAATAGTAACAGTTATATATACTTCGATTTATTCTAATTGTAATATTAGAGCAATGAAACTCAAAAATCAAAGATATTAAGATATTATACGAGGAGAAGTGAGAATGAAAGTTACTATTGAAGAACTGGAGTCGTATTTATTTGAACGCTATGGAGATAAGGTAGACGAGCAGAGCCTATTTATGAAATTAGTTGAAGAAATTGGAGAAGTAGCGGAAATCCTTAATAAACGAAGTGGAAGAAAGAAGGCAGATTCAGAAGATTTAGAGATTCAATTAGGTAAAGAACTGGCAGATGTGATCCATTATGTTGTTGCAATTGCCGCTGTAAATAATATGGATTTGAATGATATTATTCTTAGTAAGGATAAAAAGGCGTCTCTAAAATATAATTATGATATTAATTTGAAGCAGTATATTTCAAGTAAAAGGAGTATTTAATACGTCAACAAAAGTACGTTTGAAAACAAAAGACTTCATAATATAAGCTCTATTTTTGTTGGAATTCTGTTGAATCTCGATTCTCCCAAACAAAATTTCATTCATATTTTACCAAATATAAACACAAAAAACCTCGAAAGCCTATACTTTCAAGGTTTTTCATAGTCGGAGTGACAAGACTTGAACTTGCGGCCTCTACTTCCCTAAAGTAGCGCTCTACCACCTGAGCCACACCCCGATTTCCTTGTGATTCGAACCACGAATTACATGTTATCATCAGGCGTTTCGTTTGTCAACTCTTTTCTGGAAAAATGACATTTTTTTCTAAGGCGAAGATACTCAGTTTAGGATATGAACCAAAATTGCTGCAGGTGGAAAGGCTTGGTTGACAATTATTTTTAGCGGATATATACTTTTGCACAGATGCAGACGATTGCGAAAATAAGTTGACTATCGAAAGAAACATGATCAAAGAGGTTATAATAAATAGATGATTGAGAAAGATAAGTTTCATATCTTAAATTATGTGAAAAAGGAAGAATACTCTGCCAGTATGGAGGGAATGAGGTACATGCTGCGCAAAAAGGAAAGCGGAGATGGAGATGTACTTGAGGTAATTATCTGGCCGGAGCCTTATTGCTACGCCAAAACAGAGGAAGAAAAGAAGCAGCGTAAGGAATTCGCGTTTTCGGCGGAGGGTGTTATGCAGGCAGCAGACTGGTTAAATGAGCAATATACGGAACAAAAACCATTGTGGGAGCTTTCGAAAAGAATGGCGTTGTAAAAATACAGAAAAAAAATCATTTTTATGTTGAAATAGAGCAGGATGGTGAATTATAATAGGAGTAGTTAACATAACGCATTAGGAAATTGTAGGGGAGATAGTAAATGACAACATTGGCTTTTGACAATCAGAGATTTAACAGGGAAGTATCTTTTTGCAGAGTATATGATCGGGAAAGTAAAGAAAAATTAGAAAAGATTTTTTTACAAAACAGAATTTCTTATTTTATTGAATGGCAGGAACGGCCGTTGTTATCCAGATTATTTGGATCGGACAGGAAGAAAGAAAAGAATATATTCGTTATTCGTATCAATGAAGCGGATGTAGAGAGAGCAACGCAGCTTGTTCAGGGAATGGAGGCAGTCAAGCTTAAAAAACCGAAAGAAGATTAAGAAAATCCCGGGAGATATGCCTGGGATTTTTTGACATAAGGCCAGCTCGCAAAGCGTGTTTCTCATTATTTTGTGAAATGAAATCAAGCCGATTTGTGTAGGAGAGCAGATGAAAAAAGAAGAGAAGAAAGTGGAAAAAAGGGTGGAAAAGAAAAAAGAAGCAGTGCTGTGTCCGGTATACCAGAAGTGTGGGGGCTGTCAGCTTCTGCATATGGATTACGCCAGACAGCTTAAATGGAAAAGGGATCAGGCCGGAAAACTGCTTGAACCATATGGAAAGGTAGAAGAAATAATCGGCATGGAAGATCCTCTTCATTATCGATGCAAGGTTCATGCTGTTTTTGGAAGAGACCGGAAGGGAAATATCATTTCCGGGATTTATCAGACCGGGACACACAGGATCGTACCGGTAGAAAACTGTCTTCTGGAAAATACAAAAGCGGATGCCATCATAGGAACTATCCGAGGGTTGCTTAAGTCCTTTAAGATCAAGGTTTATGATGAGGATACCAATTATGGTCTGCTTCGGCATGTGCTGATCCGGACCGGATATGCGACAGGACAGATCATGGTCGTTTTGGTGCTTCGATCACCCATTCTGCCGTCAAAAAATAATTTTGTAAAGGCGCTTTTAAAGGAGCATCCGGAAATTAGTACGGTAGTGATCAATGTGAATGACCGGAAGACCAGTATGGTACTGGGAGATCGCCAGCAGGTTATTTATGGTTCAGGCTATATTGAGGATGAACTTTGCGGAATGCGGTTTAAAGTATCGCCCAAGGCGTTCTATCAGGTGAATCCTGTTCAGGCCGGAAAGCTGTACAAGAAGGCAATTACTTATGCCGGACTTACCGGAAAGGAATGTGTACTGGATGCTTATTGTGGAACAGGAACTATTGGAATGATCGCAGCACCTCATGCTAAGCAGGTGATTGGAGTGGAATTAAATAGGGAAGCCGTTAAGGATGCTATTGCAGGCGCAAAGAAAAACCAACTGTCCAATATTCGTTTTTATCAGGCCGATGCCGGTGACTTTGCAGTTGACATGGCAAGGGAGGGCGGAAAAGTTGATGTGGTGCTGATGGATCCGCCGCGTTCCGGCAGCAGCGAAAAGTTTCTTGAGGCTTTAAGGACGCTTAGACCGAAAAAAATCGTGTATGTATCCTGTAATGCGGAGACACTGGCAAGGGATTTGAAATTCTTGTGTAATAATGGTTATCAATTAAAAAAAGCGGCTGCAGTTGATATGTTTCCTTATACTGATGATATTGAGATGGTGTGTTTTCTGGCAAATTAGTACATGGTGATGGAAGTATGTGGATGAGAAGACCATGCTGATTAATCAGTATTCCTTTGAAAGGATGTTACAGATCAAATGATGTATGCAGATAAAAGAAAGAAAAAACAGCAGAGGTAATATTATTACTCCTTTTTGCAGATAATATAACAGTTGTATTAAGAATCAATATGCGAAATGGAGGAGTGATCTATGATGTTGCCCAGTATTTTCAGAGATAACTTATTTGATGAGATGATGAATTTTCCGTTTGAGGATGATTTCTTTGGAAGGAAAAATATGGTACGTAAGGGTTCCGCAAAACCCATGATGAGTACAGATGTAAAGGAAAACGAAAACGGTTATGAGATTGCAATTGAACTACCGGGTTTTAAGAAAGAAGAGGTTTTGGCGGACCTTGCGAATGGTTATCTGACAATCAAAGCAGAAAAAGAAACAGATAATGATACAGAAGAGAATGGCAGTTATATTCGCAGAGAGCGCTATTACGGAAGCTGTTCCCGAAGCTTTTATGTTGGAGAGGCAATCAGGGAAGAGGATATCAAAGCCAGATTTGAAAATGGACTTTTGAAGCTTACGGTTCCCAAAAAGGATGTTAAAGANATGGAAGTATCTAAAAGAATAGCAATTGAAGGTTAGATTTTTTTAAAGAAGATGTGATAAACGGTGTTACAGGTAAGCAGGGTGTGCATAGAATGCACATCCTGTTTTTTGTCCAAACGGCTTGACGGGTATGTCAGCATATTTTTANTAAAAATACGCATACTGTTTTAAGAAATTCAATTTGAAATATTTGTGCGGAAGGAAAGCTGGTATGGGAAAAGAAGAACTGCCATTGCGGGAAGGNAAAAGTTATTTTGAAATCCGTNTGGAGAGTATNGGAGGCTTGGGAGCTAATCTTTGCGGTAAGATGCTGGGAGAACTGGGGGTAAAGTATCTTGGGCTNAACAGNACCAGTTTCTCCAGCTATGGATCTGAAAAAACAGGTACTCCGGTAAAATCTTATATTCGNTATTGCGGNAGNGATCAGGATATCCGAACCCATGCACCTGTAGATGAACCGGATTTGCTGGTCTTGTTTCATCAGGCACTTATTGAAAAAGAAGATGTATGGGAAGGCTGTGATGAGAATNCGCGNATCTTAGTTGCCGTTTCCGNAAATNTTCCGGATTNAGGGTCCAGGATTAATAAAGAGCAGGGCGAACTNTTTGTGATTGATGCACAGCAAATTGCTATGGAGGTTCATTCCAGGGTCAATGTTGTTCTGCTGGGNGCTATGGCAAGAGTAATGNNATTTGTGCCGCTTTCGNCAGNAGAGCAGATTTGCANGGAGACTNTGGGATCTAAATATCCGGANGCTTTAAAAGGAAATCTGGANGGAATAAAAAGAGGATTTGAAGAAGTNAGAGAGNTTAAATNAAACGGNGNNGATACCGCAAANNAAANCGGTAGTAANAATCANAGCNGNACNCNGACNGNGAAGNANAAAATCAGNAAAAAGAANTCCCCAAATGTATGGGGNTATGCCTNNGCACCNNTAGGAGGAATCAATCCNAGATACGGNTCAACGGTGGTGTCGGATTTGTCNCCATCCAGACAGGGCTACATTCCTNTGTTTATAAAGGAGCGCTGNATCAACTGCGGTTTTTGCGATTCCACNTGTCCGGATATGGTTTTTCAGTTTGANGAAGGNGANTANCANGGGAAAANGATGATGATTAATCGNGGANTGGATTATTACCACTGCAAAGGNTGTCTTCGNTGTGTGGANGTNTGTCCGGTAAACGCCNTNGTNCAGGCCNTGGANACAGACTATCCNGACAANCCATACTTTCTGCCTAATCAGGAGATGATACGGGTGCCGGATTANTATACCAAAACAGGNNNGGACGGATATATCACATCNGAATCTTTTTNTGAAGAAANCTTCACNAAGGGAGGAGAGNTGTGATGGAAGAACANANANTATATTTTGCCAGNGGAAATGAGATGGCNGTATTGGCNATCAGNCANATNGGATACGATCTGATGGGATATTATCCCATTACNCCNTCTACACAGATNGCAGAGGGACTGGATGCCTTGAAAGCAGATGGAGGNACNNATCTGATCATGATTGCGGCAGAGGGNGAGCACAGTGCTGCCGGAATCTGTTANGGNGCATCGGTAGGAGGCGGAAGAGTGGTNAATGCAACNAGNGCCAACGGTCTTTTNTATGCCATTGAGCAGTTNCCGGTNCAGTCGGGAACCAGATATCCGATGGTNATGAATGTGGTGTGCAGAACCATATCCGGGCCTTTATCCATTAANGGAGATCACAGCGACATTATGTTNATGCTGAATGCGGGATGGCCCATTTTATTTGCTCACTTGCCTCAGGAGGTNTATGATTTCAATATTCTTGCACTGAAANTNGCCGANCAGGTAAGGCTTCCGGTTGTTGTGGCTTANGATGGATTTTTTACCAGTCATCAGAAGAGAAGATGCCTGGGNTTTGNGCGNGAGCAGANCATAAAAGANTTTCTGGGACACAAAAAGGAGNGCTATCCNTTTTTGGATTTGGAACAGCCGATTACAGTGGGNTCTTATATGAATGAACCGGATCTGATCAACAACCGCTATCAACTGCATCTGGCCATGGAACNGACAAAAACACTTTTNCCGGAGCTTTTTAAAGAGTATGNAATCCTGTCAGGGAGAANTTATGAGACGGTGGAGGGGTATNAAGCGGNGGATGCAGAGTGCATATTNCTTCTTCTGGGCTCATCTTTTGATACGGCTATGGATGCNGTGGACAAATTGAGAGATTCCGGTCAAAAAGCNGGTCTTNTGACAATTCATGTCCTTCGNCCCTTTCCGGCAGAAGAAATTGCCAGGGCTTGCAGAAANGCGTCATTTCTTTTGATAGCGGACCGNCAGGACAGNTACGGAGGCGGCGGAGGAAATNTNTCTNTGGAAGTGCGNGCTGCCATACAGAGATTCGGNGGGAAAGCAGTGGTNAAAAGTCTGGTATATGGACTTGGCGGAAAGGATTTTTATGCNGAAGATGCAGTTCGGATGTTTGAATGGATGCAAAAGCCGGACGCACCGGATTTTGATTATTATGGAGTCTGTCCGGGAGACCAATACGAGGATCAGCCCTTTTTCAAACCATTGACAGCGGAGAAAACTAAAATCNGAGCAACCNAAACNGAGAAAGGTAAAGATGGNCGGCCGGTGGTTAAAGGCGGCAGTCTGAATGCAACAGCNGCTGTGCCCAAGCGNCTTGCNCCGGGGCATGGAGCCTGTCCGGGATGCGGAATACCCGTAAATGTGAATCTGCTTTTAAGGGCAATTGAAGATCCGGTGGTTTTATTATTTCAGACGGGNTGCGGGATGATTGTGACCAGCGCTTATCCNCAGACAAGCTTTAAGGTACCTTATCTGCATAATCTGTTCCAAAANGGTGCCGCTACGTTAAGCGGACTTGCGGAAATCTGTTATCGAAAGCAGGAAAAGGGAGAAATCCCGCCCGGAGATATCCTTTTTGTTATGATAAGCGGGGATGGAGGAATGGATATNGGTATGGGCTCAGCTCTCGGTACGGCATTGCGGGGACACAGGGTGCTNNTGTTTGAATATGATAACGGCGGTTATATGAATACCGGATATCAGTTATCCTANTCCACCCCGAAAGGAGCTAAAAGNGCTACTTCTCATGTAGGGGAAAANCAGTATGGCAAATCTTTTTTTCATAAAGANATGCCTCAGCTTATGGCNNCCACCGGCATTCCNTATGTTGCAACGGTGGCGGANAGTAATCCTGNNGATTTCATAAAAAANGCGGCAAAAGCNGCTTATTATGCAAAAACNGAAGGAACCGNNTATNTGAAAGCAATTTCCGCATGCCCTTTAAACTGGAATGATAAANCTATGACAGAGAGAAANGTNATAGAAGCGGCAGTAAATTGCTGNTATTTTCCNCTTTATGAAGTNGAGCAGCATAAAACNACCTTAAANTATGACCCGGAAAAAGNNGGTAANAAAATNCCTGTNCTTGACTGGCTTTCNNTGATGGGAAGAACAAANCACTTGAAAAAAGNGNAATATGCACAGNTTGTNAANGAATTGCAAAAAGAAGTGGACAGAAGNTATGNCTGNCTGAAAGCAAAGGCGGAAAANCCAATTTTATAAAAAGAAAAGGAGAANAAATGGAACCGATATTTTTAAAAAAACAAAACGANGTCTTATATTTGATAACNGGAGATCAGGANCANGTGGANACATTACGAAAAGAAGGGTACAGTGTTTTGGATCCGGGTTTGTCGGAAGGAGCAGGTGAAAAGCATATTCCNCTNATAGAAAAGACCGGGCANAGGATNGTCGTAAAAGTTGGAAGTGTTTTTCACCCTATGACAAATGAGCATAGCATCGGGTGGGTGTTTCTGGAAACAGAGAAAGGAGGGCAAATCGTAAAATTGAATCCAAATACTGAGCCGGTGGCAGAATTTTGCGTTGCAGACGGGGATACGGCGGTTGCCGCTTATGCATACTGCAATCTGCATGGTCTTTGGAAAATGGAAATCCTAAAATAATTACAGAATGAAATGTAAAAAATCAGGCTTTTTCGAGCGGTCACAGAAATGTTTCCACTTAGAAAAGGCCTGTTTTTAGTTATTTCTAATCGTATAAAGATGCACTGAATTTTATTTTGCAATAAATTTATAATATATTCGGTGCAGAAAATGACATTGCGATCTTGGGCGGCTCTGGTATAATATCTATATAGAAGCAGGCTGATTACACAGGCAGGGAGGAAATATGAGAAAGCAAAAAGAAATACTGTTGGAGATACTTGACTGGTCAAGAGTCATACTTACAGGGTTGGTATTGGGTTTTCTGATCAGCAATAAGCTGATTGCCAATGCACAGGTTCCGACCGGTTCCATGGAAAATACCATAATGCCGGAGAGCCGTATTATTATCAATCGGCTTGCCTATGTTAATGAGGAGCCGAAGCGCGGCGATATCATTTCCTTTTATTTTCCGGATGATGGAAAAACCAACTTTTTAAAGCGTATTATTGGATTGCCGGGAGAGACAGTGCTTGGAAAAGACGGAAACGTTTACATAGATGGTGTAATTCTTGAGGAAAATTATTTAAAAGAACCGATGGAAGGAGAATTTGGTCCGTTCCTTGTGCCGGAAAACTCTTATTTTGTTATGGGGGATAATCGGAATAATTCCTGGGATTCCCGATATTGGACAGATTCCTTTGTGGAGAAAAGGGAGATTGCGGGCAGGGCGGAATTTGAGTATTATCCGGAGCTGAAGTGGCTGCATCAGAAGGAATGAGTGTTAAAGTTATAAAAAACGGCAAATTTTTATGTTGTTTCCGAAATGTGATTAGGACAGCGAAGAGGAGAACACAGGATGAAAAAGACAGCAAAAGAAAAACTTGCACTGGAAATCATAGAAAGATTAAAGAAAGAATATCCGGATGCCGGCTGTACTTTGGATTACAATCAGGCCTGGAAGCTTTTGGTAAGTGTCCGGCTGGCAGCGCAGTGTACGGATGCAAGAGTTAATGTGGTAGTACAGGATCTGTATGCCAGATTCCCGGCTGTGGAATCCTTGGCAGAAGCGAAAGTGGAGGATATTGAAGAGATCGTTAAGCCTTGCGGACTTGGACACAGCAAAGCGCGGGACATCAGTGCCTGCATGAAAGTGCTGAAGGAAAAATATGATGGCAGAGTGCCGGAGGATTTCGATGCTTTGCTGGCATTGCCGGGGGTAGGACGCAAAAGCGCAAATCTGATCATGGGGGATGTATTCGGCAAGCCCGCCATTGTAACTGATACCCACTGCATCCGTCTGGTGAACCGTATGGGTCTGGTGGATGGGATCAAAGAGCCTAAGAAGGTGGAAATGGAATTGTGGAAAATTATTCCGCCTGAGGAAGGAAGCGATTTTTGTCACAGACTGGTATACCATGGCAGAGAAGTATGCACAGCACGGACAAAACCATATTGTGACAAATGTTGTTTAAAGGATATCTGCGGGCAGGTGGGGATCTGATTGAAATGTTTACCAGATGCTTTTGACTGATTTGGAGGGAGATATCATGTCAGAGATTAAGAAAAGTAAATATAACAAACCGGCGGATATAATAATTTATGTTAAGGATCGTGGAATAGTCCTTAGGGAAAAATCCCTGATTGCCATTGATAGGGAGAAGTGTAAGACGGCAGCTGTAGGGAATGAGGCTGAAGGATTAGATCAGGATCGGAGGGTCCGAGGCGGATTGCAGTCAGTGTTCCTAAGGGAATATGTGAGGTTGAACTTAAAACATATGTGGATTTGTTCAGTGTAATCTTTAATATGAATGTTCCATTATCATGTTTCACTGATATGGAAATGAATGAATTTATTGAAACATCTGCAGATAAGTACAAGGTCATCGTAGGTATTACCAAGGATGATCCGTCATCTTACATTAGAGAGCAGCTTAAATATACCCTGGAATATTCAAAAGAAGCCGGGATTGGCAGGGAAGAGGTAATGCAGATGCTGCAGAAAGAAATCTGATTCAAATGCTCAGAATAATCATACTGATTCTTACTTGCTTTGATTTCTCATTCCATGTTTTATGATCCAATCCTGAGCTTTGCTTTGTCCTGACTTTTTCCACGTGGAAATAATAAATTCTGCCTTTTCCGGTGCGTCTTTGTACAGGTCATTTAAATTGTTCCCAACACTTTTTTGAACAAATTTTTCCGGATCATCTTTCAAATTTGTAAGGATCTCTGTGTAGCGTTCAAATTCGTCCAGCGCAACATACAGTTTCTGAGACCAGGGCAGACGGATCCTGACACCTTCACTTGCCAGTCTGCGGACATGGACATTTTGATCTTTTGTCCAGAGAATTAATTCATCCATTATTTCTGCCGGGTGTTCTCTTAACAGAGGGCGGATAGCAAATTCACCGGTAAATCTTTTGGTCAATTCTTTCAAAAAGGACATGGATAACTGTGGATCTTCATTTCCATGCCGTTCTACATATCTGCCAATCGGCCACAGCCACCAGCCCGAGTTGAACATTCCTTCGGCTTTTTCTAATTCAGGACCGAGGATAGGAAAGAATGCCTGAATATTTTGGGAGTAATCCGTTCCCATACTTTGTTCCATTGCGTCTACAATGCAGTCAAAACGTGCAAATAATTCTTTATCATCTAATTGCCCGATCAGATTATGTAAAAAAAGCTCCTGATTAAAATCAGGCATTGCCAAAACCAGTTTCCCGGAAAAATCCCTGATATATTGATTGTCATAATAATCTTTTTGCTTCATGATGCCTTCCCTCCATTGAATATAGAATAAGGTGCCTGCAGCACGTATGTCAATATTTTTTATTGGAAAGGTAACATCTTTCCTTTTTACAAAATGGTTGACATAATTCAAAAAGTTACCTATAATGTACGCAAAGGGCAGAGTCAAGCACAAAAAGCCGCACCTGCCATGCTTGCATGAGCAGATGCGGCTTTTCGTGTTTGACGAGCGAAGCGAGAGAGTAAACGCACTGCCCTGGCAGTTCGTTTGCTCTCTCTGCCCGTAAAAGGGCAGAGAATTCTTGAAATGCTGCCCGTAAAAGGGCAGGGAATTTTGAAGTTCTATTAAAAGGTACAGAGGGTATTACACAACATATTGAGGGAGGAAAACATATGAAATGTCCGTTTTGCGGCCACGAAAACACCAGAGTTATTGATTCAAGACCGGCGGAGGATAACAATTCCATCAGACGCCGTAGAGTCTGCGATGAGTGCGATAAGCGTTTTACCACTTATGAGAAAGTAGAAACCATTCCGCTGATCGTAATCAAAAAGGACGATAACAGGGAAACTTATGACCGTTCAAAGATTGAGGCAGGAGTGCTTCGGGCATGTCATAAACGTCCCATCAGTGCGAATCAGATCAAGCAGCTTGTGGATGAGGTCGAAACGGAAATCTTCAGCGGAGACGAGAAGGAAATTCCCAGCCGTGTGATTGGAGAGCTGGTTATGAATAAGCTGAAAGATTTAGAAGCGGTTGCTTATGTGCGTTTTGCATCCGTGTACAGAGAATTTAAAGATATTAATACGTTTATGGATGAACTTAAGAAGGTTTTGGAATAAACGAAATGTATAAAGGTTAAAGACAAATCAAGCAGTTACGGCATGGAGGCAAAAATGTCAGAGAATACCGGAAGCAGAGAAGGAAAGCTCACAGCAGAGGAGATAGCAGTTTTGGAAAAGGCAAAGAGACCGGTGATTATTGCCAATCGGTTTCGATTATTTTTCCTTTTTGCCAGTGTTGTTCTTGTAATAGCTATTTATCTCGGAGATAAATTCGGAACCGGCATTGGAGGCTATGAGAAGCTCTCTGCCTGGTTGTATCTTTTTCTGTTGCTTGATATTGTACTGATGCTGCTTTCTGTTTTTATCAAGATCGGCTGTGCAGTGCGGTATAATCATATATTGAAAAAATTATAAAGGAGAAAGGATTATGACAACTGAGTTTGTGGAAAAAAAGAGATGGCTGTTTTTGGGACTGCCTTTTACTTTTACGAAATATTACATAAAGGAAAACACCATTACCATAGACAGCGGTCTTTTGAAAAAGGTTGAAAATGACTGTTATATGTATAAGGTGCAGGATGTGGAACTTGTCACATCTCTGATAGAGCGGATATTTGGTTTGGGGACAGTGGTTTGTTATACTGGTGATACAACGCATCCGAAGCTGATGCTTGAGCATATCAAAAATGCAAAAGAGATTAAGAATTTTATTTTGGAAGCATCTGAGCAGGCAAGAATGAAGCGCCGCACGTTAAATACGCTGGATATCGGTGCAGCAGATCTTTCGGACGGAGATTTTTCAGACTAAGAGGCATATATTCCGGAGACTTTTGACCAGAGTAGAGCAATAATTTTCAGATCATAGGCGGTATGAGATTCTCATACCGCTTTCCTATCTTTGGAAAGAATTTTCTCAAACAAAAGACCCGCCAGAAACCAGTTAGGAAAATAGTCCAGACGTATGATTCTGCGGATATTCCATCTGGAAGTTTCATAGTTCCAGGGACACATTTTATGTTTGTTAAGGAAAGCGCCGGTTAAGTATTCGCCGATGTAAATGCAGACGGCATAGATACTTCCACGCAGCCAGGCAGGAAAGTTTTTTAAAGGACCAAATAGAATAGATAGCAGGCAGGCGCTTCCATAAATAGGAAACATCCATAATGAGGTCTGTCCCATAAGGCGCATATCCCGGCGTCTTAAGGAGTCCAGTGCGGTAAAGACGATTTCCATACACCATCCGATCAGACCGCACTTAAAGAAATTTTTCAGCATGGTAGTTACCATCCTTTACAAGTTTGCTAATAGTATGGCGCGGCAATCAAAGNTTATACNTGNAAAGACAGAAAGNGTGNNNGTATGAATTATCAGGNAGTACTTGATTATGTGGAAGAATTAAAAAAATATGGGAGCGTTCCGGGACTGNNCAACGTNCAAAGACTCTGTGAANGGCTGGGNAANCCTCAGGATAANNTNAAATTTATCCATATNGCNGGAACCAACGGAAAGGGCTCNGTTNTGGCATTCTGTTCGGAGATANTGAAGGCATCNGGGTANCGNGTNGGCNGNTANATTTCTCCNACAATTTTTGAATANCGGGAAAGAATACANGTAAATGGAANNNCTGTCAGCAAAAAGGANTTATGNCGTNTGATGGANCTTATGAAAGATTTGTGCGGGGAAATGGAAGCAGAGGGAAATCCGCATCCCACAGCCTTTGAAATTGAGACTGCGATGGCNTTTNCATANTTTTTNGAGCAAAACTGTGATGTGGTGGTACTGGAGACTGGTCTTGGGGGANTGTTAGATGCTACCAATGTAGTAAAGACAACAATTCTGGAAATCTTTACNTCTATAAGTTTTGATCATATGGGAGTTCTGGGGAATAGTCTTGCCCGTATAGCGGAACAAAAAGCCGGGATCATGAAGCCCGGTTCAAGAGCNNTGGCCCTGAAGGGAGAAGATACGGTTATGGAAGTTTTGGAGGAAANGGCNAAGGAGCTNGNCATTCCGTTTTCTGTGGTGGATCCGTTGGAGATAACCTGTGTAAAGAGCAGTCTGGAGAAACAAAGTTTTCGCTATAAAGGATANCGGGATCTTACTATAAGNATGGTGGGAAAATATCAGCTTGAAAATGCAGTATTGTCGGTGTGTGCCATGGAGGAACTTGNNAAGGCAGNATTTCCCGTAAAGGAAAGCGCAATTTACAAAGGACTTCTTCTTACCTGCTGGCCGGGACGGTTTCAAATCCTTGCAAAGAAGCCGTTGTTTATTGCAGATGGAGCGCATAATCAGGATGCAGCAGTGCGTCTTGCACAATCGGTACAGTTTTATTTTACAAATAGAAGAATTATATATATAATAGGAATATTGAGAGACAAAGAACAGGATGAAATTTTAAAGGTGACCTGCCCGTTGGCATCTCAGATCCTTACGGTACCTACACCGGGGGAGAGAGGTCTGCCGGCTTATGAACTGGCATGTATGGTAAGGGAATACCACGATAATGTTACGGCCACGGACAGTGTACAGGAAGCGGTGGAACTTGCTTATCTGCTTGCGGATAAGGAAACAGTGATCGTTGCCTTTGGGTCCCTGTCTTATCTTGGAAATCTGATAAATATTGTGAAAGCTGCCTCTGATAAGGAAAGCAGGAAAAATATGGAGAGAGACTCACATGGTAAACAAAGAGAAAGTTGAAGAGGCCGTTCGATTGCTTCTTGAAGGTATCGGAGAGGATTGTAACAGGGAAGGGCTGAAAGAAACACCGATGCGGGTTGCGCGGATGTATGAGGAACTGATGGAAGGGACAGAGACATCTGCGAAGGAGCATTTATCCAAAACCTTTAAGGTGCAGGACAATCAAATGATTCTGGAAAAGGACATTACTTTTTATTCCATCTGCGAACATCATATGATGCCCTTTTTTGGAAAAATACATATTGCCTATATTCCTGACGGNAAAGTAGTGGGGATCAGCAAGCTTGTAAGAACCGTAGAGGTCTATGCCAGNCGTCTTCAGATCCAGGAGCGTTTGACTGCAGAGATTGCTGATGCAATTATGGAGAATTTGANGCCCAAGGGTGTTATGGTAATGGCACAGGCAGAGCATATGTGCATGACTATGCGGGGAGTAAAAAAGCCGGGAAGCAGGACNGTGACAGTTGTAACAAGAGGCACATTCGAGAAGGATGAAAATCTGAAGATGTTATTTATGAATATGGTGCAGCAGGGGGAATGACAANAAGAGAGGCGGAATCAGAAATGGAGCGNANNAACCGNATTCTGAACCATGAAAAGTATCAAAAATATCTTGCAGAAAATGAGAGGGCAGAGGTGTCACGGCGCTTCTGCCGTCATAATATGGGACATTTTCTGGATGTAGCCAGACTGGCAATAATCTTAAATGAAACAGAAGGGTATGGTGCGGACAGAGAANNAATCTATGCTGCTGCACTATTGCACGATATCGGACGATGGGTGCAGTACAANGACGGTACGCCNCACGAGAAGGCAAGNGAAGCTTTATCNGGGGAAATTCTTACGGACTGNGGATTTGAGACAGAAGANAAAAGTAAGATTTTGAAAGCGATTCGAGATCATCGAAGCAGGGAAGTTCGGGAAGAGAGAACCTTGTCCGGTCTCCTTTATCGGGCGGATAAGCTGAGCCGTCCCTGTTATNTCTGCAAAGCAGAAAAAGAATGTAATTGGAAGAATGACAGCAAAAATAGAGAGCTGATTTGGTAAATCGGCACATGGGGGACATTTTAAATGCAAATTGGGAATCGGGATTTTGANCTGAAAAATCATACTTATATCATGGGAATATTGAATGTGACCCCGGANTCATTCTCCGATGGAGGGCGATACAATANAATTGATAAAGCGCTTTTTCGAGTTGAGAAAATGATGGATCAGGGGATGGATATTCTGGATATTGGAGGAGAGTCNACACGGCCGGGATATTGTCCTGTTCACTGGCAGGAGGAGGCAAGACGGGTGATACCGGTAATTGAGGCGGTGAANAGAAGATTTTCAGTGCCTATTTCCCTGGATACCAGTAAGAGTCAGGTTGCCAGGCTGGGGATCTATGCAGGGGTAAATATGATCAATGATGTGTGGGGATTGANATTTGATGAGGAGCTTGCACCGGTAATCAAGAAAGAAAATGTGCCTTGTGTACTGATGCACAATCGAAAAGAAGCGGATTATCAGAACTTTATGGAGGACATGCTTGCCGATTTGAAAGAAAGTCTTGAGATCGCTCATAAAGCGGGNATAACGGATGACAAGATTATTCTTGATCCGGGAATAGGGTTTGCCAAAACTCATGAGCATAATCTGGAGGTGATCGGAAAGCTGGAAATTTTGAGGAACATGGGATACCCTGTTCTCCTTGGAACCAGTCGGAAATCCGTGATCGGAAAGGCTCTTGATCTCCCTACNAAGGAACGTGTGGAAGGGACACTGGTTACTACCGTATTTGCCNTAGTAAAGGGGTGTTCATTTGTCAGAGTACATGATATCAAAGAAAATGTGCGCGCAGTCAGGATGGCGGAAGCAATTTTAGCAGNCGGCCGGGGAGATTAATATGGATTCGATCATTATCAGAGAGTTAGAGGTTTACGCCGGACATGGAGTGTATAAAGAGGAAACAGACTGTGGGCAGAAATTTCTGGTCAACGCAGTTTTAAATACGGATTTAAGACAGGCAGGGCTTNGNGATGAATTGTCCTGTTCAACGGATTACGGGAAGGTGTGCCANTTTATCAGTGATTACCTGAGAACGCATACCTTTTTGCTCATTGAAGCGGCAGCGGAGCATCTTGCCGATGAGATTTTACTTGCTTTCCCGATGATTATGGAACTTACGCTTGAAATTNGCAAACCCTCTGCACCNGTGGGACTCCCATTAGCCTATGCAGCTGTTCAAATTCGNAGAGGATGGAAACAGGCCTATNTGGGAATAGGTTCTAANATGGGAGACAAAAAAGGATATCTGGAAGAGGCGATAAGGGAGATCTGNGCCCACAAAAAGATNCGAAAGGTAAAATGCTCGGAGCTTCTTACGACAGCGCCATACGGAGGAGTAGAGCAGGAGGATTTTTTAAATGGTGCTATTGAATTGGAAACACTTCTTACTCCGGAGCAATTACTTGGTTTTTTGCAGGAACTTGAAAAGGAAGCGGGGAGAGAAAGACTGATTCACTGGGGTCCCCGGACTCTGGATTTNGATATTCTGCTTTTTCAAGACTATGTATCGGATGACCCGGTTTTGACCGTTCCGCATCCCGATATGGAAAACCGNANGTTTGTTTTAGAACCGCTTTCNCAGCTCTGTCCCTATCATGTTCANCCNATTACNGGCAAAAGCATAAAGCAGATGCTTAANGAACTNCANCAGGCGTGAAANAAATTCATATGGAGACCAACATGAAGAAGACGAAAAAAGTAAANGGAAGCTGTGAACAATGCAATAATTATGTTTATGATGAAGATTATGAATGCTACAGCTGTGAGATCGATTTGGATGAAGATGAAATGGCCCGTTTTCTGGCGGACGAATACAGGGATTGCCCTTATTTTCAGCCTGGTGATGAGTATCTGATCGTCAGAAAGCAGATGTAGTATTTCGTGTAATCATTCAGATTCACAATTTAAATACAAAGGGGACGCTGTGTAAAACCGTAATTGGCATGGCGTCCCCTCTTTGTCAAATTGCTTTATAAGATTAAAAAATTGTTGCCGAGCTTACTTACTTACGGCTGCTGTTTCAGCAGCGGAAAAGGTGGTAACATTAACATCTCCGTTTACCGGAGTATGATAGACAGGTGTATCCTGACCAAATNCGTGGAAATAAGCATAGGCTGAAGTCAGGTTGATATCGGAATAATTACCTTCCNCAACAACTTCCGGACTGCTTCCGTCAAGACGCATACGCATCAGAGCCGGTTCCGTGGCGGAATTGCGTTGATAATAAATATATTGTTCTCCTACATTAAAGGTGTCTACCCTGTCATTTGTCAGGATCTCNACCGTATTCTCAGAAAGAGAGTATCGGCAAAGTCTGTAATTTTCAGATACATCCATGTAATAAATATATCCGTCTTTAAAAGCANGATACCATAAATTTCCCTNATAGATAGTGGAAATCGCATCTGTTGCAGTGTCAAGAGCATACAGGTAGTGATCGGATTCGGTTCCGTTAAAATAAATGATGCCGTTATTGTATGCAGCAGGATTAATGATACTGTCGGATACTAATGTGCTTTCGGACTTATCGGTTTTGACTTTGTAGAGCTTTGTAAAATCTTTATTGTTATATCTTTGATAATAGATGTAATCNCCGCAAAGCTGCATAGTGACGGAAGCGCTGCGGTCAAGACATTTAATACTTTTTCCGTTTAAACGGGANCGGTATACGCCGTAAGTGCGGACTACAAATCCCATCCCTTCGCCGCCGTTGCCGTCACTGTCCATATAGTAGTATAGGTAGTTNCCGCCTACGTTGATGGCGTTTACCCGTGAAGAACCGAGTTTTTTCAGATCCGTCTCATCGGAGTTCATTGAGTACAGACAGCCGTTATCATAGGCGTTGGAAAAATAAACCCGGCCGTCGGATTCAGCAAACAGACCGCTGTTATTTAAGTTTCCTGCCGTGTTTCCGGTGACAGAGAGGTCATTATGGGGAATTCTGGAGGTATATGCGGAAAAAACTCCTAACCCGATTAGTAATAGCAGAACAAAACCTGCAAAAAGCAGGGCTTTCCAATTATTTTTCATGAGAGACTCCTTTAGCTACTTAAAATATTTTATATGATATATCCTATGAAATCTATTATAATAAACTGGAAATTGCAGTGCAACTAAATCTCAAAAGTTTTTACCTTGATATGTAATTGCTTGAAAAGCGGATACATTTGATATAAAATGATAGCGATACGGCGGACAGAAATATTGAAAGAAAGGGTAAGTTATGGATTTAGCAGACTTAAGAGAACAGATTGATGCAATTGATTCCCAGATTGTGGAGCTTTACGAAAAGAGAATGGATATTTCCAGGCAGGTGGCGGAATATAAGATTGAGACAGGGAAAAAGGTTTTTGACAAGNTCAGNGAAGAAGAAAAGCTGCGAANTGTAAAAGCNCTTACCCATAATGAGTTNAACAGTCATGGANTNGNGGANCTNTTTGAGCAGATCATGTCNATGAGCCGNAAGCTTCAATATCGTCTGCTTGCGGANCACGGAAGTNTAGGAAANCTTCCNTTTATCGGTGTTGANAAGNTNGATNTGGAAAATGTNAGAGTNGTTTTNCAGGGNGCNGANGGNGCTTANTCTCAGGCGGCAATGNTNCANTANTTNGGAGAGCANATAAANAGNTTTCATGTNGAGACNTTTCGGGATGCNATGNTGGCNATNGAAGANGGAAGCGCNGATTTTGCAGTGCTTCCCATCGANAATTCAACAGCAGGGATNGTCAGTGAGATCTATGATCTTCTGGCNGANTTTGAAAATTATATNGTNGGNGAGCAGATNATNAANATNGAGCANTGNCTGATGGNAGTNCCGGGAACNNANCTTNCGGANATTAANACNGTGTATTCCCATCCNCAGTCNNTGATGCAGTCNGCANGATTNTTAAATCAGTATAGCTGGCAGCAGNTCAGNATGCAGAACAACGCCTTTGCGGCAAAGAAGGTTTCCGGGGATCAGGACAGGAGTCAGGCGGCGGTTGCAGGGGAATATGCAGCAAAACTGTATAATCTGGAGATACTGAAAAAGGGTGTGAATCAATCCAGTGCAAATTCTACCAGATTTATCATTGTTACTAATCAGAAGATATTCCGAAAGGAAGCACGGAAAGTAAGCATCTGTTTTGAAGTTCCGCATGAGAGCGGTTCTCTTTACCATATGTTGTCTCACTTCATTTATAATAATCTAAATATGAACAGGATTGAGAGCAGGCCGATTGAGGATAGAACCTGGGAATATCGTTTCTTTATCGATTTTGAAGGAAATCTTTCGGACAGCTCCGTAAAAAATGCCTTGCGGGGACTTCGGGAAGAGGCAAGAAATATGAGAATCCTTGGTAATTACTAGAGTGAATACAGGAGAGTGCTTGATGAAGATAAGGGAGCAGGAATTAATCGTATATCGGAACTTTGAAGAAAGTGATGCGAAGCTTTTGCATGATATGACAAGGATTATGGAATATGATCCGCTAAGGCCGCAGGATAGGGAAGAGATGTCAGGCGTTTTCTATAACTGCATATACTGTCTTTTAGAATTGGCGGGAAATTACGGCTTTTACGGAAATTTATGGCATTGCTTTCTCTCCAATCTGCTTGTGAATAATGAGAATAGCTACAGCAGAGCCTGCGAGGTACGGGGGCAGATAGATGGAACTATTAACCGGGCAGTTCTCCATGATATTGTAATCTTTAAGGAACTATTTGACTTTGATTTTTCCANTATTGTGAAGAAGCTTGATATAGACAGTTTTGATCTTATTACAGATTATGTAAGTAATGACAGTGAAAGCAAGGTGTATAACAGTCGTATCAGAGAGCGGATCTGTAACCTTGCAGTGAAATTTGCCAAAGATCATACACCGGAGGAAATGAAGGAAACCCTGACAGACTTTTATAAGGATTATGGAGTAGGCAAATTCGGGCTTCACAAAGCATTCCGCATAGAGCATGACGAAAGCGGCGTCCGAATTGTACCAATCCCAAGGATCGCNCATGTTCGTCTGGATGATCTGGTGGGATATGAGATTCCCAAGCGGAAATTGATTGAAAACACGGAGGCCTTTGTGAGCGGAAAGAGGGCTAACAATTGTCTTCTTTTTGGAGATGCGGGAACAGGGAAGTCATCCAGCATTAAAGCAATTGCAAATGAGTATTATGAAAAGGGGCTGCGTATTATAGAGGTATATAAACATCAGTTCAAGGATTTGAATGATGTGATCTCACAGATCAAGAACAGAAATTATAAGTTCATTATTTATATGGATGATCTGAGTTTTGAGGACTTTGAGATAGAATATAAATATTTAAAGGCTGTGATTGAAGGCGGGCTGGAACGGAAACCGGACAATGTACTGATCTATGCGACCTCCAACCGCCGTCATCTGATCAGAGAAAAGTTTTCGGATAAGGAAGAAAGAAAAGATAATCTTCATGCGGGAGATACGGTACAGGAAAAGCTTTCCCTGGCAGCNAGATTTGGTGTTACCATTTACTTCGCAGCACCGGATAAAAAGGAATTTCAAAATATTGTTCGTGTTCTGGCAGAGCGTCATCATGTGACCATGCCGGAGGAGGAACTTCTTTCGGAGGCGGGCAGATGGGAGCTTGCNCACGGAGGACTTTCGGGAAGATGTGCCCGGCAGTTTGTGGATTATCTGTTGGGAAGATGAGAAAGGAGTATGATTTGTAATTATGGCAGTAAAAACTTTTGCCGCAATTGATGTAGGGTCTTACGAGCTTGCCATGAAGATTTTCGAGGTATCCAAGGTTAAGGGAATGAAAGAAATCGACCATATCCGTCATAGCATTGATATGGGAACAGAGAGCTATACTACCGGAAAACTGAGCTATCAGAGAGTGGAAGAACTTTGCCGCATTTTACGTGAGTTTACGGATATTATGAAGGCGTATCAGGTTTCTGACTATGTAGCATATGGCACCAGTGCAATTCGCGAAACAGAAAATACAGCTATTTTACTTGACCAGATTCAGCAGAGAACCGGAATCCGTATAGGGATATTGAGCAATTCCGAACAGCGTTTCCTGGATTATAAATCCATTGCTTTTCAGGGAGAGGGATTTCAGAGGATTATCGAAAACGGAACAGCGATTGTAGATATCGGCGGGGGCAGTATTCAGGTTTCTCTCTTCGATAAAGATACACTGGTATCAACACAAAATATGAAGCTTGGGGTTTTGCGTCTTCGGGATCATCTGACCCACTTAAATGCAAGCATCAGACAGTACGAAAATCTGTTAAATGAAATGATCGATGCACAAATGGCGGTTTACAAGAAACTGTATTTAAGAGACAGAGAAATCAGGAACATTATCGTGGTAGATGACTATATATCCACCCTTCTTCGCAAGAAGAGCATCAACAACGAGATGACCGGATACGGAGGAGTAGAGCTGTTCGAAAAATTTCGGGAGATCTATCAGAGTGAGAGTATATCCAATTTNGCCAGACGATGGAATATTGCGGAAGAGACAATGCCTCTTTTATACATTGCGCTGATCATGACCAAGAGAATTATGGAGACCATGGGGGCTGAACTGATCTGGGCGCCGGGAGTTACTTTGTGTGACGGAATTGCATACGAATATGCGGAAAAGAATAAGATAATAGTGTCCACACATGATTTTGAGCAGGATATTATTGCCTGCGCTCATAATATCAGTAAGCGTTACCGGGGAAGCCGGAAACGGAGCGAGACACTGGAACAGATAGCCCTGACCATCTTTGACAGCATGAAAAAAATCCATGGTCTGGGAAAAAGAGAAAGATTGTTGCTGCAATTGTCCACGATCCTGCATGACTGTGGGAAGTACATCAGTATGACAAACTTAGGAGAGTGTTCTTACAGTATCATTATGTCCACAGAGATGATCGGGCTTTCCCATATTGAAAGACAAATTGTAGCGAATGTGGTAAAGTATAATCATATAGAATTTGGGTACTTTGAAGAAATGAGCCGGTACGGCATGACCGATCAGGCATCCTACTTAAAGATTGCAAAGCTAACAGCGATTCTTCGCCTTGCAAACGGACTGGATCGTAGCCATAAGCAGAAGTTTAAGTATGTGAAGACAGCGCTTAAGGACAATCAACTGGTCATTACGGTAGATACCAATGATGATATTACATTGGAAAAGGGATTGTTTGGAGAGCGTGCTATGTTTTTTGAGGAAGTATATAGTGTTCGGCCTGTGATCAGACAAAAGAGAACGATTTGAATGGAGGCTTACGTATGAGCAAATCCAAGTATGCAGACCCGGGATATTACACAAACAGAGAGCTTAGCTGGCTTCTGTTTGATAAACGGGTATTAAGTGAAGCAAAAGACAAACAAAATCCATTATTTGAACGGTTAAAATTCCTAAGTATCACCGCATCGAATTTGGATGAATTCTTTATGGTAAGAGTGGCATCCTTAAAAGATATGGAAAATGCAGGATATAATAAACCGGATATAGCCGGGATGACGCCGACGGAGCAGCTTCAAAAGGTTTATGAGGCAACCCATGAGCTGGTCGAGAAGCAGTATGCAGTTTATAACCGCTTACTGCCCCAGCTTTTACAGAATGGACTTCGTGTGATCGAAAAGCATGAAAAGCTGACGGCTCGGGAAGCGGAATTTATTGATAAATATTATGAGGAGAATGTATATCCGGTACTGACCCCCATGGCGGTAGACTCTTCAAGACCGTTTCCGCTGATCCGGAATAAATCTTTAAATATTGGAGCATTGGTGACCAAAAAGAGCGGCGGGGAGCTGGAATTTGTCACCGTGCAGGTGCCCAGCGTACTGCCGAGGATCATACAGATACCTTCCGAAAATAAGGAAGAGAAAGTTGCGATTTTGTTGGAAGAGGTGATTGAGAGAAACATTCAGAAGCTGTTTCTCAATTATGATATTGTCTGTTCTTATCCATTCCGTATTATGAGGAATGCAGACTTTTCCATTGAGGAGGATGAGGCGGAGGATCTGCTGAAGGAAATTGAAAAGCAATTAAAAAAGAGGCAGTGGGGACAGGCGATTCGATTGGAAGTGGAACAGGGAATCGATGTAAGGCTTCTGGAGATCATTAAACAGGAGCTGTCTATTAAGGATGAAGATATTTATCAGATTGCAGGACCGTTAGATCTTACCTTCCTCATGAAAATGTACGGACTTCCCGGGTATGATCATCTGAAGGAAAAAGGATATGCTGCGCCTCAGCTGGTGCCTGAACTTTCAGCAGACAGCGATATCTTTGAACAGATCCGAAAGGGAGATATTCTGCTTCATCACCCATATGAGACCTTTGCGCCGGTAGTGGACTTTATCCGGCAGGCGGCAAGAGATAAGGATGTTCTTGCCATTAAGCAGACACTGTACCGTGTCAGCGGAAATTCCCCGATTATTGCAGCACTGGCCCAGGCAGCGGAAAACGGAAAGCAGGTTTCCGTTCTGGTGGAATTAAAGGCAAGGTTTGATGAGGAAAATAATATAGTATGGGCAAAAATGTTAGAAAAAGCTGGTTGTCATGTAATCTACGGTCTGGTAGGTCTTAAAACTCACAGTAAGATCACTCTGGTGGTTAGAAGAGAGGAAGACGGCATTCGCAGGTATGTTCATTTGGGAACAGGAAATTATAACGATTCCACGGCGAAGCTGTATACAGACGTAGGGCTTTTAACCTGCTCTCCGGCTATTGGCGAGGATGCTACTGCGGTCTTTAACATGCTTTCCGGTTATTCGGAACCGCTGTTTTGGAATAAGCTTTCTCTGGCGCCCTTATGGCTGAAGGATCGCTTCCTGCAGCTGATCAACCGGGAAAAGGAAAATGCGAAAGCAGGCAGAGGCGGTCATATTATTGCCAAAATCAATAGCCTGTGTGATAAAGATATTATTGAGGCGCTTTATGATGCAGCAGCGGCGGGAGTAAAGATCGAACTGATCATACGGGGTATCTGCTGCCTGAAAACAGGACTTCCGGGAATCGGAGAAAATATCAGTGTGCGTTCCATCGTGGGGAATTTTTTGGAGCATTGCCGTATTTTTTACTTTGAGAATGACGGAAAACCGGAGTATTATTGTGCCAGCGCGGACTGGATGCCAAGAAATTTGGAGCGCCGCGTGGAAATAATGTTCCCCATAGAAACACCTAAGCTGAGGGAAAAGCTGATGAGCATATTAACCATGCAGCTTAAGGATACGGCAAAAGCACATGTACTGATGTCGGATGGAACCTATGAAAAAGTAGACAGGAGAGGGAAAGGAACCTTTAATGCACAGCTGGAATTCGGTCGTCTTGCAATGCAGGCAGCAAAAGAAAATGACGAGCTGACCAGCTGCAGAGTGTTTATTCCCGAGACACATCATGAGTAAAAAGAGAATTGTTCTGGCAAGCGCGTCTCCCAGAAGGAGAGAATTACTTTCTTTGACGGGAGTGAAGTTTCAGGTTTTACCGGGAAATATAGAAGAAAAAACAAGCAGCAGCAGACCGTCACAAATGGTCAGGGAGCTTTCACGTCAAAAAGCCCTTGCAGTGTTTGAAAGCTTATCGGAAGAAGAAAAGGAAAAGAGCCTTGTGATCGGAGCAGATACTTTGGTATCCATTGACGGAAGAATATTGGGAAAGCCGGAAGATGAGAAAAGGGCAGAAGAAATGCTGATGCTGTTACAGGGAAATACCCATCAAGTCTACACCGGAGTGACACTTATTTCCCAAGAGTTGGATGAAAACGGAAATGCCGTGCGCAGAATATGTACGTTTGCAGAAAAAACTTCTGTGACTATGTATCCTGTCACCCAAACAGAGATCAAAGATTATATAGCTACCGGAGAACCTATGGATAAGGCAGGAGCATATGGAATACAGGGAAGATGTGCTGCATGGATTCAGAAGCTTGCAGGTGATTATAGTAACGTAGTCGGATTACCGGTGGGAAGGCTCTGGCAGGAACTGAAGAAAATGGATATTGAAGGGACAAAAAGTGATGATCAAGTTGATTGCATCGGATGTAGATGGAACGCTGATTAAGGATTCGACACCGGATCTGTATCCGGAAATGGTCGATACCATCCGGGAGTTAAAGAAAAAAGGAATTTTGTTTTGCGCCGCCAGCGGCAGACAATATGAAAGCCTTAGAAATGTATTTCGGGATGTGGCAGATGATATTGCTTATATTGCGGAAAACGGCGCACATATTCGTTATCAAAATCAAAATATATCGGTTACACCTATGAGAAGGGAGCATATCGAAGAGATCATGTTTATGCTGCGCCCTTATTACGGAGAGTGTGAGACAATTATTTCAACGCCTAATGGAAGTCTTGTGGAAAGCCAAAATGAGGACTTTCTAAATTTGATCACCTATGGCTATCATAATGCGTTCCGCCGGGTTGAGGATGTATTGAAGGCGGATGAAACGATTATTAAGATTGCAGTTTACCGGAAAGAGAGTATAAGGGAGCTGGGTGAGAAGTTGTTTATTCCCAGATGGCAGGATAAGGTCAAGGTCTGCATGGCAGGCGAAGAATGGGTGGACTTTATGGACAGCAGCGTGGATAAAGGGAATGGTCTGAAAATTTTGGAGGATTATCTGAAAATCGACAGGCAGGAAACAATGGCGTTTGGTGATAACAATAATGATATTGGAATGATGCAGACCGCCGGGCACAGCTATGCGGTGGATACGGCGGTAGATGAAGTGAAACAAGCAGCAGGCGGTATTTGTCCCGGCTTTAGACAAAAGGGTGTTTATCAGATCATACGAAAGGAGGTGCTTTTTCATGCATGAATTTGACGATGCTGTATTGCAGTGCTTTCTGGACAATCAAAGCCAGTTGTTTCCGGAAGAAGATGTTGTTTCCAGTCTTGAGGAAGCAGAAGCATTTCTGGAAGAATGTCTGGCAGTGGTAGTTCATTCCGTTCGTGAGGTATGGGATTTCTTTGAAGAAGAAGGAATCGATGTGGACGGNGCCAAAGGAGATGAAATTCTGGAGGCAGATGAAGTATTTGACATTGGAGACGGAAGATATCTGATCGTTGAGGGATAAGNCAATACCCGCCAANCAGGAGGGTTCTTAATGCTGACCGGTGCAGCATTAAGNACCCTTATCTATGCAAAAAGGAAAAAATAGGGTATATTATATATGTCTGGTAATAAGATGGATATATTTGTGTGGAGATGCAAAGGCAAANATGATGAAGGTTATAAAAGAACGGNAAACGGAAAAGCAATCTGTNCAGGNCAGAAGAAAGATTGTNACGACGGTACTGCTTTGCTTNTGCATTGCTTTTATTTTTCATAACTCCTTAGAGGGAGCGGAGGTATCCGGTGACCGGAGNTTTCAACTGACCCNGACAATGAACGTGTGGTTTTTTGGCAGGAANAATATGCTTTTGATGGAGCAGTTTATACGCAAGNTGGCTCACTTTTTGGAATANGCGCTGGAGGGTGTATTAGNAGTTTCGGTAATGTGGGCATATGAACTTAGAGTAAGCNGATATGTATGTCATGTAACNTTGTTCGGAATTCTGACNGCGCTTATNGATGAGACACTTCAGCTTTTTTCAGATGGAAGGGCAGCTTTAGTGGGAGATGTATGGATTGATTTTGGAGGNTTTTTATCCGGTATTCTTGCAGGNGTTTTGTGGATGTGGGTNAANCGAAAAATTCGNGGCAATTCCTCNGNATTGAATATATTTGAGGATTAGATTATAATATGTCAATATANATAAACNAACGGAAGAGGTAAGGAGAAAGCAGGCGGAAATGAATATTGTATTACTATCNGGCGGATCAGGGAAAAGACTGTGGCCATTNTCTAATGATATCCGTTCGAAGCAGTTTATTAAGATTTTTAANGCAGAGGATGGGGAATATGAATCCATGGTACAGCGGGTCTATCACCAGATACGCAGCGTGGATAAGGAGGCGGCGGTTACCATTGCAACCTCGAAAACACAGGTCTCAGCNATTCATAATCAGCTTGGCAGNACGGTGGGAATCTGTGTGGAACCNTGNAGAAGGGATACATTTCCGGCAATTGCGCTTGTGGCGGCATGGCTTCATGATGTGAAGAAGGTTTCGGAAGATGAACCTGTGGTAATNTGTCCCGTGGATCCTTATGTNGACAGGGANTATTTTATGGCNCTTGGAGAACTGGGACGGCTTGCGGGANAAAAAAGCGCAAATCTTCTTTTGATGGGGATNGAACCGACTTACCCCAGTGAAAAGTACGGATANGTNATACCGGAGAATGANGAANCGGTAAGCAGGGTACGNACTTTTAAGGAAAAACCGGATCTTGNGACNGCAAGGGAATATATTCGTCAGGGTGCTTTGTGGAATGGAGGAGTGTTTGCATTTCGTCTTGGCTATATGCTGAAAAAAGCACATGAACTTATTTNGTTTGAAGANTATTGGGATTTATATAGCAGGTATGACACGNTACAAAAGATCAGCTTCGACTATGCCGTGGTGGAAAAAGAAAAGAATATTCAGGTNATGCGTTTTGCGGGCAAGTGGAAGGATCTGGGAACATGGAATACACTTACGGAGGCAATGGGAGAAGCGGGNNTAGGNAAAGTTNTATTTGGAGACNCCTGTGAAAATGTGCATGTGATCAATGAGTTGGATGTACCGATTTTGTGTATGGGATTAAAAAATGCAGTGATTTCTGCNAGCCCGGAAGGAATTTTGGTTTCGGATAAGGAGCAGTCCAGTTANATTAAGCCTTACGTGGACAGCATNGATCAGCAGATTATGTTTGCGGAAAANTCCTGGGGCAGCTTTCGGGTGATTGACATCGGNGATGGGAGNATGACCATTAAGGTTACNTTAAATACGGGATGCAGTATGAATTATCACAGNCATGAGAGACGGGAAGAGGTGTGGACNGTTATTTCCGGCAAGGGAAGGACGGTGGTAAACGGNGTAGAACAGCCNGTAAAAGCGGGAGATGTGATAGAGCTTCCCACAGGGTGCCGGCACACCATTATTGCGGATACGGAAATCAAGTTGATCGAGGTACAGATTGGAAAAGAGATTAGTGTTCATGATAAGCAAAAGCATGAATTNGATGGGAAAGGAAGTCATTAGCATGAAAAACATGACCAGTATGGGCAGCAGGTTTAAAGAAGCACAGCAAAAGCAGGAAGAACAGGGCATGGACATAAAGAGGATATGGATCTTTTTGTTCATTACTTTTGCGCTTACTTACGCTGTGGAAATTTTTATGATTATGCCGCTGGCAGGAAATGCGGATGAACAGTCAGCACTGTTTGCGCAGTTATTGAGAGCAGGAGTTATGCTTTTTCCCTCTTTTGGGGTGATTATGACAAGAATGATCACCAAAGAGCCTTTTGTTGGGAAAACTATGATGCTCAATCTGAGACTGAAGGATAGTTTAAGATATTTTGCATTGGCCTGGTTTGGAATTGGCGGTCTCATNNTATTTGGAGCNGNTGTATATTTTCTNATTTTNCCAAGTAAATTTGATCCTCAAATGGGATATGCNANATTGNTGCTTTCAGGNCAGNTGCAGGGAACCGGGCAGACGATCACAGATGNGACNGTCAGGAAGGCGGTNNTNNTNCAGGTTGTTATGGGAATCCTTTTATCCCCGTTTGCCAATCTGCTGAATTGTTTTGGAGAAGAGTGGGGATGGAGAGGATATCTTTTGCCTAAGATGATGAAGCAGTTTAAGATTGTACCCGCATTATTGATAAGCGGTGTAATTTGGGGAGTATGGCATATGCCGCTGATTATTATGGGACATAATTACGGTGTAGGATATAGGGGATATCCGGTTGTAGGAATCCTTGCCATGTGTGTTTTCTGCACAGTGACGGGAATTATTTTATCCTATATGACCATTAAAACAGGGAGCTGTATTCCGGCGGTAATGGGGCATGGAATGTTGAACGGATTTGCAGCAGTAGGGCTTATGTTTACTTCATTGGAAGACCCGTTTAATGTGTTTATGGGACCGATGCCTGTAGGCTTGGTTGGGGGAAGCGGATTGATTCTTGTTGCGGCATATCTTCTTTACCGGNTGTATCAGCAGGAAAAGGAGGGGCCGATCAGAATTTGTGAACCGTTGATTGAAAAGAAACGAAAGTGAAAAGCTTAAAGAAAGGAAAAGATAAATATGAAGGAATTATTNTTAAATGTGGAAAAGGCTATGGTGAATCATGAATTGGTTCCTTATTATCAGCCGCAGTATGATGCACTTACAAATCGTCTGGTAAGTGCAGAAGCACTNATTCGGTGGATCAAACCGGATGGAAGTATTGTACCGCCGGTAGAATTTATTCCGGAGCTGGAAAAGAGTGAGGCAATTCTGGCGGTTGACTGGTATATGTTAAAGGAGGTCTGCCTGTTCCTGAATAGGCAGAAAGAGGAGGGNATTCCACAGGTTCCTGTAGCAGTTAACTTTTNNAGNATGCATATGATTTATGAGGATGACTTTACCGGAAAGCTGTGTGAAATTGTAGATACATATCAGATCGATCATAAATGGATTGAGGTGGAACTTACGGAGTCTGCATTTATTGAGGAATCAAGCGGAATTGAGAAGCTGGTGGGAAGTATCCGAAAGGAAGGATTTTGCGTAGCAATAGATGATTTCGGCAGCGGGGTTTCTAATTTGAGTTTTGTGAAAGATGTGGATGTAGATACTCTTAAAATAGATAAAGCGCTGATCAGCAGAAATTGTGAAGACGAGAAGGAACGTATTGTGCTGGAGAGTATTTTTAATTTTGCGCACCGGTTGAAGCTGACTACCGTTACGGAAGGGGTAGAAACCAGAGAGCAGCTCGGATTTTTAAGAACCTGCGGCTGCAAGAAAATTCAAGGATTTTTGTTTGCAAGACCCATGCCGGAACAGGATTTTATAAATGCATGTAAAACGCAGACCCAGCTCAGTGAAATGGAAGATATTTTGTTGGTACAGGCGCCTTCCAGCGCAACACAGTTATTGCTGGACGCTATATTTACCAAGTACCCTCTCGTCATTTTTTCTAATCTGACCCGAAACAGCTTTTATATGATGGCCTATGACAGCTTTTCGTCAACATCCTGTCCTTCTACGGGAGTTTTTGAGGAACTGATCGCACATGGGGCTTCCACAATGCATCCGGATGATCAGGAAGCTTTTCGGACAACTTTCAGTATTGCAAATCAGATGGAAGCTTATCAAAAAGGGGAGAAATCGGTGCGCCTGATCACCCGCCAGATGGGAGATGACGGAATCTACCGCAGAGTGGAAACGACGAATTTCTTTGTAAAGAATCCGTCGGTAGATGACGTGCTGGTCATCAGTCTGTGTGATAATCTTGATTAAACAGCGTGTTTTTTGAGAAGGTACTTGCAATTTGGATAACAGAGTGCTACAATACAGTAGAATTAGATAGAAATGCTTACTAGAGTGGACTTGGCGGTCCACTCTTTTATGTAATAGAGACCGGAAAAGAGGTGGGAAGATGTCAAAACGTGAAACATACGAAGAGAAAACAGAAAAGCTCCTTCTTCCGATTGTGCAGGCAAATCAGGTAGAAATTTACGATGTGGAATATGTGAAGGAAGGAAGTGATTATTACCTTCGATGCTATATTGACAAGGAAGGCGGTGTAAACATCAATGACTGTGAGGCGGTGAGCCGGGCATTGTCAGATGAACTGGATCGCGAGGATTTTATTGAGGAGACATATATTCTTGAAGTCAGTTCTCCGGGGCTTGGCCGGGCACTGAAAAAGGATAAACATCTGGAAAAGAGCATTCTGAAAGACGTGGATATCCGCACATATAAGCCGATGGAAGGAAGCAAAGAATTTACAGGGAAATTAATGGCTTTTGACAAAGACACGGTCACTCTGGAACTTGATTCAGGAAGCGGTGTGAGGGAGATGGTTTTTAACAGAAAAGATATTGCTGCAATGAAACTGGCACTTGATTTTTAGTCCGGCAGAAGAAACGGGCGGAAAGGGATAAAGGGAAAATGAACAAAGAATTAATGGAAGCATTGGATATTCTGGAAAAGGAGAAAGAAATCAGCAAAGAAACGCTGTTTGAGGCAATTGAAAATTCATTGCTTACTGCGTGCAAAAATCACTTTGGCAAGTCGGACAATGTGAAAGTTGAAATTGACAGAGACACCTGCGATTTCCTCTGTTATGCGGAGAAGGAAGTAGTTGAAGAAGTGGAGGATCCTGTATTGCAGCTTTCCTTAGAACAGGCACAGGAAATCAAGTCGGATGCCGCAATCGGAGATATACTTCACGTGGAGATCAAGTCGAAGGAATTTGGCCGTATTGCAACACAGAATGCTAAAAACGTGATTTTGCAAAAAATCCGTGAGGAAGAGAGAAGCGTTATTTATAATCAGTATTTTGAAAAGGAAAAGGATATTGTTACCGGTATCGTACAGCGTTATATTGGAAGAAACATCAGTATCAATCTGGGAAAAGCGGACGGTATCTTAAATGAAAGTGAACAGGTTAAGGGAGAAAACTTCGGACCAACAGAGAGAATTAAGGTATATATTCTTGAAGTGAAAAACACACCGAGAGGTCCAAGGATTCTGGTAAGCCGTACCCATCCGGAACTGGTAAAGCGTCTGTTTGAGGCAGAAGTAACGGAGATCAAAGATGGAACCGTGGAGATTATGAGCATTGCCAGAGAGGCGGGAAGCAGAACCAAGATGGCAGTAAGATCCAACAATCCCAATGTGGATGCAGTGGGCGCCTGTGTAGGATTAAACGGTGCAAGAGTAAACTCCATTGTGGAAGAACTGCGGGGAGAAAAAATCGATATTATCAATTGGGATGAAAACCCCGGTAATCTGATTCAAAACGCACTTTCACCGGCTAAGATCGTAGCGGTATTTGCAGATCCGGATGAAAAGACAGCTAAGGTTGTAGTACCGGATTATCAGTTGTCCCTTGCAATCGGCAAGGAAGGGCAGAATGCAAGACTTGCAGCAAGACTTACCGGTTATAAGATCGATATAAAGAGTGAGACACAGGCAAAGGATGCTCCGGGCTTCCGCTATGAAGATTATATGGATGACTACGATGAGTACGATGAAGAGTACGAAGAATATGACGAAGAGTATGAAGAGGACGGCATAGACGGAGAAGAGAGTCAGGATTATGAGGAAGAATTCTCTGATGAGGAATATGAAGTGCCGGAAGAGGATTCAGAAGAATAAGAGGAGGTCCTATGGCAAAGAAAATTCCTGTAAGGCAGTGTATCGGATGCGGTGAGATGAAAAGCAAGAAAAAAATGATGCGCATTCTGAAAACGCCGGAGGATAAAATCGTACTGGATATGACTGGAAAGAAGAATGGAAGAGGCGCATATCTTTGTAAGCAGAGAGAGTGCCTTGTAAAGGCGGAGAAGAATAAAGGTTTGGAACGGTCTTTCAAAATGAGTATTCCAACTGAAGTTTATGAGAGTCTGGAAAGGGAGTTTGATAAAGAAAATGAAAGATAAGGTTTTGTCTCTCCTGGGGCTGGCAGCCAGGGGTAGAAACCTGGTCAGCGGAGAGTTTTCCACCGAAAAGGCGGTGAAGGAAGGAAAAGCGGCGTTGGTGATCGTGAGCAGCGAGGCATCTGACAACACCAAAAAAATGTTCACCGATATGTGTGCCTTTTATCAGACCCCAATTTATTTTTACGGCACCAAGGATGCGCTTGGAAATGCAGTCGGTAAGGAAATGCGTGCATCCGTGGCGGTTACGGACAAAGGACTGGCAGACAGTATCATGAAACGTTTGGAAGAATCATAGGATATGACGGAGGTAATAGAATGGCCAAAATTAAAGTGCATGAAATAGCAAAGGAATTGGAAAAGCAGAGTAAGGATATTATTGCTTTTCTACAGGATAAAGGGATTGAAGTAAAGGTCGCTCAGAGCTCGATAGAGGATAATGTTGCGGATATGGTCAGAGAAGCATTTAAGGGATCAGCCAAAAAGGAAGCTTCTGCGGGCGCGGGCGAAGATAAAACAGGAGAAAAACCGGTGCAGACAGAGAAGAAGACAGAAAAAGAAGAAAAACCCATGCAGGAAATGAAGAAAGAGGAAACAGCAGGCGGCGCTGCGGCGGTCAGAAATCAGGCTGGACAACGGTCAGGTGACGGTGAAGTGCCGAAGAAGAAAAAGAAAATAATTTTTGTAAGTAATCCACATAATAGTAATATATCCAACGGACATTCCAAGGGGGATAAAAGACCCGGACAGAATGGAAGACCGGGCGGAAATCGTCCGGGACAGGGGAGAGACCGTCAGGAAGCTCCGCATAAGCTCATTCGTCCGCTGACAGCACCTTCAGTACCGGAGACCATGCAGGTGGATTTTAAACAGAATGCACGCAGAATGGAAAATGAAAGAATTGCGGCAGCTAAAAGTGCAAGAGAGCAGGAGGCAAAAGCCCAGGAAGCAAAGCAGGCAGCAGCGGCCGTGGCAGAGCAGACAGCAAAAGAGTCTCAGCCGGCAAAGGAAGGAAATGTAAGGAGCGCAGCAGGAAGAGATGAAAGGCAGCAGAGAAATGAAAGACCTCGCACAAATGCTGGCGCAGGTTCGGGCGAAAGGAATGGGAAAAATAACAGCAACCGATCTGAAGGAGCTAATCGTCAGGGCAGTCAGGGCGGTCGGAGCGATTTCCGCGCTAGCGGCGGGGATCGGAATAATAACCGACCTGGTAACAATAACGGGCGCAGTGAGAGAAGCGACAGAGGGCAGGACAATAAATTTAAGCGGAGCGAAAAGCCGGGTAAGAGTTTCGTTTCAGAAGCCCCGATTAAGGATGAAAAGCGCAGAGACGAAGAAAAGCGCAGAGGCAATCAGGAGAGAGATAAACGCTCTAAAAAGGACTTTATCTATGAAGAAGATGAGGCAGCATTAAAGAATAAAAACAAAGCGGGAAGATTTATTAAGCCGGAAAAGAAGGCAGAGGAGGAAGTTAAGGAACAGATTAAGGTGATTACGATTCCGGAATCCATCACTTTAAAAGAGCTTGCTGATAAAATGAAAATGCAGCCCTCGGCCATTATCAAGAAGCTGTTTTTACAGGGACAAATCCTGACGGTAAATTCTGAAATTTCTTTTGAGGAAGCTGAAAATATTGCTATTGAATATGAGATCATCTGCGAAAAGGAAGTAAAGGTGGATGTGATCGAGGAATTGCTGAAAGAGGACGAAGAAGATACAGAAAAAATGGTGGAAAGACCTCCGGTTATCTGTGTTATGGGGCATGTAGACCATGGAAAAACTTCGCTGCTTGATGCAATACGGAAGACAAATGTGACGGATAAGGAAGCAGGAGGTATTACNCAGCACATAGGNGCGTATACTGTAAATGTTAANGGNCAGTCCATTACCTTTTTGGATACNCCGGGACATGANGCTTTTACTGCNATGCGTATGCGNGGCGCNAANGCTACGGATATTGCCATNTTGGTGGTAGCNGCGGATGACGGTGTTATGCCGCAGACCGTGGAGGCNATNAATCATGCNAAAGCNGCAGGAATTGAGATTNTTGTTGCNGTNAANAANATTGATAAACCGGGNGCCAATATTGANCGGGTTAANCANGAGATGACAGAACATGAACTGATTCCCGTGGACTGGGGCGGAAGTACGGAATTTGTTCCGGTATCTGCNAAATCAGGAGAGGGAATTGAAAANCTGCTNGAAACTATTTTGCTTACNGCNGAAATTCTGGAATTNAAGGCAAANCCGGACAGACGTGCAAGAGGACTTGTNATTGAGGCAGAGNTGGATAAAGGNCGGGGACCGGTAGCAACTGTGCTGGTACAAAAGGGAACNTTATATGTTGGNGACTTNATTTCNGCAGGNGCAAGCCATGGTAANGTTCGTGCGATGATCGATGATAAGGGAAGAAGAGTGAANGAAGCNCGTCCNTCNACNCCNGTAGAGATATTNGGACTTTCNGATGTCCCNAGTGCNGGNGAAGTATTTATTTCCCANGAAAGNGACAANATTGCCAAGTCCTATGCNGAAACNTATCTGGCACAAAATAAAGAGAGAATGCTNGANGATACAAAGGCNAAAATGTCTCTTGATGATCTGTTTACCCAGATNCAGGCNGGCAGCTTAAAGGAGCTTAANATNATCGTAAAGGCAGANGTNCAGGGTAGTGTTGANGCGGTAAAGCAAAGNCTTATGAANCTTTCCAANGAAGANATNGTNGTNAAATGTATNCATGGAGGCGTTGGCGCTATCAATGAATCNGATGTATCTCTGGCATCTGCTTCGGCAGCGATCATTATNGGATTTAATGTACGNCCNGANGCGATGGCAAAAACCATTGCAGAGCGGGAAGGCGTGGATATTCGTCTTTACAAGGTTATTTACCAGGCGATTGAGGATATTGAAGCAGCCATGAAGGGAATGNTGGATCCGATTTATGAAGAAAAGGTAATCGGACACGCAGAAGTGAGACAGATCTTCAAGGCATCGGCAGTAGGAAATATAGCAGGCTCTTATGTGCTGGATGGTACNTTCCAGCGTGATTGTAAAGTGCGTATCTCCAGAGAAGGCGAGCAGATCTACGAAGGAGCGCTTGCTTCCCTGAAACGTTTTAANGATGATGTGAAGGAAGTCAGAGCCGGATTTGAATGTGGTTTTGTGTTTGANGGCTTTGATCAGATGCAGGAGCTTGATATCGTTGAGGCGTATATCATGGTGGAGGTTCCCAGGTGAGAAAGAACAGTATGAAAAACACCCGTATTAACGGGGAGGTGCAAAGGACTCTCGCGGAGATTATACGAACAGTCAAGGATCCAAGAATAGGACCTTTNACTTCCGTAATTTCGGTAGAGGTNGCACCTGATTTNAAGACCTGTAAGGTGTGGATCAGCGTNTACGGAGATGATGAGACCCAAAAGANGACGGTGGAAGGNTTAAAAAGCGCAGAAGGATATATTCGCAGAGAGCTNGCGGGGCGAATCAANCTGCGCAACACACCGGAGCTCCGGTTTATTGTAGATCAGTCCATAGCTTATGGNGTCAAAATGTCAAAACTGATTGACGAGGTTAACCGGAANGAAACGGAGAATTANNATGGATTTATTAAAGGAANTAGGCGGTGCATCTACCATCGGGATNGGCGGACATNTNAGACCCGATGGNGACTGNATNGGATCTGCTATGGGACTTTATCTGTATTTGTCAAAGACATGTCCCGAAGCAGATATAGAAGTTTTTTTGGAAAAACCGGCAGATATNTTTCAGTGTATCAGTAAGGTCGATCAGATCCATACGGATTTTGAGACNNANGTAGNGCAATTTGATGTTTTTATTGCGCTGGATACNACCAAGGATCGGCTTGGNAAAGCNGAAGATTANTTTGATCNTGCCAAAAAGCGGATTAANATTGATCATCATATCAGTAACAANGGNTGNGGNGATGTNAATTATATTATGCCGAAAGCAAGTTCAACATGTGAACTGATNTATGATCTGATTNGGGACAAAGANCAGTTGGATGANGAGATTGCCAANGCGATTTACATAGGAATGGTTCATGATACGGGAGTATTTCAATACTCCAATACGGCACCGTCAACGTTGCGGGCAGCGGCGGAGCTGATTTCTTACGGATTTGATTTTCCCAGGCTGATTGATGAGACCTTCTACGAAAAAACTTATGTACAAAATCAGATTCTGGGGAGAGCGCTTCTGGAAAGTATTTTGTTCATGGACGGAAAATGTGTGGTCAGTATGGTTGATAAGAAGACCATGAGCTTTTATCAGGCCGAGCCCCATGATCTGGAAGGTATCGTGAATCAGCTTAGAAATACAAAGGGAGTAGAATGCGCGATCTTTATGTATCAGTTAGACACACTGGAATACAAAGTGAGTCTGCGCTCCAACGGAAGAGTAAATGTGGAGAAGGTGGCCTCCTTTTTCGGCGGCGGCGGTCATGAGCGCGCGGCAGGAGTGATCATGCAGGGAACCTTTCATGACATTGTGAATAATCTGTCAGCACAGATTGCCGGTCAACTGAAAAATAAGAAAGAAAAATGATAACAGACTATACACAGGAGGCAGAAATGTACCACGGAATCATCAATGTATACAAAGAAGCCGGCTATACGTCTCATGATGTGGTGGCAAAGCTGCGGGGTATATGTAAACAAAAAAAGATTGGACACACAGGAACCCTTGATCCGGATGCGGTGGGGGTTCTTCCTGTATGTCTGGGAAGCGGAACGAAAGTATGTGATTTGCTCACAGACCGGAAGAAAGAATATATTGCCCGGTTTCGGTTGGGCTGTGTGACGGATACACAGGATATATCAGGACAAATTCTCGAGGAAAATACAGTAACAGTAGCTTCAGGAGAGGTCAAGCAGGCAATTACTTCTTTTGAAGGGGAATCCATGCAGGTGCCGCCAATGTATTCGGCATTAAAAATAAATGGCAAAAAGCTTTATGAATTGGCCAGACAGGGAAAGGAAGTAGAGCGCCCGGCCCGACCGATCAATATTTACCGGTTGGAGATCATGGAAGAGGAGCATCCGGAGTACACCATCCGTGTAGTGTGCTCGAAAGGAACATATATCAGAACCTTGTGTCACGATATTGGTCAGAAACTTGGCTGCGGGGCGGTAATGGTATCCCTGAAGAGAACCAATGTGGGGGAATTTGACATAAAAGATGCCTATAAACTTTCTGAATTACAGAAACTTGCGGATGAAGAAAGACTGTCGGAGGCTGTGTGTCCTGTGGACAAGCTGTTTGAGGATCTTTTGGAGATTATAGTAAAAGAGGATGGCTTTAAAGCGCTCAGTAATGGAAACCCGTTGAAAGAAACGGATATTTGTATCAAAGGAAATGATAAAAACCGGAAACCGGAGGATAGGGAGCAGTTCCGCGTTTATAACCATCAACATATTTTTTTTGGGATATACCGTTATGAAGCGGAGCGCAGACTGCTGCTTCCAGTAAAACTCTTTTTTATGGAATAAAGGGATCAAGAGGANATTATCAAGAGGGNAANCATGCAGATTATACATGACACTACGGAATTTCATATNGANNNCGGATCGGCAGTGGCAATCGGCAAATTNGANGGTGTTCACAGGGGNCATGAAATGCTTCTGTCCTGCANTCTGGAAAAGAAAAAGCANGGAATGAANGCAGTNGTTTTTACATTTCATCCNTCGGCAGCCGTTTATTTCGGNCAGNCATCGGGAGGAGAANTGACCACAAGAGANGAAAANCGGAGCTGNTTTGAAAGGCTGGGAGTGGATANTTTGATNGAATTTCCGCTNAACAAAGANACNGCAGCAACATCNCCCGAGGATTTTGTNCGTGAGATCCTTGTGAAGAGGATGAATACGGCATTNNTAGCNGCGGGNAGGGATCTGTCCTTTGGACGGGGAGGAAAGGGNGANAGCCGTCTNCTTGAAANAATGGCAGATGAACTTCANTTTCANGTATGTATTATTGATAAAGTNTTTCATGAGGGNAGAGAGATCAGNTCCACCTATGTGCGNGAAATGGTGGAGAAAGGGGATATGCAGGGAGCNANAGANCTTCTNGGCAGATATTACAGCTTTGANGGAACNGTAGAGCAGGGGAANCGGTTGGGAAGGCGGATAGGNATGCCTACCATGAACCTTTACCCAAGGCCGGAGAANCTTCTGCCTCCATGGGGGGTGTATTATTCCAGGCTGCTTTATGAAGGAGGAATATATCCGGGAATCACCAACATTGGCAGAAAGCCTACCGTTAATGATACAGAGACGGTCAGTGTGGAAACTTACCTGTATGACTTTGATAAGGATATGTACGGGAAGGATATTGTAACCGAATTGCTGCAGTTCAGGCGTCCGGAGCAGAAGTTTAAAGATGTGGCGCAGCTGAAGGCGCAGATGGAAAAGGATATTGCTCAGGGGAGATATTTCCATGAATTGATATAATTGTTACAGATAAATTATTACAAGGATTTGACATAAGAGGTTTTTGCTGTTATAATGGCTCTACTGCGATGTAACAATTTTGTAACAATTTTTGTAATAATTATGGAGGAATGTTGTGAAAAAGTACGTCAGATACGGAATTTATGCAATTGCAGCAACTATGTTTTTTTCCATGCCGCTTCCGGTCAGGGCAACTGAGATGGGTGTAGCAGATGCACAGGATTCCATGGAGGAAGAGACAGAACTGCTGACTGCAGGCGTGGGGGATCTTTTTACCTCCGTGCTCACAAGAGACGAGTATACAGAAATTGCCCAGAGGGCAAAAGGGGCGTTGTGGGGATATACGGAACTGGGAATCTGTAATGTGCAGGAGAATAATCTGAATATTCGAAAGGAACCGGATGAATCAGGTAAGCTGGTAGGTAAGCTGCCGAAAAATGCCGCCTGTGAAATTATCAGCAGCGAGAATGGCTGGGCATATATTAAGTCCGGTAAAGTAGAAGGCTATGTGAAGGAAGAATATCTTGCCACAGGTTATGAAGCTAAGAAAAAGGGAGAAGAACTCGCTTCCGCACTGGCAGTTGCAACAGCGGATGCGCTTAATATCAGAGAAGAGCCCAGCACAGATGCAGAGATCATCACTCAGGTTGCAGCCGGAGAGGCACTTGATATTGTGGAAATCCGGGATGATGGCTGGATAAAGGTCTATCTGGATGATGAGGAGGTTTATGTCTCCGGTGAGTTTGTGGAAGTGAAATCGGATCTTGCAACGGCAATTACCATGACAGAGCTGTTATATGGACAGGGAGTATCTGATGTGCGGGTTGATCTTTGCCAGTATGCAAAACAGTTTTTGGGAAATCCCTATGTATGGGGTGGTACAAGCCTGACAAGCGGAGCGGATTGTTCCGGATTTGTTTTAAGCGTATTTTCTAAGTATGGTGTTTCCCTGCCGCATTCTTCCAGAGCGCAGGCAAATCAGGGAACATCGATCAGTGCTTCGGAGCTAAAGCCTGGGGATCTTGTGTTTTACGCGAAGGGCGGAACTATCAACCACGTTGCAATTTATATCGGCGGCGGACAGGTTATTCATGCAAGCAGTCCAAAGACCGGAATTAAAATTTCAGCATACAATTATCGGACACCACATAAAATGGTTCGGATTTTATACGATTAAGCAACGAATGAATAATATCAACAAGAAAATTTTCTTTACATTGGGAAAGATTTGTGTTATCATTTTTCAGGTATGAAAGTCAGCCTATGCCCAGAAGACTGGAATCTCCGACCGCTTCCTGGCATTCGGCGATTGAAAATTAAGGAGGAAACAATATGATTTCTAAGGAAAAGAAAACCGCAATTATGAAGGAATATGCTAGATGTGAGGGTGACACAGGTTCACCGGAGGTACAGGTTGCGGTATTATCAGCAAGAATTCAGGAACTCACAGAGCATTTAAAACAGCATCCGAAGGATAATCATTCCAGAAGAGGTATGTTCAAGATGGTAGGACAGAGACGTGGTCTTCTCAATTATCTGAAAGATAAGGATATTGAGAGATACCGTGCTTTGATTGAGAAACTGGGACTCAGACGATAAACAGCGTTTTAAGGCGGGGCAAGTCGAAAAATTCGGGCTCCGCCTTTTATACCGTAGTAGGAAAAGGAGAAAAATTATGTTTAAAACGTTTTCAATGGAGCTTGCAGGCCGTACATTAAGTGTTGATATAAACCGTGTAGGCAAGCAGGCAAATGGATGTGCATTTATGCATTATGGTGATACCACAGTTCTGTCAACAGCGACAGCATCGGACAAGCCCAGAGAGGGGATTGACTTTTTCCCATTAAGTGTAGAATATGAAGAAAAGCTGTATGCAGTAGGCAAAATTCCCGGAGGATTTAATAAGAGAGAAGGAAAGGCTTCCGAAAATGCAATTTTGACGAGCCGTGTCATCGACAGACCCATGCGTCCTTTATTCCCTAAGGATTACAGAAATGATGTTACCTTAAACAATATGGTTATGAGTGTGGATCCGGCGTGCCGTCCGGAGCTGGTAGCTATGCTGGGCGCAGCGATTGCAACAAGTATTTCAGATATTCCTTTTGACGGTCCTTGTGCTATGACGCAGATGGGAATGATCGACGGTGAACTTGTTGTCAATCCTTCTCAGGAACAGTGGAAAAACGGTGATTTAAACCTTACAGTAGCATCTACCGCACAGAAGGTGATCATGATCGAGGCCGGAGCAAATGAAATCCCGGAAGCTGTTATGATCGATGCAATCTATAAGGCACATGAGATCAATCAAACCATCATTGCTTTTATTAATCAGATTGTAGNGGAAGTTGGAAANNCGAAGCACGANTATACCAGTTGTGCAGTTCCGGAGGAACTTTTTGANGCAATTAAGGAGATCGTACCTCCTGCTGAGATGGAAGAAGCAGTATTCACGGATGAAAAGCAGGTTCGTGAAGAGAACATAAAGAATATNACCGAAAAGCTGGAAGAGGCATTTGCGGAAAAGGAAGAATGGCTGGAGGTNCTGGGTGAAGCAATTTACCAGTACGAAAAGAAAACAGTCCGCAAGATGATCTTAAAGGATCAGAAACGTCCTGANGGTCGTGAGATCACACAGATCCGTCCGCTGGCAGCGGAAGTAGANATTATTCCGAGAGTGCATGGTTCAGCTATGTTTACNAGAGGACAGACGCAGATCTGCAANGTGTGTACTCTGGCNCCTTTGTCNGAGCAGCAGAGAATTGATGGTCTGGATGAAAACGANGTGAGNAAGAGATATATGCATCANTANAATTTNCCGTCTTACTCGGTAGGTGAAACAAAACCTTCCAGAGGACCNGGAAGAAGAGAAATTGGTCATGGAGCATTGGCNGAGAGAGCATTGATTCCGGTACTTCCTTCTGAGGAGGAATTCCCTTANGCAATCCGTACNGTGTCCGAGACCTTTGAATCCAATGGTTCCACTTCCATGGCATCCACCTGTGCATCCTGTATGTCACTTATGGCTGCAGGTGTTCCGATCAAAAAGATGGTTGCAGGTATTTCCTGTGGTTTGGTTACCGGTGAGACAGATGATGATTTTGTACTTCTTACAGATATTCAGGGACTTGAAGACTTCTTTGGAGATATGGACTTTAAGGTTACCGGAACTACGGAAGGTATTACCGCAATCCAGATGGATATTAAGATCCATGGTCTGACAAGACCTATTGTGGAAGGTGCCATTGCAAGATGCCGCGAAGCAAGACTGTTTATTATGGATACCTGTATGAAGCCTGCAATTTCAGCGCCCAGACCGGAGGTTGGTCCTTATGCGCCTAAGATCATTTCCATTCAGATTGATCCGGAAAAGATTGGTGACGTAGTAGGACAACGTGGAAAGACCATCAATGAGATCATTGCACGTACCGGAGTTAAGATTGATATTACCGATGACGGTAAAGTATCTGTATGCGGAACAGAGCCTGAGATGATGTCTAAGGCAGTAGAATATATAAAGACCATTGTGACGGATTATCAGGAAGGTCAGATTTTCCAGGGTATTGTGGTCAGCATCAAAGAATTTGGCGCATTTATTGAATTTGCTCCCGGCAAGGAGGGAATGGTTCACATTTCCAAGATCGCCAAGGAGAGAATCAATCATGTGGAAGATGTGCTCACGCTTGGTGACAAGGTAACGGTTGTATGCCTTGGAAAGGACAAGATGGGCAGGATGAGCTTCTCCATGAAAGATGTAGCTCAGAAGTAATTAAGAATACAAATAATATGTGGAACGCTTCCAATAGGAGGCGTTCTTTTTTTGTGCCAAGCTACATATATTNGGATAAGAGGTGAAAGCNATGGAAAAAAAGGAAGAAATATTAAGGATCTTTCCGGANTATATGAGAGAAAGATTNGAAAAACCGCTGGAAAGAGCGGACAAACTGGAAGAAATCCGATTGGGANTCGGGCGTCCGGTNCGTTTNCTGACCTCCAGTGAAGAGTTATTCTTATCCTATCGGGGAGGCTTTGGGANAAGTANTCANGATGCGTGGTTNATTACGGAACGGGAGATGGAAGAGATTATTAAAAATGTATGCCGCTATTCCATGTATGCGTTTGAAAATGAAATCCGTCAGGGATTTTTGACCATNGCCGGCGGNCATCGCATCGGTCTGGCAGGACAAGTGGTGCTCAATGAGGACGGAAGTATTCGGAATATGGCGCANATTCGTTTTTTAAANATTCGGATTTCTCATCAAATCGTTGGTGCNGCAGATGGAATTATGGAATTTCTTTATGAGGGAAAAAGATTTTGCAATACNCTTTTGGTTTCNCCTCCCNGAGGTGGAAAGACAACCCTNCTNCGTGATATTGTGCGGCAGGTCTCTACAGGAAACTCATATGGGACAGGAAGGCAGGTAGGNGTGGTGGATGAGCGNTCCGAAATTGCAGGAAGCTTTATGGGAATACCGCAAAACGACGTGGGNATGCGTACGGATGTANTGGATGGNTGNCCCAAAATACAGGGAATGATGCTNCTTATGCGTTCCATGTCTCCGGCTGTTGTNGCAGTGGATGAGATCGGAGGGTATGAGGATATGAAAGCCGTTTATCAGGTACTNCAGTGCGGAAGCAGTGTGCTTGCTACCATGCATGGAAATTCNATGGAGGATGTGGAAAGGCATATGAATGCGGGGATTCTGGANCAAAATGGTGGACAGGTATTATACAGACCTGAAGATATTTTTGAGAGGTATGTGTTTTTAGAGAGAAAAAGGGGNAACTGCCGGGTTAAGGAGATCCTGGATCAAAANGGNATTAANTCGGAGAANAGAAGAAAGGAATTATTATGCTGCAGTTGACGGGCTGTNTNNTGATCNTTGCNGGCTGTNTGGGAGTTGCNGCGGTGGTATGCAGGGATTATAACAGCAGNCTTTTTCTGCTGAAACAGATNAGAGAAATCTATGAAAATTTGAAATATTATATTACCTATCAGAAGATGACNATACCGGAAGCNATGCTTCGGCTTTCAGAAAAGGAAAGAGATCCTTTTTCNGATGTATTTCATGAAATTTATGANGAAAACAGNTNGGGAAACGGGAATTTCCCGGATATTTGGAAAAGACATATAGGAAAAATGTTGTCNGGATCNGCNNTGCANGATGCGGAAAANAAGNTGCTTTTAGATTTCCCGTCNTGTCTGGGATATATGGAAGAAGNGGCTCAGGNAGGAGCTTTNGATGAATTNCAGAGGGAAGTGATANGATGCATTGANGAACTGTCCGGAGAACANANGAGTAAAAATAAAATGGTGATGAGTCTTGGGCTTGCCGGTGGAGTGCTCTTATCCATTCTGCTGTTNTAGCCGGGAAGATGGAGGAAACATGGAGGTAAGCCTGATATTCAAGATTGCGGCAGTAGGTATTTTAGTTACGATTTTAGGCCAGATCCTGAANCACAGCGGAAGGGAAGAACATGCTTTTTTGATCAGTCTTGCAGGANTGATNTTGGTTCTTACGTGGATTTTGCCGTANATATACGATNTNTTTATGATGATACAGGANTTGTTCAGTATGTAACTTTNTAANNNNAAAGTGAGGNCTGGGGAAAATGGAGATTATTAAGATTGGNATTTTGGGNGTGACTGGAGTTATGCTTGCNCTACAGTTTAAGTCAGGNANACCCGAATACGGATTTTATCTNGGAACAGTGATCTGNCTGATCATTTTTTTCTTCTCGCTGCAGGGACTNGAGNAACTTGCTTTCGNGGGTGCGGGAAATAGANACTTATTTAAGCGGCAGCGGNANTTATCTGGGCTTTTTGTTTAAAGCGGTAGGNATTACNTATGTGTGCGANTTCTGCGCATCNATCTGCAAAGATGCAGGGTATGGGGCTGTGGCTGGGCAAATCGANATATTTGGGAAACTGTCGGTNCTTATGATGGGAATNCCTGTTTTAATAGCNGTTGTGGAAAATATTAANGCTTTNGCTGGTCAGGTAGGATGAATAATGTGAAAACAGNACGAACAGTATTTATGTTGGTAATGACTTTNGGATTACTTTTGGGAATTANGANGCCTGCTTATGCAAAAGGAAANNGAGGAGGNAACGGNAGANCANCAGTATGTGGAAGACTATCTTGCANCCATGGATATGAGCGGTATTGATGANGGNATAAGAAGTTTGTTTCCTGACACNAAGATAAATGCAGAGGANCTTTTGCGGTTAATATTGGATGGAANAATAATGGANGCAGGNAAAGAACTNTTTTTACAGATGAAAGGGAGCCTGACGGNAGAGATTCTTNAATNTCCGCCGGATTTTTTTATACATATTGGTTTTNGGTGTGATNTCGGCANTGTTTTCCGGTTTTTCCGATTTGTTTTCCGGACAGCAGATNGCNTCTGCGGGATTTTATTTTCTTTANCTGTTTCTTATGGCGGTTCTTACCGGGGCATTTCTNATCGTGGCAAAGATCGCGGCAAATGCTGTTGAAAATATTNTNTTGTTTGTTAAGCTGTTTATTCCTGCTTANNTTACTGCTGTGGGAGCNGCGGGGGGAACGGCTGCGGCAGTTTGTTATTATCAGTTGATGCTTNTGGTNGTTTATTTTGTNGAAGGATTTGTGAATGCNGTATTACTGCCCTTCGTATACAGCTACATATTGCTTGCGCTCNTAAATGGAATATGGNCGGAAGAAAAANTNTCNCTTTTACTGGATTTGATGAAAAAGGGAATCAGTGCAGCNCTNAAAATNTCNATGGGTGCAGTTACAGGNTTAAGCCTTGTNCAATCCGTAGTCGTACCGGTGGCAGACCGNTTNAAGATATCGGCACTTAGAAAAACTGTGGCAGCAATTCCGGGANTTGGAAAGGTGGCGGAGGGANTAGCAGAACTGGTTCTTGGNTCGGCAGTTCTTTTNAANAANAGTATNGGNGTNNTGCTTTTGCTNCTNTTGCTTNNAAGCTGNCTGATTCCGCTTGTTAGAATTCTTTTGGTTACAGGGGCGGTTAAGCTGGGAGCCGCCATTGCGGGAATCGTCAGTGATAAAAGGTTTTCCGGCTGTGCAGACCGGGTTGGAGAGGGCTGCTTTCTGCTATTCCGCTGCGTATTTACGTCAATGCTGCTTTTTGTTATTGTAATTGCCGTCGCGGCATACACAATATCCTATTGATAAAAGAGCAAGCCGGGAAAGGAGAAATCACATTGATTTTTGCAATGAAAGAAATATGTATCTTTATGCTTATTGCGCAGGCTATATTGTTTTTTGTGCCTGGAGGAACCTATATGAAATATGTCCGGGTTCTTGTAGGCATTTTAATGATACTCCGGGTCACAGAACCATTGCTTGATCTATTTGCCGGTGAGGATGCCGGAAAAGAAATACAACAAAGGATGGCGGAGCTGTTGGAAGAGGCGGAAGAGAATGGACAGATGTTGGTTGTAGAGGATGGGAGTATGGGAATTTATAAGGGAATTGAAGAGGAATTAAAGAGAAAGCTTGTGCAATGTAAGAATGATTATGCGGTAAGAGAAGTGATTCTTGACGAGGAAGAGGGGNTGGTAGTGATNACAGTNGAATCACNGAAGGAGGAAANGGTNGAGGCTGANGNTGAGATACGNATTGCTCCTGTGGTTTTGGGAGATGAAAAAATTCNGGANGAAAAGGCATCAGATGATAATCANAAGTACNGNGAGATGCAGGAATTAAAGNNACAGTANGNAAATTGTATCGGAGTGGATCCGGAGAGCATTGTTATTCAGAANGGCAGNCGGGATNGACAGGAGGTGAGNGNGTGCTGAAGGAAAAGCTTGCGGAAGGNAAAAANAAGGGAAAGCTGACNAAAGATAATTTTCTGATCATGGTTCTTTTGGGAATNCTTCTCNTGNTAATTGCCTGGCCGGTAAAGCAGGAAAAGNATGAAAGTTTGTCACAGTCCGGTCAATGGGACAGTGATCGTGTTACACTGGATTTATTAAAGGATAAAGGTACGGATNCGGTGANTGNAGANAATGAAANATCGGGNNNGNAACAGGANTATGCNNCATATCTGGAGGAAGANCTGGAGCGNCTGCTTACNACNNTGGANGGAGTGGGNGCAGTGAAGGTTATGATCACATTGGAGGATANGGGGGAGACNCTGGTTGAAAAGGATCAGNNTACNAGACAGGAAGGAACTACNGAGGTGGACTCNGCCGGAGGCAGCAGAAACACCACTGATATTTCCAGAGANGAAAGTACNGTNTTTTCCGGGCAGGGNAATTCGGAAACTCCCTTTATCAGACAGATTAAGTATCCCAAAGTTTCCGGAGTCGCGGTGTCAGCCGAGGGCGGAGGNAATGCNGAAACTGCGCAGAAGATTACTAAGGCAATTCAGGCATTATTTGGAATCGAGCCTCATAAAATTATTATAGTTAAAATGATATCAAGGTAAAAGGAGATACGGGATTGAANAATATGGTGAAAAAGAATCAGATTATGATTACGGCGCTGGCGATTATGATCGCGGTTGCAGGATACCTGAATTTTGCCGGCACCAGAATTACGGAAGAGGAGATNATGACCACNGGAGCAGACGGAGTTGCCTCTATGGGGCAGGCNAATACAGNGGAGGATCCGGAAGTGGCGGCACTGTTCGANATATCNGATGANGANATGGAACAGGCTCAGTACGGAGAAATCGAAAGTCTGGATTCCGATGTTGTCCTTCAACAGGAAAACTATCTGGATGAAACAATGGATGAAGCAATGGCAGAGCAGATGGCNCAAAATNTGGAGAATCAGATTTCTGACGGGGAAGTTCCNGGAGAAGCTGTTTTNACATCAACCTCNGGGCTCGATACCCTTTCCGGAGCGCGCCTTTTAAAGGANCAGACCAGAGCTCGAAACAAAGAAACCCTGCTGGAAATTATCAATAATGTTAACATNGGAGAAGAACAAAAGCAGGAAGCTGTAGATAGTATGATTTCTATTACCGATATAGCAGAAAAGGAAACAGCAGCGGAGATTCTTCTTGAGAGCAAAGGGTTTGATGATGTGGTAGTGAGCATTACGGATGACACCGTGGATGTGGTCGTGGGAACGGTTGATTTGTCAGAAGCGCAGCGTGCCCAGATTGAAGATATTATCATTCGAAAAACAGGCGTGGCACCGGAAGCAATTGTGATCAGCACANTGCCNTCNCAGGAATAAACAGGTGCTATATTTACCNAAATGTGGTATTCTATTACNGGAATAAAATATTTTGCNGCCAAAAGGGTATATTGAAATAAGGATGGANACCTTNTGAAATGTATATTCAATGTNTACCGGAANGGGAATCAGGTGTATGANATCTGCNGATTTTAANCGGGCNGTCAGGCNGGNANGGNNTNGGTNTGGNTATATGCCTGTTTCCTGNTTATCCGGTATNNNNTNAGGANAANNAGNCNGCAAGAAATGANTTTAAGGTTTTGACTTTATTATTTTAGCGGTTTATGTTATGCTTCTATGAGCACAAAATACGAGCCGGAAAATCGGCAGACAGGATATTTAATGGACTTGGAGGATAAATCAGTGAGCAGTTATGAACAGGAAATAAACAGGAGAAGGACATTTGCCATTATCTCGCATCCGGATGCCGGAAAGACAACTTTAACNGAGAAGTTTCTTTTGTATGGAGGGGCGATCAATCTGGCAGGAAGCGTGAAGGGAAAAGCAACGGCAAGGCATGCAGTGTCTGACTGGATGGAGATTGAAAAGGAGAGAGGTATTTCCGTTACATCGTCGGTGCTTCAATTTGAATATGGCGGGTTCTGCATTAATATTTTGGATACTCCGGGGCATCAGGACTTTTCGGAAGATACCTATAGAACATTGATGGCAGCAGATTCTGCTGTGATGGTTATTGATGCATCCAAGGGGGTAGAGGCACAGACACGTAAGCTTTTTAAGGTATGTGTAATGCGCAAGATTCCGATCTTTACTTTTATTAATAAGATGGACAGAGACGCAAACGATACTTTTGAATTACTGGATGAGATTGAAAAAGAATTAGGGATAGCCACTTGTCCGGTAAATTGGCCGATTGGATCCGGAAAGCGTTTTAAAGGAGTTTATGATAGGGACAATCAGCGCGTTATCACCTATTCCGATACTGAGAAAGGAACCAAAGAAGGGGAGACNAGTATNATTCCTCTTTCAGATGAGGACAAGCTGCTTTCCGTGATTGGTGAAGAGGCAAAGGGATTGCTTTGCGATGAAATTGAGCTTTTGGATGGTGCAAGTGCAGAGTATGACCTTGATAAGATCCGTGCAGGGGANCTGACACCGGTTTTCTTTGGTTCTGCTTTGACAAATTTTGGGGTGGAATTTTTTCTTCAGCATTTTCTCAAGATGACCACGACACCGNTGTCAAGAAAGGCGGACATTGGTCTGATTTCACCGACTGAAAATGATTTTTCGGCCTTTGTATTTAAGATACAGGCGAATATGAATAAGGCACACAGAGATCGAATTGCGTTTATGCGCATCTGTTCCGGAAAGTACGAAGCCAGTATGGAGGTTAAGCATGTTCAGGGAGGGAAAGTTATGCGTCTGTCCCAACCCCAGCAGATTATGGCAAGTGAAAGGAAGATACTTGATGAAGCATATGCAGGGGATATCATAGGGGTTTTCGATCCGGGAATCTTTTCTATTGGAGATACATTGTGTATGCCCAGGGAACAATTTCAGTATGAGGGGATTCCTACCTTTGCACCGGAACATTTTGCAAGAGTCAGGCAGATGGATACNATGAAGCGNAAGCAGTTTGTCAAGGGGATNACACAGATTGCCCAGGAGGGTGCNATTCAGATTTTCCAGGANTTTAACACCGGTATGGAAGAGATCATTGTGGGTGTGGTGGGTGTATTGCAGTTTGATGTGCTCAAGTATCGTCTGGAAAATGAATACAATGTGGAGATTAAATTAGATACTCTGCCNTATGAACACATTCGCTGGATTGAAAATAAAGACATTGATCTGAGTAAACTGGTCGGTACTTCCGACATGAAAAAAATAAAAGACCTGAAAGGAAACCCTCTGNTGTTATTTGTGAATGCGTGGAGTGTNGGCATGACACTGGATCGAAATGAGGGATTGATCCTTTCCGAATTTGGACGTGGTTAAATGAAGATGAAACGGAGAATACTGCTTGTAGGTGTATTAATGCTGATGCTTGCAGGATGCGCATCAGCTTCCCCTCAACAGGAAGCAGACAGNCAGGAGAGTAAAGAACAANTAAATAAGCAGGAAGATGATTTGCAAAGNCCCACGGAGAAACCNGCAGANGAGAATNCTTCTTTGGATTCTTCACCAAAGAAGGANGNAGAATCGCNNCAGGAAGTCGTAAATGAGGATGTNGANAGTATTCCGGGAGTTCCGGAGGAAGAGATCCTGTTTTTGAAGGATCAGCAGAAAGGACTTTTTCACTACGAAAGACTNAGTGAAGAAGANCAGACGGTTTACGTGGAAATNNTAAGCATTTTGAANCAGTTCGGCGAGGGNATNGCGCTGAGAAGTNTAAANACAGATCAGATTGAGCGGGCATTTCAATGTGTGCTTAATGACCATCCTGAAATATTTTATGTGGAAGGGTACACTTTTACCAGATACACCTTGGGAGATGTCGTNAAGAAAATNACTTTTTCGGGGTCTTACAATATGACCAGCGCTGAGGCAGCTGACNGGCAGGAACAGATCAATCTTTATGTTGCNGAATGTATGCAGGGAATGNATCCGGNNCTGGATGATTACGGAAGAGTGAAGTATATATATGAATATATTATCCGTCAAACAGAATATGATGCGCAGGCACCGGATAATCAGAATATCTGCTCTGTATTTATTCATCGAAGGAGTGTCTGCCAGGGCTATGCGAAAGCAACGGAATANCTTTTANGNANNGCGGGNATTGAATCAACCCTGATCATGGGAAGAGTTTCCGGCGGAGAGGGACATGCATGGAACCTGGTANGNTTGGATGACAATTACTATTTTGTGGATACGACCTGGGGGGATGCTTCTTACCAGATGATNGGGGGAAGCAGTGAGATGACAGGAAGCATACCGCCGATTAACTATGATTACCTGTGTGTTACAACACAGCAGCTTGAAAAAACNCATACCATTGATGCCATAGTGGANATACCGGTTTGCAGCGCTATGGAGGATAATTATTATGTAAAAGAAGNATTGTATTTTACNCAGGTGGATGAGGANCTTTTAGAGCANGTTTTCCANACAGCTTACGAGAACGAAAGTGGTTATGTAACTTTAAAGTGTGCGGATGAACAGACTTATTATGAAATGATGGAACATTTGATTGCTGATCAAAAGATATTCCGCTATNTGCACGCAAAAGGGGGAACGGTCTCTTATGCGGAGAACGAAGAGCAGCTCAGTCTTAGCTTTTGGCTGTAGAATAGGACTAGGCAAAACCGATAAATTTTGATATGATTATCATGAATGAGGCTTGCAGTCAATTCCCCGTAGAACGCTGCGGGAAGAAAAGAAAGGGATATTATCATGGAAAAAACGTATGAACAGAACACCTATACATTACANGANGATGAGAATCTGGGAACTGTAAAAATTGCAGATGATGTTGTGGCAATGATTGCAGGTCTTGCGGCAACAGAAGTGGAAGGCGTNTCTGCTATGGCAGGGAATATCAGCAATGAGCTNCTTTCCAAGATGGGTGTTAAGAATCTGGCAAAGGGNGTAAAGGTTGAGGTATTAGGCAAAAGAGTAANGACNGAANTGGCACTGATCATTGAATATGGATACAATATTCCCGTTGTTTCACAAAAAGTACAGGNAAAAGTTAAATCAACAATAGAAACCATGACCGGACTTGAGGTNTCGGATGTGGATGTACGAATTGCCGGTGTNAATATGNTCAAGGATAAATAATACAGGTGNCATTCATGAGCAGAAGACAACTACGGGAGCAGATTTTCAAACTTCTTTTTCGGGTGGAATTTAATTCNAAAGATGAATTGGANCAGCAGGAGGCTTTTTTCTTTGCNGATGANGAAAACCATGCCGNTGAAGAGGAGAACGCTGANATTGGNGAAAAATTCGGAAANATCGTGGAGCGATTGGANGANATNGANNNGGANTTAAATCAAAAGGCGAAAGGTTGGTCTACNGANCGGATGGGNAAAGTGGATCTGACGATTCTGNGNCTTGCGGTCTATGAGATACAGCATGATGATGAAGTNCCTACCGGNGTNGCNATCAATGAAGCGGTAGAATTGGCAAAAAAGTTTGGACAGGATTCTTCGCCGGCGTTTATTAACGGNNTTCTGGCCAAGTTTGCATAGGCAGGTAAGATATGCAGAATGTTTATACAGTCGGGCAGGTTAATGCATATATTAAAAATATGTTCGAGCAGGATTTTTTGCTNCAGGAGCTTTCTGTAAAAGGAGAGGTCAGTAACTGTAAGTATCATTCCTCCGGACATATTTATTTTACGTTAAAGGATGGCAAGGGAACCATGGCCTGNGTCATGTTTGCAGGAAATCGTGCCGGACTTTCTTTTCNAATGGCGGAAGGAATGCAGGTGATTGTCCGGGGNACGGTAAATGTATATGAGCGTGACGGAAAATATCAGNTATANGCCAAATCNATTAANCCGGATGGAGAAGGTGCNCTTTATGAACAGTTNGAACGGCTGAAAAGAAAGCTGGAAGAGCAGGGAATGTTCGATGCNGGGTACAAAAAGCCCATTCCGGGCTATATCAGNACNCTTGGGGTTGTGACAGCGCCTACNGGAGCAGCAGTTCGNGANATTATCAANATNACTTCCAGAAGAAATCCGTATGTTCAGATTTTACTATATCCGGCAGTTGTACAGGGAGANGGTGCAGTNCCCAGTATTGTCCGCGGAATCAAAATGCTGGAAGAAAAACAGGTAGATGTGATGATNGTAGGGNGGGGCGGCGGTTCCATAGAGGATCTTTGGGCGTTTAATGAGGAAGCNGTGGCACAGGCTGTTTTTGACTGNAGNGTACCNATTATCTCNGCAGTAGGACATGAGACGGATACCACGATCATCGATTTTGTATCAGATCTTCGTGCGCCTACTCCGTCAGCAGCAGCGGAACTTGCNGTNTATGATGTNCTNCAGGCATTNGCAAGGCTGGANNCTGCNAAGGCATCGCTTCTNAGNCAGATGCAGGGNCGTCTNCGGATAGAGAAAGACTCGCTGANAGTNCTGGANGCAAAGNTGAAAATGAACAGTCCTATGGGCAGGATCNGGGAAAGACGGAGCATGCTCATGAGCTTTGANGACAAGCTGACAGCGNNNATGAAAAANAAAGTTACACACAGCAGACACAGNCTGGCAGTTTATATAGAACGNCTGAANGGACTGTCNCCCTTNGATAAGTTAAATCAGGGGTATTCNTATGTTGCTGATGCGCAAGGAAGGACNCTTACNGACATTGANAAAATAGCGGTCGGAGAGATGATACGGGTCTATGTTAAAAATGGCATGATGGAAGCGTCCGTTATCAGAAAACAGTCAGTGGANAGAGAAACGGGGGATGTATGATGCAGGAAGAAGANAAGCTGAATCTGGAAGANNCGTTTTTAAAGCTGGAAGAGACNGTATCNGCTTTGGAACAGGAGGATATTTCTCTGGAGAAATCNTTTCAGATTTACAAAGAAGGAATGGAACTTTTAAAGAAATGCAATCAGGCAATTGACAAAGTNGAAAAACAGGTTCTGGTTCTGAATGAGGATGGAGAAACCCATGAATTTTAANGAAATGCTGGAGATCAAAACAAACAGAGCGGAAGCAGTGCTGAAAAAGTACATGCCGGGNGAAANNNGCTACCAGAANCAGGTACTTGANGCGATGAATTACAGTGTGCTTGCCGGAGGAAAGNGGTTACGCCCTATATTAATGGAGGAGAGCTTTCTTCTNTTTGGNGGGCAGGGAGNGATAATCGAGCCCTTTATGGCAGCACTTGAAATGATNCATAATTATTCNCTGGTTCATGATGATCTTCCGGCTATGGATAATGACGAATANCGNNGNGGNCGTGAAACTACGTGGAAGGTCTATGGCGANGGTATGGCNGTNCTNGNGGGGGACGGTCTGTTAAATCTTGCTTTTGAAACAGCGGCTGGCGCTTTTGATCTGGCAAGAACAGATAAGGAGTTTATCCGGGCNGCCTGNGCAATACGTGTACTTGGCAGAAAATCCGGTATTTATGGTATGATTGGAGGACAGGCTGCCGACATTATGGCNGAATCNGGAGAANAAGTAACGGAAGATATGCTTCTTTTTATCCATGAGAATAAAACTGCGGCTTTGATTCAGGCAGCGTTGATGATCGGNGCCATTCTTGCAGGAGCAGACGCTTCCGATGTNGANAAGATNGAGCATGNAGCCTACAATATAGGNATCGCTTTTCAGATACAGGATGATATTTTGGACATCACCNGTACAACAGAAGTTTTNGGAAAGCCGGTGGGAAGNGATGAGAGAAATCAAAAGCTNACTTATGTGACTNNTNANGGANTNGAAAANTCNCGGGAAGAGGTNCAGAGATTATCNACAGAAGCATTGGAGATTTTNGATTCCTTTAAAAGNNNNAATGANTTTTTAAANGANTTAGTAAAATCTCTTGGTANCCAGAGAAAAATAACCGGACTGTTAACAATAAAACGGAAGAAAAGAAGGTTTTAAAATGTTGCTTGATAAGATAAAAAAAGTNGGAGANATNAAANANNTANNNCCCGCAGAATATCAGGAGCTTGCACAGGAGATAAGAGAATTNCTGATCGAGAAGATCTCAAAAACAGGGGGACATCTGGGNTCGAATTTAGGAGCNGTGGAGCTNACCATGGCGCTTCATTTNTTTCTNGATCTTCCCAAGGACAANCTGATCTGGGATGTGGGGCATCAGTCCTACACACATAAGCTTTTNACAGGCAGAAGAGAAGGCTTTGAAAATCTCCGCAAATTCGGTGGTATGAGTGGTTTCCCCAAAAGAAAGGAAAGTGATTGTGACTGTTTTGACACCGGACACAGTTCTACTTCCATATCGGCAGGACTCGGACTTGTCAAAGCAAGAGATATTAAGGGGGAGACGAATACCGTTGTCTCAGTGATCGGAGACGGCTCCCTTACAGGCGGAATGGCATATGAAGCGTTAAACAATGCGGCTAAGCTGGAGACAAATTATATTATTGTGCTGAATGACAACAATATGTCTATCTCCGAAAATGTGGGCGGCGTATCGAAATATCTTAATAATGTGCGGACAGCAAATGCTTATCTGGATATCAAGGAAGGGGTTTATAATACACTGAAAGATATTCCCAAAGGCGAAAAGGTGGTAGAGAGCATTCGGAAAGCCAAGAGCAGTTTCAAGCATCTGGTGGTTCCGGGAATGCTCTTTGAGGATATCGGTGTGACTTATCTNGGACCCGTGGATGGACATAATATCACAGAGATACTTCGTGTTCTTCAGGAGGCCAAAAGAATCCGAAAGGCAGTCATGGTTCATGTTATTACGGAAAAGGGAAGAGGTTACGGACCGGCAGAGCGGCATCCGGCAAGATTCCATGGAGCGGAGCCCTTTGACATAGAGACGGGACTTCCAACCAAGCCGAGAACAACGGCGAATTACACGGATATTTTTTCTACAGTTATGACGAAGCTGGGAGCAAGGGATGAAAGAGTGATTGCAATCACGGCAGCAATGCCCGACGGAACCGGTTTGAAGCGTTTTAGAAATATATACCCGGAACGGTTTTTTGATGTGGGCATTGCGGAGGAACACGCGGTGACTTTTGCGGCCGGACTTGCAGCGGGAGGTTTAAGACCGGTAGTTGCTATTTATTCGTCCTTTTTGCAAAGAGCATATGACCAGATACTTCACGATGTATGTATTCAAAATCTGCCGGTTATATTTGCAATTGACCGGGCAGGGCTGGTGGGAAGCGATGGAGAGACACATCAGGGAATTTTTGATTTATCGTATCTGTCATCCATACCGGGTATGCATATTATGGCACCCAAGAATAAATGGGANCTCTCNGATATGATGAAATTTGCGCTTNCAAATGAAGTGCCNATNGCNATCCGTTATCCCAGAGGAGAAGCTTATTCCGGGCTTCGGGAATACAGGNCGCCTATTGAGATGGGAATGGCNGAAATTATTTATGGGGAAGACGAGATCTGTCTTCTTGCAGTGGGAAGCATGGTCAAGAAAGCAGAGATAGTCAGAGAAANNTTAAANGAAGANGGCTTNNGNTGNAGTATCATCAATGCAAGGTTTGTAAAACCNATTGANGAGCAGGCAATNTGTTATGCAGCGCAGGGACATAATCTTTTGGTAACTATGGAAGAGAATGTTGTCAGCGGCGGTTACGGTGAGAAGGTCAGGGAGGTTCTGGACCGGTTTGGAATGCAGACAAGGCTTCTTAGGATTGCCATACCGGATGAATACGTAGAACATGGAAATGTGGAAATGCTTGAAAAAGAAATTGGTATCGATGCACAGACCATTATCACACGGATCAAAAAGGAAATGGAAGGCCTGCGATGAAAGAGCGATTGGATATACTGCTTGTCCGGGAGGGCTTTGCACCTTCAAGAGAGAAGGCAAAGACGATTATCATGTCGGGAAATGTGTTTGTGAATGAACAGAGGGAGGATAAAGCGGGAAGCGTTTTTGATCCTGATAAGGTTAAAATTACTGTAAAGGGAAAGTCATTAAAATATGTCAGCAGAGGCGGTNTNAAGNTGGAAAAGGCAATCCGGGANTTTTCANTGGTNCTGGATGNGAAAATCTGTATGGANATCGGNGCATCNACCGGAGGCTTTACGGACTGTATGCTTCAAAACGGGGCACGCAGNGTNTATGCGGTGGATGTGGGACATGGTCAATTNGATTGGAAGCTGCGAAANGATGAGCGTGTTGTGTGTATGGAAAAGACAAATTTCAGATATATGACACCCGGAGATATAGCAGATCAGCCGGATTTTGCATCCGTTGATGTTTCCTTTATTTCACTAACCAAGATTTTACTTCCGGCAAGGGCATTACTAGGATCGGATGGAGAAATGGTGTGTCTGATCAAACCACAGTTTGAGGCAGGCAGGGAAAAAGTAGGAAAAAAAGGTGTAGTCAGAGAAAAGTCTGTTCATGATGAGGTGGTCAGGAAAGTTATTGATTTCGCAGATTATCTTGGGTTTGATATCCTGCATTTGGATTATTCACCGATAAAGGGACCGGAAGGTAACATTGAATACTTGCTGCATATCAGAAAGGATGAAGGCAGAGCAGAGCAAACACGGGACATAACGGAAGCTTTAGCGCAGGAAGAGCTTTGCAGGATTATCGGGGACGGAGCAGGGTATTCNGGCAGGGAGGCAGTTAGCAGTCTGATCATGCAGACAATAAAGAAGGCTCATGAGAGCCTTGACAGATAAAGAACGGAGTGTGTGATGGATCATTTTTATGTGATAACCAATCCGGCCAAGGATGCTGATTTAAAGGTCACTCATTTTATCAGAGATTATCTGATAAAGCAGGGAAAAACCTGTGTGATTGATACCGGGGGTGACAATAAAAAGCAGGAGGGATATACGGATCAGTCCAGAGTAGATGCAAAAACGGAATGTGTCATTGTACTGGGCGGAGATGGAACGCTGCTGCAGGCGGCGGCAGATCTGGTGAATATGGATATCCCTTTTCTTGGGATCAACCTGGGTACTCTTGGNTTTTTGGCAGAGGTTAATGTATCGGAAACAGAGGCGGCATTGAACCGGCTGATTCAAAATGAATATGAGATTGAGGAGCGGATGATGCTTTGCGGTACAGGACCGATAGGCACATCCCGTCAGGAAGAAGTAAGAGCGCTGAATGATATTGTCATTACCCGAAAGGGATCTTTACAGATCATTAATTTCAATATTTATGTGAATGGGCAGTTTCTACATAGATATCATGCGGATGGTGTAATCGTGGCAACACCTACAGGTTCTACCGGGTATAGTCTCTCCGCAGGAGGACCTATCGTGGAGCCAAGGGCAAATCTGATCCTGGTTTCTCCAATTTGTCCTCATTCCATGCAGAGCAGAAGCATTGTTCTTTCCTCAGAAGATACGGTGGCGATAGAGATTGAAGCGGGGCGTGATGAAAACCGCCGGGAGGTTGAAGCAATTTTTGACGGCAGTCATAAGATACCGCTTGGGGCGGGAGACAGGGTGGAAATCAGAAAGTCCCAAAAGACAACAGGGATCATTAAACTCAGCCAGATGAGTTTTTTGGAAGCCCTTCACAAAAAAATGAGTGATTAGGAAATAACTATGAAAAAGAGCAGACATCAGAAAATTAAAGAGTTGGTAGAACAATATCAGATTGAAACACAGGAAGAACTGGCAGACAAGCTGACGGANGCCGGATATGCAGTGACACAGGCTACGGTTTCCAGGGANATCAGAGAGTTAAAGCTGTCCAAGATCCCNTTAGGAGANGGNCGTCAAATGTANACCATATTGGAGCATAATGATCAGTATCTGGGAGATAAATATATTCGTGTGCTTAAGGATGGATTTGTTTCCATGGATATGGCGCAGAATATTCTGGTAATAAAGACGGTATCCGGTATGGCAATGGCAGTTGCAGCTGCTGTAGATGCCATGAAGTTTAAGGAAATAGTAGGTTCCATCGCAGGTGATGATACCATCATGATGGCAGTGAGAACNGTTGATGATACACAAATTGTTATGGATAAGATCCGCAGAGCCATTGGGGAATAGATGGTGTAAACGGAAAATGTATGAAAGGGGCATAATAATCTATGCTTGAAAGTTTACATGTAAAGAATCTTGCACTGATCGATGAGCAGGAAGTNACCTTTGGCAAAGGNATGAATATCCTTACCGGAGANACCGGCGCCGGAAAATCCGTTATCATTGGGTCCATNAATTTGGCGCTCGGTGCNAANGCNGATAAGGANTACATNCGAACCGGAGCNGATTATGCGCTGATTGANCTGNTCTTTACCTTAAATGANCAGCAGTGCAGGCAGGTTCANGAAATGGAGCTGNCTCTTGAGGANGGAAATATGCTGATTCTTCAGCGAAAGATTATGCCCGGAAAGAGTATNTGCAGGGTATGCGGTGAAAGTGTCACTGCCTCCCAGCTAAAGAAACTGGCGCCCTGTCTTTTGGATCTTTATGGTCAACATGAGCATCAGTCGCTTTTAAAGCCTTCGTCCTACCGGAAGATGCTGGATGCTTATGTGGGAGAAAAAGCAGATTGCATTCGTTTNAAGCTAAAGGAACAGATCAGTCTTTACAAAANCATGGAAGAAGANCTTGAGAAGAATAATCTGGATGAGAAGGAGCGGGAANGCAAAGCACGCCTATTGGAATTTGAGGTTCAGGAGATTGAAGCGGCAGCGCTTATGCCTTCTGAGGATGAGCAGGTCGAAAAGAAATACCGTAAAATGACTAATTCTAAAAAGATGAAAGAAGTAGTCGCATTGGTGTATGGGCTCACCGGATATGAAGAGGGAAACAGCGCCGGAGCTGCTGTCGGGTATGCACTTCGTGAACTCAAGGTATTAAAGGGNTTGGACGAGGAAATAGAGCCGCTNATTGCCCAGCTTACGGATATTGACGATCTTTTAAATGATTTTAACCGCTCTATGGCGGATTATCAGGACAGCCTTGAGTTTGANGGAGAGGAATTTACAGCGTTGGAAGAACGCTTGAATGTGATCAATCATTTNAAAAGTAAGTATGGTAATTCGGTGGAAGNTATTTTATCTGCAGCNGAGGAAAAGAGCAGAGAATTAGAGAGACTCAATCANTTTGAAGAATATACAAATCANCTCAAANNNAAGGTNGAATGNTGTAAAAAAGAGATTCTTTCTTTNTGNGGAGAATTATCTGATCTTCGTCAAAAAGCAGCAGGTCCGCTNGCGGNNAAGCTTAGGGAAGCAATGGAAGATTTGAATTTTGCAGATGTAAAATTTGATATTTCCGTTATAACCGCNGAGGATAATTTTACCCAGGACGGATACGATCAGGTAGAATTTTTGATNTCCACCAATCCCGGAGANGCGGTACGGCCTTTATGGCAGATAGCCAGCGGCGGAGAGCTTTCCCGTATTATGCTTGCTTTTAAGACGGTATTTGCTGACCGCGATGAGACAGATACACTTATTTTTGATGAGATTGATACCGGGATCAGNGGAAAGACAGCATGGAAGGTNGCCGAAAAATTNGGAAGACTTTCGTGTNATCACCAGATCATCTGCATNACTCACTTAGCGCAGATCGCNTCTATGGCGGATTGCCATTTCCTGATTGAAAAGGGAATCAGCAATGAACGAACCGTTACCGGTATTAGAGAGCTTTCCGAAACAGACAGTCTGAATGAGCTTGCAAGACTTCTTGGAAGCGGNGAAATGACAAAAGCAGTATTGGAGAATGCAAAAGAAATGAGAGAAAATGCCAGAGCGGTGAAGGNATAAATGTTTCCAATACTTTGATTTGNTTTTCAAACAAATTTTTAGAATGATTATTTCATATTTTCACATACTAAGGGAGATGTACACAAGTGTATGTCTCTTTTTATGATGAAAAAAGGATGTGAANTTTTTGGAAGATCAGATAAAGTCGCAAAGTATTCGGTGGCGTGTNTATAAAAAAACTTTATATTTNCTNCTTTCGGCAGGTNTCTTTGCAATAGTTGCCTCCCTTTANTATTCNATGTGGAGTTCTGTTCCATCTACGATCATGATAAAGGCAGGAATGGATCAGACGTTGGATTTTCACGTGCCCGCATCCGGTGAGCTTTGTCGGGAGGCAATAGAAGCAAGCGGCAGTGCCGGGCAGAATGTCAGTGNGCANAACAGTCTGCATGTGGATTTTGGGAAAACGGTTGTTGTCAAAGCAAATCAGGTNGATCAATACAANATTCATCTGAAATTNTTCGGAATGATTCCCCTGAAAGAAGTAGATGTTGAGGTNATTCAGGATATCAGGCTGAAGCCGGCNGGAATACCCATNGGAATTTATGTAAAGACAAAAGGAGTGCTTATTNTAGGAATCGGAGAATTTGAAGGAGAGGANGGGCAAATATTCAGCCCNGGAAAATATGTTTTCCAGACAGGAGATTATATTTTGGANATNAATGANCAGGAAATNAATGNAAAGAAAGAACTGGTGGATATGATTGATCATTGTGANGGACAGGAGCTATATTTTACCATTCAAAGNGGAGAGTCGGTTTTGGAGATCAAAGCGAGACCGGAACAGAACAAAAATGGAGAATATAAAATGGGAATATGGGTCNGGGACAATGCNCAGGGNGTGGGNACCATGACCTACATGGANGAAAATGGGGGNTTNGGAGCNNTGGGACACGGAATTAATGATATTGATACCGGTACTCTTATGAGTTTGTCAAAGGGAACTCTCTACCATACAGAAATTATTGGAATTACAAGAGGAAGCACCGGCTCTCCGGGAGAGCTTACCGGCTTTATAGAGTATGATGATAAAAACATTATGGGCAGNATNACGGATAATACGACAAAAGGAATCTTTGGTATCTGTACGCCGCAGACCCAGGAAAGCGCAGTTTATGATTACCTGCCGCTTGGTCTGAAGCAGGAAATTGAAAAGGGTGATGCTCAGATTATTTGTTCCCTTGGCGGTGAGACGGAAGTTTATGATGTGGAGATCGTAGATATTAATCTGGAAAATGACAATATTAACAGGGGGATTGTTCTTAAGATAACGGATCCGGAACTGCTTGCCGTTACCGGAGGGATTGTGCAGGGGATGAGCGGAAGTCCTATTATCCAAAATGGTAAACTGATTGGAGCGGTGACCCACGTTTTGGTGCAGGATCCTACAAAGGGATATGGAATCTTTATTGAGGAGATGCTGGTACATTGAAAGAGCGTTTTAATCTTTATGGCTGCACAAATAAAACCCGATTCCACAGAAATCAGCAAGAAACCAGCCAATTGGGATTGCCCACCATATGCCGGGCAGTCCTATGGAGGGAATAGGAGCAAGAAGGTAAGCGAGAAATACCCGGGTTCCCAATGAGATAATGGTAAGAACTACGGAAATACCGGGTTTGCCCAGTCCCCGGAAAAGACCGTAAAGAAGAAACAGACATCCGATACCACAGTAGCAGGCGCCTTCAATCCGAAGATATTCTACGCCAATGGCAATGATATCAGTTTGATCCGGTTGTATGAATAGCAGCATCAGTTTATCTGCAAAGGTAAATACTATAACGGAAATAAAAAGGCTGAATACGGTAGCTGTGGCTATTGCTGAGCGTATCCCTGAGTGGATACGCTCTTTTTTGCCCGCACCCTGGTTTTGGGCAATGAAGGTAGAAAAGGCATTGCCGAAATCCTGCACCGGCATGTAAGCGAAAGCATCAATCTTTACAGCGGCAGCAAAGGCAGCCATAACGGTTACCCCAAAGCTGTTTACAAGTCCCTGAACCATCAGAATGCCGAAATTCATAATTGACTGCTGGATACAGGTGAGCAGAGAGTATTGCAGAATTCGTGAAAGGGCATNTTTTTGGATAATAAGATGTTCTCTTTGCAATCGCAGGAAGGGGATATGCCTTATGCAGTAAAGGATCATGAGCAGAGCCGAAATACCCTGGGAAAGAACAGTCGCCAGCGCAGCTCCTCCTACATCCGAATGAAAGACCAGGATAAAAAGAAGATCCAAAATTATATTTAATATTGTCGATAGGGCCAGAAAGACAAGGGGAATAACGGAATTCCCGATGGAGCGGGAAAGGGATGCAAAAAAATTATAAAGAAAAGTAAAAATGATCCCGCAAAAAATAATCTGCAGATAACTGTGAGTCTGCGTCATCAAATCGGAAGGAATCTGCATAAAAACCAGCAGCGGATTAATAAAGAGAAGTACGATTACTTCAATAGTCACTGCAAGGATACCGGTAAGGACAAACGAAATAAATATGTTATTTTTTAATTCATCAACTTGGGAGGCCCCAAAGAGCATGGAAAAAACAACACCGCTTCCCATACATAATCCCAAAAGGATAGAGGTCAAAAAGGTCATCAGTGCAAAGGAGGCTCCCACTGCAGCAAGGGCATCGGCACCAAGAAAACGGCCAACGATCAGCGTATCCGCAACATTATAAAATTGCTGCAGAAGATTTCCCAGGATCATGGGATATGCAAAAACGAGCATTGCACGTGTAACGCTGCCCTCTGACAAATTATGCTGCATGGAATTGTGTCTCCTTCACGTGGATTTTGCTTTATTATAGCGACAACGGTAATAACAGTCAAACATTGACTTTTTCGGCGCTGTATGGTAAAATTTCTTCCGATATTACATGTTAAAATGGAGTAGTGAAAGGAAAACAATACAGTGGAAATGACGGATATTTTAACAGATAAAAAAACACTATTAATTGTTGACGATGTTGAGCTTAATCGGATGATTTTAGCGGAAATTTTCAAGGATACTTACAATATAATCGACACCGGAAAGGGTGCGGAGGCAATTGAGATTCTGGCCAATAACAACAATATTTCAGCGGTTCTTCTGGATCTGCTGATGCCGGAGGTCAGCGGGTTGGATGTATTAAAGGAGATGAAACGGACAGGAAGGATCGAGGAGACTCCGGTATTTATGATCACTGCTGCAGACAGTGAAGATGTTCTGATGCAGAGTTATGAGCTGGGGGCAATTGATGTTATCACAAAGCCCTTTATGACTCAGTTCTTAAGATGTAGAGTGAACAGCGTGATCGAATTGTATGAGCATCGGAACAAACTGGAAAAGATCGTTGACAAGCAGGTGGCCAGACTCAGTGAACTGATGAGATCTATGATAGAGGTTTTGGCATCAGTCATTGAATTCCGTGACTGCGAATCCGGCGAGCATGTAAAACGGGTGTCTTACCTGACAGGAATGCTTATGAAGGAAGTCAGCGATACCTATGATGAATACCGGATGCCGGAGTCTGAGATCGATAAGATTGCTTCATCGGCATGCCTTCATGATATAGGCAAGATTTCCACGCCGGATCAGATTTTAAATAAGCCGGGGAAACTTACCAAAGAAGAATTTGAAATCATGAAACAGCATACCACGAATGGTTGTGAGATTTTAAAAAGAATTCCGGATATTATGGATGCAGGTGTTTACAGCTATGCTTATGATATCTGCCGGCACCATCATGAAAAATGGGATGGAAAGGGTTATCCGGATGGACTTAGCGGCGATGATATCTCCATATGGGCACAGGTGGTTTCGCTTGTGGATGTGTATGATGCGTTAACATCGGAGAGAGTATACAAGAAAAGCTTTGATAAAGAGACTGCACTGTCTATGATTTACAATGGTGAGTGCGGCGCTTTCAATCCTAAGATACTTAAAGTATTTGAAACGGCTATCAGTAAAGCTGAGAAAAGCCATAAAAAGTAGTTTTGCGTGATTTTTGACAGAAGGTGGGAGGAATATGGACAAGAAAATCATCAATTTTTTCTGGAAGAGTCTGACCAGTGTTATTGTAATTTGTATTGTGCTGTTTTGCTTCCTGCTTTTTTATATGTCAGCAAGAACCAATGAAACGATTTATGACGTGGGCGGCAATTATATGTCTGCGATCAATGAGCAGGTACAGCAGAAATTTTCGGCAATTATTGACATGAAGCTGATCCAGATCGAGAATGCTGTTACGCATGTGGCGGAGGATCGCGGCGAAAGCAGAGAAGAACAGATTGATGGGCTGATCCATAGTGCGCAGATCATTAATCTGGATTATCTGGGAATATACGGAGAGGATGGCGAGTACGACAAAATCTACGGTAAAGGCATTTCTACGGTTATTGGCGACAATATGTCAATTAACGCAGAGGGAAATATTGTGACCCGGGGATTTGATGAAAACGGAAACAGTATGCTTTTGCTGGGACGAAGGACGGATTTCGCCATGTCAAATGGTAAGCCGGGAATTGCCCTGATTGCGGCATTACCTATGGAGCAGTTAAATGATGCCCTTTTTCTGAAAGAGAATGTGGATGAAATGTATTCCCATATTGTCAACAAAAATGGGGATTTTGTTATCCGGAACGGGGATGCCTTCAAGGATAACTATCTTGACCGGATTGAGGGCTCTTTCGAAACCTATAAAGGAAAAGAACCGGCAGATTACCGAAAAGAGATTGAAGAGGCCATTGAAAGCGGAGAGGATTATTCAACAACTTTCAAAATTGATGGTGAAATACGACTTCTGTACTGTTCAAAACTTTATCAGACAGAGGATTGGTATCTGCTTACGGTGATGCCGGAAAAAGTGTTGAGTGCAAACATTACCAGACTGGATCATATGCGGATTGTGGTGATGATCAGTATTTTGGCAATCATTCTGGCACTGATGACGGGTATTCTCCTTTGGTATTATCGCTTATCCCAGAAACAGTTCAGGGAGCTTGAAGCGGCAAAGCGAGAGGCAATGATTGCCAATAAAGCAAAGAGTGAGTTCCTTTCCAGCATGAGTCATGACATTCGTACACCGATGAATGCAATTATTGGGATGACGGAGATTGCGCTTAAGAACACGAAGGATATAATCCGGGTAGAAGAATGTCTGCATAAGATTAAGTTGTCCAGTAAGCATTTGCTTGGTCTTATCAACGATGTGCTTGATGTGTCCAAAATTGAAAGTCATAAGATGACTTTNAGTCTGGCNCCCATATCATTAAAGGAAATNATNGATGATATCGTAACGATCATGCAGCCGCAGGTNAAAGCAAGAGAACANTATTTTGATATTTTTATCAANGANATTATNTCGGAAGAAGTTCTTNGTGANGGAGTNCGGNTNAATCAGGTTCTTTTGAATCTNTTATCAAATGCCNTAAAATTTACTCCGGAAAAAGGCAGGATCGATGTTTATATGTGGCAGGAAGCCTCTCCGAAAGGTGATAAATATGTCAGAACCTATTTTAAGGTATCTGACTCAGGGATCGGAATGTCGGAGGAATTTCAGAAAAAAATCTTTGATAACTTTTCCAGGGAAGAAACGGAGCAAGTGCACCGGACTACCGGTACAGGACTGGGAATGGCAATCACAAAATCAATTGTGGAACTGATGGGCGGAACCATTGAGCTTCAAAGCGAAAAGGGAACGGGAACTACCTTCCACATTACAGTAGATTTTGAAAAAGCGGAGATAGACGATCAAGATATGAAGCTGCCGGCATGGAATGTTTTGGTGGTGGATGATAATGAGCAGCTTTGTGCCAGTGCAGTTGCCAATTTAAAGGAGCTGGGTGTAAATGCGGAGTGGACCACGGATGGTGCGAAGGCGGTAGATATGGTCGAGGAGCGTCATTGGGCCAAGGACGATTACCACTTTGCCCTGATTGACTGGAAAATGCCGGGTATGGACGGAATAGCAGTAATACGTGAAGTGCGAAAGAGAGTCGGAACAGATATTCCTGTATTCCTGATATCGGCATATGACTGGAGCGAGATAGAGGACTTGGCCTCTTCGGAAAAGTTTGAAGGATTTATTACAAAACCGCTTTTTAAATCCACTTTGTATGCCCGTCTTAGACAGTATATGGAAGGATATAGTCCGGAGGTGGTTTCGGAAGAAGAGGACGAAAATACACTGGTCGGAAAGAAGATTCTTCTTGCGGAAGATATTGAGATTAACTGGGAAGTGGCGGAAGCAATTCTCGGCGAATTTGGAATGGAGCTGGAATGGGCAGTGAACGGAAGGGAATGTGTGGACAGGTTTGCGGCATCTGAGACTGGTTATTATGATGCGATCCTGATGGATATTCGGATGCCGGTCATGAACGGATATGAGGCAACCCGGGAAATTCGTAATTTAGACCGTGCAGACAAGGATCTTCCGATTATTGCAATGACGGCGGATGCATTTTCCGGTGATGTACAGAGGAGCATTGAAAGCGGTATGAATGCGCATATTGCAAAACCCATTGATGTGAAGGAGTGTATCCGGACATTGAAGGAGTATATTAAGTAAGAAGCATAATGGATCCGCAGGCAGTGAATGTTTTGCGGATCTTTTGACTTTATGAATAACTTCTCGGAATCTCAATGAATGAGATTTCACTTGAAATTTGACAACTGAATATCGTGCAGGAAAAGAAATCTGAGAAAAATGGACATAACCATTGGACATAGCTGGTACTATGC
>JAAVAA010000002.1 GCA_014804285.1 Lachnospiraceae bacterium | reverse complement strand
GATGGCAATGATACAGTCATTACTTTATCCGGTAATGCAGAGCTTACCTTGATAGAAAAATAATTTTTCACAATTCATTTTTGCGTTAAGAAAACCCCCAAATGTCGAAACTAATCTGACATTTGGGGGTTATTTTACGTCCCCGAGACGATTCGAACGTCCGACCCCTCGCTTAGGAGGCGAGTGCTCTATCCCCTGAGCTACGAAGACATTTTACAACGATGCTATTTTAACATAAATTGAATACTCTGACAACTGTTTTCAATTTAACCTTCACTAATTAGGAAAATTAATATATCCCTGCATCCATATAATACCTTTAAATCTTCTTCCCACAGCAGGCTCTCCATAGAGATCATTTTTATTGATACAGAGATCGAATACCATGTCATTACAGCTAAGAGTCATCAAATATATTTCTTCTTTTGTAAGCTTATTTCTGATCAGATTACACTCCAGAATTTCTGCAAGAACAGAATATTGATCACACTCAACACCGTAAGGCATAAAACAGGTATCTACCAGACTGAAAACATCTTCTTTTTGTATTTTTTTAGATATAGCGGTATAGGTATCCATATCGTCTAACGTCAAACTTTCAATTGCTTCCTCGTCACCTTTTCGTGCCGCATTTAAAAGCTGGGTTCTGTTAGTTNTCACTTTTTTATTTTTGATAAGATCCTTCTCACTCTTTATAATCGGCATCATGATTGTGCCCTTTACGGAAAGTGCAGTCAAAGTGAGCGTTGTTCCTCTAACCGGAAGAATACCTGAATTCTGAGCTTTCACATAAGGAATCATGTTTTGAAGATAAAATATAAGAGAAACGCCAATTCTGATATCATCGCATACACCTGCATAAGATTCCTGCGCAGCATGTCTTTCGACAGAGACATCCTCCTCTGAACTTACTATATTTCCTTTCAAATAAGGAAAATAATATTCATAAGTAAATTTATCTTCATTGTCAAATTCACCGCATACGGCAATTCCTATGGAATTGCCTGTAGATCCTTCTATCACTTCGGTAAAATCCCTGCCGAATTCTGCCAAAAGAACATCTTCCCCATTTGAAGTGTATGAACGCTCTGTTCCTTCAATAATTACATCAGTCAAAAGCTTTTGAAGCTCTTTTCTGTCTGTTAACTTACTGAAACCTATCGAACGCATATATTTATGCAAGGATCTCACCTCCTTTTAATTTGTGTATTTGTTTATTTACATTTATCAGTTCAAGCTTGGTTATCGGATTTCTTCCTTACCTCCCATGTAAGGACGTAATACTTCGGGAATTTTAATAGAACCGTCAGCTTGAAGATTATTTTCCAGAAATGCAATCAGCATTCTCGGAGGAGCAACCACGGTATTATTTAATGTATGCGCAAAATACTTTCCATTTTCTCCATTTACACGAATTTTTAATCTTCTTGCTTGAGCATCCCCTAAATTTGAGCAGCTTCCCACCTCAAAATATTTCTTCTGTCTGGGTGACCATGCTTCCACGTCATAGGATTTAACTTTAAGATCTGCCAGATCTCCCGAACAGCACTCAATTGTTCTAACAGGAATATCCAGAGAACGGAATAAATCAACTGTATTCTGCCATAACTTATCAAACCACATCGGAGATTCTTCTGGTTTGCATACAACAATCATTTCCTGTTTCTCAAATTGATGAATCCTGTAGACACCTCTCTCTTCCAATCCATGTGCTCCCTTTTCTTTTCGGAAACAAGGGGAATAGCTGGTCAAAGTTTTCGGAAGCTCCTCCTCCGGAACGATCGTATCAATAAATTTACCAATCATAGAATGTTCCGATGTACCAATCAAATACAGATCTTCGCCCTCAATCTTGTACATCATTGCATCCATTTCGGCAAAACTCATTACGCCTGTCACAACATTGCTTCTGATCATAAAAGGAGGAACGCAGTAAGTAAATCCTCTATCGATCATAAAGTCTCTTGCATAAGAAATAACAGCTGAATGAAGTCTTGCAATATCACCCATCAAATAGTAAAATCCATTTCCTGCTACTTTTCTGGCACTGTCAAGATCAATACCATTTAATTTTTCCATAATTTCGGTATGATAGGGAATTTCAAAATCAGGAACCACAGGTTCACCATACTTCTGTACTTCGACATTTTCTGTATCATTTTTACCAATAGGTACACTGGGATCAATTATATTCGGAATTACCATCATGATTTTTGTAATCTTTTCATTTAATTCCTTTTCTTTCTCTTCCAGTTCTATGAGACGTTTTGCCCCGGCGGCGACTTCTGCTTTCTTTTCTTCCGCTTCCTGCTTTTTCCCCTGAGCCATTAATGTTCCGATTTCTTTTGAAATCTTATTTCTGTTTGCCCGGAGATCATCTGCCTCCTGCTTCGTTTTACGGCTTTCCTGATCAAGTATAATGACCTCATCTACTAATGTTACCTTTTCATCCTGAAATTTCTTTTTAATATTTTCCTTTACTGCATCAGGATTTTCTCTCAAGAACTTAATATCTATCATATCTATTTCCTCCCTTTTTAACATAAATATGTTATTATGTATCTTTTGTCTATTCAAGTACTTTTTCAATAAAAATATGATTTATTTTAGTTAGATTAATTGTTTCCGGCTTCTTTACAGCATTACCATTTTTATCTTTTATAATCTGAACAATCGGTCTATCCGGAAATTCCCGGTTTTGCCTGATTACAGTACCAACCGTATTATCGCTTAAAAGTACTTGACTTCCGGCAGGATATACAGCAGTAAATTCCAAAAATACATTTACNATATCCTCACTGAANTTNACGCCTCTGAATATNTTTAAATATTCTACTGCCTCATATACCTTAATTCTTTTTCTTCCTATTCCACATATCATTTCATCAAAATNATCACATATCGNAACNACTTGTGCCTCAAGAGGTATNNCTTTCGCATGAAGAGGATAGCCCATACCATCTAAAGTTTCATGGTGATATAAGATAATATTTTTACTGATATCTGATATCCATTTTTCATTTTGCAATACAGAATAGCCATAAACAGGATGTTTCTTAAATTCAGCCAATTCAATTTTTGATAATTTTGATATATCCTGATCTGTATAATCTATGGTAAGATACCGCAGACCCAAATCATGTAATAGACATCCTACACCAATATCGTGTACTTTTTTCTGGGGAAGACCTAGTTTTAATGCAACCAAGGTTGCAAGAGAACAAATACTTATTGAATGCTCATAGATATCTGAACTTCTTTCTTTAATATCAAATATCTTTTCAACTACTTCGTCCTCTTCCATAATATTTGCTATGATATTGTCNGCTGTTTTACTCAGCTCCATCAATTCNTCGTTTTTNCTGTAAGTATGCTTTTCCAAAATCGATTTTACTTTATCATGAAAAAAGCTTTCTGCTTCCGATTTCAGAAGGACAACTTCCTGNCCATGAACNTGATNTTCATCCTTTATATATACNTCACTGATTCCAAANTCTTTAATCTTATCAATATATTCAGGCTGNAACTTTATTTCATCAGATAATAAAACACGAAATTCAGGAGTAATTATTGCTTTGGCTAATATTTCTCCGCCTTTTAATTCNTCAACCTTACACAATTTCATGGCATCACCCCAACATTAATCATCTNCCCCTATAGCAATATCAAGNGCCTGNTTTTCCTCATTTCCTAATGANATTCCGGANACTCCNTTTTTGATCTCCTTTGTATANGAATAGCANCCTTCCGNGCTGTGNACAGAATTAAGNATAAANCCATTATTATTCTCATCTAATAAAGCAATACAAAAACTNAACTGTCCACCCATTTGATTAAATGCATCATATTTTACNACGCCAANNTTTTGAAATGCAGATTCNAAATTTTTATAGAGAANACGGATATCCTTTCTATTTTTTTNNACANAATTNTTGATAAACTTATTATCCTCAAAGAGACCTACTATTTCCTGTTCTAAACTCTTTGCACTTTTTCCCTGCATAAATTTTTTATAGATCTTTGACAATTTNTGTATAGAACATANGTTTACTATGCTGATTATTAANAATACAAATATTATTATAAGCATAGNGCAGATCACAATTCCCATATCTATATTTCCAAGACCAATTTCATCTAAAAAGGAACTATTCATTTTCTATTGTACCTTTCTCTGCTTCTTATGTTAGCTTCCATATTCTTANATTATTTNGACAACAGATCCATCAATTTTTCTAAATCTTCATGGCTGTAAAATTCAATTTCAATTTTACCNGATCCGTTNCCCTTTGATGTTATACTAACCTTTGTACTTAATTTTTGCTTCAGATTTTCTTCAATATCCTGATAAACAGCTTCTANACTTTNATCAACTNTTATNGTCTTTTTTGCTTTCGGCGGNTGGTTTAAATTNTTTACAAGTTTTTCAACATCACGNACACTTAANTTNTCATCNAANATTCTCTGTGCAATTATATATTGNTGTTCNGGATCTTCNATTGTNATAAGTGCTCTTGCATGTCCTGTTGATATCATACCGTCAATAATCATCTGTTGAACATCATCACATAATTTNAGAAGCCTCATNGANTTTGTNACNGCTGTACGACTTTTTGNNACTCTTTCAGCNACTTCATCTTGTTTCAAATTAAATTCNGTAAGAAGACGTTTATATGCNTGTGCNTCTTCAATNGGNTTTAAATCTTCTCTTTGNATATTTTCTATCAAAGATATTTCNACAATTTCCTGTTCNGTCAAATTCTTNATNATAACAGGAACTTCNTTTAATCCNGCCTTTTTTGCAGCACGCCATCTTCTCTCTCCAGCGATAATNTCATAATATGTTTTTCTATCCTGAACAAGAATAGGTTGNAGCAAACCAAATTGTTTGATTGATTCTGCNAATTCNTCNAGNGCATCTTCATCAAAATTTTTCCTGGGCTGCTCTCTATTTGGTTCTACCTTAGTAATATTGACAATTGTTTCACCNGACTGATTTTCTGNTGATTTNTCNTTCTTNACTTTATCTGTACTANCNGACTTNTCATTAATTCCACTNGGAATCAATGCATCTAANCCTTTACCCAATCCTCTTGNCGNTGCCATAATTATTCATCCTNTCTATTTATAATTTCNTCTGCCAACATCATATATGCTTCTGCNCCTGCNGATTTTGCATCATACATATTGATTGGNGTNCCATAACTTGGTGCNTCCGCTAATCGGATATTTCTNGGAATTACAGTATCGAANACTCTNTGNCTTAAATGATTTTTNACATTTTCNACTACCTGAGTTGAAAGGTTTGTCCTTGAATCAAACATTGTAAAAACAACACCNTCCATATCCAAGTCNGGNTTTAATCTTTCCTTNACCANATTGATTGTATGTATTAATTGNCTTAAACCTTCCAATGCATAATACTCACATTGAATNGGAACNAGAACAGAATCTGCAGTAGTCATTGCATTTAAAGTTAAAAGGTTTAATGAAGGGGGACAGTCAATCATTATGTAATCATAACTGTCTTTAATCCATTCAACTTCTCTCTTTAAAATATATTCCTTGCGATCAATACCAATGAGCTCAATTTCTGCTGCTGCTAAATTTACATTAGATGGAATAATTGATACACCTGGAATGACATCACCTAAAATACATTCTTTAATAGAACATTCGCTAAGCATCAATTCATAAATTGTATTCTCCAAATCATTTTTTTCAACACCAAACCCGCTGGTTGTATTTCCTTGTGGATCAGCATCAATAACCAAAACCTTTTTACCCTTTGCTGCTAATGAAGCAGATAAATTAATAGAAGTAGTAGTTTTACCCACTCCTCCTTTTTGATTTGCAATTGCAATAGTTTTTCCCATACTTTTCTTCCTTCCTAATCTCCAGTAGGTAATTTTCTCTTCTCACATAACTTTTCTAAATGATTATATCACTAATGAATTTGATATTCCATAAAATTTTATTAGAAAAGAAAACTTGTAGTTTCTAATATGATAAATACAATATCTTGTATAGTGTAAAATTTTAAATTCTTCTATTTTAAGATGTTTCACGAATATATTTGGATTTTTTTGGTATGTTTCACGCAATCAAATACTAGATTTTGGGGTAAATTGTTTCACGTGAAACATTATCTTGTGTTCAATATTACTATTACTAAAAAATGTTTCACGTGAAACATAAAACAGCAATAGACGCCATGCTTTGCACGCCGTCCTTATTAGACAACGGACGTCGCGCTTTGCACGCCGTCCTTATGTTTAAAAAAGGAGTCACGAAAGTGACTCCAAATAACACAAATATTTAATACAAAGTAACAATATTATTTCTAATTGCAAATACTGCTGCCTGTGTCCGGTCAGAAACATCAATCTTTTTAAAAATATTTGATATATGATTTTTAACTGTTCTTTCACTGATATTCAAATTAATTGCTATTTCTTTATTAAACATTCCACCGGCAACCTGTGTAAGAATTTCCATTTCACGTTTTGTCAATGTCTCTAACTTTTCTTTATCAATATCTCTATTTATCAATCGAGAATTTAAAGCAGGAAGTAAACTGGGCTGAATATATGACTCTCCACTCATAATAACATTAATTGCCTGCTTCAATTCTTGTGACCCGGAATCCTTTAAAATATACCCGTCAGCACCAATATCAATTGCCTTAACCAGATACTCAACTTCACTATGAACAGTAAGCATCAAAACTTTTAAAGGATCATTTACTCTCTTCAATTCTTCTAAAACTTCAATTCCATTCATATCAGACATATTAATGTCCAAAAGTAATATATCCGGTCTCTTATTTCTTAATTTTTCAAGACATTCAATTCCATCATTTGCTTCTTCAATGACTTCAATACTTCCGTCAAATTCTAATAAATGTTTAATTCCTTCACGCATTAGAACATGATCATCAGCAAGCATAACTTTTATACTCATATTTTCTCTCCTAATCATAAAATTAATTTATTAAATCAAAGGAATTACAATCTTAAGTTCTGTTCCATGTCCACATTCTGAAATGATATCAATAGTGCCATTTAACAAATTAACCCGATCCTGCATATCAGATAATCCAAAATGCTTTTCATTTTGTTCTAACGTATCTTCAACTGAAAATCCTTTTCCATTATCTTTAATTAATATAACGCAATCCGAATCAATACACTTAATATCCAATAATATCTTATCTGCTTCCGAATGCTTAATAATATTTGAAATTGCTTCCTGTATAATTCGATAAACAGTAACAAGAAAGAGATTAATTGATTTCTTATTTCTAATTTTCCAATCATACTGGTCTAAATCAAAAATATTTAATTGTACGTCGCAATTTTTATAATTTAATTTAATATTTGCAATCAGATTCTCAATACATTGCCTGAAACCCAAATCATCGAAAGACATAGGCCGTAAATTAAAAATTGTCTCACGTATCTCCTCAATAGAAGTCTTCAATAATTTAATACATGATTCTAATTCCAATTTTGACCGAATCTTATCTTGATCTATAAACATAGAACTCAACTCTATTTTATGTATCAGATGAGTTAAATTTTGAACAGTAGAATCGTGCAGCTCACGTGCAATTCTCTGCCTCTCTTTTTCTTGAACATCAATGATCTTAAATCGGGTATCATTAAAATTTTTAAACAATAATTCTAATTGTTCAATTTGTATATCTAATTGATTTAATTTACTTTTCTGTTCCCTTTTACGATTTTCAAGCTTTAGTTTTTCTTCTTGACACTCTATAATACGTTCTTTTTCTTTTAAGAGAACTTCTGATTTTCTAGGTGAAAAAACCTTCAGATCAAACTCTTTGTCCTCTTCTATAGTACTTAAATATAATTCAATCTCTGAAAGTCTATTTTCTGTTTTGCAAATACTTTCCTTTATGTCAATTCGGTCCTTCAAACATCTATCGTATATTTCCTGAAGAACAGAAGTCTTCTCCTTATTCAATTTATCTTTATCCTCCAAAAAATAACATATACCTACGTTAATCATATAATAAAAACATTATTTAGAAAAGAAAAATTTAATAAAAATGATATTTTTAAGAAATTGGATCCTTAGATGGTACCCCTGCTTTTCTGGGATATTTTAAAGGTGTGGACTTTTCTTTTCTTATAAGAAACAAATTTCTATATATATCTGAACCAGGAAGAAAAAACTCAACTTGATTTTCATATTTTCCTCCCAGTAGATTTATTGCNGATTTTGCTCTTTCAAATTCTTCCGTAATCTTTTCCGATTTATACGAAACAAAAAGACCATTCTTNTTTACAAANGGCANACAATANTCAGATANNGTAGANAGATTTGCAACTGCCCTCGAAACACATATATCAAAATTNTCTCTCATTTGTCCNGGTTTTGCAAAATCTTCTGCTCTTCCATGAATTGCTTTAATNTCTTGAAGNTTNAANATTGATATCACTTCATTTAAAAACTGNACACGCTTTTGCANAGAATCNAATAAAATNATTNTTAAATTTGGAAANNCAATTTTAAGNGGTATNCCNGGAAATCCTGCTCCTGTTCCTACATCGATNACNGAATAAGAAGTCTGATCTATATNTGGAATTGCTTTAATTATAGANANACTGTCNATAAAATGCTTCNTNAGNACNGACTCNAAATCTGTNATTGCAGTCAAGTTCATAAAAGAATTCCATTCTACAAGAACATCATAATATTTTAAAAACTGATCAATCTGAAAAGTTTCTATTCTTATTCCAAATGAAAGAATATCTTTTTCAAAACAGGTTATGTCATATTTATCCTGCAATTTTTATTTTCCTCCGCGTCTATATTTATACTGTTCAAGATAAACAAGAAGAACCGATATATCAGCTGGTGAAACACCTGAAATTCTGGATGCCTGCCCCACTGATACCGGATGAAAGTTTTTTAATTTTTGTCTCGCTTCAAGACGAAGACTTGGAACATCATCATAATCAATTTCTTTTGGAATCAATTTTTGTTCCATTTTCTTAAACTGCTCTACCTGACGCATTTGTCTTTCAATATAGCCTTCGTATTTGATTTCAATTTCTACCTGCCAGATTACATCATCAGAAAGAGGTTTTCTTTCCGGGTCAATTTCTTCTAATATTTTATAATTTAATTCAGGACGGCATAATAGTTCCGCAAGATTTGTACCTGTTTTTAAGGAAGCACTTCCATTTCTCAAAAGAAATTCCTGATGAGTTTTTGAAGCCCCTATTTTTGTATTTTTAAGCCGATGAACTTCTTCCTCAATCATCTTCTTTTTATTCATTACAAATTCATATTGCTCTTTTGAGATAAGTCCTACCTGATAACCTTTTTCCCGAAGACGCAGATCTGCATTATCCTGACGGAGTAAAAGCCGATATTCCGCTCTGGATGTCATCATGCGATAAGGCTCAAAATTTTCTTTTGTGACAAGATCATCAATCAAAACACCTATATAAGCTTCTGATCTGTCCAAAATAATTTCTTCCTTTCCAAGAATCCACATTGCAGCATTAATTCCGGCAATCAAACCCTGTGCAGCAGCCTCCTCATAACCGCTGCTTCCATTAAATTGTCCGCCGCTGTATAACCCTTCAATATCTTTAAACCTTAATGTGGCATAGAGCTGTCCGGCATTAATACAATCATATTCAATAGCATATGCATTCCTTACAATTTTACAATTTTCAAGTCCNGGTACTGTCCGGTACATAGCAAGCTGCACATCCTCAGGAAGAGAAGATGACATTCCTCCCACATACATTTCATTTGTATGCATACCCTCCGGTTCAATAAATACCTGATGTCTTTCTTTATCTGCAAATTTGACTACTTTATCTTCAATTGAAGGACAATACCTTGGCCCCGTTCCCTCGATGATTCCTGCATAAATTGGAGAACGATCCAGATTATTTCTGATGATCTCATGAGTCTTTTCATTTGTATAAGTCAAATAGCAGGAAACCTGATCAATCTGTACATCCTCAGGATTTGTTGAAAAGGAAAAGGGAATAATCTTTTCATCACCTGTCTGTTCTTCCATTTTTGAAAAATCAATACTTCTTTTATCCATTCGCGCAGGAGTTCCTGTTTTGAACCGGCGCATTTCCACTCCCATAGAAATAAGTGAATCAGTCAAATAATTTGCTGCCTGAAGACCATTTGGTCCTGTATATGTAATTGCCTCTCCACATAAACATCTGGCTTTTAAATAAGTTCCCGTACAGAGNATCACAGATTTACACTCATAAACTGTACCGGTAAAAGTTTTTACACCTGTAATTTTTTTGGAAGGTTTTCCGGGAACAGAATCTAANTCTTCCCATATTAATTCACATACTTCCGCCTGTTTCAAAGTAAGATGTTCCTGGTTTTCCAAAACCTTTCGCATACTCCGGCTATACTCTGATTTATCAGCTTGTGCCCTTAAAGAATGAACAGCAGGACCTTTGGATATATTAAGCATTTTTGATTGGATAAATGTTTTATCAATATTTTTACCCATCTCACCGCCCAAAGCATCCAATTCCCTAACCAAATGACCTTTTGAAGAACCACCGATATTGGGATTACAGGGCATTAACGCAACACTGTCAATGCTGACTGTAAATATGATCGTTTCAAGTCCTAACCTTGCACATGCAAGAGCTGCTTCACATCCAGCATGACCGGCTCCAATAACACAAACATCTACCTTTTCTTTTAATTCCATTTTATCATTCCTTATTTATTTTACTTCTACATTGTCATAGTCACAATTTCTTCTATTAACCGGAACCGCCCATTTTACAGCATTTTTAATTATTCTTTGAATAGAAGGCATATAATAAATAGGATATTCTTCATGACCGGGCTGAAAATAAAATATTTTGCCCCATCCCCTTGTAAATGTACATCCGCTCCTAAAAACCTCCTGATTTGAAAACCATCCAAGAAAAATTACATCATCCGGTTTTGGAATATCAAAATACTCTCCATACATTTCTTCCTGATCAAGATATACAGGCTCCGTAATTCCTTCCGCAATCGGATGAGACGGATTCACACAAATTAACTTTTCTTTTTCATTATGCTTCCATCTTAAACACATACTTGTACCTAAAAGCAATTTTAAAGGCTTNCATCCATGCGCAGAATGAAGAGGAATAAAACCCATACCTTTCAAAACATGTTCCTGTACTCTCTTCGCATTTTCATCTGTTACTTTGTCATGTGCCTGATGCCCCCACCAAATTAAAACATCGGTATTACTTAATATTTCTTCCGATAATCCCTGATCCGGCATAGAGAGAGTTACACATTTAACCNGTATATTTTTATCCTCTGATAAAAAATTACCTATACAATTATGTATTCCTTCCGGATAAATCTCTGCAACATTCTTGTATATTTTTTCTTCGATATATTCATTCCAAACNGTAACCCGAATCATAATGATACTCCTATAATTACTTTTTTAAAATTCGTGCATCCATTCAGCAGATTTAATCATATCCTCCAACTGACAAAGAGAACCGAAATGTTCAATGGCAAAATAGTCATCATAACCATTTTCAATTAATTTTTCAATAATTTCTTTCATTTTAATACAACCACTGCCAACTGCACAAGAATACATTTCTCTTCCTCTGATNGTTTTCTTTGGAATTTCTCCNTCCTTTTTTTGNAAGGTTCTGTCTTTACAGTGNACATGTGATATTTTATTTAANAANNNTGNAAGAACNTCNAAGGAATNNTCTTCACTGTAAAGAAAATTTCCCGTATCAAAAGCACATCTNAGACCATCCACATGATCCATAAAATATTTCANACCATTTGCAGTTGAATAAGGAGCTTTCTTATCATCAAAATCTTCCAATACAACTGTAATATTATTTTCCTTTGCATAACTACAGATAAANGATAAGGCGGATGTCATTTTTTCCATTTTTCTTTTGTATATAAGAGGAAATAATTCTATTCCTNTTACAAAACCCGGTATCGGCATAATTTTCCCGGCATGGACTCTTTTCGCTAAATCTACCATTTTAAATCCTGACTTAATATCATCACTATGAGAATAATCAAAAAAACCATAAATGCAGCTTATCTCCATACCTGCCTGCTTTATCGTTTTCATGATTTCTTCTTCATTTTCATATAATCTTTTATCTTCAATCTCTATTCCCATAATTCCACTAGAAGATATTTTTTTACATATATCTAAAACTGTCATAGAAGATTGATCTGCTGCTTCAAGAATATGTTCATAAAAAACGGATATCTTCATAATTAATTACCTTTTCCTTTGTATCAAAATTTATTTTCCCATACAGAACTTTGAAAAAATTTCATTCACAAGATCTTCTTCTATTTCTTCGCCTATAATTTTACCAAGACTCTTATAAGCGCTCATAAGATCAATGGAATAAAAATCCTCTGGTAAACCTGCATATAANCTCNTCATTACCTGATCTAAACTCGTAGATGTTTCCAAAAGAGCTTCCTTGTGACGNATATTTGTAATCATAATATCATCATTATTATTTAAAATTTCACCATGGAAAAACATTTCCTTTATCTTTTTTGTGAAATCTTCTATTCCTGTTTTGTCTTTTGTTGAAGTTTTAATAATTACTACATCTTTTCCAATCTTTTCTTTAATCTCATCAATAGAAAATTCTGCTTTCAAATCCGATTTATTAAAAAGAACAATGCACTTTTTTTCTTTTACCATTTCCATAATATCTATATCATTTTCATCAAGAGGAACAGAAGAGTCCACAACAAAAATAATTAAATCAGCTTCTTTAGCATATTTCTTNGATTTNTGAACCCCTATTTTTTCAATTACATCCTCTGTAGAACGAATNCCTGCNGTNTCNATCANATGAAGNCTNATTTCATCCAATTTAATATCTTCTTCAATAACATCTCTTGTAGTTCCGGCTATTTCTGTNACAATAGCTTTTTCTTCTCCTGATAATATATTTAAAAGAGAAGATTTCCCAGCATTAGGTTTGCCGACAATAACAACCTTAATTCCTTCCTTGATAATTCTGCCATTTTCTGAAGTAGATAAAATCTTTTTAATATCCTTTGATAAACTATCTACTTTTTCCATTAATTTTTTCGGATATCCTTCCAAACTAATATGCTCCGGATCATCAAGTGCAGACTCAATAAAAGCAATCTCATAAATAATATCTTCTCTTAAACTTTTTATCTTTTTATATACAGACCCCTGAAGCTGATTAAGTGAATTTTTTAAAGCCATTTCATTTTTAGAAGAAATAAGATCCATAACAGCCTCTGCCTTTGAAAGATCAATCCTTCCATTTAGAAAAGCACATTTTGTAAATTCTCCGGGATCCGCAAGTCTGGCTCCATTCTTTATAATAAGCTCTAAAATATGATTCATGACTAAAATACCGCCNTGACAATTAACTTCAACNGTGTCTTCAGCAGTAAAACTATTNGGAGCCTTCATATATGATACCATNACTTCATCNATAACATTTTGATTTTCATCAACAATAAAACCATANTGAATTGTATGACTATTCATANTTTTTAAAATATNTTGATTTTTTTTATTTACAAATATTTGATNNACAATATTTACTGCNTTNTCACCGCTTACTCNNATGATTCCTATTCCTGAATTNGCAACNGGAGTTGCAATTGCAGCTATNGTTTCNGACTTCATAATCCTGNTCTCCTTAAAAAAGGCTGCTGCANAAATATTTTGCANCAGCCNCTTCTTTTTAACATAAGGANGTNTCNCAAAGCGTGACGTCCNTTGTNATACTATCTTTTTAATGTAACAACAACTCTTCGGAAAGGTTCNTCTCCNTCACTGTGAGTTGTAACATACTTATCATTTTGAAGAGCAGANTGAATAATTCTTCTNTCATAAGGATTCATAGGTTCAAGAGAAACAGAACGTTTTGTTCTTTTTACTTTATANGCAATATTTTTTGCAAGATTTTCAAGAGTTTCTTTTCTTCTNCTTCTATAATCTTCTGTATCAACCTTNACTCTTATATATTCTTCTGTTTCCTTATTAACTACCAANGATAACAAATATTGAAGTGAATCAAGAGTCTGTCCTCTTTTTCCNATCAGAACACCCATCTCATCTCCNCTTANATCAACNNTGAGATTTCTGTTTTCNTCATCNTATTTNACATCCACAACNACAACCATNTTCATAGCATCAAAAACTTCNTNNAAAAAGTCTTTTGCNTTATCNGTTACNGAAGATTTCACTTTTGCTTTTATCAAAGCAGGTTTAGANCCTATNCCCAAAAAACCTGATGAACCTTCATCTACAACAATATAATCCAGTTTATCACTGGTAACCTCAAANTTTTGACATGCATCCGTAACNGCATCTGCAACTGTTTTTGCTGAAATNTCAATATATTCCATAATNATTACCCCCTATTTATTATTTTTTTCATTATATTGTTTTACCATATTTGCTTTTGCTGCGATACTTCCGGGTTTCGCATTTTTATTATAGTANTCAGTAGACTTTTTCATAGCTTCGTCTTTTTCTTCCTGTGTCATTGTATTTANTTTNGCNTTAGATGACATNGAAGNTTTATATGGTGTATTNACATTTCTGGTACTTAAATTNGCATTCNTATTTAANGTANTCGGATCAATTCCTGCTTTTTCAAGTNTCTTTGCTCTTTTTTGCCTGNTTTTCCTGATTTGTCTTAATTAATTCATCCATATCAATTTTATCAATATGTTTATTAATAACAACCTGCTGNATACTTCTTACAACAGAGCCGGCAATCCAGTAAAGACCCATACCTGAAGGAAGTGTATAACAGAAGAAAGCAGACATGATAGGCATCATGGTATTCATCATTTTCATGGATTGTGCCATAGAATTCTGNTGATCATTNTTGTCATTANTTTCTGTATTAGCCTGTGGCATAAGCTTTACATTAATCCANTGAGTAACAGCAGATNATATAGGAATCATNAGTGCTGCAACAATNAGAAGCCATTGAATTCCTCTTTCATCATTCCANGCCTGTCCAACCATAAANGAAGGAGANTTTGCTATATTAATTCCAAGAAAATTATTATANCTGTCNATCANACCTCTTTNNANNANTTCACCTGCTGAANTNAGCTGNTTAAAAATNTANNTTCCTTCAAATTGAAGAGCAGAAAGTCCATAATGTTCAGAAATNGTNGCCATATCCGAAGATGANAGCATATTTAAAACATCNACAATNCCATTNTGAATATTACCNTCTGTNATATTTTTNCCNTACATTGATACNGTTCTTGCTATCGNNTCTACACCTGAATTTTGTAAAAATTGNCCATTATCCACAGATATAATNTTNTCTGCNAGAACNCGGAAAGTATCNCCTATTCTTTGTACATAAGCAGGCATTGCATAAATAACACGATACAAAGCAAACAAAATAGGCATCTGAATGATAAGCTGAANNCAGCTTCCACTGGGTGAAACNCCATATTTTGCATATACCGCACGGGTTTCCTCGTTCATGGCCATCATAGAATCATTATCTTTTTTATTTTTATACTTAGCCTGAATAGCNTGAAGCTCCGGATTCATCTTTGCAGAAAGTTTGGAAAATTTCTGCTGCTTGATTGTAAGCGGCATCATTAATAAATAAATAACAATGGTAAAAATTATAATTGACAAACCTATATTAGGAATCGTTAACAAATTTAAAATATTAAAAATTCCTTCCATAAGAACACCAAGAACCCTTGCAATCGGTCCNANAATAAATCCACTGTATTTGGTCAAAACAATTCCTGTCAATTTATTTCCTCCTGTTTTCTTATCTATCAATTAAATTTATTACGGTACAGGATCGTAACCTCCTTTTGAAAAAGGATTACACCTTATGATTCTCCACAAAGCAAGAAGTCCTCCCTTAAAGGCTCCGTATTTTTCAACAGCCTCCAGCCCATATTCTGAACAGGTAGGAAAATAAGGACATTTTGTCGATTTAAGCGGAGAAATATATTTTCTGTAAAATTTAATTAATATAATAAATAATTTTTTCATGTTATTTTCTGATTTCTTCATATTATATATGGCTGATTAATATATTATGAAGCCTTGCAAGATGTAATAAAGCACTTTCTATTTCATAATAAGAAACAGAAGAAGCGCTGTTTCTGGCTATGACTACTATATCTAAACCACTATTAAATATATTTTCGTGTAGTCTGTAACTTTCTCTTATCAATCTTGTGATTCTGTGTCTGACAACGCTGTTTCCAACTTTTTTACTGACACTTATTCCCAGCCTGTTCATTTCCTGATTATTTTCCAATAGATACATAACTAAATATTTGTTAGCATAAGATCTGCCTTTTTTATAAACACGCTGAAAATCTATGTTGCTTTTTAATGACTGCGAAAATTTATATTTCATGCTCGTATTTTCTCATTGATAGAAAAAAAGGCCACTTACGCGGCCTATGCTGATAATCTTTTTCTTCCTTTTGCTCTTCTGGCTGCTAAAACCTTTCTTCCGCCAGGAGTACTCATTCTGGCTCTGAAACCATGAACTTTGGATCTCTGTCTGTTTTTAGGCTGAAAAGTCATTTTCATGCTGTATGCACCTCCTTTATTGAACCTTAATATATAATAAGGCAGACAAATATTTAGATTAATTACAAAAAGGCTAAAATAACACCTTTTTATGGAAAATATCATATCGATTATATAAAATTAAAACTCTCACGTCAAGTAAAAATAATGAAAATGCAAATAAAAAAAAATCTTAAAAAAGCCCGTAAAATCGTCATTTTTACTACCCCTATATCTAGTAATCCAAAAAGGTTTTATACCACAAAATATAGAAATATTTTTATTTTAAATTTACATAATATTATCCACATATTGTGTAAAACTTGTGGATAACTTTTNATTTTATNCAGATACAAAAATNAAAACAATAAATTAACCGCTTTTTAAGAATGTGNAAATTGTTCATTGCATAATTAAAGTTATTCACAAACACTTTTTTATTAGATAAATCTTATGTAAACTAAAAATNATTTGATATTTTACTTGTTTTATATTAAGATATAGTTGAGTATTCTTTGTTTGTNATNATTTTGGGGGATATATAATGGATTTAATCAAAGAAAAATGGNATTTAATTAAAGANACTCTAAGNACTGAATATGATCTTTCNGACATTTCTTACAATACTTGGGTAAAACCTTTAAATTACCATAGTGTAAAAGATGATATTGTAACGATCATGATTCCTTCTGATCAGGCCCATGCTCTCAAATATATTTCTTCCAAGTACAAAAGCTATTTCCAGGTAACTATTTCCGAAATGATGGATCATACTTATGATATTTCATTTATACTGGAAAAAGATGTAGAAGAATCTCTTTCCTCTCAGGGAAATGTTTATAATATTAATTATGAAAATGCAAATCTAAATTTCAAATACAGATTTGATACTTTTGTAGTAGGAGGAAATAATAAATTTGCACATTCTGCTTCTCTTGCTGTAGCAGAATCACCAGGTACCGTTTACAATCCTCTTTATTTATATGGAGGTGCCGGACTCGGAAAAACACACCTTATGCATTCCATTGGACATTTTATATTAGAACAAAATCCGGACATGAAAGTCTTGTATGTCACTTCCGAACAATTTACAAATGAAGTGATTGAATCAATNCGAAGCGGTAATGCATCAAAAATGACAAAATTAAGAGAAAAATACAGGACTGTNGATGTNCTGTTAATTGACGATGTGCAATTTATAATAGGTAAAGAAAGCACACAGGAAGAATTTTTCCATACATTTAATGTTCTTCATTCTGCAGGAAAACAGATCATTCTTTCATCAGATAAGCCTCCTAAGGAAATGGAAACCTTAGAAGAAAGATTCCGGTCAAGATTTGAATGGGGACTTATNGCAGATATACAGCCGCCTGANTATGAAACCAGAATGGCGATCCTCAAAAAAAATGCTGAAAATTATAGNAAAGAAATAAATGAAGAAGTCTTCCAGTACATAGCAACAAATATTAAATCAAATATAAGAGAACTGGAAGGAGCTTANAATAANGTAATTGCTTTTGCTAAATTAAATAAAGTNGANATNACNATGGATAATGTNGAAGAAGCTTTAAAAGACATTATTTCTCCTGANAAAAAAAGNCAGATTACCCANAAGCTNATTATTGANATCGTTGCGGAACATTTTTCNATTACTCCGGAAGANATCGTTTCNAAAAGAAGAAATTCNGAATACGTTCTTCCAAGNCAGATTTGTATGTATTTATGCAGAGAACTTACACCTGATTCTCTTCAAATTATTGCAAAATCATTAGGAAAAAAGGATCATACAACAGTTATCCACGGTATTGACAAGATAAGAGAGGATATCAAGACAAATGANGAACTGAAAAANAANATTGATATTATCCTTAAAAAGATTAATTGTGAATAANTTAAAAGTTTTCCTTAAAATANTTTTTCTTATCCACTTGTTTTACATTTCATTTTTNATTTAAAAATAGTATAATAAAAGAGTTATACACATATTAACACTTATTATTATNTATATTACTGAATTACTTATAAATAAATAGACCTCNCGNNCGGAGCATAAAATCTTATTCTCATAAAAGAAAGGAAGTAATTTGCAAATGAAATTAGTATGCAGNAAATCAAATTTATTNAATGGTGTACAGATNGTATCAAAAGCAGTTCCTAACAAAACAACCATGTCTATTTTGGAATGTATTCTTATAGATTCTTCAGATAATTGCATTAANCTGACTGCNAATGATATGGANCTTGGTATAGAAACNATNATAGANGGNGAAATTGTAGAAAAAGGTCAGATTGCTCTTGANGCNAAAATACTTCTTGATATTGTTAGAAAACTTCCTGACAACGATGTTACCATCGAAACGGATTCTTCCTTTAAAACGAATATAACCTGTGAAAAGGCAAAATTTACGATTATAGGAAAGTCAGGTGAAGATTTCTCTTATTTGCCTTCCATTGAAAGAATTGATTCCATTGTGGTTTCACAATTTACTTTGAAGGAAGTTGTAAGACAGACAATATTCTCTATTGCTGATAATGATAATAATAAGTTAATGACAGGCGAGTTGTTTGAAATAAATGGCAATGAGCTTAAAGTAGTATCCTTAGACGGCCATAGAATCTCTATCCGTAAAATAGAACTGAAAGACAGTTATCCTTCAAGAAAAGTGGTAGTTCCAGGGAAAACNTTAAATGAAGTAAGTAAGATTGTTTCTGGAGATACAGATAAGGATGTAAGCATTTTCTTTACCGGGAAACATATTATTTTTGAATTTGATAATACCACTGTTGTTTCAAGGCTTATTGAAGGAGAGTATTTCAGAATTGATCAGATGCTTTCCAGTGATTATGAAACGAAGGTGACCATTAATAAGAGAGAGCTTCTTGAGTGTATCGACAGAGCAACTCTTCTTGTAAAAGAAGGNGANAAAAAGCCTATCATTATTACAATTAANGATGAAATGATGGAACTNAANATNAATTCNACAGTAGGAAGCATGAATGAAGAAATAGATATTACNAAACANGGTAANGATATCATGATTGGATTTAATCCAAAATTNATGATNGATGCTNTGCGTGTCATTGATGACGAGCAGATTGATATTTANCTTGTTAATCCNAAAGCTCCTTGTTTTATNAGAGATGTNGCAGANAANTATATTTATNTGATTCTTCCTGTNAANTTTACTACTGTATCATANNTNNTGANATATGTTTATNATTNNAANTCGTTTANAAGAGGAANANAATGGAAATAATTCATTTAAAGGATGATTTTATTAAATTNGGTCAGGCACTTAAGCTTGCCGGTCTGGTAGAATCAGGTGTTGATGCNAAATTTGTAATTCAGGATGGTCAGGTAAAGGTNAATGGCCAGACGCAGNTGCAAAGAGGNAANAAGCTTTATGATGGAGATCTTATTGAATATAAAGGAAATCAGGTTAAAATAACAGTTAATTAGTTAAATGTAAGTCAGAAAGGCTGTTGGGTTGNNAATNAATAATGGTCATTAAATCTCTTGAATTNGCTGATTTTAGAAATTATGAAACATTAAATATTANTTTTGATAAAGGAACGACAATTCTTTATGGTGATAATGCTCANGGAAAAACNAATATCCTTGAAGCNATTTATTTTTCTGCTACTACAAAATCTCATAAAGGGAGCAAAGACAAAGAAGTAGTCAACTTCGATAAAGAAGAAGCACATATCAGAACTTATCTTGANAAAGANGATGTGGAATACAGAGTTGANATGCATCTTCGNAAAAATAAGTCNAAAGGAATTGCCANTNATGNTCAAAAAATAAAAAAGGCTTCAGAGCTCCTTGGTCTTTTGAATGTTGTTTTCTTTTCTCCTGAAGATTTAGGAATNATTAAAAANGGTCCCTCTGAAAGAAGAAGATTTGCNGATATGGAGCTTTGTCAGTTAGACAGCTTNTATNTNTATAATNTAAATAATTATAATAAAATTATTAATCAGAGAAANAAACTTNTNAAAGATCTTTATTTTAACCAGGGACTNAAAGAAACTCTTAATATNTGGGATTCTCANNTGGTTTCTTNTGGAAGTAAAATAATTGAAAGAAGAAAAATATTNGCAGATCAGCTATGTGAAATTATNGGAGAAATACATANTAAATTATCNGGCGGAAANGAAGANCTTNTTGTTAAGTATGAGCCTGATGTAACTGTTGAAGATTTTGAAACAAAAATGAAAGATAATCAGGAAAAGGATATAAAGTTTAANCTNACTTCCTGNGGTCCGCANAGAGATGATTTTTCATTTATTGTAAANGGAATNGATATTAGAAAGTATGGNTCTCAGGGTCAGCAAAGAACTGCTGCTCTTTCTTTGAAATTATCAGAAATAGANCTTGTCAAAAAAATGACAAAAGATACNCCGGTTCTNTTNCTTGATGATGTTTTATCAGAGCTTGACAGTAACAGNCANAATTATCTTTTAAACAGTATNGGTAATATNCAGACNATNATTACNTGTACNGGCTTAGATGAATTTATCAACAATCGTTTTGAAATAAACANAGTATATAANATNACAAATGGTNTTGCAGAAATGAAAGGACAAGATTATTAGTATGAATAATGAATACGGAGCAGATCAAATTCAGATTNTNGAAGGTCTGGAAGCAGTAAGAAAAAGACCGGGTATGTANATCGGTTCCACATCCAGCAGAGGACTTCATCATCTTGTCTATGAAATTGTGGATAATTCCGTTGATGAAGCNCTTGCAGGATATTGTGATACGATNGAAGTANTGATCAATGAAGATAATTCNATAACNGTTACGGATAANGGNAGNGGAATTCCTGTTGGNATTAACCATAAAGCAGGACTTCCNGCAGTTGAGGTNGTTTTTACAATNCTNCATGCCGGCGGTAAATTNGGCGGNGGAGGATANAAGGTTTCCGGNGGGCTTCATGGTGTAGGTGCNTCTGTNGTAAATGCTCTTTCCGACTGGCTTGAGGTTCAGATTTTTACGGACTGTAANNTTTATCANCANAGATATGAAAGAGGACATGTCTGTTACCCNTTNAAAGTAGTTGGTGAATGTGAGGAAGGGAAAACAGGNACAAANATCAGTTTTAAACCTGATGCAACTATTTTCCAGGAAACTNTGGTTTATGAGTNTGATATTTTAAAGCAACGNCTTCGNGAAATGGCNTTTCTTACCAAAGGNCTTCACATTATTTTAAAAGATNTNNGNGTGGAAGAAGGACAAAAGCCNNTTCANAGAGAATTCCACTATGAAGGCGGAATTAAGGAATTTGTCACTTATTTNAATAAGAGTAAAACACCTCTNTATAATGATGTGATGTATTTTGANGGAAGNAAGAATAATGTTTATGTTGAAGTTGCAATGCAGCATAANGATTCTTANACAGAAAGNTCNTANAGTTTTGTAAATAATATTAATACACCGGAGGGCGGTACTCATCTGGTAGGTTTNNGAAATGCTCTTACGAAAACGTTTAATGACTATGCAAGAAGTAATAAACTGCTGAANGATAGCGAACCAAATCTTTCAGGAGAAGATATNAGNGAAGGTCTTACCGCNATAGTNAGTGTTAAGATTGAAGATCCTCAGTTTGAAGGTCAGACCAAACAAAANCTTGGNAATTCGGAAGCCAGAAATGCAGTNGANAGTATNTTAAGTGAACAGCTTACTTATTTTCTGGANCAAAATCCTGCNGTNGCAAAGCTTATCTGTGAAAAATCCATTCTTGCNCAGAGAGCNAGAGATGCAGCAAGGAANGCAAGGGATCTNACNAGNAGNAAAACTGCNCTTGAAACAGCATCTCTTCCCGGAAAGCTTGCCGATTGTTCCGATAAGGATCCTAAAAATTGTGAGATTTATATNGTTGAGGGAGATTCTGCNGGCGGCAGTGCNAAAACTGCAAGAAGCCGTGCAACNCAGGCTATNCTTCCTCTTCGCGGAAAGATTTTNAANGTAGAAAAAGCAAGGCTTGATAAAATATATGCCAATGCGGAAATNAAAGCAATGATCACNGCNTTTGGTACCGGTATTCATGATGATTTTGATATTTCCAAGNTNAGATATCANAAAATTATTNTNATGACTGANGCGGATGTGGACGGTGCACATATTGCAACTNTNCTTCTTACNTTNATTTATCGGTTTATGCCGGAGCTTATCAAGCAGGGATATGTATACCTTGCCCAGCCTCCTTTNTANAANCTTGAAAAAAATAAAAATGTNTGGTATGCCTANAGNGATGAGGAATTAAACAATATTCTTTCACAGGTNGGACGTGANCAGAATAATAANATACAGCGNTATAANGGACTTGGNGAAATGGATCCTGANCAGCTTTGGGAAACNACNATGGATCCGGAAANAAGAATTCTTCTNNGGGTTACNATGAATGAGGAAGCTGAATCAGAAATTGACCTTACTTTTACTACNTTAATGGGAGATAAGGTAGANCCAAGACGTGAATTTATAGAAGAAAATGCAAANTTTGTTAAGAATCTTGATATTTAAGTNATCTGGTTAGGAGTATAAATGGAAGATAATATTTTTGATAAGATTCATGATGTGGATCTGCAAAAAACCATGGAAAGTTCTTATATTGATTATGCCATGAGTGTTATTGCATCCAGGGCGCTTCCTGATGTAAGNGANGGATTAAANCCTGTNCAGAGAAGAGTCCTNTATTCCATGATAGAATTNAACAACGGTCCGGATAAGCCTCATAGAAAGAGNGCCCGTATCGTCGGNGATACCATGGGTAAATATCACCCTCATGGNGACAGTTCTATTTATGGNGCTTTNGTAAATATGGCNCANCCNTGGTCNTTCCGNTATCCNTTNGTAGACGGACATGGNAATTTTGGTTCCGTGGATGGTGACGGCGCNGCNGCAATGCGTTATACGGAAGCAAGACTNAGTAAAATATCCATGGAGCTTCTTGCAGATATCAATAAAGATACTGTNGATTTTGTTCCAAACTTTGATGANACAGAAAAAGAACCTTCCGTTCTTCCNAGCCGNTATCCTAATCTNNTGGTAAACGGAACTACCGGTATNGCAGTAGGNATGGCAACNAATATACCTCCTCATAATTTNAGAGANGTCATCAGTGCAATTGTTAAAATTATTGATNACAGNATCACAGATGATAAGGAAACGGAAATAGAAGAAGTTTTATCTATCATCAAAGCACCGGATTTTCCTACCGGAGGAATTATTTTAGGTACCAGAGGAAGNGAAGAGGCATACAGAACCGGACGCGGAAAAGTAAGAGTCCGTGCGGTTACGGATATTGAAACCATGCCAAATGGAAAAAACCGTATCATTGTTACGGAGCTTCCCTATATGGTAAACAAAGCTAATCTTATTTTAAAGATAGCTGAACTTGTTAAATTAAAGAAAATAGACGGTATCACAGACCTTCGGGATGAATCAGACAGAGAAGGTATGCGTATCGTCATTGAGCTGCGTCGTGATGTAAATGCAAATATTATATTGAATCATTTGTTTAAGCACACCCAGATGCAGGATACTTTTGGAATTATTATGCTTGCTCTTGTAAATGGTGAGCCTAAGGTTATGAATATCTTAGATATGCTGAAGGCATACATAGCTCATCAAGAAGAAGTAGTAACCAGAAGGACAAAGTATGATCTAAATAAAGCAGAAGAAAGGGATCATATTTTACAGGGTTTATTGATTGCGCTTGATCATATTGATGAAGTAATTAAGATTATCAGAGGAAGCCGCACCACGCAGATTGCAAAAGAAAGTTTGATGGAAAGATTTGGGCTTACTGATCCTCAGGCACAGGCAATTGTAGATATGAGGCTCCGTGCTCTCACCGGATTGGAAAGAGAAAAGCTTGAAAATGAGCATCAGGAGCTGCTTGCAAAAATTGCACAGTTGAAAGAAATCCTTGCTGATGAAAAAGTACTTCTTGGTGTGATCAGAACGGAAATTAAAGAAATTTCGGATAAATATGGAGATGACCGTAAAAGTAAAATTGGTTATGATACCTTTGATATTTCCATGGAAGATATGATTCCAAATGAAAATACCATTATTGCTATGTCAAATCTGGGGTATATTAAGAGAATGACTATTGATAATTTTAAATCCCAGCACAGAGGCGGCAAAGGAATCAAGGGTATGCAGACTATAGAAGATGATTTCATTGCAGATCTTTTGATGACTACGACCCATCATTATATTATGTTTTTTACTAATTTTGGGAGGGTTTATCGTTTAAAGACCTATGAAATTCCTGAAGGAAGCCGTACTTCCAGGGGTGTTGCAATTGTTAATATCCTTCAGCTTAATCCGGGAGAAAAAATAAATGCGATCATTCCCATTAAGGATTATGAGGAAAATAAAAATCTCTTTATGGTTACCAGAAAGGGTATTGTAAAGAAAACGAACATCATAGAATATAGTAATGTTCGTAAAAATGGTCTTGCAGCCATTAATCTAAGAGATGATGATGAGCTGATTGAAGTTAAAGTAACGGATAAAGATACGGAAATTTTCCTCGTAACAAAATATGGTATGTGTATCCGCTTTAAAGAAACAGATGTCCGTGCCACAGGAAGAACATCTATGGGTGTCATTGGTATGAATCTTTCCGGTGAGGATGAAGTAGTTGGAATGCAGCTTGACCATCAGGGAGACTCTTTACTTATTGTTTCTGAAAATGGTATGGGTAAGAGAACATATCTTGATGAATTTACTGTTCAAAAACGTGGAGGAAAAGGCGTTAAGTGTTATAAGATCACGGAAAAGACCGGTGATGTAATTGGTGTAAAAGCTGTAAATGATGATCATGAAATCATGATGATTACTACAGGAGGTGTTATTATCCAGATACCTATGGGAGATGTTTCTACTTTAGGGCGTATTACTTCCGGGGTAAAACTGATTAATCTTGATCAAGATGTGACAGTTGCACAGATTGCAAAGGTCAGGGAAAAAGTTTTTAACGGGGATCATGAAGTTGAAAACATAGATGATGAAATAGAAGAAATTTCTGATCAAGATTTAGATTCTTATAATGATGATGAAGAGGAAGAGGTCACACTTCCTACTGAAGAAGAGGAATAAAGATAATGAGTAAAATCCCCATTAGCTGTTCTGATGGGGATTTTACATAAAAGAGGTAACTTTTTGAAAAAACAAATTGAAGGACAATTAGATTTTTTTGATATTCTCACTGAAACAAATTTTTTAAATGAACTTCCGCAGTTTATTGAATGTAATAGCTGTTGGTGTTATGATTGTGATCATAATGAAAATAATGCCGCCGTTCCAAGAGATTTTGCAGGGATAAAAAAACCTTGTCCTTCCTGTAATTATTGTATTGAAAACGGTAAAGCAGAAATATGTGAAATTGGTTCTTATGAAAATGGATGTAAATTAAGGGCAGAAGAGGAGGGTATACTGTCCACATAAACATTATATAATACTATTTTATGAAATAAGGTTTTATGAGGAGAGGAAAATGGAAACTTATCTTGTGCTGAAAGACCTTGCTATTATCATTATTATGGCAAAAGTATTTGGTATTATTGCAAGGAAATTGAAGGCGCCTCAGGTAGTGGGTGAGATCATCGCCGGCCTGATTATAGGACCAAGTCTTTTAGGCTGGGTAAATCAAACGGATTTTTTACTGCAGATGGCGGAAGTCGGAGTTATTTTACTAATGTTTTCAGCAGGTCTTGAGACGGATATTAAAGATTTGATGAAAACAGGACCAATTGCAGCATTGATTGCCTGTGCAGGTGTATTTATTCCGTTAATATGCGGCGCATTGTTTTATATGCTTTATTATGGGATGGCTCCCTGGGGTTCCGAAGAGTTTTATAAGGCAGTATTTGTAGGTACTATTTTGACAGCCACTTCTGTCAGCATTACGGTTCAATCTCTGAAAGAGATGGGAAAAATAAAAGGTAAAGTCGGGACCACGATCTTAAGTGCAGCTATTATTGATGATGTAATTGGAATTATTGTACTTACTTTTGTGATCGGATTAAAAAATCCTGATTCTAATCCATTGAAGGTAATAATTAATACAATCCTGTTCTTTATTTTAGCGGTTATTGTTGGATTTATCTCTTATAAAATATTTAAAAAAGTGGATAAGAGATACCCACATACCAGAAGAATACCTATTGCGGGGCTGGCATATTGTTTTATAATGTCATATGTTGCTGAAAGGTATTTTGGGATAGCGGATATTACAGGTGCGTATGTTGCCGGTATTATTCTTTGTTCCATTAAAGATTCTGATTACATAGAAAGAAAAGTAGATGTAAATTCCTATATGCTTTTTGGTCCGGTTTTCTTTGCAAGTATTGGCTTAAAAACAAATCTTGACAGTATATCCGGTTCTATTTTACTTTTTTCGCTTGGATTTGTGATTGTTGGCCTGGTAAGTAAGATTGTAGGCTGCGGCCTTATGGCCAGATTGTGTAAATTCAAAGGGAATGATGCACTTAAAATCGGAGTTGGCATGATGACAAGAGGAGAGGTAGCACTTATTGTTTCCCAAAGGGGGCTTTCTGTAGGGCTTTTGGAGCCGATTTATTTTACATCGGTAATCCTCCTTATTATTGTTTCATCAATTTCCACACCGATTATTTTAAAAATTCTTTATTCTAAGGATAAAGAACCGAAAGAGGTTCAAACAGCTGCAGGCTGATTGAATAAATAAATTAATTAATATGGAGGGTTACAAAATGTTGGGTTTTATTATTGCTGCAATTATAGTCATTTTTGTACTGNTNATCATGGTGACCGGATACAAGAAAGCGCCGCCGGATACAGCTTATATTATTTCCGGTCTGCGCAAAAAGGTTATTATCGGTAAGGCAAGCATTAAAATTCCTTTCTTTGAAAGAATGGATAAGCTGAGCCTTAAGTTGATTGCCATTGATGTGAAAACATCGAATGCAGTACCCACTGCAGATTATATCAATATTCAGGTTGATGCTGCTGTAAATATTAAGATCAGCAGCGAAAAGGAAAAGCTTGCTCTTGCAGCTGAAAACTTCCTGAANCANAATACACAGTACATAGCAAGTATTGCAAGAGAAGTTCTGGAAGGTAATATGAGAGAGATCGTTGGTCGTATGAGACTGGAAGAAATGGTCAGCGACCGTCAGAAGTTTGCAAATCTTGTAAAAGAAAATGCAGAGCCTGATCTGGCAGCAATGGGTCTTGATATTGTCAGCTTTAATGTCCAGAATTTTGCGGANGGCAACGGTGTAATTGATGACCTTGGTATTGANAATATATCACAGATCAAGAAAAAAGCTGCTATTGCTAAGGCGGAGGCAGAAAAAGAAATTGCCGTAGCGAAAGCGGAAGCCGACAAGCAGGCCAATGATGCAAGAATCAACGCAGAGCGTGAAATTGCCAAGAAAAACAATGAGCTTGCCCTGCAAAAGGCTGAACTTCANAAAATGGAAGANACCAANCGTGCNGAAGCTGATGCAGCNTANAGNATTCANGAGCANGAACANCGTAANACNATTGANATTGCNACNCAGGAAGCAAGCATNGCTAAGCAGGANAAGGAAGTTATCTTAAAACAGCGTGAAGCTGAGGTTAAGGAAAAAGCTCTTGATGCAGAAATNAAGAAAAANGCCGAAGCNGANAAGTTTGCNCGTCAACANCAGTCTGANGCAGAGNTGTATACAAGAATGAAGAATGCCGAAGCTGATAAATTCGAACGCGAAAAAGAAGCGGAAGCGCTCAAAGCAACTGCGGAAGCCCAAAAATTTGCTAAGGAGCAGGAAGCAGAAGGAATCCGCATGGTTGGTGAAGCAGAAGCGGAAGCAATCCGTGCAAAGGGTATTGCAGAAGCGGAAGCAATGGAAAAGAANGCTATNGCATANCAGAAATATAACAATGCTGCTATGGCAGAAATGTTGATTCAGGTTCTTCCTGAAATTGCCGGTAAGATTGCAGAACCTCTTACTCAGATCGATAAGATCACGATTATCGGCGGAGATGGAAATAATGGCGTAAATACCGTTGCTGACAACGTTCCCGGTGTAATGACAAAATTGTTTGAAACGATGAGGGAAACAGTAGGTATCGATCTTGCAGAAATTGTAAAAGCAGGAACTTATGATGCCAAGGTTAATAAGAATATTAACTTTACAGGTCTTTCAGAAGACGAAAAGAATCAGGCTATTGCTGCCGTTTCCGGTGCTGTGGCAAGTGAAATTTCAAAGGATTCTGATATGATGTAAAGCAACGAATAACATGCTTTTAAAACTATTTAGTTGATAATAAAACTGCTGCGTTTTTAATTAGACGCAGCAGTTTTGACTTAAAATGTAAATAAAGTTACATTTTCAAATAGTTTATTCTCGAAAAAATACAGTTTTCTGGTAGTCTTATATATATAAAAAAGAGGATATGGAATTTCTATTATGAAAAAAATTATTACTTTTTTTCCTTTTTTAATTACAATAGCAATAATAATTATTTTAACAGGTTGTTCTGCAGAAAAATCTCATGNAGATATTGTTTCTGTTATTCTTTCAAATGATGGAATTCTTGTTGATGGAAAAGAAGCTTCCATAAACAACAAAGATGCAGTTTATGTGGGAGCTGATATAATTTATTACGAAGAGGGACAGGATGAAACATATGGAAACGGAAATCAGGAAGATACCCACAGTCTGAAAGAAGCAATGCAGCATACTGTTGTCACTATTACAAAACCAGGCACTTATGAGGTGACAGGAAAGATTTCCAGAGGTCAAATTTTTATTGATCTTGGAAAAGATTCAGAAAATGATCCTGATGCAGTGGTCGATTTGATTTTAAATAATGCAGAGATTACATGTACAGTTGCTCCATCTATTGTAGTTTATCGTACTTATGAATGTGGGAGCACAAAAAAGAAGGATGCGTCACCTGATGTGGATACTTCAAATGCCGGGTTCAATCTTATTCTTGCAAAAGATAGTATAAATTTGATTAATGGGTCTTATGTTGCAAAAATTTATGAAGACGGAACTACAGAAGAAGATATTAAAAACGGGGATGCAAAAAAGAAGTATAAATTTGATGGGGCAATTGAAAGTTTTGTCTCTTTTAATATTCAATCCGAGGAAAATGGAAAGCTTATTGTCAATGCAGAAAAAGAAGGGATTTCCAGTCACCTCCATCTTACGATTGAGAGTGGTGAAATTGAGATTAATGCATCAAATGATTCCATTAACACGAATGAAGATAAAGTGTCAGTGCTCACTATAAACGGGGGTTCTGTTATTTGCAATTCCGGTTTTGGTAAGGATGGTGACGGATTGGATTCTAATGGTTATTTGGTGATCAATGGAGGTTATGTATTTTCCTGTGCAAATTCGGAAAGTATGGATAGCGGATTGGATTCTGATGAAGGAATCTATATAAATGGAGGAGTTGTATTTGGAAGCGGTAATATGTATGATAAAGTAAAAAACGAATCAAAACAAAATTTTGTGGTTCTTACTTTTGATGAACGTATTTCTAAAGATGATCTGATTATGGTTACAGATGAAGAAGATCATCCAATTGCAGCATTTTCTTCTTTTAATGATTATAAAATTACAGTGTTTAGCAGTCCGGATTTGAAAGATCAGGATTATCGTGTTTATAAGGTATCTTCTGTAACAGGAAATAAAAAGGGTAATATTTATTTTGATATAGAGGATTATAATGATGCAAAAAAAATAAATATATTGCAAATTAGCAAATGAATTTGTACTATTAAGGTATCATGAGCGTAAATCTTAACAAGGAGGTAAAAGGGTATGGACACAAAACAAATTATTGAAGAGGGAAGGACTTCGTTGGGAATTGAATTCGGATCAACTAGGATCAAGGCGGTATTGATTGATGAGAAGGGAACACCTCTGGCAGCAGGCAGTCATGAATGGGAGAACAGATACGATAATGGCATCTGGACTTATACCATGGAAGATGTATGGGAAGGGCTACAGGATTGTTATCAGGATCTGCTTAAAGATGTACAGGAACAATATGGGGTATCTGTTACTACATTTGGTTCAATTGGTTTTTCAGCTATGATGCATGGATATCTCGTATTCGATAAAGACAATGATCTTTTGGTTCCTTTCCGGACATGGAGAAATACTATTACAGAGGAAGCGGCAAAGAAACTGACAAAAGAATTTAATTATAATATTCCACAAAGATGGAGTATTGCTCATTTATATCAAGCAATTTTAAATAAAGAAGAGCATGTAAAAGATATTGCTTTCTTTACTACGCTGGCAGGATATGTTCATTGGAGGTTGACTGGAAAGAAAGTACTTGGTGTTGGAGATGCATCCGGTATGTTTCCTATTGATATTCAGACCGGAAATTTTGACCAGAAGATGGTTAATAAATTTAATGAATTGATTGCTCCAGAGGGCTTTGATTGGAAATTGCAGGATATTTTCCCTGAGGTATTAACGGCTGGAGTAAATGCCGGGAAACTGACGGCAGAAGGTGCTGCTCTTCTTGATACAAGCGGAAAGCTACAACCTGGTATTATGGTATGCCCTCCTGAGGGAGATGCAGGAACGGGTATGGNAGCAACGAACAGTGTTGCAGTGAGAACAGGAAATGTGTCTGCGGGAACTTCTGTGTTTGCTATGATCGTTTTGGAAAAAGAGCTTACGAAGGTTTATCCGGAAATTGATCTGGTAACAACTCCGGACGGTGCACTGGTAGGTATGGTTCATTGTAACAATTGTACCTCTGACTTGAATGCNTGGGTAAATTTGTTTGATGAATTTGCAGACTGTCTTGGTGCAAAGACTGATAAAAACAAGCTGTTTTCTCTTCTTTACAACAANGCATTAGAAGGGGATACAGATTGTGGTGGTTTGATTTCTTATAACTATTTTTCAGGGGAACCGGTTACCGGATTTGATGAAGGCGCTCCTTTATTTGTCCGCCGTGCAGAGGATAAGTTTACTCTTGCAAACTTTATGAGAACTCATTTATATTCTTCCCTNGCAGCTTTAAAGGCAGGTCTGGATCTTTTATTTAAAGAAGAAGATGTAAAGGTGGATGAAATGTTCGGTCATGGAGGTCTGTTTAAGACCAAAGGTGTAGGGCAGAGGATTGCGGCAGCAGCTATGAATACACCGGTGTCTGTGATGGAAACGGCAGGAGAAGGCGGTGCATGGGGAATTGCCCTTTTAGCATCTTACATGCAGAATAAAAAAGAGAATGAAAGCCTTCAGGAATTCTTAAATCAGACGATCTTTACCGGACAGAGTGGAAGTAAGATGGAACCTGTGAAGGAAGATGTGGAAGGATTTGAAAGGTTTATGAAGCGTTATATGGCAGGCCTTGCCATTGAACATGCGGCTGTCGATACTATGAAGAATTAATCTTCACAAATATTTATTGAAAACATTTGAGTTTGCAGATTCAAAAGTATGGAGGATATCAATGTTAGAAGAATTAAAAAAACAGGTTTATAAGGCAAATATGGAATTGCCTCNTTATGGNCTGGTTACTTTTACCTGGGGAAATGTAAGTGGAATTGATAAGGAAAGCGGATTGTTTGTGATTAAACCCAGTGGGGTTGACTATGATAAGTTGACTCCGGAAGATATGGTGGTTATGGATCTTCAGGGTAATCGAATAGAAGGACGATATAAACCTTCATCTGATACGCCTACGCATTTAGAAATTTATAAAGCATTTCCGGAAGTTGGAGGAATCGTACATACTCATTCTTCTTATGCTACAAGCTGGGCACAAGCNGGAAGAGGAATTCCNTGCTATGGTACGACTCATGCAGANTATATTTATGGGGAAGTTCCNTGNTTGCGNTGNCTNANNAAAGANGANATNGANGAAGCNTATGANGAAAATACCGGTCATTTGATCGTAAATGAATTCCTGCGGATGAATAAAGATCCTATGGCCGTTCCGGCAGTACTTTGTAAAAATCATGGTCCCTTTGCATGGGGAAANGATGCTATGGATGCAGTNCATAATGCAGTGGTTCTGGAAGAAGTAGCTAAGATGGCNTATCGGACGGAAACCATTAATCCTAAGGTTGCTCCNGCACCAAATGAATTACAGGATAAGCATTATTTTAGAAAGCATGGCGCTAATGCTTATTATGGGCAGAATTAGTTCTAAAAATATCTTTTGGAGTCGAAATAAAAATAGTGCTAAGCCATAGGTCGAAATTTATGGCCTAGCACTTTGTTTATGTATTTTCTTTTTAAGGAAATATGGATAAGGAAAAGATTATGNCGACAGAAAAAATAAAATATCCACTGAAAAATAAGTTAATCTTATTAGTGCTTGTAGCGATGGTACCAATTCTTTACATTGCAATCTATTTGATTACGGCGCTTTTGGATTATAGCCGTGCCTACGACCAGATTGTCAATAGTATGATACTCGCAAANGATTATAATATTAATTTTAAAGAAGAGATGGATGAAAGTCTCTATAAATTGGTTGTCAGCAGCATTACATTTGATACGATTGAAGAAGATGGAACATTGAAAGATCCTTATAAGCTGATAAATGAACTTCGAACTGAGAGTAATAAGCTGCTGACCATGACAAAGGATCGGGAAAGCAGGATATGGCTGCAAAGTCTGTTGAGGAATATTGATACATTGGAAGATCGTGTGGAAGATATCAAAGCAAATCAAGAGGCAGACGGACAATACGAAAAAAATATAGATATGTTGTACAATGATATCTATATTTTGACAGAATTAATACAGGATGATATTCAGTATTACATATATTATCAGACTCAGAGTATTGGTCAATTGAAGCAACAACTGAATAAAGAAGTGGAATTTGTCATTGTGATCAGTATTTTGCTGGGAGTATGCATTGTTGTCGTAGTAATCCTTATAACCAGCGCCATATTAAACAGCATTACAAAACCAATTCAAGAACTTTGCAGGATAACAAGTAGAATTGCGGAAGGAAATTTCTCGGATCGTGCCGAAATGCAGACAGAGGATGAACTTGAAGTTTTGTCAGATAGCGTAAATGATATGTCGGAAAATTTGGAAGTCATGATGAATCAAATTAAAGAAGATGAACGGAAGATGCGATATGCGGAGCTAAGACTTTTGCAAGAACAGATTAACCCCCATTTTCTGTATAACACACTTGATACGATCGTTTGGCTGATAGAAGGAGACGATTCAGATAAAGCGGTGGATATCGTTGTAGCGCTTTCAGAGTTTTTCCGGTTGGTATTGAGTAAGGGAAAAGAGTATATTTCTATTCGGGAAGAAAAAGAACATATTAAGGGGTATTTGGAAATTCAGCAGGTGCGTTATCAAGATATTTTGGATTATGAAATTACCATAGAACCGGAATTATTTCAATATAAGATATTGAAACTTACTTTGCAGCCGCTTGTAGAAAATGCCTTGTACCATGGGATCAAATATAAACGGGCAAAAGGAAAAATCTGGGTAACAGGCACAATGCAGAAGGATGCATTGAAGGAAGATAGAATTTTGTTATGTGTAGAAGATAATGGAATCGGGATGGAATCCGAAGAGCTGAAACGGTTGCAGGTTGAGATTGAAAAACCCTGTAAAGAGACGGAAAAAGGATTTGGACTTGCAAATGTAAATGAAAGAATCCGTATGAATTTTGGTATGGAATATGGCATGAGAATAGAGTCAGAAAAAGGCCGTGGTACCAAAGTGAGTATTATTATACCTGCGGTAAAAATGAATGAAGAATTAGCAGCAGAGTTTTTGTAAGACAGAAGGGAAGGAGATGAAACGAAGAACGTGTATGAAAAGAGTATAAAAAAAGTAAAAGAGTTTATTTTGGGGCATATAGGTATTTGTATTTTATTGCTTTTTATTGTGCCGTTTTTGTTTATTGGACATAGATTTTTTCGTGGGATTGAAATTGAACAAGTGCCATTTGATTCAGAAGTGGAAGATCTTATTGTGGTGGGTTTTTCTCAGCTTGGCAGCGAATCAGGATGGAGAACAGTACATACCACTTCTGTTCAGGAGGCGCTGACAAAGGATGCGGGATATTTTTTGATTTTCAACAATGCCAGACAAATGCAGGAAAACCAAATTAAAGCCATTCGCAGCTTTATTTCACAGAGGGTAGATTATATCGTGTTCGCACCAGTGATCGAAGATGGATGGGATACTGTATTGCAGGAAGCAAAGGATGCTGGAATTCCAGTAATTATTATAGATCGTATGGTAAATACGGCAGATGATTCTCTTTATACTACATGGATAGGAACAGACAGTAAAGAAGAAGGGAAAAAAGCAGGAAGATGGCTGGAAGGCTATTTGGAGGAAAAAGAAACTCCGTTAGAAGATATCAATATTGTAGTGCTACAGGGAACAATAGGATCTACGGCACAAATTGGAAGGACAGAAGGTTTTGAAGAAATTGCAAAGCAACATGATAATTGGCATATTTTAGAATCGGCTCCAGGAGAATTTACAGCAGCCAGAGGAAAAGAAGTAATGCTTGAAATGATCCGCAAATATCCCCATATTGATGTATTGGTGTCTCAAAACGATGATATGACAATGGGTGCAATGGAAGCAATGAAGGAGTCAGGTATCAGTTTTGGGGAATGGGGGAAAGTGAAGATCATATCTTTTGACGCTACCAAGGATGCGCTGAAACTTGTAGAAGAAGGTATCATTAATGTAGATGTGGAATGTAATCCGGTGCAAGGAGCTTACGTTGCTGACATTATCCAAAGACTGGAGAGAGGGAATCCGGTAGAGAAGAATTATGTTGTAGATGAAGAGGTATTTACAAAGGATAATGTTAAGAACTTTTTGGATAGCAGGACATATTAATTTGATTTGTGAGAGGGAAAGTAAATGTTGAAGGTAATTTTAGTGGAAGATGAGGCTATTGTCAGGGAAGGATTAAAAAATAATATCCCATGGCAAGAGTACGGTTATCGGTTTATGGGAGAAGCAAGCGATGGGGAGATGGCACTGCCGATGATTCGTAAAATCCGTCCGGATGTGTTGATTACGGATATTAAGATGCCATTTATGGATGGTCTTGCTTTAAGTCGGATTGTATCGCAGGAAATACCAGATATAAAAATTATCATTATCAGCGGGTATGATGAGTTTGAATATGCACAGCAAGCGATTCGAGTGGGTGTTGAGCAGTATCTGCTTAAACCGGTAACAAGAGGGGCTTTAAGGAAAGTACTTTTGGAAATACGAGAAAAAATTGAAACAGAGCAAGAACAAAAAAGTTATTTGGAAATGTTTCAGAATGAAATGAAAGAATATGAAAACTATTCCCGTAGAAGTTTTTTTGAGAAAATATTTGGCGGAGTATTTACTGTTCAGCAGATATATGAGGAGGCAGCAAAAATCTCCTTAGATTTGGATGGACCATGTTATAATCTTGTACTCTTAAGTTTACAGGTGAGGCGCAAAAATCCGGAAGATATAATGAAGGAACCAGAAGGCGTTGACAGAGTAAGGGAAGCATTTTTCCGGTATTTTATGCGCTTTCCGGAGTACCTGACTTTTCAATGGAATATTAGTTTGTATGGTGTTTTGATAAAAGGCGAAGAAAATCGAATGGAAGGTCTGAAAGAACAATGTGTTAATAATATTGAAAAAATTTGTTCTGAAGAAGAATTTTTTATGGAATGGCACGTAGCAGTGGGAGAACCGGTAGAAAGACTTTCCCTTTTGTCAGAGTGTTATACGAAAGTGAATCATATACTTGCACACCGTTTTTTTATCCCACAATGTCATATTTTGACAGAAAAAGTTGTAGAAGAACTTTTGCCGGGCAAAGATACAAAAAGCTTTGAATTCGTAGACAGTGCGAAGGTAAATCCTGAAATTATTCAGGGATTTTTAAGAGAAGGAAAGCACGAAGAAATAAATGACTTTGTGAGCGGTTATTTTGCAGGAGTGCAGGATGCATTACAATCTAGGTTATTTCGGGATTACCTGCTTTTAAATGTACGTTTTACAACGATAAATTACATGGAAATGTTAGGGATAAACCAACAGGACTTTTTAGCAACAGACGACTATGATAAAGTACGTGAAGCATCTGTAAATAGCAGAAGCATTTACGATTATATGATAGGACTTTTGGAGCGGGCACTGACATTTCGAGATAAAGAAAATGAAAATCAGGGTAAACGAATATTAAAAAAAGGATTGAAATATATTGAAGAGAATTTTGTCGAAGAATCACTTTCCCTGAATAGTGTTGCAGGTGCTATTGGTGTCAGTGGAAATTATTTTAGCAGTGTTTTCAGTCAGGAAATGAAAATGACATTTATAGAATATGTTACAAAAAAGCGCATAGATAAAGCAAAAAAATTACTACGTCAGACAGAAAAACATTCTGGTGAAATTGCAGTCGAGGTAGGATATAAAGACCCACATTATTTTAGTTTTGTTTTCAAAAAAACGGTAGGATGCACACCCAGAGAATATCGAAATGGAAAAGAAAAATAATCTTTATCACATTAATGGTAATGTATTGATTTATTTAAATGCTATGCCGGCGGCAGACTAGAACTGTGTTTTATATTAAGGAATCGGGACAGTTTCTGAGAAGAAACGGAAGAACCCTTTACCAGTTTCAGTATTGCTTCGGCAGCAGTAATTCCTATTTTATGATCCTGATGAGATAAGGAAGTAATCTGTACGGAAGAAAGGTCACTGAGATAAGAACGATCAAAACAGACAATGCTGACATCGTCAGGAATTCTCAATTGTTTATATGTAAATTCTTTAATCAGCCAATAGGCAATTTCATCATTGCAACAAACGACAGCAGTGACGTTTTTTAAAAGCTTTGAAGCAAAATCAGCTAAAAAACGGGTATCTTGCTTTTTTTGCAGTGCGGTATATTGTGTGGAATCAAAACTGCAGATACATTCCTCACAAAAAGTGATATTTTCATCCCTTAAGGCGGATAAAACCCCAAAGCATTGTTCTGTGCTTTGTATATCATCATTTTTAAAAATACCGCCTATTTTTTTATGACCAAGGGAGACAAGGTATTTTCCCAGAGAATAACCGCCCTCATAATCATCATTTTTTATAGAAGGAAAGGCAGTTAGATTGCTGTAACTCCCACTGAAAAATAAAATGGAAATACCTTTCTGTGCCAATTGGTTATATAAATCATGGTTTGGAGTAGGAAATCTGGTTTTGCATCCTTCGCTTAGAATACCGCGGACAGGATGATCAAGTAGGTGTTGCAGAATTTCCCGCTCTTTGGAGATTTGATTGTCTGTTACATAAACAGTATAAGAAAATCCATGTTTTTGTAATGTGCCGCGTATATCCGCAAGGAGTTCCGGGTAAGTATATTCTGTATCGGAGCAGATTAAAATTGCAATATTATTTTTTCTATCTGATTGCAAAAGCCCGGTAGCATAGGAGCCACTGCCTTGTCGTTTTTCAATCAATCGTTCGTTTTCTAGGACGGACAGGGCTTTTCTGACAGTTTGACGGCTGACATTATATGTTTGACAAAGATCGGATTCAGTAGGAAGACGAAATGTATGCCCGGCATTCTGTTCAATAAGTTTTTTAAGCAGGTTGGCAATTTGGATATATTTTGCAGACATAAAAGTTTCCTTTTCTAAAGTTGAGAACGATATAATATCATATTACATTATAAAAATAACATATCAAATTAGAGATACAAAGAGATAAAAATTTCTTTTTTTTCTGTATCTATCATAAAAAATTTAATTTTTCTTCTTTTTTTAAATTCACTTTACTATATATTTAACAGAGGTAAATGAAAGAAAAAATATAAAAATTTTATATAAATCCGAGGAAATCGAAAAAAATCATAAAAAATCATAGGATATCAAACATAGTATATAAAATAGGTATTTAAAAATCGCATAATTCATATAAATTTGTATTGTTTAGTTATACGAAGTTATATAAAATGCACAAAGAATGATTGAGTTAAATATATAGATAGCGTAAAGTGAAGTTACGGACGCAGAAAGTGTTCCGATTAAAAATTTATTCATCAGGGAGGAAAAACAATGAAGAAAAAAATTGCGTTATCGTTAGTTGCTGCATTGACTGTTTTTAGTCTGACTGCATGCGGAGGCAAGGGAGACACACCTGCAGCAAATCAGGAGCCCGCACAAACTCAGGAGGAAGCGCCTGCCGCAGGAGGAGATACCATTAGTGTAGGTTTTGCACAGGTTGGCCACGAATCAGACTGGCGTGCAGCTAACACAAAGAACTATCAGGATACTTTCAGCAAAGCAAATGGTTATGAATTATCATTTGTAGATTGTGATAACGACCATGCAGTTCAGATTGAGACAGTTCGAGGATTTATTGAACAGGAATTGGATTACATCGTTATTGCTCCGATTCAATCTGCAGGCTGGGATACAGTTCTTCAGGAAGCAAAAGATGCAGGTATCCCGGTGCTTATCGTAGACCGTGCAGTGGATGCTGATGCTTCTTTGTATACAACAGCTCTTGGCTGTGACATGATATCAGAAGGTGAGGCAGCAGGTAATTGGCTTGCTGAATATTTAGATGGCAAAGATGCAAATATTCTTGTGATTGAAGGATCTGTTGGAGCATCTGCAACACTAGGGCGTACAGAAGGATTTAACAATATCGTAGCAAAGAATTCCAACTGGACAGTTCTTGATTCACAGTCCGGTGACTTTACACAGGCAGGCGGTCAGGAAGTTATGGAATCCTTTATTAAATCCTATAGCGATTTTAACGTAGTAGTATGTCAAAATGATAACGAAGCATACGGTGCAATGGATGCAATGGATGCGGCAGGTATTACGTATGGTGTTGACGGCGATGTAATTATCATTTCTTTCGATGCAACACATGACGGACTTCAGTATACACTGGATGGAAAAATTGTCTGCAACGTAGAGTGTAATCCTCTTCAGGCTGGTTTTGCAGAAGGCGTTATTAAGAAGCTGCAGGCAGGAGAAGCAGTAGATGCATGGACATTGGTTGAAGATGAAGCTTTCGTATCTCCGGGCATTACAAGCAGTTATGCAGTAACTATGAGTCAGGAAGTATTGGATGGCCGTGCTTATTAATAACAAAATGAGCATAATATATGCTCTATATTAAGAAGAATCATAATAAGTAGAATTGTAAGAGGGGAGAAATCCCGGGGAAAACTGGGTTTTCCCCTCTTACTTTTTTTGTTGAATATAATAATTACCCGGGAAGAAAAACTCTGAAAGGAGATGTCTGCATGGAAAATAATGTTGTTTTAAGTATGAAAGGAATCTGTATGACCTTCCCCGGTGTAAAAGCGTTGGAAAATGTGGATTTCAATCTGAAAAAAGGAGAGATACGCGCACTCATGGGAGAAAATGGCGCAGGGAAATCTACACTGATTAAATGTCTTACCGGGGTAAATAAATTTGAAGCTGGAGAAATTTATTTAGATGGCATTGACGGTCCAATCGTAAACAAAGATACCCTAGATGCCCAGCGCAAAGGGATTTCCACGGTTTATCAGGAGGTAAACCTATGTCCAAATCTTTCCGTAGCGGAAAATCTGTTCATTGGTAGAGAACCTATGACGAAAATAGGCACCGTAAATAGAAAAAAAATGAACGAGATGGCGGAAAATCTGATGAAAGATCTAGATTTGGATATTGAGGTAACACATAATCTAGAGGAATATTCTCTGGCGCTTCAACAGATGATTGCAATTGCTCGTGCAGTGGATATGGACTGCAAGGTATTGATTTTGGATGAACCTACTTCTTCGTTGGACGATAATGAGGTGGCAAAGCTTTTCGTTATGATGAGAAGGCTTCGGGAAAAAGGAGTTGGCATTATTTTCGTAACTCACTTTTTGGAACAGGTTTATGAAGTTTGTGATGGCATTACGGTTCTTAGAAACGGAACATTGGTAGGAGAATATAGCATAGAAGAACTGCCTCGCGTGAAACTGGTTGCGGCCATGATGGGGAAAGATTTTGATGATCTTGCCAGTATCAAGCAGGAGGGTAGCGGTGATAAATCTAAAGAACCTCTTGTTATCGATGCAAAAGGCTTAAGTCATGCCGGAACGATTAAACCATTTGACATGGAAATACATAAAGGAGAGGTTATCGGACTAACAGGACTTTTGGGAAGCGGTCGAAGCGAGCTGGCTCGTGCAATTTACGGCGCAGACCGGGCGCAGACCGGTACTCTGAAAGTAAAAGGGCAGGAAGTGTCAATCAAAAATCCAATTGATGCCATGAATCTTGGTATGGGATTACTGCCGGATGACAGAAAGGCAGAAGGAATCATCGGAGATTTATCCGTGCGTGAAAATATTATTCTTGCTATGCAGGCAAAACAGGGTATTTTCAAAAAGATCCCAATGTCAAAACAGATTGAAATCGCGGATAAGTTCATTGAACTATTACAGATTAAAACAGCAAGCAGGGAGACATTAATTAAGCAGCTTTCCGGTGGAAATCAGCAGAAGGCTATTTTGGCAAGATGGCTTGCAACTGATCCGGATTTTCTGATTTTGGATGAGCCTACCCGCGGTATTGATATCGGGACAAAGACGGAAATTCAGAAATTGGTACTTAAGCTTGCAGATGAAGGAAAAAGCATCATGTTTATTTCTTCGGAAATTGAAGAGATGCTTAGAACTTGTAATCGAATGGCAGTACTTAGGGATGGAGCTAAAGTTGGGGAAATCAGCGGAGAAGAATTAACTCAGGAAGGTGTTATGAAAGCAATCGCAGGGGGTGGAAAATAATGGATAAAATTAAAAAAATAACAAAAATGAAGCTTTTCCTGCCGATTTTTAGTATGCTCCTCGTAATGATGATTAATGTGGTTTATGATATTATAAGCGGAAATGCTCCATTTAGTTTTTTTTCAATCAGTATTAACAATGGTATTTTATATGGACGTTTGATCGATGTGCTGAACCGTGGCAGTGAAGTTGCGATTTTGGCAATTGGTATGACGTTAGTGGTATCTGCTTCTGCTGGTACAGATATTTCGGTAGGTTCTGTAATGAGTTTGTCTGGCGGTTTGTGCTGTATGTTGTTGGCCGGTTATGGCGTAACAAATGTAGATACTTATGCTACACCGCTTTGGCTGGGAATGCTGGCAGGTATTGCGATTGCTTGTGTATGTGGTTTGTTTAATGGATTTCTAGTAGCATATATGAATATTCAGCCTATGGTCGCTACTTTGATTTTGTGGTCTGCAGGTAGAGCGATAGGTCTTTTGTTATGTAACAGCAATATTGTATATGTACGTGTGCCTTCTTTTCAGTTTTTCGGTGCATACTGCGGTATCATTCCGACCCCCATTATCATTGCAGCAATCTGTATTGCCATAGCTACAATTGTATTGAAAAAGACGGCACTCGGAACTTATATTCAAAGTGTTGGAATTAATAAAAAAGCTTCTAGAATTTCCGGTTTTAATTCTGCAAAAATTATTCTGTTATGCTATGTAATTTGTGGTCTGTGTGCAGGTATTGCCGGTCTGGTAGCTACATGTAGGATTTATTCTGCAGATACAAATAATATTGGATTAAATATGGAGTTGGATGCTATCCTTGCAGTGGCGCTTGGCGGAAACAGCCTTGGCGGCGGTAAGTTTAATCTTGCCGGTTCCATTATAGGCGCTTACACGATTCAGGCAATTACTACGACTTTATATGCTTTGGGTGTTTCTTCTGCACAGGCACCAGTATTCAAGGCTATTGTGGTTATCCTGATTGTAGTAATCCAGTCAGAAGCGGTGAAGGCTTACTTCAAAAAACTGTCCGCTAAAAAAGTAGCAGCAAAGGAGGCGGCATAAGTATGAAAAAATTAAAACTTGGAGGCAATAATATTTTATTGGCTATTACAGTAGTCCTATTTGTTGTTATGTATTTAGGCGGGTGTGTTATTTATGCAGATAAAGGATTTACGCACTTCCAAACTTTTTTAAACGTACTGATTAATAATGCGGGACTAATCGCCGTTGCAAGTGGTATGACCTGTGTAATGCTGACTGGAGGTATCGATATTTCAGTTGGATCTCTGATTGCTATGGATTGTATGTTTTTGGCAGTTGGAATAGAAAATTGGGGGATAAAAAGCCCGATTCTGATATTAATTATACTGGTTATAGGTATCTTATTTGGGGCGGTGCAGGGATACTGTGTGGCTTATTTGGAGATTCAGCCGTTTATTGTGACTATGGCAGGAATGTTTTTTGCCAGAGGTATGACAGCAGTAATCTGTAAAGATCAGGTTAGTATTGTTTCGGATAAATTATTTACGGCAATTTCAAATATGAAGATTAACATTCCCTTTGGAGGATATGAAAACAAAAAGGGAATTTATCAGGTTCCCTTTGTGCGGCCAACGGTTATCGTGGCACTTATCGTTGTAGTACTTGTTTATTTGATGCTGAAATATACAAAATTCGGAAGAAGCATTTATGCAGTGGGAGGAAATCAGGTATCAGCAGCATTGATGGGGCTGAATGTCCGAAAGACAAAATTATTTACTTATATATTATGTAGCTTTCTGACTTCTATCGGCGGTATCTGTTATTGTTTAAATACTATGTGTGGCACAACGACCCAAGCTGCAGGGTTGGAGATGGACGCAATTTCTTCCTCAGTTATCGGTGGAACACTTCTGACCGGTGGAGTAGGTAACGTTCTTGGTTCTTTAGTTGGCGTGCTCATTAATGGTACAATTTCGACTTTGGTTAAATCAAATGGTAAGCTGGTGAGTTCGTGGGCGAATATTATTACAGCTATTCTGTTATGTTTCTTTATTCTTCTGCAGGCCGTATTTGCTAAGGTTAAAGAAAGTAAGAAAGCTTAAAATTAGTATAACATTTTTCCCTTGTCATTATGTAAATGGCAAGGGAAAAATGGGATATTTCTTGTATTAGCTTGTAAAATTGATGATAGGGCTATAATTCATATGAATGTCAATATCCTGATTATAATTCCCAAATCCTCTGCCAAAAATAGTCAGTCCGCCAACATGCTCTGCTTCTTCCTCTACTTCTAGTTTTAATTTGATCGTACTGTGATAGTCGAGAGAAAATTTATTTATTGAGACATCAGATATTTGAAGTCCGTCTATAAAGGTTCCCCTTTCATTTATGACTAATACCTTCAATAGGCCGTATTGATTCCAGTTTGTATACCACCAGTTGGGAGTAAAAATGCCCCGGACATTTCCAAAATCTCCGGGACTTTTCCAATCAATGCCTTGAAGTATGGGAAAAATCGCATGTACTCACTAATTAAAGAAATTCTTTTTAATTGCAATTCAGATGATAAAAGAGTATACTTTTTCATAGAACATTTTTAATTATGATAAAAAACATTAAACAGGCGGGTATAGATTTGGACAAACCAGGGTTATTAAACAAAATCAAAGATTTTATCGGTAAAGATACGATGGCCGAAAATGAATCGAAAAAGTTGGTTGTTGTAATCAGAATTCTGGTTTCTCCACTTATAAGCATTATGCAGGAAAAATAGCGGTTGCAGTCTTTTTGTGTGCTTTTCGTATGCTCCTCTTTCTTATTTATCATTCCAGAGTGTCAGAAATACAATTAACTGATATAGTAGAAAGTGGTTTTCAGTGTATTAATTCAGTAACTATTTTCTGGTGTATTTCGGTTATTGCATTCATTTTCAGTAAAGATACACAAAAGCTGGAAGGAAAGCTTGTGGAATATAATAATCGTTTGATGATACAGGCTAATACAGATATACTTACCGGACTATATAATCGAAGAAAGGCCATGGAATACATGGAAGAATTATCTCATAAATCGGTAGGTAATATGGGATTTAGCTTATGTATCCGCGATATTGATTTTTTTAAGAAAGTAAATGATCAATATGGACATGATGTTGGTGATGAGGTACTTGTGAAGATTTCTGAGATATTTCAAAAAGAGATCGAGAAGGGAAATTTTGCCGCCAGATGGGGCGGAGAAGAATTTTTATTATTATTTCCGGCATGTAATGGAGATGATGCCCGTGCAAAACTGGAAAAAATCCGCAGTGATATAAAAGAACTGCAATTTCATGCAGAAGAGACTGACTTTAGAATAGCCATGACTTTTGGTCTTGCGGAATATGATTTTATCAATGGTCTTAAGGCTACCATTAAGGAAGCTGATGAAAAGTTATATATTGGAAAAGAAAACGGCAGAGACCAGATTGTATTTTAGTCATTGACAATTAGGATTTTATTTGATAATTTAATCATAGAAAACAGTAAAGGAGATGTGCAGATGTATATTTTTTCTATCAGATAACAATTTCATAGGTTATGTGTAGAAGAAGACATCTGACGCTGTTTGTCATTTTATCAATAATTGTATATATTTTTATACCTGATTTGTGGTGTATTGTTTGTTTTGGTGCAGAGGATTCTTCTGCACCTTTTTGTATTTTTGGACAGATTGGAGGAATGCATATGTCACAGATCAGTATTAATCAATTAACCTTTTACTATGAAGGAAGCTATGATAATATTTTTGAAAATGTATCTTTTCAAATAGATACCGATTGGAAATTGGGTTTTATAGCAAGAAATGGAAAGGGGAAAACAACATTTTTAAAGCTCTTAATGGGACAATATGAATATAAGGGAACCATAAAAAGTTCTGTCAAATTTGATTATTTCCCATTTGAGATCAGGGATAAGGAGAAAAATACAATTGATGTCATTGAAGAGATCGATCCGGAATATGAGTTGTGGAAAATATGCAGGGAGCTTGATGATCTGAAAGTGGATGCGGAAGTATTTTATCGTCCGTTTTCTACATTGAGTAATGGGGAACAGACGAAAGTTTTGTTAGCGCTTTTGTTTTCGGAGGAAGGTCATTTTCTACTGATTGATGAGCCTACAAATCATTTGGACATGGAATCCAGAGAGATCCTTGCAAGATATTTGAACAAGAAAAAAGGTTTTATTTTAGTATCCCATGACAGAACCTTTATGGATAGCTGCGTAGATCATGTATTGGTAATAAATAAGGCAGATATTGAGATTCAGCAGGGAAATTTCAGTTCCTGGTGGGAGAATAAACAAAGACAGGATGCCTATGAGCTTGCAGAAAATGAGAGATTAAAAAAAGATATCCGAAGGCTTACGGAATCGGCAAGGAGGACCAGTCAATGGGCAGATAAAGTAGAAGCTTCCAAAATCGGGATTAAGTCCGATAAAATTGAGAAAAGTATAGACAGGAGAGCTTATGTAGGTGAGAAATCCCGGCGAATGCAAATGCGCCGAAAAAACTTAGAGCGCAGACAAGACAGAGAGATTGAAGAAAAGTCACAGTTACTAAAAAATCTGGAGAAGGTAGATGATTTAAAGCTTTTTCCTCTTGTACATTATAAAGAAAAACTAATAGTAATGGACGATGTAACATTGACTTATTGCGTTGATAACCAGAATAAGGCAGTGTTGGAGCACTTTAGTCTGGAAGTAAGGCAGGGAGAGCGTATCTTTTTTCAGGGAAGAAATGGATGCGGAAAATCCAGTGTGATCAAGGCGATTTTAAATCAGCACAGGCAGCAGAGAGAAAGCAGCCAAAGTTTATTCGCGCAGCTTCCGGTCTTGTCCAATGGAAAAATTGAGCTGCCAAACGGCATGATCATCTCTTATTGCGCGCAGGACACTTCTATGCTGCAAGGAACGATTCAGGAATATGCACAGGAGAATGAACTTGATCTTACTCTGTTTATGGCGCTTTTGAGAAAACTGGATTTTTCCAGAATCCAATTTGAAAAACGAATCGAAGATTATAGCGGCGGACAGAAAAAGAAGGTGCTGCTCGCTGCAAGTCTTTGCAGAAAAGCACATATTTATATTTGGGATGAGCCTTTGAATTTCATTGATGTATTTTCCAGAATGCAGCTTGAAGAATTAATTTTAAAAATGAAGCCTACCATGATTCTGGTAGAACATGATAAAATGTTTATGGAACATACGGCAACAAGAATTGTAAGTTTTAACAAGTAAAATCAAGCAATATGGCTTTGGATCTTGTATGATAATCACAGAAGAACGAAAGGAGGGAGCCGCAATGGATTTTCATAAAATTTATAAACCAATAACAGCGGCTCCTTTTACCCATGATAAGAGTTATACGGAAATAGAACCCTGTGAAGCTTTAAAACCTTATATCCGGTGTTTTTGGGGAAGTGAAAAACCCTATAAGGAAGGACCGGCGGAAGAGCTGGCAAATAAATTGGTGGTGCCGGATACTTGTATGGATATTATTTTCCGGATAAATTTTACAAATAATAGACTGGAAAGTAGTTTTTGCGGAATTAATGATGTTCCCTTTACCGGTGGTGATTCTACTTCTGATCATACAGTAAAGTCAGTGTTTGGTATTCGATTTTATGCGTGGAGCGCAGTTTTGTTTTCCGAGGAATCCATGCAGGATGTTAAGAATGGATTTTATGATGTTGGACAGTATTTCTCAAAAATAAAAAAGGCGCTGGAACAACAGTTTTTTGAAGTGGTAGATTTAAGGCAGCGGGTAGAGATAGCCCAGAAGATTTTATTGCAGCATTTAAGAGAGAAATATCAGAATCCACTGATCACAGAAGCAATAGGAGAAATTCTGACAAAAAGAGGAAATATTAAATTATCAGAGTTATCAAGGGAAGTCCATGTAAGTGAAAGGCAGTTAGAAAGGCTTTTTAAGGAATATGTAGGAATATCTCCCAAGCAGTTATCTTCCCTGATACGGTATCAATATTTGTGGAATGATTTTCTGTTTAACTCAGGTTTTCATATACAGGATGGAGTGTATCGATACGGCTATACGGATCAATCTCACCTTCTTCGGGATTTTAAACGTTTTCATACCATGAATCTTGCACAGGCCAAAGAGTTTGCCTTTCATGATGTCGCATTTTTACAAGAAATGTAGAAAAATATTTCTTATACTTTTCTTACAAAAATGCAGGAAAAGGAAGATATGAGTATGAGTCAGTTATTTGAAAGAGCAAAAGTCTACTTTTACAGAAATGCCAGACCTTTGGATCTTGCAAGATTTCAATATCATTTTGAGAATGGTTCCAAAGAAGCAGTTCTTACGGCATTATCTTTTTATCAAAATAAGGATGGCGGCTTCGGACATGGACTGGAAGCAGACAGTTGGAATCCAAATTCTGCACCGATACAGACGCTGACAGCTATTAATATTTTAAAAGAAATTGAATTTGAAGAGAAAGAGCATTCTATCATACAGGGAATTTTAAGCTTCTTGGAAAGCGGAAAATGCTTTAATGGACATTTCTGGTACACAGGATTAAAGAGCAACAACGACTATCCTCATGCTCCCTGGTGGTCCAGCGAAAAGGATGGTCCGTGGAACGGAGATGACTATAACCCCACTGCGGCGCTTGCAGGATTTATTGTTTATTTTGCGGATAAAGAGAGTGGGCTTTATGAGACCGGATGCCGGATTGTGAAGGAAGCGTATAACCAATTGATTTTTGGAAAGCGCAAAAACGACATGCATACTATTTGTTGTTATATCCAGATGCTGGATTATTTAAAGAGAGCAAGAGAAACAGAGCTGGTTGATCTTCTGGTTCTGGAGGTTGCGCTTCGCAGAATCGTAAATGAAAGTATTACACAGGATAAAGAAGAGTGGAAGGGCGGATATATATGCAAACCTTCACAGTACTTTCATTCCAAAGACAGCATTTTTTATCAGGACAATCAGGAAATAGCCGATTATGAATGTACTTTTATCAGAAAAGCCCAATTGGAGGATGGATCATATACAGTTCCCTGGAACTGGGAAAATTATCCGGAGGAATGGGCGGTGAGTAAAATACGGTGGAAGTGTGAGATTACTCTTTTGAATCTCTTATACTTGAAAGGGATGAAGAAGATTTGATTAATTTAGGTATATATGTAAGACATCCGCGCAGATTAAAATAAGTCCTTTCGTCAGCACGCTCGATAAAGCGTTCGCGAATTGCTTCCTTAAGGATTTATTTTAATCTGCGCTGGGTTGTTGAATAATTCATAGCTCAACTAGCAACTCCGCTAAGGCCAAATGTTCTACTCTTTATCAAGTAGCCAGACCGTGGATATAGTAACTTCCAAATAATTTTTTCTATCCAGACTTTGTTATTATCAGTCTAATTTGTCGTGGAAAAATTTAGTAATACGTTCCCAGATTTCTTTTTGGAAAAACTGTCTGTCTGCGTGGTCCGCGTCTTCTATGGCGATCAGTTTCACATCACATCCGGCCGCTTCCAGCTTGTCATGTAATATTTCTCCCTGTGAAAAAGGGACGGTATGGTCATTCGTACCGTGGATGATCATAAACGGAGGGGCATCCTTGGAAACATAGGATACCGGACAGGCTTTTAGGGCTTCTTCCTGATGGAGCATCACATTCATGCCCAGCATCAATGATTCCCGTGAAGATGCAGACTCTAAAGGTGACGGATAAGGGAACCCTGTCACATCTGTAGGCGGATACCATGGACATGCTGCCTGTACTTTGCTGGAATATTCCAGATAATCTCCCTCATCAAAAGTAGAATCATCAGCTAATGCTGCCATTGCAGCCAAATAGCCTCCTGCTGATTCTCCCATAACTCCAAAACGTTCCGGGTCGATCCGGTAGCGTTCACTGTGTGCTTTCAGATAACGTATTGCTGCCTTAACATCAACGATCTGTGTCGGATAAATGGCTTCATTGCTGGTGCGGTACTCCACACTTGCAACTACGAATCCGCTGCGGGCAAGCTCTGCAAGATAGGGCAGGTGAGCGGATCTGTCCATGGTCAGCCATGCGCCGCCGCAGATCCATACGATACAGGGATAAACCTTTTCCGGATCTTCCGGATATATAAGATCCAGCTTTAAGTCCCGTCTGGTGTGCCCGAACCAGGAATCAACCTGTGAAAAGGTGATACCGGTGATGGCGGCATAAGTGGGTTCTGTTACATTGATTTTGATGGTTTCCCGCATATATTTCAGACCTCCTTTTGGTTGCTTTTGATGATAAATTAAGTGTAAATTTTGTTATATGTATCTTATCAAAAACTGGGGTGGCTGTAAATCGTCGGGGAGATGAACATAAGTTCCGACTAATTGTGTTGTATCTAGGACATTTTTAGATTATAATTAAAAAATCAGCTAAAATACTGAAAAATCTTTTGATATGCTGGAAACAAATGCAGTCGGGCCTGGAGACTTTATAACAGATTTAGAAGATGTAAATACCAGGCCTTTCACATCAGATGAAGTTTGCATAGAGTTTGTCAAGGTGGGTATGATTCTTATGGGAAAAAGTACCAAGAAGTATTATACAACCGTGGAATATATGTCAGGAAGCAAGGATGATGGCAGAGAGCGTATTTTGCAAACAATATTTTTGCATTGTGAGATATATTGGTGCCCTGGTGGAAGCATCTAATGTAAAACTGCTCATGAACTGGTGCGTAAAGATGGAGCAGATTTTATAGCAAAAAGAAAAAAATAGCAAAATACAAAGCGGTAAAGAACGAAGTTGCAAAATTTATGGACAGTTTGGAGGAATGTGAAGGGCATAAAGTATTTTATGATAAGTAGGAAGAACAGTTGATGTATTAAACGGAGAAAGAAGTAGAGCTGATCACACAGTTGTGTACCGGAAGCCAATCATTGATATGGACGGCATTTGATATCGCTTATCGTATGGCAGTGATCAATCCATATATATTAAATAAAATTGGTGAGACAAAAGGGGTTGTGCTCATTGATGAATTGGATATGCATTTGCATCCCAAGTGGAAATAGAATGTGATTGGGTGTTGCAGAATGTATTTCATAATGTTCAGTTTATTGTTGCCACATATTCTCTGATTTTGTTTGCGTCAAATAAAGATGTTTGGCTTATTGATGTAGATAGGGATAAGATTCGGTATGAGTATTCTCATTATGAAAAAAGGTTATATGAAAGGAAGAAATGAGGGAAATGAGTTATATGAAATGGCATAAATACAGTTCAATTGTGATGTTTGTTAGTATGTTAATTTGTATTTATTCTGGTCATAAGATAATTGTAAATAAGATATAGTGGATAATAATTTTAATAAGAAAATTTTTCTAAGAATGATATAGAAGTTTTAGTATATAGGGAGAGAAATTTCAATATTAGAAATGATTCGAATGGATGTAGTTTTGTTTTTTTATGAGGAATAAAGACAATTCAGGATTAGGATAAAAAGATTAGTCTGAGTGGTAAATGCTTTGATCTATTGATAAAATGAATTTATATTGTACTAAAAATCAAGGGGTGTTATAAAATGGCTTTAAGTGATTTAGATATTAGGATAAGTTATACAAGTCAGGGAGAAAGTGATATTTTGGATGATTTTCTCGTTCCTGCATTAAAAGAAGCAAATTTATATAAGCGTAGTGTTGGCTTCTTTTCATCCAGCGTATTTGAACTGTTGGGTGTGGGATTGCAGAAGTTGATAGACAATAACGGACAAATTAAAATAATATGTAGTCCTGAACTTAGTAGGGAAGATTTGGAAGGAATACAATTAGGGTATGCTTTGAAAGCTGCTACTACAAATAAATTATTTGAAGATGATATCGATAAAACAATTTCTGAATTATCTGATGAAAATTTGATACGAATGGTGACGTTGATTAGTACTGATCATATGAATGTTATTGTTGTAGATTTAGAAAATTCGAGAGGAATTTACCATGATAAAATTGGTATTATTCAAGATAAGGAAGGTAATAAAATCCTTTTTGTTGGTTCGCCAAATGAATCTGTTAATGCTTATGAATATAATTATGAAAAAGTAAGGGTATCTGTAAGCTGGAATCCATATGATATAGCTAGAATAGACGATGATGAGCAAGAGTTTGATGGTATTTGGAATGGGACTAATAAATACATTAGGAAAAAAGATTATACCTATATAATGATTGATAAATTAAAGGAAGAGGCAAAAAAGAGAAATATAAAGTTACCCGAGAAAGGAAAAAGACAAGAGCCTATCCAATTGAGAGATTATCAGGAAAAAGCAATTGAAAATTGGATTGCAAATGATTTCCATGGTTTTTATGTTATGGCGACCGGTACAGGGAAAACATGGACAGCTATTTATTCAGCACTTGAGGTAATAAAGAATAGACCTATTCTGTTGGTTATTTGTGCGCCTTACAAACATTTAGTCCGCCAATGGTATGAAGACATACATAAAGTTTTGCCCAATAATGCAACGGTGATGATTTCTGGCGAAAATCATGAATGGGAAGATCAGTTACTTGATGCAATATTAAACGTAAAATATGGTGAAAAGGTAACAATTGTTGCAATATCTACAATTAAATCATTTAATAAGAATAAGTTTTCTAGAATTGCAGATAAAGCAACCTTGGAAAAGATGCTTATTGTTGATGAAGCTCATAGGTTTAAAAATCTTAATGAGGAGATAAAAGATACATATAGATATATGCTTGGTTTAAGCGCAACGCCATTTAGTCACAAGCAAGATAAATTTGGTCAGGAATTGATGGATTATTTTGGTGGTCAAGTATTTGACCTTCCGTTGGAGTATGCAATTGAACATGATTATTTGGTTCATTATAATTATTATCCTATTTATGTCAATGCTTTAGAGGAAGAGGAGAGAAATTTTGAACGATATACTAGCTTAATGGCATCTTGTTTTAGAAATAATATTTGCATTAATGTAGAAAAATTAGCAAAGTATAAAAGAGCCCGTTTAAGGGTTATTTCTATGGCGCATGAAAAGTTAGATCGAATAAATTGGATATTAGGTCAAATCCGTGAAGATGATCATTTTATTGTTTACTGCGGAGATGGAAGATTGTTTGAGGAGGAAAGAGGAGAAGAAGTAAGACATATTCAATATGTAAAAGATGTTTTGAGCAATTTGGGATATAGAGTTAATCAATTTACAGCAGAAGAAAATATAAAAGATAGAATGCAAATAGTCAATTCGTTTAATAAAGGCATGGTTGATTCATTGGTGGCTATTAGATGTTTGGATGAAGGCATTAATATTCCATCAATTAAGGGTGCATTGATTCTTTCGAGTAACGATGATTATCGTGAATTTATTCAGCGACGAGGAAGAATTCTTCGCACATATACAAATGAATATACAGGGGAGAAAAAAGAAATCGCTAATATTTATGATGTAATTGTTTTACCGCCAACAAATAAGATATTTGCACAGATTGAGTTAAGAAGATTTTATGAGTATGCAAGGTTAGCAGATAATGCTGATTATTGTATTAGAGAACTTGCAGATATGATGGCACAATATAACTTAACGATGGAAGATATTGTAGACCTTGAAGAAAATGAGGATGATTTAGATGAATAAAGAAAAGTTGGAAGAATTGGTTGATGGAATTGTGGAAATTGAGAAAGACACTATGCATAAGAAATTTGATGTGCAAAGTGGTAAAGGTGTTCAATTTGTAAGAGCAAAAGCCGATGCAGATGCAGTGAATGGAATTTTAAATCTTGTGGATCGACTTACGGATGATAAGGAGTAGATGGACTTATGAAAATAAAAAAAATTAAGTATGGAAATTTTCGCAATTTTGAAAAAGAAGGTGAAATAAAATTCAGCATTGATGGAAAAGTGACTATTATTTATGGAACGAATGGTGATGGAAAGACAACTCTTCATCAACTTTTTCAATGGATTTTGTACGGAAAAGTAAATTTTAATAAAACAACAACCCCAGGAAAGCTCTATAACCTAAAACGTGGAGCAAATTTATCTAGAGAAGGCTCAATGTATGTATGGGGTGAAATAGAATTTAAGCATGAGAATGAACAATATATAGCAAGGCGTGAATGGGAATATTACAAGCAAAAGAACGATGATATTGTGCATAAGCAGGAGGGGGATTCTTTTTATGTACAGAAAAAGAACTCAATGGGTGACTGGAAAGAATTGGAAGATCCAGAAGCATTAGTTGAAGAGGTTTTGCCCTATGGTCTTGCACCATATTTTTTCTTCGATGGAGAGACAATGATAGCAGACCTTAAAATTCGGGGTACGGACTCCGCAAAAACTCTTAAGAAGGCATTACATTCAATTTTTGAATTGGAAACTTATGAAAATGCATTGAGAGATATAGGAACAGTTAAAAATGGACAATCTGCTTTAGGGCAATTGGAACGAAAAAGATTGGATGCGTATGAGAAGGCAGCAAAAGCTCAAAAAACGAAGACTTACATTCGTGATATGAAGATTTTGACTGAAAGAATCGAAATTATAGAGGTCGAGAATAGTGATTTTAATAAAAGAGTTCTTGAGTATACACAGCGTATACAGGAAATTTCAGAAATAATAGGTACAAATAAGTCGAAAAGAGAGCTGGAAAATTCAAGAGCTGCGCTACAGAGAAATATAACTCAAGCAAATGATGATATTAAGAAGATTTTGCTGAGATTTGGGAAAGAAATTGAAAATAATTATGCTTATTTACTGATAACAGCAGTTGTAAAAGATGCAGATCAGAGACTATATTTGCAGGTGCAGGATGAAGAAAAAAACATAATTCCTGGATTAACGAAAGAATTATTAATTAATCTTATTAAAAACAGCAATACTTGCTTGTGCGGAAATTGCTTGGACGTGAAGGCTAGAGAAAATCTTGAAGAGTGGAAAATCCTTTTTCCGCCAGCATCATATAAATCTACGTATGATAAGTTTAATAGAAATGCAGCGAGATTTTCACGAAAATATGATTCTAATGCTTTACTAGAGTATTTGAAAGATATTCTAGCAAAGAAAAAAAGTATTCGAGAAACAGAAGAAGCTATTGCGGAAATTGATAAAAGTTTAGGAGGAGCTTCCGAGATAGATGATTTGCTAGATGAAAGAAAACGTTTAGAGAGTGATTTAAAAGACCTAGAGTCGAAGATTAGAGAAAATGAACGGCTAAAGGGAGAATTTTCAAAGGATATGGCAATACGAGATAAAGCAGTAAAAAATCATGAAAAAGCAGGGAATGAAGTAAATGAGATTCAGAAAAAAATTGATTTTCTTTCAGCTGCATCTGATGCAATAAAAGGGTTGCTTGTCTCTGAAACAAAAGAATATAGCCAGATGCTTATGGATGAAATTCAAAATCTTATTGATTCTATGCTTACAAGTAAACGAGAAGTACAACTTACAGAAGACTTTCAACTTCAAGTTAAAGATAGTTATGGGGACGAATCAAAATCTGAGGGACAATTTGCAGTTATTAGTTTTGCGTACATAGGTGGAATACTAAAAGTATTAAAGAGCCATGAAAAGCTTGCAGAGAAAGAGTATCCTTTGATTCTGGACGGTCCATTTTCAAAACTGGATGAAGTTCAAAAAAGAAATGTAGCAACTATTATTCCGAAATATGCACCTCAGGTTATTATTTTTTCAAAAGATCCATTAATGGATTTTGTAGATAAGGATCGTATGGGAAAGGTTTGGACAATTGAAAGTAATGAAGAGAAGAATAATGCTTTTGTGCAGGAGGGATATTTATGGAATTAAAATCTGATATTGTTCTTAAAGGAGAAATATGGAGTAAGGCTAATCAGAGTTACGTGAAGAGATTTTTTGAAACTCAATGGGGGCTGTTTAAAGTATGTTTATCTGTTGGAATATTGTATGATAAAAGAGCTACTGATGATAAAGGGTTTGAAGCTGAGGATGGAATTAATATTAATAGAACAATGTTTAATCGATATGGCTCAGAAATGCAATTCTTTTTTCAGTCTGCAATTTTGACAACAAACACAATTAATTTAAGTGAAAGAGATCGTTTATACCTTGCTTTTTCGGAAGAAATATCAGAAGAAGAAATGTCTGGTGAGGATGCAGAGGTTATAACAAAAGGCGTGTCACAAGAGGCTTTGAATTTTGATAAAATTGATTTTCTAAAAGGCTTTGCAAATTATGGGGCAAGTAAACTTGTAGAATGTATTTCAACTAATGACAGTGAAATGATGGAAAATGTCATGGATTTTTTAAATAAATCTTATAATGGAGATACAGAAGAACTTAAGAAAATGAAGGAAATTTCGGACTCTACAGAGTTGATTGAATTTGTTTGATATAAGTCTGTATTTAGATTGACATAATACGCCTACTTAAGTATACTGCTTAAGTAGGCATTGTTTTTAACTATGGAGAATACTATGAATTTTTGTTATAAATTTCCGGTTGTTAGAGGTGTACAGGCTGGTAGAGAATATTATATTGCAATGGTTCCACTGGATACATTAGAAAAATTGTTTCCAAACGAGAATGAGTATGTTTTGCCCGAAAACAGGGCACAAAGAAGATTAAATGAACCTAGAATACCTAAAATAAAAAAATATATTTTGGAAAATAGAGATTCATATGTTTTTTCTGCACTTGCAGCTTCGATTGATGGAAAGCATCAATTTATTCCGTCAAATCAGGGTGAATTAGGGATTCTTGAAGTAGATATGAATGCTAAATTCTTGATTAATGATGGTCAACATAGAAAAGCAGCAATAATTGCTGCCTTAGAGGAAGACTCTACCATTGGAAATGAAACTATTTCAGTTGTCTTTTATGAAGATCAGGGATTAGCTCGAAGTCAGCAAATGTTTACGGATCTAAATAAGCATGCAGTAAAAACTTCTAATTCGATTGCAGAGTTATATGATTCTAGGGATCAACTTGCTGTAGCAACTAGAACTATGATTTTGGAGATACCATTTTTAGATGAATATGTAGATAGAGAAAGGGATAATTTAGGAAAGTTTTCTTCATCTCTTTTTGCTTTAAATAATTTTTATACTGCAAATAAAAAAATTTTAGGAAGAAGAGAATATTCGGTAGAATTTGAGTATTTCTTAAAAAAGTTTTGGAAAAGTGTTGTAGATCATATGCTTCCATGGCAAGATTTAGTGCGACGTGATATAACAAAGAGGGATTTAAGAGAACAGTATATTGCTTCACAAGCAGTTGTGATAAAAGCACTGGGACGAATAGGAGCAGCACTAATTGATGAAGATATCAACACCATAGACAATAAGTTAAAGGCTCTTGAACGGATTAATTGGAGAAGAAATGCCTCGATTTGGGAGGGAAGAGTTATTCGTAATGATGGGAAAATGTTGACAAGCAATATGGCGATAGTATTGGCAGGGAATGTAATAAAAAAAGAGTTGGACTTAGCATTAACAGAAGAAGAAGATTTTGCAGAAGCAAAATTTGGAAAGAACAAATAATAAAAGGAAATGGATGATTGATATGTCAGAGAGTGCAACAATAAAACCTAGCGTAACAATTACAAAAGATAAAATAAATGGATTAAAAGAAACAATAAGGAATCTATATATGGCTGACGATATTCCGTGGGTTATCGGATATTCAGGAGGGAAAGATAGTACGGCAACTTTGCAATTAGTGTGGCTTTCATTAATGGAATTGCCAAAAGAAAAATTAAAGAAAGTTGTTCACATTATTAATACTGATACATTAGTTGAATCTCCGGTCATAGAAAAATGGGTTGAAAGATCACTAAAGATGATGAATGATGCTTCATCAAAAATTGATGCGTCTGTAGGATCATTATTTGTAACCCATCGACTCACACCGGAAAATGAACAGACTTATTGGGTAAACTTTATTGGGCGCGGATACCCATTTCCAAGAAAAAAATTACGATGGTGCACAGATCGATTAAAAATACAGCCTGTTAACAATTTTGTAAAGGAACGAATTGCAGAAACAGGAGAGATAATTCTTGTATTGGGAACAAGAAAGGCAGAAAGTGCAAACAGAGCGAGAACGATGGCTTATTATGAAGCAAAAAGAGTTAGAGAATTGTTAAGTCCAAACCCAACGTTAGCAAATGAATTGGTATTTTCACCTTTGGAGGACTGGACCAATAATGATGTTTGGGTGTTTTTAATGCAGTACAAGAATCCATGGGGGTTGTCCAATAATGAGTTGCAAACTCTATATATGAGTGCAACAGAAGATAGGGAGTGCCCAATGATGACCGAAAAAAACTTACCTTCATGTGGTCAGAGCAGATTTGGATGTTGGGTATGTACAATGGTTGCTAAAGACAAGTCTATGGAGGCAATGATTGTCAATGATGACGAAAAGGCATGGATGATTCCGCTACTAGAGTTTAGAAATAGATTTGGAGATGAAGATAAAGATAGAAATCGAAGAAGTTTCAAGAAATTGAAAGGCTATTTACAGGGTAGTTATGAGCAATTGTATCATGGTCCATATTTGAAAGAATGGAGAGAACAGTGGCTTAGAGAAATATTAGAAAAACAGTTAGAAATAAACAAATATGGACCAGAGGAATTTGCTGAATATGAGTTAATAACACTCCCAGAGTTACGATGCATTAGAAGAATATGGGTTTTCGAAAAACATGAGTTTGATGATTCATTGCCACGGATTTATGAAGAAGTAATCGGAAAGCCTTTTGAAGATCCTGAATGGATTGGTTCAGAAGTGTTTGGTAATAATGAATGGAGAATATTGGGAGAAGTATGTGATTCTGTAATGGATAATGAACTGTATAAAAAATCTGTGAAAGCTACTGAACTTGCAAAGAAAGGTGATACAGCTAAGATAGAAGAATTAAGAGATAATACAGTTTTTGAAATGATGGCAAGTCTTATTAATGTGGAAAATCGAGCAATGGGACTTGGTGACAGAAAGGATATATTAGATAACCTCGAAATATGTATTAAGAAGAATTTTTATGAGGATGAGGCAGATGCAACGAAATATTACAGAAATCAGCTTCAAAGAAAAAGAGATATGGGTGGAAAATATAATGAAAAATTCTTTATTAATGTTAAAGAAGAGGGCGAGGAATTTGATGATATCTTAGAAGGAGCCGGAGAATGATAATAAAGAGATTAGTATTGCATAATTTTGGCGTATATGCAGGTACGAATGAATTTGAATTCCATGGAGAAAAACCTATTGTTTTAGTTGGTGGATTGAATGGGCGAGGCAAAACAACCTTTTTGGAGGCTGTTTTGCTTGCTTTGTATGGGAAAAATTCCTTTGCATATAGTGAGAGCGATTTCAAAGCATACGGGTCATATTTAAGATCATATGTAAACGAAGCAGATGGAACAAAAGAGGCGTATGTCCAGCTTGATTTTATTATGAATGATAATGGGATCGAGGAATATAGCATAAAGCGTTTATGGAATAGTAAAGGCAGATCTACTTCGGAAACTATTGCTGTAAAAAAAGATGGAAAGGAAAATGAATTTTTGACTGATAACTGGGCAATGTTTATGGAATATGTATTGCCAAGCGGATTGTCTAATTTTTTCTTTTTTGATGGAGAGAAAATAGCAGATCTTGCTGTAGAAAAAACAAGTAAGCAGATGAAAGAATCCATAAAGGCACTCTTAGGAATTACGGTTTTGGATCATCTCGAAAATGATTTGAACAGAATTGTCTCAAGAACCAAGAAGAATAAAGTTGATGATGCTGAAACTGAAGAAATTGAAAAATTAAGAGTAAAGAAAGATAAGGCAATTGTTGAATTAGAGAATATTGATGAGGAGATAAAAAAAACAGAGAAACAGCTTCATGACGTACAAAGAAAATTAGATAAAATTCATGAAGAATACGTTGCAAAAGGTGGAGATATTGTAATTCAAAGGCAAGAATTAATGGAAAAGCGAAGTATTACAAAGGCGAGATTTGCATCGTGCGGAGATGAACTGCTATCAGCAGCAGCTTCAGAACTTCCGTTGGTATTGGTTAGAGAACTCTTGACTAACATACGGGAAAAAGCAGAAATCGAGCATGAGCAAAAAATTCTTAGCTCAGCTATAGAAAAGATGTATACGACGCTAGAGAAGTATAAATTGTCAACCAGTTCAGATGGAAGTGATGTAACGCAGTTTATTGAATTTTTTAAAAAACAATCACAAAAGAAAAATGCAATCGAAACATTTGAATTATCAGATACTGCTTTATTACAAGTTCAGATTTTATTAGATCAAAAACTAACGGACCGTAAGTGTGACACATATTATAGTATTCAAAGAAGAGATGAATTAAAAGCTGAAGTCGATCAATTAGAAAGTTATTTATCAGTTGATATTGATGAAAAGGCAATAAATAGGTTGTTTAAAAAGTTAAAGCAGATGGAAGAAGAACAAGCAGTGTACGAGGCAAAACTAGATCATTTACAAGAAAAAAGAAAGACTCTTAATGGAAACAGCGTAAGTGCAACAGCAGAATTTAACAAACGAGTTGAGGCATATCTCAAGAAAGTTGAATTAAATGATGACAGTGAGAGGATTATAAAATATGCAAATGTTGCAAATGCCATTATAGAGAAATATAGGATTGAACTACAAAAAAACAAGGTGAATGAAGTAGCGGAGACAATGACAAATTGTTATAAATTGCTTGCTAACAAGAAAACTTTGATAGATAGAATTGAAATGAATCCAGAAAGCTTGGATTTAATATATCTTAATAAAATAGGAGAAGAGACTTCAAAGACTTCATTGTCTGCAGGGGAGAAACAATTGATGGTTATTGCATTATTATGGGCTCTTGCAATTTGTTCAAAAAAGAGACTGCCAGTAATAATTGATACGCCATTATCAAGACTAGATTCTATTCATCGTCAGGCATTGATAAAGACATATTTTCCGCAAGTTAGTGATCAGACGATTATATTATCAACAGATTCCGAGATTGATAAAAAATGCTATGATATGATGGCAGAAAACATAGATGATGAGTTTACACTAGTTTATGACGATGTATCGAAATCCACATCAATCAAGAAAGGATATTTTGTATAGGTATAAAACATGGTTATTAAGCAGATAAAGCTTTCAAGTCAAGCGAAAGATAAACTTTCGCGGTTAAAGGCGAAAACAGGGATAAAAAATTGGAATATTTTGTGTAGATGGGCACTGTGCTATTCTTTATATGAAAATACAGTTCCTACAGACATACCAATAAATTCTGATAGCAATCTTGAAATGTCATGGTACACATTTGCGGGCGAATATAATGAATTATATGAGGCTATTGTGATGGAATGGTGTATTGAAAAGGGGATAGAGCCGATAGATGAAAATATTTTTAAATACTTTAAGCTGCATTTGGAAAGAGGAATATCTTATTTAGCTGGTACAAATTTCATAAAGAACATAGATGATTTATTAGATTTGGCTTTAACGGGAAAATATGGAGAAGAGGACATACATAAAGAATAATTTAAAAAAGAATTCAAGATATTCATGTATAAGTGGATATAATACAGAATATGTAAACAAATCTATAGATGTTATGTATGAGGTTTAAAGTATTTAAAACCAAAGTGTCAGGAGATGATTTAATGAGTGTATACTTGGATTATAATGCTTCTGCGCCCATCGACGAGAGGGTACTTAATTGCATGATTAGTGTTTATAAGACAACTATTGGTAATGCAGATAGTAGGACACATGATTATGGCGATGAGGCAAGGAAAATTGTAGAAAAAGCGAGAAACCAAGTTGCATCTATCTTAGGGATATTTAAAGATGAAGTATTTTTTACTAGTGGTGCAACGGAAAGCAATAATATAGCAATACAAGGACTTCGGAAATATGGAGAGCAAAGTGGCAAAAAACATATTATTACTACATCAATAGAGCATAAAGCAGTTCTTGAGACAGTTAAGAACATGAAAGAGTTTGGTTTTGATATTGACTTAGTAGAACCAGATGAAACCGGTCGAATTAGCGTTGATGATGTGATTTCAAAAATTCGGAAAGATACTTTACTTGTATCAGTCATGCATGTTAATAATGAAACCGGTATTATTCAACCGGTAAAGGAATTAGGGATGCTCTTGGATGAAAAAAATATTTTATTTCATTTAGATGCGACACAGAGTTTTGGTAAACTAGTAGACGAATTGAGAGAAATAAAGTATAACATGTTGTCAATGAGTGCACATAAAATTTGTGGACCTCAAGGTATTGGTGCTTTAATTTTACGAAAAAAAAATTATAAGTTTCCACCAGTAAAAAATGTATATTATGGGGGACAACAAGAACATGGATTTAGACCAGGAACGATACCTGTTGCGTTAGTTGCGGGTCTAGGAGAAGCTTGCAATATATCTCAAAAAGAATATCAGTCAAATGAACGACTATACAAGGAAATAAAGCTTGCATTGATTGATATTTTGAATGAGTCAGGGCTTTCGTATAATTTAAATGGTAGTCAGAAATATTGTGTAAATTCAACATTAAACATAAGTATTAATGGTGTTTCTTCAGAAGCTTTAATGCTTTCATCCAAACAATATTGCGGAGTATCAAATGGTTCTGCGTGTAATTCCAATTCTTATAATTTGAGTTATGTACTTAGTGCAATGAAAATTCCAGAAGAACAAATTCATAATGCAATTAGAATTAGTTGGGGAGCTGGCAGTAATAAAGATCTGATAACAAAAGAGTTCAAAGAATTGGTTGATGTTGCAAAGGGATTGGCAATGTAATGATTAATAATGAAGATAAAACAATTGAAAGAATTTGGCGATGATGCCTTTCTTTTTATGTAGAAAACAAAGAAGGAATAGTAACTCCAGAAGGGATGGTGCTCTATATGTCTGATTTGGATGCAAGTATAGTTGGAAGCGAAGAGATAGTTAATTCTGATAAACCGCAAAGCCAGCGTGGGTGGGAACGAGAAGAAATGGTACTTCTTGTTGCAGAATACTTTAGAACTAGAGATTTGAGTGTTGAAGAAAAAAAGAAAAGTATAACGATGATTAGTAGAATATTGCGAAATAGAGCTATTCAGAATGGTGAGCAAATTAGTGATACTTTTAGGAATGAAAATGGAATTCAGATGCAAACTGCTTGTATTATGAAATATGATCCTAAAATTATGAGGACATCGAAAAAGCGGGGATTATCTGGTGGAAGTAAATTAATGGTTGAAGTGATAAAGGAATACATTTCAAATGGTGAAAAAATAAAGGCGGAGGCATATAGTGTGATAATGACGAATGTGAAGGAACTTGAGTAAATTTCAAATAATTAAAGAATATATATATGTCAGCATAACATTAAAATTGAATGTTTATTGACAATAATAATAGGGATATCTGAATGGTAGTTAAAGACGAGAAGCTTTTGGAAAGCTGGAAGGATTTTGCGACGGATCTGCCCTATTTGAATTATAAGGCAATGATGGACAAGCAGCATCTGGACAAGGCTAAGAGTATGCCAGTCAGGTTTTGAAGGCTTCTGGGAAGGGATTTGCGAAGGAAAGCTTTGTCATTGTCATAAGGAAAGTGATGTTAAGAAAGCTATCATAGAAGCGATAATGAATATCAGGCCATAATGTGTGGAATTAAGTTTGTAAACAACACCGGATGATCTTAAATATTCAGAAGTAGAAAGAGTAATTGTATTTTTGAAATTTGTATTATAAAATAAAGACAGGTATTTTGTTTCAAAAAGGAATGTTTTGTGCAACGGCATAAGCGTTCCTTTTTATGGTAATATTGTGTAAATAAGTAGTAGATAAAATATAGGAAGTGTGTGTATGAATTATAATATAGAACTGTTAGAGCAAAAAAAACAAAAATATTTAGAAAAAANGAAAACNGTNAAAGGCAGATTTTNTGCNTTACAATCNTTTGAAAATGANTTTCTGGTGCGGTTTACTNATGATTCCACNGCAATAGAGGGTAATACNCTTACAATGGAGGAGACTAGAAATTTACTCCTTTATGAGAGAACTCCTGACGGAAAAACTCTGCGTGAAATATACGAGCAAATNAATAANAAGAAAGCATTTTCTTATATTACNCATGANATTAAAAAGNGCAGGGATNTNGATGAAGAAATTATTTGTCATATTCATAAACAGCTTGTAGAAAATATTTTTTTGGGAGGTACATANAGGCAAAACAATGTGTATATTCAAGGNGCAAAACATGAATGCCCTGATTACCGGCAGCTACCNGAATTATTNAAAAAATTTTATGCGGAGNTGAAGAATAAAAATGATNNTTGNACTATGCCGGAAAGTAAAATAACTCCTTTTGAGACCGCCTGCTGGATTCATGCAGAATTTGTGGGAATTCATCCATTTCANGATGGNAACGGACGTACCAGCAGAATGATAATGAATTATCAATTNATGANGTANGATTATTTNCCTGTTAATATACCATTTGATNGAAGAATNGATTATTATAAAGNNTTAGATGAATATCATTGTACCGGAAATATGAATCCTTTTATTTCTCTTNTATTCGANTTGGAAATNAAAGAACTGGATTTATTTNTGAAGGAGTTAACCTGATGGATTTGATTCTATTATTAAAAAAAATTGTTTCAAAAATGGATGTGATATTAAATNAATACGNTTANGATNAGGAACAGGCATGGAANGATCAGGAATATCAGNTATTAAANAAAGCTTCCGATAATCTTTCGGAAGGTGTCCAAAAGGTNGAAAGAGCCAGGTTNTTTAATCAGTCGTTTATTTATGTAAAGGATCCATATGTAAGTGAAGAATTAGAAGATTATNTAGATTGGAANCTTGTAAATCAAGTNAANGANATTATTTAANNTTNNTACAAAGGAAGTGGTTTTTTGAATCAGGAAGAAAAATATACACAGATGACTGCCACNCCGATNCCNAAGNTGATCTGTTCACTGGCGGTTCCCACGATCATNAGTATGCTGGTAACNTCCTTTTATAATATGGCGGACACTTTTTTTGTGGGGAAGCTGGATACGCAGTCAACGGCAGCAGTGGGCGTTGTTTTTTCGGTGATGGCGATCATTCAGGCAATAGGGTTCTTTTTTGGGCACGGATCTGGGAATTNCATATCCAGAAAGCTGGGAAGNAAAGAATTTGAAGAAGCAGAAGCGATGGCGGCGAATGGGTTTTTCCTGTCGCTTTTTTCCGGTGTAGTTATTGCTATTCTGGGACTTATTTTTTTAAATCCGTTGTCGATGGCTCTTGGTTCCACACCCACAATTCTTCCCTATACGAGGAAATATTTAAGNATNATATTGATNGGGACGCCCTTTATGACCTCTTCTCTGGTGTTNAATAATCAGTTACGGTTTCAGGGGAGAGCTTCTTTNGCCATGATNGGGATTGTGACNGGGGCGGTGCTGAACATTGCGCTGGATCCACTGCTTATTTTTGTGTTTGAACTGGGCGTTTCNGGAGCGGCAATTGCGACGGTATCCAGTCAGTTCTGCAGCTTTGTNCTGTTANTTNTNATGAGCAGAAAAAGNGGAAGTATAGAGATCCGGATGAAAAATTTAGATGTTAATNNGCACTTTNTCATAGANATCATTCGTGGAGGGGTNCCTTCCCTTTGCAGGCAGGGACTTGGAAGCATTGCATCGATCTGCCTGAACCATGCGGCAGGAGCTTATGGAGACGCAGCNATAGCGGGAATGTCNATTGTTACCAGAATATCCATGTTTGCCAATTCGGCGCTGATCGGTTTCGGGCAGGGATTTCAGCCGGTGTGCGGGTTTAATTATGGCGCAAAGCTGTANAAAAGGGTACGGGAAGGATTTTACTTTTGTGTGAAGTATGCCTTTGTATTTCTGGTAGTGGTATCAACGCTTTGCGGTGTGTTTGCACCTGANATTGTGGCTTTATTCCGGAAGGAGGATGCNGATGTGATNCNGGTAGGAACTATGGCGCTTCGGCTGCAATGTCTGGTATTTCCNTTAAATGCATGGATTGTGATGAGTAATATGATGCTNCAATCCATAGGAAAAGCAATGAAAGCGTCAGTTGTGGCAGGAGCGAGACAGGGATATTTCTTTATTCCGCTTATTTTGATTCTGCCAAGGTTTTTGGGATTATTCGGTGTGGAGGTATGTCAGACAGTTTCCGATATTTGTACATTGATTTTATCCATACCGCTTTCCTTAAGCGTTTTAAACGAGATGAAGGCAGCAGAGCCTGTTATTAATAAATGATATGAATAAATGGTATACAAGTAACTACAATATGTGCCAAAGAAAGGAAGGACTATGAAAAAAATTGAAACAATTTCTTTAATCGGACTTGGAGCTATGGGGGTATTTTTTGCACCCAGACTTGCAGCAGCCTATGGCGAAAATTTTCGTGTTATAGCACAGGGAGAGAGAAAAGAACGCCTTAGCAAAAAAGGTGTGACTATTAACGGAGTAAATTATAAGTTTCCNATCGTTACCCCTGATGAAAAAGGGAAGGAAGCAGATCTTATTTTGATAGGGGTAAAGGGTTACGGNCTGGATCAGGCAATTGAGGATATCCGCAATCAGGTTGGNGAAGATACGCTGATCATTTCACTTTTAAATGGAGTGGACAGTGAAGAGAAGTTGATCAAAGCATTTGGTGAAGATCATGTTTTGTATGGATATATGAGAATGTCCATTGTCATGAAGGATGGAAAGGCTGATTTTGACCCTTATAATGGAAAAGTACATTTCGGAGAAATACGAAATCAGGAATATTCCCAGAGAGTTTTGGCAGTGAAAGAAGTGTTTGATAAAGCAGATATTCCTTATGAGATCGATCCCGATATGTTATATGGNATCTGGTTTAAATTCATGTGCAATGTGGGCGAAAATCTGACCTGTGCGCTCCTTGGTATTCCTTTTGGCGGTTTTCATGTCAGCGAACACGCAAACTGGATCCGTGTCAACGCCATGCGGGAAGTAGCCGCCATTGCGCAAAAGAAAGGCATTGACATCGGGGAAAAGGAAATAGAGCTTCAAGAGAAGACGGTTATGTCTCTTCCTGCTCCCAATAAACCTTCTACCCTGCAGGATCTGGAAGCAGGTAAGCACACGGAGATTGATATGTTTGCCGGAACTGCTATAAAAATGGGTGAGGAACTTGGNATTCCCACACCCATCTGTGAAATATTCTATCACGGTATCCGTGTTCTTGAAGAAAAGAATGATAAAGTAATAGAATTTTAAATAATACTTAAAGGTTATGGACATCACCAACAATATTTTTTTGAAATTGTTCATGTTCATTGTAATATTTTGTATAATATTGATAGGCAGTCCATCGGGAAAAGTTAAATTTCCGGATGGATTGTTTTTGTGGAAGGACATCTCTGGGACTTCCATTCCAGCTTTCGCGTACAATCTTTGCAGAATAACGGTAAAACCATGTATCCTCCGAGTCTGTTCCCAATTCGTCTATTATATGATAGATTGCCGGCGCTGCATCCATAGATAGATTNCGGAGATAACGGAAGTCCGAATATTCTCCGGAAAATTTGTAGGGATCTTGTTCAGAACCTGCATCTGCCATGGCCACATGGGAGAGATTGTACCGTGCGATCCAGTAATCCGGATGAGCAAAGGAAAAGATAAGGTACATTACCGTGACAGTTGCAACGCAGTATTTTACCAGTGGAAAGTCTCTGTAAAAGATTACAGCCAGTGTTCCGCTGATTAGGAGAAAGATCACAACAAGTCCCCATAAAACCAAAAGGCGCAAAAAGGTAAGATGGTAAGCAAAAATATAGAGAATCATACGGTAAGCGCTGGATGCGATCATAATATAAGTACACAGAGAAATAAATACTAAAATACCTTTTAAAATTTTATTTTCCTGAAAGCGCTTATTACAGATCAGTACCAGAGCCAAGTTGATCAGGCACACAAATACAAGCTGAAAAAATCCTTCTCTTGCGTATTTTGCGTAGGTGTAATTTTCCGGTAACGTGCCAAGTCCTCCAAACAGATAGACAATCTGGATAAAACAGAAAATAAGGTAAACCAGCGAGAGCATGCCGGTAAAAGTAATTCCGATAACAGGCTCCAAGGTTCTTTTGTCTTTCACTGCTTCCTTAATATTGCGCTGGGAAAACCGGCATAAAAGGCAATAGGAAGCAAAAAAGGCAAAGAGGAATAATGCGGTAATTCCCCAGATATTTCCCTCAAAAAGGAATTCAAGGAAATCTGAAAACAGGTAATCGAAAATACTTGAAAAAACTGCATCCGCGCTGCAAAGCAGGACAATGATGATCAGCATTAAAGGTAAAGCGATTAAAATGCCGTAAAAAATATATTTTCCTTTTCCCTCTGGTTTGTTAGATTTCTCCTGTCTGCTTTTCAGAAAGTCCGCCAGATCGGTAAAAGGGCGGTAAATAAATGCAATGCTGGTACAGGTGAAATTCATAAAAGCTCCCAGATATTTAGAGAAGTCCCAGTATTTATCCTGATAGAGGTTATGCAAAGCCATGTAAAAAAATAGTAGAAAAATTCCCAGTTTGTTAAAAAACAGCAGCATCCAACTGTCTGTAAAGCAGGTGGAAATGCCGAGAAGCATAAGACTAATGCTGAGAAAAGCGTTGAATTTCCTGGCGGCGGTTCCTGACTTTTTCAAATAACAGAAGAAAAACAAGCAGGTTCCGCCTACGAAAAAAGGGTAGGTAATACCGGAGCTGTTCTTATACAAACAAAAGGTGTAGAAAAAAGAATAGATCAGGCTTCCGATTCCCATAAAAAGGAAAAGCGGATTTTTCTTTTCAGAAGATATATCTTCTGTTTGAGGCATTATAGCCGATGAGTTTTGAATTGTTTCATTTACAGGGTCCATAGTAGTCCTCCTTCATTACGGAGCCGGATATTCCATCCAGGCTGAGTGTTCTAAAAAATAAATGATTATTTTAATTAATTGCCATAGTATCCGTATCGTATAGGTGTCTAACTGGAATATGATAATTCCAGCGCCAATTCCGCTTAAAGCGGTAAGAATGTATTTCCCCAAAGCGCCTATAGGAGGTTTTAACCGACATAGCATGATCACATTAAAAATTACCAGTGCAGAACCGGGAAAGAATATCCATAAATATATTGCCAGTACTCCTATTCCCGTGTATACCATTGGCACATCACCAAAACCATGAAAACCTGCCCATGAAAAGGCTTCAATCAAAATAAACTCAAGCAAAGTGATCACAAAAAACAGCAGAAAGCATACACGGTATGAATATTTATTAATTTTCATTTTCCAGCTCCTCAACGTATTCCAAAATATCCCCGGGCTGGCAGTGCAGAGCNTTNCAGATNGCATTTAANGTNGANAANCGNACGGCNTTTGCTTTGTTGTTTTTCAANATGGAAAGNTTNGCAAGAGTAATATCCACTTCGCTTGCAAGTTCGGTTAAGCCCTTTTTCTGTTTTGCCATTTCCACATCAAGGTTAATTCTAATTGCCATAGTACACCTCCTAGATGGTCAAATCGTTTTCCAGTTTGTAGGTTACGGCCTTGTCAAATACCTTGGAAAGAACCTTGCTGAAGAGACCGGCAATCACAAAAACCANAATAACGATTATGACAGCAGGGGTTAAATAAAGAAATAACCGGCAGCAGGTGATCACTGCAATGCAAAAGCTGTAGGTTCCCATTTTCCGAAGGCTGGCAACATTTTCCGGAATAAAGCAGTCATCCATAAGAACGGATCGAAACATTTTACGAAGCTCTCGGATGATCAATACGGCAAAGATACCGGACAGAATAAAAATAATGCTTAAGTATACAACATTGTTTGCAAAGTAGCTGTTATAGTTTCCGTAAAAGCTGATGATTGCAGGAACAAAGATGGTGGTGACAATACCGGCATAATACAAAAAGTCCAGTAATATCTTGGTNAAAGAAGTNAATTTGTCNTTCATAATNATTCCTCCCTTGNGTTCAGGTAGTCGNACATTTATTTCCAAAATGTGTCTCTGTATNTGCAATATAGCACTGTGCNAAATGAAAGTCAATAAANATTTATNGAANANCAATAANTATTTNTTGANAATCAATAATNTGAACAGANNTTAAAGAAAAATTTAGATTTTTTTCNAAAAATATTATCGGAATCATACCGGTTTTATGATAAACTGATGGTGACTGATTTATGAAATTACAGAAAGGCGTCTGATATTCTTGAAAATTAACCGTTCTCAGTTAAAATTGAAACTTAATGAAACCTTAAAGGCAGTTTTTCCTATTCTTGCAATTGTTTTGCTGCTTTGCTTTTCAATTGCGCCGATTCCGCCCGGAATTTTAATGCTTTTTTTGATCGGAGCGGTATTGTTGATTGTAGGGATGCTGCTTTTTAATGTCGGTGTAGAGATGTCCATGACAACTATGGGTGAGAGAGTCGGTACGATTATGACCAAAAGCAAAAAGCTTTGGGTAATTATTCTGATCAGTTTTGTCATGGGATTTATTATTACTATTTCGGAGCCGGATCTGCAGGTATTAGCTCAGCAGGTTCCATCTGTGCCGAATCTGGTATTGATCATAGCTGTGGCTGTCGGTGTAGGATTTTTTCTGGTAATGGCGTTGATGCGTATGCTTTTTAGCATTGCTTTGTCTCATTTGCTGGTAATCTCCTATCTGATTGTTTTTGGATTGACTTTTTTGGTTCCCGGGGATTTTCTTTCGGTTGCATTCGATTCCGGCGGAGTGACTACAGGGCCTATGACGGTGCCATTCATTATGTCTTTTGGTATCGGTATTGCTGCGATCCGAAGTGATAAACATGCGGCAGATGACAGCTTTGGTCTGGTTTCCCTTTGTTCGGTAGGACCTATTCTGGCAGTTCTCATTTTGGGGATGATCTATCATCCGGAGCAGAGTGAGCAAGTTTCGGAAGCCATTGTTGTTGCGGAGAATACGGTGGATCTCTGGTCTTTATTTGCAAAGGGATTTCCGGCATACATACGGGAAATGGCAATTTCCCTTTTTCCGATCGTGGCATGCTTTGGAATCTTTCAAGTTATTTCCCGTGATATTCGCAAAAAGGCTTTGATCAAGATAGGTATAGGAATTGTATATACTTACATAGGGCTCGTACTTTTCCTGACAGGTGTCAATATAGGTTTTATGCCTGCCGGAAATTATCTGGGGCAGACCATAGCGGGACTTCCCTATGCATGGATCATTATTCCGATAGGAATGATTATCGGTTATTTTATTGTTTTGGCAGAGCCGGCAGTGTTTGTGCTTACCAGGCAGGTAGAGGAAATGACTTCCGGCGCAATCTCAGCTAAGGCCATGGGATTAAGTCTGTCCATAGGTGTCTCGCTATCTGTAGGGTTATCTATGGTAAGAGTACTTACCGGAATTTCTATTTTGTGGCTTGTAGTTCCGGGATATGCGATTGCACTCCTTCTTACTTTCTTTGTGCCGAAAATATTTACGGCTATTGCATTTGACTCCGGCGGTGTGGCATCCGGACCTATGACAGCAACTTTTTTGCTGCCCTTTGCCATGGGAGCCTGCCAGGCTTTGGGAGGAAATATTATTACAGATGCGTTTGGAATTATAGCGATGGTGGCGATGACACCGCTTATCACGATTCAGGTTATGGGAATGGTGTTTAAGTTAAAGGAAAGCAGCCGTCGAAAAGATGTGCATGGAAAAGCAGGTCAGGTATCTCTGGAGGTATTTGGAGATATGGAGATTATCGAATTGTAAAGGCGGTGCTGATATATGGGTAAATTATATTTGATGACCACAATCGCGGATAGAAAGACTGCAAAGAAGTATTCCGATTTGTACTGGGAAATTGGGCAGCATGTTACATTTGTAACCCTTGGCGCAGGGACTGCTTCCGGTGATATTTTGGATTATCTGGGAATGGAGAATACGGAAAAAGCGGTTATCTTTTCTGTTTTGGAGGAAGAGACCTGGATGGATGTGAAGAAGCAGCTTCAAAAGAAGCTGAAAATTGACGCTCCCGGAGGAGGGATCGCATTTATTGTTCCGCTTAGCAGCATAGGCGGTAGGAAACCGCTTCAATTTCTTCTGGAAAAAGAGGATTATCAGAAAGGGGAGGAGTCAGTTTTGAAAGAAACATCACATGAGCTTATCGTTGTTATTGCAGATCAGGGAAATATTGAACTTATCATGGATGCTGCCAGAGAAGCAGGTGCGTATGGCGGAACAGTGGTTCATGCCAAAGGAACCGGCACAGAGCAGTCGGAAAAATTTATGGGCGTTTCCATTGCCACTGAAAAGGAAATGATCTTTATTGTCACGAAAACGGAACAAAAAAATACCATTATGAAGGCGATCATGGAAAAAGCCGGGTTAAACACCCGGGCTAAATCCATTGTTTTTTCGCTTCCTGTAACAGATACGGCAGGTCTGCGGCTGGTAGAAGATTAAATTTCAAGCATAAGTCCTACAGGGCAGTGATCGGAGCCGAAGATATCTTTATAAATGACGGCGTCCTTTAAAGTGTTATTCAGCGCATTGGATGTCAGGAAATAATCAATACGCCATCCTGCATTTTTTTCTCTTGCATGAAAACGGTAGGACCACCAGGAATAAGCTCCTTCCAGTTCCGGATAAAAATATCGGAAGGTATCGGTAAGTCCCGCTTCGGTAAGAGCGGTGAATTTGGCCCGCTCTTCATCAGTAAATCCGGCATTTTTGCGGTTGGTTTTGGGATTTTTCAAGTCAATTTCCTTATGAGCCACATTCAGGTCACCGCATACAATGACGGGTTTATTTTTTTCCAAATTTTTTAAATAGGCAAGAAAGTCATCTTCCCACTGCATACGGTAATCCAGTCTTTTAAGTTCATCCTGTGAATTGGGCGTATAAACTGTTATCATATAAAATTTATCGAATTCTAACGTTATGACACGTCCTTCGTGATCGTGCACCTCTATTCCCATACCATAAGAAACCGAGAGAGGTTCTTCCTTTGAGAATATGGCTGTGCCTGAGTATCCCTTTTTTTCCGCATAGTTCCAATACTGATGATATCCGGGCAGATCAAGGTCGATCTGTCCTTTTTGGAGCTTCGTTTCCTGAAGGCAGAAGATATCTGCATCAGCCTCCTTAAAAAACTCCATGAATCCCTTTTCTGCGCATGCACGCAATCCGTTTACGTTCCAGGAAATTAATTTTTTCATACAGGTTGTCCTTTCNTATAGTTTGTTATATAGTAAAAGTGCCGGGTACTACCAAATANGATATGAAAAGGCAAAGAATNGATATGATAGCAATCGACTCTTTATGGCAGCTTTTGTCAGACCACCAGAANGAAACCTTTTATACCTTGAAAAAGCTTCCTTTTTGTTATGTAATAAAAGGAGGAGAGCTTTTTGTGGACAGAAGAACCAAATCCATTACCAAAGCCACNTTCAAACAGGCTCTTGACCGNCTTGCNGCAAATCCCGATAAGNTTACCGGTCCGAAATCATTGAATGTTTTTGGNGCTCCTTACATCTGGGCGCTTTTNAAAGCATTTGAAATTGTTTAAATTATTTTANAGAGAAGAAATTTCAAACTATCTTTAATGGTCATAAATATCTACNTTAATAACATCTTCATAGGGCTTTACTAATTCATTTACAATNTCATCGGNCAGNATACGCATGTCNTCTATATTTTNCATGTAATTTTCNTTTGTGATCTGATGTGTCTTTGNTATCAGGCTGTCGCACATATANTGATTGATATCCGGAGAAAAGTGCAGGAGATCCATATAGTTTTCCAGATCGGTAATNACTTCTCTGTCGTTTTGAAAATAAAAGANCTTNACATTNTCANANTCNAGNANTGNTTCCATNGCTNTTTGCATATTGTANAANTAAGCTNCGGTTTCTCCTTCTCNGTATATATTATCCCACCAGAGCATNGAGTAGGGGGGAACAAAAATATAAAATTCTGTTTCNGNATGTGCTTTGATNCGGGTGGTCAGCAGGTTCAAATTGGCATTTAATATATNTTCATAGNANTTTTCAGGCTTCATTTCCGAAATGGACGGTTTTCGAATNTACTGNCCNAATATCATATCAGAATTAAATTCTTTCCATTGCGCCCAATTGTAGGAGTCATTTTCATCATANTCNCCAATAACGGAATTGGCAATCAGGTAAGGTATTTTTTCCAAAAGAACNCCTTTGTTTAATACGTATTCNACATCATTTATATAGTTNTCATCGTATAAGTACATAGGGCAGCCGGTNAGNGCNTAGGTGGTCTCGGGATCGGCGGACAGAGCGGAAGGATCNAGATTATAAAATACATATTTNAAATCCTGATGCTCAAAGGCAATGTCNAAAAGNTAGCACAGATCCGCNGTNGCNCCGTAAGAGCGGATAGCNTTGATAACCTGNCAGTCNAANCCNTGNTTGAACCAGTCATTGTAATAATTTTCGGCAACGGAAGAGCCNGCNATTACNCTATCGTAATCNAGNGTTTTCAGGGANCCTACACANTGATATTCTTTATCCGTGAGTACTGTTTTTANTCCGGGCAGAGGCTTATGNTACTGAAAAAANGGNTCAAAAAGNACAGTTGCAAGAATGCANAGTAAAAACAGGAAACCGCTTAATATGAAAAAATTTTTGATAAATTTCTGTGACATAATCTATTCACCTGCTTTAAAAATTGAAATATATAAAGGTACTGACCTGTGAAAAGGAAATCACGGACCAGACAAAAATAATCGCTGTAAAAAGACAGAGNCGGGAGCTTAAGGGCTGTTCCTTTNCAATTTGAACTGCATTTTTTCTGGTAAGAACAAAAATACTGATAATAAGCAGTAAAAAGAACAGGACAATATAAGCATAAGAAAGNATTTCNGGCGCTGTCAGGTTGATGATCTGTTTNACCAGATAAAATTCCGGAATATCTAATTTNGCAGCNACCTTAAAAAGGTAANNCGTATTTTTAAAGGCAAGAATATTTCNNAACATTTGAAAAGCATTTGCCATGCTGTCACTTCTGAAAAAGAACAGGGACAGATTAAAAAAGGAAAAAGTAAAGAACCATCCCAGCCATCGGGGAATCGAAANAAGNGCCGGCTTTGNATNTTTATTNTCNTGTACACCNACAATTNCCAGGTTGTCCCANATAACCAGAAGTCCCTGCATGGTTCCCCANGCAACATAAGTCCANTTGGCGCCGTGCCANAATCCNCTCAGGAANAAAATAATNAAAGTGTTAGCTATCGTGCGNAGCTTTCCNTTNCTGCTTCCGCCCAAAGGAATATAAACATATTGAATAAAAAATCTTGAGAGAGTTATNTGCCATCTCTGCCAGAGTTCCTTNACGGAGCATGCCTTATAAGGAGAATTNAAATTAGCNGGCAGATCAATGTTAAACATTTTACCAAGTCCCATTGCCATGTCGCTGTAGCCGCTGAAATCAAAATATATTTCAAAGGTATAGGCGAGGATGACCAACAGGGTAGAGGGAGTATCCAGAAAGGCGGTCTGTTCAAAACCAAAGTTGACNGGTATTGCCAGAGTATCAGCAACAATACTTTCTTTCCGAGACCTATGGTAAAAAGAACCAGTCCTTTTGCAAAATTGTCGGAAGAAAACCGGCGGCTCTTCAGATCTTCAAACTGAGGGATTATTTCTTTGTGCAGAACGATGGGACCGGCAATAAGCTGGGGGAAAAAGGTCACAAAGGTTATGTAGTTGGCAAAAGAATAATGGGGCGCTTCCTTCCGGTATCTGTCAATAATAAAGGATAACTGTTGAAAGGTGAAAAAGCTGATGCCTAAGGGCAGCAGAATATGTTTCAGGTTAAAATCCGCATGAAAGACGGCATTAATGTTTTCAAAAAAGAAATCATAATATTTGAAATANAATAACAGACCGAGATTAAGAAGCAGTCCGCTGNTAAGCCCGATCTTGCGGGTAAGTGCCGAATCAAAAAGCTTCATCAGATAACTGATCAGATAGTTAGCCAGGATGCTGATGATGATTACGGCCAGATAATAAATGTTGAAATAACCATAAAACCACAATGACATACCTGCCANAAAAAATTTTGCAGGTTCATATGCCTTTATTCGGTTTAAGGTATACCAGCCAATCAAAGTGAGAGGCAAAAACAGGAATATAAAAATATAGGAATTAAAAAGCATGGTTGTTCTCCACGTAAGTGCCGGGCAGTGTTCCTGCCCTTTTCGAATATCTTAACACGAGTTTACATATTTTGTCTAATTTATGGAAATACTTAGCACATAAACTTATAAACCATAAGGAAAGGAAAGGTTATGAGGATGAAGGTAAAAATGCTTCTGGGAATTTTCGCAGTATCTTTATTAATTATTACCGGATGCAATAATAATCATGCAAACAGCAATACAAGTGATCGGGCATATGTGAATGAGGGTAATGAAGAGGGAGATGCTGTGAACACTTTACAGGTAGGAACACAGTATAAGGTTACAGGACCAATGGATGAGCTTCGGGATGCCGTCATTGTTATGATAGGAGAAAACTATTGGCCGGATACGCTTCTGACAAGGGAGGAGCTGGCGGAAAGAACGGGAATTTCAGAGGATTTGTATGAAGATTGCTTTGCCGAGTATCAACATACCGAAGCAGGAGTAGATATGATGATATTGATAGAAGCGAAAGAAGATTCTATTGAGATGATTGAAAAATATTTAAATGATTACAGAGAGGTTCTTCTTCATATTTATTCCCAACAACCTCAGAACAGAGCTAAAATATCGGCATCCAGAATGGAGATCGTTGACAATTATGTATGTTATGTCCAGTTAGGTGCGGATATTTCTGATATGGAGGAAGGCGGGGAGGAAGCAATGACAGACTACTGCCGGGAGATAAATGAAAAGGTTCTTGATTTGATCGAAAAGAAGATTTTGAGCACATAACAACGAATGACACGCTTCGCATGTCGTTCTTGTGTTAATAAAAGAGAAGCTGTATCTTAAGATGCAGCTTCTTCGATTAATTTTACAATAGTTTTGACTGAATTAAGCTGATGACTTTTGCTCATGGCATCGATATAAGTCTGTCTGGTAAAGTACAGTTCCATCACCTTTTCGGTAAGCAGCCCGGCATTCAGCTCATCATCGTTTATAACCATGGAAAAACCCTGAGATTCAAAAGATTTTGCATTGAGAATCTGATCACCCCGGCTGCTGGATGCAGAGAGGGGAACGAGCAGATTGGGCTTTCTCAGTGCCAAAAGTTCACAAATGGAATTAGCGCCGGCACGGGAAATGACAATATCCGCCATTGCGAAAAAGTCCTTTAGTTCCTCTTTTACATATTCAAATTGCAGGTATCCTTCGGTATGAAGATATGAGCTGTCTATTTTATCCTTGCCGCAAATGTGTACGACCTGAAAATCCTTAAGCAGATCCGGAAGGGCTTCTCGTACCGTTTTGTTAACAGAAGCAGCGCCTAAACTGCCGCCAATCACCAAAATGACAGGTTTTCCTTTGGTAAATTTGCAAAGGGCAAGAGCCTGATCTTTGTCTCCTCTGGTTAGTTCTTCACGAATAGGTGAACCGGTGAGAACCGCCTTTTTGGGTGGGAGCATGTTGTAGGTTTCGGGGAAATTACAGCATACCTTCCTGGCAACCGGAATACAAAGCTTATTGGCAAGCCCCGGCGTCATATCTGATTCATGGATGACGCAGGGAATATGCAGCGATGCAGCAGCTCTTACGACCGGAACGCTGACGAATCCTCCTTTGGAAAAGACAACATCCGGGCGTATTTGCTTTAAATATTTGCGGGCTTCCGAAAAACCCTTGATTACTTTAAAGGGATCCGTAAAATTTTTGATATCCAAATAACGTCTGAATTTTCCGGTGGCAATTCCATAGTAGGGAATTCCGTAATCGGTGATCAGCTTTTTTTCTATCCCGTCATAGGAGCCTATATAAGAGATTTCATAGCCGGCGTTTTTCAGTTCGGGCAATAATGCAATATTCGGCGTCACATGCCCTGCTGTGCCGCCGCCGGTCAATACGATTTTTTTGGATAGATTTGAATCGCTCATAGGGAGCCTCCAGTTTAACAGCTTTCTGATTTAAAGTTCTCAAGTGCCTGTGCCAGCTGATCCGGGCAGGAGGTGGATTTAAAACCGCATCGAATGCCTTTTAGTTTTGAAATGGCATCATCCACATCCATACCTGTAACGAGGCTGGCAATGCCCTTTAAATTTCCGTTACAACCGCCAAAAAATTCTACAAATTTGATTTTACCGTCTTCTACCTCAAGATCTATGGAAGTAGAACAAGTTCCTTTTGTTTGATATTTCATAATGACTCATCCTTTCTTTAATGGATAAGTATAGCAGAAAGCAAAGCCATTTTCCAGTATGAAAAGTCAGGAAAAGCAGATAAATCGAAAAAAATGTAGGAAAATAGTGAAAACTTACAACGGTCATATTATTGAGGTAAAAATTTCCTTCCTCTATAATATAGTATTGATAAATATATAGATCAAAATATGTGAGAGATTGAAAGGAGGAAGTATGTTTACCATATTGTCAGATCACATAATACTTACAGGATTAATTCTGCTGTTTCTGCTTTCCAGTATTGTATGCCAGATCATATCTGCTCTGATATATCAAAATATGATTAATCAGAGTGATAATATGTCTTCTACGGAAAATAAAATATTAAAACAGTGTAAACAAAAATACGCAAGCTATTATAAATTAAATGGAAAGATGGTCAATACATCCGTTTTTGTGGACAAGTTCCTACACAGGATTCGCATTGGAGGTTTTTCCTTATCCCGTCTTTTTCATATTTCCGGACAGATGATGATGCTTTCCGTACTGGTCACTGGAATATCCATTTGTTATTTATTGTCTCATGGAAACACTTTATTTGAGATTATGCCCTATTATCTGGTTAGTATACTGGGATTGTATCTGTATTTTTCCGTTTCCGGCGCATTGAATATTCAGGAAAAGGGTAATCTGTTAAAAACAAATTTGATTGATTATCTGGAAAATCATTATTCTCCCCGGCTGGAAGTGGAAAAAGAGAATGCCCTTGAGGAGGGGATAAAAAAACGTGAGGTCTACGCGAAAGAGCTTTTAAAAGAAGAACCGGAAGAAAAACAAAATCATGAGGAAGAGCTTGAAAATCTGCTGGAAGAATTTTTTGCCTGAATATGGTATAATGAGCATTAACAGGCAAACGTCCGATGAAATCGGAAAAAGCGCGTGAATGCAGATTTACGGATAAAGATTGTACAATATCCGTATAGGAAAGGTTGGATTCTATGAGCAAATTATGGTACAGGCAGCCGGCGAAAGAGTGGGAAGAAGCACTTCCTCTCGGAAACGGAAGATTAGGAGCGATGGTGTTTGGCGGCGTTGCAGATGAACGCCTTCAGATGAATGAAGAAAGTATGTGGTATGGGGGAAGAGTGGACCGGAANAATCCGGANGCGAAAAAAATGCTTCCTCAAATACGNGANNTAATNTTNAATGGTGAGATNAGTAAGAGCAGAGCGTTTGATNAAGCTTGCNTTATCNGGNTGTCCTGACAGTATGCATCCGTACCAGNCGCTNGGCGANNTTTTTTTACAGTTTGAGGGAGTAGATNATTATACGGATTANCACAGGGAGNTGGATTTGGANAANGCNGTATNTCGTCAAAGCTTTATTTGTNAAAATACTNTTTATAAAAGGGAAATTTTTATCTCAAAGCCGGACGGAGTTATGGTCATGCATTTCCTGGCGGAGGGGAATGGAAAGATAAATCTCACGGCATCNCTGGGAAGAGAAAAGTTTTTTGACGGAGTNAAAAAGGCCGGAACCAGGGGGATCTGNTTATATGGAAATCTGGGAAAAGGCGGTTTTGATTTTTCTATGATGCTTACCGCANATACAAACGATGGAAAGATAGAAGTGATCGGTGAGTANCTTTTGGTGNNTGATGCNNCGGAGGTTACTTTATATTTTTGCGCNGATACTTCTTATCATGTACCNTCGGCCATGCTGGAGCCGTCTATCAGNGACAGGATNCAAAANGCNGCNGAGCAGAANANNGAGAANTTATTTGCAAANCATGTTGANGATTACCGTTCTTTNTATGGAAGAGTTGAGTTTNATNTGGGGGATCTGGCAGAGTATGACAGTATTCCTACGGATCANCGTGTNCTCAATGCGCAGAAGCATCCTGCGGATATTGGTCTTTCCAAGCTGTTTTTTGATTATGGACGTTATCTTTTGATTTCCTGCAGCAGGGAAGGCGGGCTTCCTGCNACCTTGCAGGGACTTTGGAATAAGGATATGCTTCCGCCCTGGGANTCCAAGTATACCATTAATATCAATACNGAAATGAANTACTGGCCGGCGGAGAGCTGNAATTTGCCGGAGTGTCATATGCCGCTGTTTGAGTTGATCAAGAAGATGGTTCCAAATGGCAGAAAGACAGCACGGCAAATGTATGGATGCGGCGGTTTTGTGTGCCATCATAATACGGATATTCATGGAGACACGGTAACTCAGGATCGTTGGATACCCGGTTCTTACTGGGTCATGGGAGCGGCATGGCTGTGTACACATCAATGGACACATTATCANTATACCCTGGATCAGGATTTCCTNCAGGAAAGCTTTCCGATCATGCGGGANGCGGCNCAGTTCTTTTTGGATTTTNTGATAGAGCACGATGGATATCTGGTTACCTGTCCATCCGTTTCACCGGAAAATACTTTTATTCTTCCGAATGGGGANCAAGGTGCCAATATTTATGGTGTAACCATGGATAATCAGATTTTGCGGGATTTATTTACCCAGTGTATCGAAGCGGCAAAAATNCTAGGAGGTAGAAGATGAGCTGAATGANANAATAAANGAAGCCAGGGAAAAGCTTATTCCCACCAGAATCGGAAAGCATGGNGCCATTATGGAATGGCCGGANGANTATGANGAAGCAGAGCCGGGACACCGGCATATCTCTCACCTCTATGGTCTGCATCCTTCCGATCAGATCACTGTAGATGATACGCCGGAGCTTGCAGAGGCGGCNCGNATTACGCTGGAGCGGAGACTTGCTGCAGGAGGCGGGCANACCGGATGGAGCCGTGCCTGGATCACCAATCATTATGCCCGGCTTAGNGATGGGGAAAAGGCATATGANAATATTGAAAANNTGTTTTCNAATTCCGTATANNTGAATTTATTTGACAAGCATCCGCCTTTTCANATAGATGGTAATTTCGGTATTACGGCAGCGATTGCAGAAATGCTGGTACAAAGCAGCATGGANCGAATCATTCTTCTTCCTGCNCTGCCGTCTGCGTGGCGCTCAGGTTCCATNAAAGGACTGCGGGTAAAAGGCGGAGGTGAGATCGATCTTTATTGGAAAGACGGNATCCTGGAAAAATGCANAGTNAAGTCTGTAAAAGGGATGGTGANATCTTTAAAGTATAAGGAAACGACTACTCTCTTTAAATGGAATCCGGGAGAAGAAAGAGATTTTACATGGGATACNGAGAAAGAAGTATTTGTTTAGAGGAACATCCTTTTTGACGGGAAGTCTTGAAAAAATGGGCTTCATTTGATACACTTAGGCTTGGATAATATTGTAAAAATATTTTAACGGTAGGAAAAGGAGCGATTATTATGAGCAAGGTAACGTTTGACTATTCCAAGGCAGCTCCCTTCATTAAAGAGCATGAAGTGGAGTCTATGAAAAAGCTTGCGCTGGATGCAAAAGATTTACTGGTTTCCAAAAAAGGTGCAGGCAATGATTTTCTTGGATGGATTGATCTTCCGGTAGATTATGATAAGGAAGAATTTGACAGGATCAAAAAGGCAGCAGCCAAAATACAGAATGATTCCGAAGTTTTATTGGTAATCGGTATTGGCGGTTCCTATCTTGGCGCAAGAGCGGCAATTGAATTTTTACGCCATAGTTTTTACAATGTAGTAAGTAAAGAAGTGAGAAAAACTCCCGAAATTTATTTTGTGGGCAATTCCATCAGCTCCACCTATATTAAGCATCTGATGGATGTAATCGGAGACCGGGATTTTTCTATTAATATGATCAGTAAGTCAGGTACGACTACAGAACCGGCTATTGCATTCCGTGTATTTAAGGAAATGATGGAAAAGAAATACGGCAAAGAAGAGGCGGCTAAGAGAATTTATGCTACGACTGACAAGGCAAAAGGATCCTTAAAGAATCTTGCAACAGAAGAGGGTTATGAAAGCTTTGTAGTTCCGGATGATGTAGGCGGACGTTTTTCTGTTCTTACAGCAGTCGGACTTCTTCCCATTGCAGTCAGCGGCGCGGATATTGACAAACTGATGGAAGGCGCGCAGGCAGGGCGCAAGGCAGCATTGGAGGCTCCTTTTGAAGAAAACGATGCTGTAAAATATGCGGCACTCCGCAATATCCTTTTAAGAAAAGGAAAAGAAATCGAAATTCTGGCTAATTATGAACCCAGTGTTCATTTTGTTTCTGAGTGGTGGAAGCAGCTTTACGGGGAGAGCGAAGGCAAGGATCAGAAAGGTATCTTCCCTGCAAGTGTTGATCTTACCACGGATCTTCATTCCATGGGTCAGTTTATTCAGGATGGATCCAGAAATTTATTTGAGACAGTTATCAACATCGAGACCAGCAGAGAGGAGATTATTCTTCAGGAAGAACCGGTGGATCTGGATGGACTGAATTATTTAGCAGGAAAGAGTGTGGATTTTGTAAATAAGAGTGCTATGAACGGTACTATTTTAGCCCATACGGACGGAGAGGTTCCTAATTTTGTGATTACAGTTCCTGAGGTAAACGAGTATTATTTAGGGCAGCTTTTCTATTTCTTCGAGTTTGCCTGCGGAGTCAGCGGATATTTACTTGGTGTGAATCCTTTCAATCAGCCTGGTGTGGAAAGCTACAAGAAGAATATGTTTGCACTTTTAGGAAAGCCCGGCTATGAGGCACAGAGGGAAGAATTATTAAAGAGATTATAATGCAGACGTAAGTAGAAAGAAGGGCGTTTATCGTAATCGGTAAACGCCTTCTACAATATCATGAAAAGTATCAGTTTAAGAATTGCTCCAAGTAACAGTAGATGTACCGGGTAAAAGGAGTAAAAGAGATACTTGCCTCTTTTCAGATAACGCCTCCCATTATAGCGGTACATCATCCAAAAAGAAAAGACCAAAGTATATTCAGACGACAACTGGCGCAGCGCTGAACGCCAGATGGAATCGTAATAACCTGCGCTTCGAAATACAAGTGCCGAGAAAAACAGGATAAGGGAAATCGTACATTGCCAAAAACGGTTTTCCCGTAGAAAATAAAGTGATAAGATCAAAAGAATTCCCATCCAGGAATAATCTGTATGAAGAATTGCCGCAATGAGTATACCAATTACGGAAATAAGTACCTGAAGAAAAATTTTTGAACCGGCCTTTTCAATACCCCACATCGTCAGCAGTCCGATCAAAAGCGTAAACATCACATTCGAGGAAGAAAAATCAAGTCCCCCTGAGAAAATCAAGTCGAAAGGATATTCAGACAGCAAAGCAAAAATCAAAAGATTTCTGGCGTATTTCCACCTGCTTTTTGTATGTAGAAATCCCTGAACCAGCAAAAAACAATAAATGGGAAAGGCGATGCGGCCGATTAAGCGCAGTACCTGATCAATTGTAATTAAAACTTCATATGTCTCTATCGAAAGAGGAACCCGGATAATCAGATGTTCTAAAATACCGGCGCCGATATGGTCGATCAGCATCGTGATCATAGCCGTTAATTTTAACATGTCAGCTGAAAAGGTTCCGGATTTTGTATCCCACAAGTTTTCAACAACAATTCCATTTTGAGCAGTTGTAGTTGTCATGACATTCTCCTTATCGGTCTGCTGCTATGATTATAGAACATATTTATTATAGATCAATCAAAGAAACGGAGACAAGGAAAATTTTGCTGTTCATTTCTTTTTAAATCTTGTATACTTTGAGGGAGAGGTATGTTTGTGCAGGAGGTACGAATGAAAAAGAGGGATATTAATATTTTCAGTCTTAGAAATAAAATTTTTGTCTGTTTTCTTGTGCCGATTATTTTTTTGATAGCTGTGGGTATGATAGCTTATTATTATGCGGCTGAGGGAATGAGTGAAAAGTTTCAGGAATCGGCGCAGCAGACCGCAAATATGGCAATGCAGTATATGGATGTAAGCTGTACTTATATTCAATCAGAAGGGCTTAAATATGCCGTTGACAGCAATTTGGAAAGCTATTCCATCGGTATGATGAAAAAGGATGTTGTAGCACAGACAACTTACATAAACAATACCCGGGTTGGATTTATAGCTTCCCAGACAGCAAATCCTTTTATCAGCAATACGCACTTTATTCCGAAGACGGGGATTTCCATTATTTCAACGGCTAATGCTGTCAGCAATGCTGACGGTATTTATGATGAATATTCTGCTGATATGCTTGCCATTTCTGAGGATGGAAGAAATGCACCCAGATGGGTAGATTCGCATCCGCGTCTGGATGAACACCTGGAAATTACCAAACCGGATTATTTTATGGCATTCCAAATGCCGACAACTAAAAGGTTTGCCTATATAGTAATTGATATTAAGGAAGAAACTCTTCGCAATCTTCTTGAAAATATAGATTTTGGAAACAGAAGTATTACCGGATTTGTAACCGGAAGCGGCAAGGAGCTGATCAGTGAAAGGCTGGAAGAAGGATCGGAGAGTGCGCTCACAGAGGGAGAACCGGTATTTGCAAATCAGGAATTTTATACGAATGCTCTGGCATCAGAAGAGGTAAGCGGTGGAATGAATGTCTCCTATAAGGGAGAGAAATATTTGTACATTTATGAAAAGAGCACAGTCAGCAATATTATGTTTTGTTCATTAATTCCTCTTGATGTAGTTACCGGACAGGCAGAAAAAATTAAACAAATTACAATTATGCTGGTTATTATTGCAGGCATTGCGGCATTTCTGATTGGTACATTAATAACCATGGGAATCCAAAAAAATATGAAGAATATTTCCCGGAGGTTAAATGAGGTAGCACAGGGAGATCTGACCGTGCAGGTGAAAGCACAGGGACACGATGAGTTTAAAGGTCTTGCGAAAACCGCAACCGACATGATTGCTAATAATAAAAAACTGGTAGGTAAACTGACAGGAACCATTCAGCAGCTGGAGGTGTCGGCAGGTAATGTGAATGAGGCTTCCACGGACATCAATAATTATTCCGGCGATATTACGCATGCAATTGATGAGATCAGTGAAGGAATGTCCAAACAGGCAGAGCATGCTCAGGAATGTGTTGTTAAGACAAGTATGCTTTCTGACAGGATGAAGGAAATCGGACAGATGGTTGAATCGGTGGAAGCGCTTGTGGATAAGACAGAGAAAATGATCGCTCAGGGTACAGAGATTGTACAAGTTCTTTCTGACAGGGCAAAGGAAACCTCTGATATAACTGCAAGGGTGGGAGAAAGTATCGCTACATTAAAGACCGAATCGGAGACAATTAATGGTTTTGTACAGACGATTAGTGATATTTCCGAGCAGACGAATTTACTTTCGTTAAATGCTTCTATTGAGGCGGCAAGAGCCGGTGATGCCGGAAGAGGATTTGCAGTGGTTGCAGAGGAAATTCGAAAGCTTGCGGATGATTCCAATAAGGCAGCAGGAGAAATCCGCAATAATGTTCAAAATATTGATGCGCAGACGGAAAGCAGTGTAGAAAGCGCCAAAAAAGCAGAACAAATGGTAGCTTTGCAGGCAGAAGCCGTTGAAGAAGTAATTCAAGTGTTCCAGGATATGAATTCTCAGATGAATAATCTGTTTGTTAATTTGAAAGAAATAGCAAATAATACAGAGGCTGCAGACAAGGAAAGGAACGATACGTTGGATGCGGTGGAGAATATATCCGCGATCATTGAGGAAACTGCAAGCAGTTCAGCACTAGTGCGTGATATGGCTAATCAGCTTCTTCACAGTGTGGACAAGTTAAGTCAGACTGCAAGTGCACTAGATGAGGATATGCAGGGTCTTAAGTCGGAAATTTCCGTATTTAAAATCGAATAGGAAAAATAATAAAACGTGTCCGGAACAGATTTTCCGGGCACGTTTTTTAACAGTAAATAACTTAAAGAGTTTGGTATTTGCTATTTTATCTTAAAGCGTCTTTCATACTTTTTACGTATTCACCAACAGGTTTTGCAGCGTTCTTGCCATATTTTTCAATTAATTTGATGATTGCGGAGCCTACAATTGCGCCGTCGGAAACGGATGCCATTTTTGCAGCCTGCTGGGGCGTGGAAATGCCGAAACCGACTGCACAGGGAATATCGGTATTTTCCTGGATCAGCTTAACCATAGATGAGATATCCGTGTTAATTTCACTTCTGACACCGGTTACCCCAAGGCTGGAAACAATGTAAATGAAACCTTCTGCTTCCTTTGCAATCATGGAGATCCGGTTTTCGGATGTGGGAGCGATCAGAGAAATCAGATCCACACCATATTTTTTACAGATAGAATGAAACTCATCTTTTTCTTCAAATGGAAGATCCGGAAGGATCAGACCGTCAATACCAATTTCGGAACAAGTGCTGATAAATTTATCTGCGTCGTAGGAATAAACCACATTGGCATAGGTCATAAATACCATGGGAACAGTAACTGTTTGACGGAGTCTTCGAACCAGATCAAAAATATCATCTGTGGTAATGCCTTTAGATAAAGCGCGGATATTTGCCCCTTGAATTACAGGACCTTCTGCAGTGGGATCGGAAAAAGGAATACCCAGTTCAATCAGGTCAGCGCCATTTTCTACCATGCTGTATATGATCTTTTCTGTGGTTTCAAGATCCGGATCCCCACAGGTAATAAATGGGATAAATGCTTTTTTATCTGCAAATGCTTCATGAATCTTACTCATAAATATCCTCCCCTCTGTAACGTGCAATTGCGGCACAGTCTTTATCGCCTCTTCCGGATATGGTGATGACAATAATCTGTTCATTTGAAAGAGCAGGGGCTAGCTTCATAGCATGAGAAACGGCATGAGCGCTTTCAATGGCCGGAATGATTCCCTCCATCCGGGAGAGGTATTCAAAGGCNTTTACCGCTTCNTCATCTGTNACAGCCACATATTCTGCACGGCCGGTATCGTGAAGCCATGCATGCTCCGGACCGATTCCGGGGTAGTCAAGACCGGCGGAAATAGAATACACAGGTGCGATCTGACCGTACTTATCCTGACAAAAATAAGATTTCATTCCGTGNAAAATNCCCAGTCTTCCNGTATTNATGGTTGCAGCCGTTTCATANGTNTCTATNCCCCGTCCGGCNGCTTCNCATCCGATCAGCTTTACNTCTTTATCCTCNATAAAATGATAAAAGGTTCCCATGGCATTACTTCCNCCGCCTACACANGCCATGACAACATCAGGAAGCCTTCCCTCTTTTTCCATGATCTGCTGCTTGATNTCCCGGGANATCACAGCTTGAAAATCNCTTACAATAGTNGGAAAAGGATGNGGNCCCATAACNGAGCCGAGGCAGTAATGNGTATCNTCGATCCGGCTNGTCCATTCTCTCATAGCTTCNGAAACNGCATCTTTTAANGTNGCNGTNCCNGTTTTAACCGGAATGACTTCNGAACCTAAAAGNCGCATCCGGTATACNTTNAGNGCCTGCCTTTTGGTGTCNTCTTCACCCATNAAAACAACACATTCCATACCAAGTAAAGCGGCGGCAGTAGCCGTGGCAACACCGTGNTGTCCTGCNCCGGTTTCTGCAATCAACCGGGTNTTGCCCATTTTTTTGGCAAGCAGTGCCTGACCGAGCACGTTATTGATNTTATGGGAACCGGTATGGTTCAGATCCTCCCTTTTCAAATAAATTTTGGCGCCGCCTAAATCCCGGGTCATTTTTTCTGCATAATACAGACGGCTGGGACGTCCTGCATATTCGTTAAATAAGGAGGTAAGCTCCCGGTTAAATTCAGGATCTTCTTTGTAATGATTGTAGGCTTCTTCCAGTTCAATTACAGCGTTCATAAGAGTTTCGGGAATATATTGTCCGCCGTGAACTCCGAAGCGTCCTTTTGATTGTGACATAAATTTCTCCTTTCCTGTCAGTTGTATATTCTGTATATTTTCTGTCACAGCGGATAGCTGCGGACAGAGGAAATAAATGATTGTATTTTATCAGGATCCTTTTTGCCATCCGTTTCTACCCCGGAGCTGACATCCACAGCATAAGGGCGGGCAAGACGGATTGCTTCTGTGACATTTTCCGGATTCAGTCCTCCNGCCAGAAAAAAGGGTCTGTCTATATTTTGGATCAGTGACCAGTCAAAGGCTTCTCCCGTTCCCAGACCATTGTCCAGAAGAAGATAGTCACAGGGGAAGGAGAGGGCTTTTTGAATATCCTCTTTTGATTTAATAATAAAAGCTTTTATAATAGGGCAGGGACACAGCCTTCGCAAGGTCTCTACATAGGCTTCATCTTCCTCTCCGTGAAGCTGGGCAATCCGGATNGTTCCGTTTTGAAAAAGAGAAGCCACTTCTGATACCGGTTCGTTGACAAATACGCCTACCGGGATAATAGAGGGATCAAGGGCTTTTCTCATTTCGGCAGCCTGCGCGGGAGTGACATATCTTGCTCTGCCTTTTAAAAATACAAAACCGATATAATCCGGTTTCCACTTGTTGACGCAGGAGATATCCTCCATGGATTTTAAGCCGCAGATTTTAATTCCGGTCATTTCTAGAATCCTTTCCTCTTAAAGTATCTAACATAGCCTTTTTATCCGGTGATTTCATAAGGGTTTCACCGATGAGCACGGCATCTACTTTTGCCTGCCGTAGGACATCAATGTCATCCGCGGTTTTAATTCCGCTTTCGGCCACAAACAGTACCGATTCCGGNACCAGTGCGCGAAGGCGGTTGCTGTTATGGACATCCACCGAGAAATCTTTCAGGTTACGGTTATTGACTCCGATGATTCGTGCGCCCGCCGAGAGGGCAGAATCGATCTCCTTTTCATCGTGAGCCTCCACCAGTGCCGAGAGTCCCAGGGAATCGCAGATTTGAATATATTCTCGAAGAATATCCTCAGGCAGCAGGGCACAGATCAAAAGTACGGCATCTGCACCGAGAAGCTTTGCCTCATAAATCATATATTCATCTANCGTGAAGTCCTTTCGGATACAGGGNATGGAAACAGCCTGTGTAATTTCCTTTAAATAGGAATCTTTTCCCAGAAACCATTTCGGTTCCGTTAAAACGGAAATGCAGGAGGCTCCGGCAGCCTCNTATTCCTTTGCGATTGCCACATAAGGAAAATCNTCNGCNATCAGCCCTTTGGAGGGGGAGGCTTTTTTGCATTCGCANATAAAGCTGATATCCTCTGTTTGCAGCGCTTTTTCAAAGGGAAAGCCGGTGTCACAGTTCATGACAGAGATTTTGGCTTTCAGTTCGTTAAGAGGAAGAGAGCGTTTTGCATNCGCCACCCGTTCTTTTGCATATTCNGCTATGGTGTTTAAAATGTCTGCCATTTTNNGTNNNCCCTTTCNTTTTACAGATTGCTTTCTTTCTTAAACTCTTCCAGTTTTTCAAGAGCTTTTCCGCTGTCGATGAGCTGGGCTGCAAGCTTTATGCCGTCGGCAAAGGTTTCTGCTTTTTGACCGATATACAGGGCAGCTCCGGCATTTAAAAGAACAGCGTTTCTCTTAGGTCCCTGATCGCCNTTCAGAACAGAAAGNGTGATTGCCGCATTTTCTTCCGGTGTGCCGCCGGTCAGATCTTCCTTTGTACAGGAGGTAAGTCCGAAATCTTCCGGTGTAATGGTATAAGTTTTGTAGTTATNCTGATCGAACTCGCAGANCAGAGTCGGNGAGCAGGCAGCAATTTCGTCCAGCTTATCCTGTCCGTATACNACCATTCCTCTTTTGACNCCNAGGCTGGAAAGAACCCTTGCCAGAGGNTCAACCAGATANTCATCATATACGCCNAGAAGCTGCATNGAGGGTGAGGCGGGGTTGGTGAGNGGNCCTAAAATATTAAATACNGTACGAATGCCCAGCTCTTTCCGGATAGGACCTACATATTTCATGGAAGTATGATATTTCTGTGCAAAGAAAAAGCAGATTCCGGNCTTTTCCAAAAGCTCCACNCACTTNTCGGGAGAAAGATCAATATTGACACCCANAGCTTCCAGNCAATCNGCNGCGCCGCATTTNGAGGATGCCGCNCGGTTTCCGTGTTTTGCNACNTTTACNCCNCCTGCNGCNATNACCAGNGCGGAAGTAGTNGAAATATTAAAGCTNTGGGCGCCGTCTCCTCCGGTTCCCACGATTTCAAGGACATCCAGATTATGNTCTACTTTTGTGGCATGNGCTCTCATGGCAGCGGCACAGCCGGCAATTTCATCGGTGGTNTCCGCTTTNGCGCTTTTGGTAGAGAGAGCAGCCAGAAAAGCGGCATTTTGGGTGGGNGAGGTTTCCCCGCTCATAATTTCATTCATGACNGCATATGCNTCGTCATANGTNAAATCCTGTTTGTCTACGATTTTTACAATTGCTTCTTTAATCATTTTCATCACCATNACCTTTCTTTTTTAGTTATATTTGATNGAAAAANTTNTTNAGNATCNTTTTACCATCCGGTGTGAGGATNGATTCCGGATGAAACTGCAGTCCGTAAACGGGATNCGTTTTATGNTTTACTGCCATGACNTCGTGATCAGTGGTTTCGGCAGTGATAGTAAGGCANTCCGGAAGTGTNTCNCTGATGAGNGCAAGGGAATGGTACCTTGCAACAGGGATCACGGAAGGAAGACCGTTAAAAATGGGACAATCTGTATCCAGTCTGGTATCTGACTGTTTTCCATGCATCAGTTCTTTTGCATAGGATATGGTGCCGCCATAGGCAGTGCAGATGGCCTGATGTCCCAGACACACACCGAGAATAGGAATAGAGGAACCTAACTCTTTAACTACATCTATGCATATTCCTGCATCTTCCGGGTGACCCGGTCCGGGAGAAAGAATAATAGCCTCTGGCTGCATGTTTTCGATTTCCCTGATGGTGGCCGCATCGTTGCGTATTACCCGTATATCCGGATTTATGGAACCAATCAATTGAAAAAGATTGTAGGAAAAGCTGTCATAATTATCAATCAATAAAATCATGATTCCACCTCCTGTGCCATATGGAGCGCTGTCACCACGGCAGCAGCTTTATTTAAGCATTCTTGATACTCCGTTTCGGGAACGGAATCAGCCACAATGCCGGCTCCGCTTCTCACAAAGACCTTTCCGTTTTTCTTGTAAGCGATGCGGATAGCAATACAGGTATCCAGATTACCGGTAAAGTCCAGATATCCGATAGCGCCGCCATAAATTCCCCGTTTGTTATTTTCCAGGTCATTGATCAGCTGACAGGCCTTTATCTTAGGAGCTCCGGAAAGGGTTCCTGCAGGAAGGATAGCGTCTATTGCCGATAGTGCATCCTTTTTATCTAAAATCTCACCCTTTACAGTAGAGCCTATGTGCATAACGTGAGAGTATCTTTCTATGGAGAGATATTTTTCCACTTCCACTGTACCAAACTTACTGATCTTGCCAATATCATTCCGGCCCAGATCCACCAGCATGTTATGCTCAGCTAACTCTTTGGGATCGGCGAGAAGCTCTTTTTCCAACGCCTGATCTTCCTTTTCCGTCTTACCCCGGGGTCTGGTTCCTGCAAGAGGAAAGGTATGAAGAATACCGTCTTCCAGTTTGACCAGAGTTTCGGGAGAGGCTCCTGCTACCTCCATATCGCTGCTGGAAAAGTAGAACATATAGGGGGAAGGGTTTACCGTGCGGAGAATCCGGTAGGTGTTCAGAAGACTTCCCTCGTAGTCCGCTTCCAGACGATTGGATAAGACAATCTGGAAAATGTCTCCTTCTTTAATATGATGTTTTGCCTTTTCCACCATGGAACAGTATTCCTTTTTTTCAAATAAAGGCTTGAAGTCGGAAGTACATTTGCCGGGGTTAGCCGGTGCAGGAGTTCCGTTTTCAATCAGATCAGCCAGCTGCCGTAACTTGAGAATAGCTCTATTATATTCTGTTTCTAACTGATCGAGACGAATGTTTACAATCAAAATGATCTTTTGCCGATAATGATCAAAAGCGATCACCTTATCAAACAACATCAGATCTACATCTTTAAACCCTTCCGTATCCACAGCATCCAAATGAAGGGAAGGCTCTGCATATTTCAAATAATCATAAGAGAAGTAACCGACCAATCCTCCGGTAAAAGGCGGAAGATAAGAAAACCGGGGGCTTTTGTGTTCATCAAGAACCTGTCGGATATATTTTCCCGGATCTGTGGTTTCAAAGGACAAAGAACCAATCTTCATTTGTCCGTTCTGACAACTGATCTCAAGACTGGGGTCATAGCCGAGAAAGGTATAGCGTCCCCACTTTTCATTGTCTGATACGGATTCCAGAAGATAGCAGTGTCTGGACACATTTTTCAGAATCTTTAGTACTTCAATAGGAGTCTTCATGTCTGATAAAATTTCCGCACTTACGGGAACGGTTTTGTAGATATTCTGTTTCCTTAATTCTTCCAGCTCGTTTTGACCGGGCTGTATTGTGAGTGTCATAAGCATTCCTCCTAATTACGCACCTCTGCGCATAAAAAAGTCCCTGACAGAATTTCTGTCAAGGACGAATATTACAATCCGCGGTGCCACCTTGATTTACAGCAATAGCTGCACACTTAACGAGATACCATCATATCTCCGGCAACTGACGTATGCCCTCACGTTGCAGAATACTGAATGTTACAAAGTAACGAAATAACATCGTTCACTGCACCCTCAGCGGTCCATTTGATAACTTGTTTTCCACCCGTTCTCAGCAACCGGGTTCTCTGTAGGAGCATCATTACCTTTATCTCCGCCTCAACGGTTTCGGTTGTATAAAATTTCCTTTATCATACTGCTGTGCTAAAGGATTGTCAACAAAAATTTTCATTTTTAATGGCCCAGCGCATTTTGGTGGATTTTGCCCGGGTATCCCGTCTTTCGGATTTAGCACTATGATTTTTAGGAGTAGTTTAATACCCAATGTTTCGACAGTCAGCATATATGCTGGCTTTTTTGATTTTTCTAAACTTGACAAAATTTTTATTTTACTATTGATTATATAGTGCTATAGTGTTATAATGTAAGAGGGTGATTTTTATGTCATATTTTCTTAAAAAAACAAA
>JAAVAA010000001.1:6647-113081 GCA_014804285.1 Lachnospiraceae bacterium | reverse complement strand
CTGTATACTACACGGATTTTCTTTAGGGCATCAGAGACGTACACATCGCCAAGCGCCTGTAAACGGGGAATTCCCAATGTAAGCAACTCGTAGATTTTATCCTCATCTCCAGCGATGACCATTGCGCGTTCATTTTCATCGTAGGCGTTACAGTAAGAGGCGACCGTGTTTCCAACTTGTATCTCCTTAACGGCATCCCGCCNGGAGCGTTCTTCATCCTTTTTATAGACTTCAAATTTTCTTTCTCCGTAGACGGCATAGACCTTGCAAGTGATGAAATCTTTTTGCGGTGCATCCAGATAGATTTCAAAGGAAACGGGTTCCACACCATAATCGGCTTCACTGAAATTTATCCGTTCACATTCATAATGTTTCTCCAAAAGAGGAAGCAATTCCCGGCAGAACATGGGGATGTCGCTTTTGTCAACATAGAATGTGGTTTCAGGCAGTTCAGAAAGGCAGGATAAAAAGTCCTGGATTGGCGAAAGAACTTCTCTGCTTTCGAGGTGGATAAGTCCATCTTGAAAGGTGTAAACAGTANGGGTAGAATAAATTGCAGTTAAGGGNTCAGATTTCACTTCAATGCCATCTCTTTTTCCGATGACCCATAAGCGGCGGATTGACGGGTTGTCTGTCTGATACCAGATTTTTTCACCGGAACCGTTCAAATCAATTAGGATAGGGNTGTCTTTTAATATGGTAAAGAGTTCTTCCGTGTCTGTCCCGTTAAGGGGTATCTGACGTAATTTCAAAAATGTTGGCTTGTAGGAGTAATAATTACGTTCAATATAGCGACTGCCGTTTTCCTGCACCCAGTCGAGAATAAATTTTACGATTCTTTGAGACATCGGCTCAAAGGCGCTTAAGGTATGTGTAAACTTTAGTTTTTTTCCATAGGAATATTCTGCGCAGGATGCTATATTTTGGGCAAACTCAAACACATCCTTGAGGACATATCGGGTGTCTATTCCGATTTTGAATTCCACTGTAGCGCCGTTCTCATTGCATTTGAAATGGGGTTCCAGAGATACCTTTTCGTAGGGCGCATCCTGCATTAAAGGGAGGGTGGACTTTATTCTCTGGCGCCGCAGCAGATCTTTGATGATGGAAGTTGTTTCTTTGGAACGGGACTTAGGGGAAAAACGTCCGCCATCAGGAACAATATAGTCTGAGAGGCTGCGTTTTTGATTGATGGATCCCGGTTCTTCTATATAGTCAAAAATGGTCTGCTGCATGCCAAGACGACTCTCACACTCCAAGAGTACAGCGGCGCAATGTTTGCAGATACCGTCATAGTTGTAGAAAGCGGGACAGTCACAGAAGCATTCGGACAGATACTCATGAAATGTATTATAGACAAGCTCTGTCCTGTATTTTTTTCTTCCGCTGCCCTGCACAACGGCTTTCATGAAAATTTCTTCATCCTGCTTTTTGGACTGAAAAGTCAGTACTTTCTTTTGGCAGAATAGTTCATAGCCTCTGTTATAAATGGTGGGACCGGCAATTTCATTAATGATCTGCTTATTTAGCACAATAGGTTCCTCTCTTCTTATTATTGGCAATTTGTGTAATGGCATTGTAATCAAAAGATTATTTTATCATAAAACGCCGCACAGATGTTAGATCTGCCGGGAAAATAAATATTTTTTTTGGTCAAATTGTATTGCAATCTCGAAGCGTGGATGCTAAAATAAAAATAACTGTAGAAAAGTGTGCATTGATATATTGTATATCATGCGTAGGAACATGGATGTTCAAATTTTATTCAAAGGAGTGATGATTATGGGTATTGGTTTTAACGTAGGCGGTAATCAGGATAGTTCTTATTTGTTTCAGAGTCTTTCATCCAGTGGAGGAATGGGGAATCTGAATTTTCTTTCAGATTATGCCAGCATTAAAAACGGCAGCTATGGTAAGCTTATGAAGACTTACTACGGCGCAAGTAAGGATTCAAGTACAGTAACGGCCAGCAAGAAGAGCAGTTCAAACAGTGTTCTTGACAAAATTTTGGAAGAGAAGAAAAATCCGAAGGTTTCCAAAGAAGCGCAAAAGGCAAATGCTGATTTGACAACAGGACTTTCGAGCCTGAATTCTACTGTTTCAGCGCTGCAGAGTGATAAGACATACACGGACACGGCAAATGGACAGAGTGCATCAGCCAAGGTAGTCTCTGCAATGAAAGATTTTGTAGCGAATTATAATGATGTTGTAAGTGCGGCAAAAAATTCCACATTGACAAGCAAAACGGCATATGTGGCAAATATGATGGGCAACACAGCTGCAAGTGCGGATAAGCTTGCAGAGATTGGCATTACGGTCAATTCGAATGGAACACTTGAGTTGAATGAAAGTAAACTGAAAGCAGCGGATGTTTCAAAAGTGCAGGAACTGTTTTCGGCAAATGATATTATGAGTTACGGTTCTAAGATTGCATCGCGTGTTAAGTTTGCAGGTGGAGCAACCAGCACCGAGGCTACGGACAGTACGGAGACGAGCAGCACAACAGCTTCCGGTGCAGCTGGTCTTAAAGCAGACAGCAAAGCGCTTGCATCTGATGATTTGTATAAAAAAATAACAGATAAGGATGGCAATGAGAAATACGATGTTGACAAAATTTTTGCCACAGCAAAAAGCTTTGTAGGCAATTACAACAGCATGTTCAGTACGGCTGAATCCAGTACAAATTCCGGCGTATTATCTAATTTGTCCTACATCAGAGAAAAAACAGCACATAATGCAGACGCTCTTAAACAGTTTGGAATCAGTGTGGATGCAAAGGGCAAAATGACGATTGATGAGGACACGTTCAAGAAGTCGGATATGTCCAAAGTACAGGCGTTTTTCAAAGACTATGGTTCTTCTATTGCTACCAATGCGTCACTTGTGGATTATTATATGACAACGCAGGCGAATGCTTCCAGTGGTTATACATCTGCAGGAGAATATAATGTACAGGGGAATTCCCGTTATGCTGATACTATGTAATTTGTTTAAGAAAAGATAGGAGTACACAAGATGCGAACCAGCCAGGGTTTATTCTGGGGTTCGCATCTTTTTTTGTTTTCTGATATTTTGCCTCAAAATTAACAATCTGTACTTTGACCATTGGCAAAAGAAGATAGTTTGAAATTCCCGCTTGGAAGTATATAATTGGGGATAAAGGATGAATATGGAAAAGGTGAAACACATATGACAACAGATTTTTCAGAGGGAAAAGTGTGGAAGAACATTATTTTTCAGGCCATTCCATTAACTTTGGCACAGCTGGTACAGCTGCTTTATAATGTGGTTGACCGAATTTACATCGGGCATCTGCCGGGAGCGGATAATATGGCGCTGACCGGAGTCGGACTCACTTTTCCTGTTATTACATTGATTGCAGCTTTTACCAATCTGTTTGGCACAGGCGGCACTCCTCTATTCTCTATTGCCAGAGGAGAAGGTAATGTGGAAAAGGCGGAAAAGATTATGGGAAATGTGTTTTCTCTGCTGATCAGAGCTTCACTTTTAATCTTTCTTTTCTGCTTTTTGTTCCGCAGACCGATTTTGTTTTTGTTTGGAGCCAGTGAGGCATCCTATGTGTATGCGGATAAGTATTTGCAGATTTATTTGTTCGGTACAATGTTTTCCATGGCTGCCACAGGAATGAACGGATTTATCAATGCCCAGGGGTATCCTAAGATTGGTATGTTGACAACCGTGATTGGGGCAGTATTGAATCTGCTGTTGGATCCCTTGTTCATATTTGTATTTCATATGGGCGTAAGCGGCGCTGCATTAGCTACAGTGATCAGTCAAATGATTTCTGCTATCTGGGTATTTCGCTTTTTGACAGGAAAAAAGGCAATTCTACGGATCAAAAAGGAAAATATGAGGCTGGAAGGCAGACTGGTGCGGAATATTATGTCCCTGGGAACTTCCGGATTTATTGTGCAATTTACGAATGCGTTGGTACAGATTGTCTGTAATATTACCCTTCAGGGCTATGGAGGGGATTTGTACGTGGGCATTATGACAGTTTTAAACTCTGTGAGAGAACTTTTATCTTTGCCGGTAATGGGCATCACCAGTGGCTGCCAACCGATTCTTGGATATAACTATGGGGCAAAAAAGATGTCGCGTGTAAAGGAGGGTATTCGCTTTACCGCATTAATCGGTGTAGGATATACACTTTTGGCATGGGTACTGGTTATGAGGTTTCCGCAGTTTCTGTTTGCAGTTTTTACTGACGATGGTACGATGGTAGAGACAGGAAATGCAGCACTTCAAATGTATTTTTTTGGATTTTGTTTTATGGCATTTCAGTTTACGGGGCAGTGTACATTCCAATCTCTGGGATATGCAAAAAGATCGATTTTTTTCTCATTGTTCCGTAAGGCTATTATTGTAGTTCCGTTGACATTGCTTTTGCCGGTCTTGGGATTTGGAGTGAATGGCGTTTTTCTGGCAGAACCCGTTTCCAATCTGATAGGCGGGNTGGCATGCTTTTTGACAATGTGGTTTACGGTGTACCGAAAATTAGAGGGGTAGGGCAGACATTTTTTTCGAATGATATGGACAGAACTTTTGGGGAAACAACATTGAAGAAGAGAAGTGGGAAATGCTATAATAAAAGAGAAGAGAAAATGGAGGATCGGAATGTATAAAGCANATAAAGCAAGATATGGAACAATGATTTATAATCGGTGTGGCAGAAGCGGTCTTAAGCTGNCGGCGCTTTCCCTCGGAATGTGGCACAATTTTGGCTCTGTTAATAATGTTGAAAATATGAAACAGATTCTTTTTACGGCCTTTGATAACGGAATTACACATTTTGATCTGGCAAATAATTACGGACCGGCATATGGAAGTGCGGAAGCAAACATGGGAAGGATTCTGAAGTCTGATCTGATGCAGTATCGAAATGAGATGGTGATCTCCACGAAGGCAGGATATGATATGTGGAAGGGACCGTATGGAGACGGCGGTTCCCGAAAATATTTAATTGCCAGTCTGGATGATAGTCTGAAGAGATTAGGGCTGGAGTATGTGGATATTTTTTATCATCATAGACCGGATCCGGATACGCCTATGGAGGAGACTATGGAAGCACTGGATCAGATTGTGAGATCCGGTAAGGCACTTTATGTGGGAATTTCTAATTATAATCAGGAACAGACCAGGGAAGCATACCGTATTTTGCAGGAGCAAAGAACGCCTTTTGTGATTAATCAGGTTTCTTATTCTATGCTGAATCGTTGGATTGAGACGGATGGAGTAAAAGATTTCTTATACCGCAGCGGAATTGGATGTATTGCTTTTAGTCCTCTGGCACAGGGGATTCTTACCGGTAAATATTTAGATGGAATTCCGCAGGATTCCAGAGCGGGGAGTGGAAAAAGCCCTTACCTTCGCAAACGGGATATTTCAGAAGAAAAACTGGATAAAGTAAGAGCGCTTTCAGAGATTGCTGATGAAAGAGGACAGTCGCTGGCACAGATGGCACTTTCATGGATCTTAAGAGATGGAAAGGTAACNTCNGTTTTNATCGGAGCCAGCAGACCGGAGCAGATTGGTGAGAATATTAAGGCTCTTGAAAATATTCAATTCTCACAGGACGAATGTGACAGGATCGATGGGATCTTGGAATGATACTTTTTTAAGAGGATGANTTTATGAAATGGTTGAAATTTAAAATAAAAACGAATACNGCGGCAGAGGATATAATTATCAGCAGTTTGTATGATATTGGTCTGGAAGGCGCACAGATTGAAGACAAGATTCCCCTTAGTGCGTGGGAGAAGGAGCAGATGTTTGTTGATATTCTTCCCGACCAGCCTGAGGATGACGGAATTGCTTATCTGAGCTTTTTCTTGGAAGAAAAAGAAGGAGATGTAAAGACCGAAGGGAGTCAATATCCGATATTAATCTCAGGAGATGAAGAGGTATCCGCTGAAGAGATACTCTCTCGTGCATACGCTGTGCTTAACGAAGTGAAAGAGTTCATGGAGATTGGAGAGGGGAGTATTGCAATCGAGGAGACAGAGGATCTGGACTGGATCAATAACTGGAAGCAGTACTTTCATCAGTTTACTATTGATGACGTGCTGGTGATTCCGTCATGGGAGAAAGTAGNNCAGCAGGATCANGNCAAGATTATTCTTCATATTGACCCGGGTACGGCATTCGGAACCGGAATGCATGATACAACTCAGCTTTGTATTCGTCAGCTGCGAAAATATATTACACCGGAGACGGTACTTTTGGATGTGGGAACCGGAAGCGGAATCCTGGCGATTCTTTCTCTGATGTTCGGGGCAAAGAAGGCTATGGGGACGGATCTTGATCCCTGCGCTGCAGAGGCAGTGAAAGAAAANATGGCNGNAAACNGGATCGNNGATANTGATTTTTCCATGATGATCGGAAATATTATTACGGATAAACAGGTTCAGGATCAGGTAGGATATGAATGTTATGATATTGTGGTAGCAAATATTCTTGCGGAGGTTCTGGTAGAACTCACACCGGTTATTGTGAATCAGCTGAAAAAGGGGGGTATTTATATTACCTCAGGAATTATTGATGATAAAGAAGATACTGTGATAGGTGCGGTAAAGGCAGCAGGGCTGGAGGTTTTGGATGTGACTTATCAGGGAGAATGGGTCAGCGTAACCGCGAGAAAGAATTAGTTNGTGAGTATAAATTNTGAAATACCAGTTTTGCATAAGGGGGCTGTATGTATCAGTTTTTTGTGGATCCTTCACAGATCCGGGATAAAGATGCGGTGATCATGGGGAAGGATGTTAATCATATCAAAAATGTACTTCGCATGAAGCAGGGAGATCGGATTATCTTGAGAAATGGATTTGACGGCCGGAGGTATCTATGCAGAATTGAAACGCTTTGTGAGGAGGAGATCAGGTGCAGGGTTTGCGAGATAGAAGAGGGCAGTACAGAGCTGCCTTCTAAGGTTTATCTTTTTCAGGGGCTTCCCAAAAGCGATAAGATGGAGACGATCATTCAAAAAGCGGTGGAGCTTGGCGTATATGAAATTATTCCTGTAGCATGCAGACGCTCGGTAGTAAAACTGGATGAAAAGAAAGAAAAATCGAAGCTGGCAAGATGGCAGGGAATTTCNGAGGCGGCGGCGAAACAGAGTAAAAGAGAAATGATTCCGCAGATAAAAGAAGTTATGAGCTTTCAGGAAGCAGTTTCTTACAGCAGATGTGCTAAAGTCAGAGTTATTCCTTATGAATTGTGGGAAGGAATGGACAAAACCAGAGAAATTCTGGGAGNGCTTAAGCCTTCAGAAGATGTGGCNGTTTTTATCGGACCTGAAGGNGGATTTGCAGAGGAGGAAATTGAAAANGCCATGCAGGAGGGNATNTNGCCGATCACACTGGGCAAACGTATTTTGCGAACNGAAACNGCGGGCATGACGGTTCTCTCCATTATAATGTACCATTTAGACCAATAGTTACATAATATATATTAACCGCAAAAGAAAAACAAGCGATCATGAAGCAAACTTTAGAAAGGCCAGTAATCATATGGAGGTATATTTGGATAATTCGGCAACTACCAGATGTTTTGATCAGGTAGCGGAACTGATGGCTCATATTATGTGTGAAGACTATGGAAATCCCTCCAGTCTCCATAGAAAGGGCGTACAGGCAGAAAAATACACCCGCTATGCAAAAGAGGTAATTGCAGGAAATTTAAAGGTAAACGAAAAAGAAATATTTTTTACATCAGGAGGAACCGAGTCTGATAATCTTGCATTGATCGGATGTGCCCGTGCAAATTGCCGCAGCGGACGGCATTTGATCACAACACAGGTTGAGCATCCTGCTGTTTTACAGACTATGAAGCACTTAGAGGAAGAAGGCTTTCGTGTGACCTATCTTCCAGTGGATAAAACGGGCTGCATCAGGCTGGAAGATTTAGAGAGGGCGATTACAGGAGAAACCATATTGGTCTCCATTATGCATACGAACAATGAGGTTGGGGCTATGCAGCCTGTTGCCCAGGCCGGTGCATTGATTAAAAGAATGAATCCCAGAATCTTATTTCATGTAGACGCGGTTCAGGGATATGGAAAATTTCGTATTTATCCCAAGAGGATGAAGATCGATCTATTGTCAGCCAGCGGGCATAAGATTCATGGACCGAAGGGGGTAGGACTTCTTTATGTGGATGAGAAGGTCAAGATAAAGCCCATTTCCTTTGGNGGAGGACAGCAAGGCGGTATGCGTTCAGGGACGGAAAACGTACCGGGAGCGGCCGGATTTGCAAAAGCGGTAGAGCTTGTCTATAAGAATCTGGATCAGGATATGGAAAAAATGTATCAGCTTAAGAGAGCCTTTGTGGATGGCATTCAAAAGATGGATGATGTGGTGGTAAACGGCTGTCCGGATGAAGCCGGAGCACCTCATGTAGTCAGTGTTTCTTTCCGGGGAGTTCGCAGTGAGGTAATACTTCATGCACTGGAGGATAAGGGGATTTATGTCTCGGCAGGCAGCGCCTGCTCCGCCCGGAAACCCCAGCCATCGGCAACTCTTCAGGCAATGGGAATTGAGAAAGAACTTTTAAGTTCAACGATCCGGTTTAGCTTTTCAGTCTTTACGACGATGGAAGAGATAAACTATACTTTACAGACTTTATATGATATAATTCCTATGCTCAGGAAATATACACGTAAATAAACAACGGCTGTCACGCTTTGCGAGCCGTCTTTATGTTAATAAACCGGCGCTGCAGATTGCAGCGCTGGTCAAAAAGGAGTCAATATGTTCAGTGCATTTTTGATCAAGTACGCGGAAATTGGTGTAAAAGGAAAAAACAGATATTTATTTGAGGAAGCTTTGGTGCAGCAGATCAAGTATGCATTAAAGCGTTGTGAGGGAGAGTTTAAGGTTACAAGGACGGATGGCAGGATTTATGTACATGCACTGTCTGATTTTGATTATGAGGAGACGGTGGACAACTTAAAGACCGTATTTGGGATTTCGGGAATCTGCCCGGTGGTTCATGTGGAGGATGAAGGCTTTGAGAAGCTGGCAGAAACGGTGGTTTCTTATGTGGACAAGGTTTACCAGGATAAGAATATGACCTTTAAGGTACAGGCAAGGAGAGCCAGAAAGAATTATCCCATGAATTCCATGGAGATTAATATGGCGCTTGGAGAGGCTGTTCTCAATGCTTATCCGAAAATGAAAGTGGACGTACATCAACCGGATGTGATGCTTTATGTGGAAATCCGTGAGAAAATATACATATATTCTATTGAAATTCCCGGCCCCGGCGGTATGCCGGTGGGAAGCAACGGAAAAGCAATGCTTCTTCTGTCCGGCGGTATTGATTCACCGGTGGCAGGGTACATGATCGCAAAGAGAGGCGTGAAGATTGACGCGGTTTATTTTCATGCACCTCCATATACCAGCGACCGGGCAAAGCAGAAGGTGGTCGATCTNGCAAAGCAGGTATCACGCTATGCAGGACCGGTTTATCTTCATGTNATTAATTTTACGGATATCCANCTNTATATTTATGAAAANTGTCCNCATGAAGAGCTTACGATNATCATGCGCNGNTATATGATGAAGATNGCGGAGATGATNGCGAAGGAAAATGATTGTCTGGGNNTNATCACNGGNGAGAGTATCGGTCAGGTGGCATCTCAGACCGTGCAGTCACTNGCTGTTACCAATGAGGTNTGNACACTGCCTGTNTTTCGNCCGTTGATTGGNTTTGATAAGATGGAGATTGTTGAGGTTTCGGAAAAGATAGGTACTTATGAGACTTCNATTCTNCCCTNTGANGATTGNTGTACGATTTTTGTNGCAAAGCATCCGGTAACGAANCCGAATCTGAATGTGATCAAACGNCATGANCAGAATNTGACNGANAAAATTGATGAGNTGGTNCAGCAGGCAATNGAATCNGATGAGGTAGTGATCGTNAAATNNACGTAAAAAGGACTGCCNNNTGGGCAGTCCTTNATNTCTNTTNANNATGCCNTACGGCAGTNTTCATTAAATCATGTACGGTTTCAANGNTTCNAANATNTCATCNACATTGTCTTCTACATGGATNTTCANNTCAATGGGTTTGGATAAATCCAGACTGAAGATTCCCATGATAGATTTTGCATCGATGACATATCTTCCNGATACCAANTCAAAGTCATAATCAAATTTTGTAATATCATTTACGAAAGATTTTACTTTGTCAATTGAATTCAATGAAATCTGAACTGTTTTCATGGTAAATTACCTCCTTCAAATTGTTCATACCTTCTGCTATTATAGTAAGGGGTAACGGTTGAAAAGTCAATGATAAAACAATACAAAAAAAGTGGTGAATAATATGAAAAGTGTAGCATTTCACAATCTCGGNTGTAAAGTGAACGGATATGAGATGGACTTTATGCAACAAACATTAGAGGAAAGAGGATANAAAATTGTATCTTTTGAGGAACNGGCGGATATTTATATTATAAATACCTGCACAGTTACCAATATAGCGGATCGGAAAAGCAGACAAATGCTGCATCGGGCAAAAAAATTGAATCCGGATGCGGTGGTGGTGGCAGTTGGATGTTATGTACAGGTGGGAAACGAAGATACCTTACGGGATATGAGTATTGATCTGGCTGTGGGAAATAACCGGAAGAAGGATCTGGTTTTTATTTTGGAAGAATACCTTACAGAAAGAGAAATCAAAGGGGCATCCTTTGATAAAACACTTAATGGAAAAACAATTATTGATATTGGGAATACGGGCGAATATGAAGCAATGGGGCTAAAGCATACAGCCGGACATACCAGAGCGTTTATTAAGGTGCAGGATGGATGCAATCAGTTTTGTTCCTACTGTATCATTCCATATGCGAGAGGAAGAATCAGAAGCCGTGAGATGGAAGATGTGATCACAGAGGTAAAAACGCTTGCCGAAAACGGATACCGGGAGGTGGTTCTTACCGGTATTCATTTAAGCTCCTACGGCTTATCCGGAGGCAATGATTTCTCGCAGAGCAAACTACTTGCGCTGATAAAGGCAGTATCACAGGTTTCGGGCATCGAGCGTATCCGCTTAGGCTCTTTAGAACCCCGGATAATTACCGGGGAGTTTGCACGGGAGCTGGCGGAATGCGGTAAGCTTTGCCCTCATTTTCATTTATCTTTGCAAAGCGGATGCGATTCTGTTTTGAAAAGAATGAATAGAAAGTATACAACAGGGGAATATTATGAGAAGGTATGTATACTCAGGGACTTTTTTGTACATCCGGCAATTACCACGGACGTAATTGTGGGTTTCCCGGGAGAAAGTGAGCAGGAGTTTTGTGAAACAACCGATTTCCTCGAAAAAATAGGGTTTTATGAGATGCATATTTTTAAATACTCCAGACGGAAAGGAACGCCTGCCGCAGAGATGAAGGAACAGATTCCGGAGGAGGTGAAAGGACAGAGAAGCGCCAGACTGATGGAACTGGAAGCAGCTATGTCTTTTAAATACAGGGAAAGTTATTTACATAAAGAAACGGAAGTTTTGTTTGAGGAAGAAAAGATAATAAACGGAAAAAGTTATCAGATTGGTCATACCAGGGAATACATTAAAGTAGCATGTGAGACCGGCGAAAATCTTTCCGGACAAATATTTAACGGTGTTTCCAAAGGGTTCCTTCAGCCTGATATTTTATTGTTTCAAGAGCAAATGCATTGAATTTTGGGAAAAAATGGAGTATGATAAGGGATAACGAATGTTTTGGTAAGGGGTGCGACTTATGCAGGATTTAGGAAATACGCGTTATTTTAAAGTGGAGACAGACAAAACTACCGTAAAGGAAATTCTGGCGGAGGTGTATCAGGCACTGACAGAAAAAGGCTATAACCCTGTTAACCAGATCGTAGGCTATATTATGTCCGGCGATCCTACTTATATTACCAGCTATAAGAATGCCAGAAGTCTGATCATGAAGGTAGAAAGGGACGAACTGGTAGAAGAGATGCTGACAGAATATATAAAGAGCAGTCACTGGAAATGAAATAGACCAAAAGGGTGAGAATAAGATGCGAATTATGGGGTTAGATTTCGGATCAAAGACAGTAGGGGTGGCAATCAGCGATCCGTTATTAATTACTGCTCAGGGAATTGAGATTATCAGAAGAAAAGATGAGAATAAGCTGCGTCAGACGCTTGCGAGAATTGAAGAACTGATATTGGAGTATGAAGTTAAGGAAATCGTACTTGGACTGCCAAAGAATATGAATGACACAGAAGGTCCAAGGGTAATGCTGACTCTGGATTTTAAGGAGAAGCTTGAGAGGCGCACCGGGCTGCCCGTACATACCTGGGATGAGAGGCTGACCACTGTTGCCGCTGACAGAACGATGATGGAAGCGGGAATAAGACGGGAAAATCGTAAGGAATATGTGGACAAGATCGCAGCTGTTCTTATTTTACAGGGATACTTGGATTATATAGGAAGAAAGCAGGAAGTTTGAGTTGGAAAAAATTAAATTTATGTTAGATACGCAGGAAAGTATTGAGTTTTTTGTACTGGAGCAGACAAGGCTGGGTGGAAAACAGTATATTTTGGTAACGGATGCTCCGGAAGGCGATGCAGATGCTCTGATCCTCAGAGAAAGTCCCTTAAGTGAAGGGAAAAGTGAAAGCATCTATGAAGTGGTAGAGGATGATACAGAACTTTCAGCAGTAGCCGCTGTATTTGAAAATCTGCTGGATGATACGGAGCTTTTGTAAAACAGGTGATTTGAAAACTATGAAATTGTAAAACAGATTGCTCAGAGATGGGTCTGACAATTGTTTATAAGACCATACAGTTACCGGATGAGTTTCATTTTGTTGATCGCATTGATCTGAATGTAGAATCTGCCGGAGGAGCCGGAGAAAAAGATTATGTGTGCCACGGAAGCGATGGTGAAGGATCTTAAGATGAAATCATGCGGGTACTGTAAAGAATGCGGAGGTAAACTTATTGAAAAAATTGGAACAAAAAAATAGCTTGGGGCTCAAGATAATTCCCCTTGGAGGTCTTGAGCAGATCGGCATGAACATTACTGCCTTTGAGTATGATGACAGTATTGTTGTGGTAGATTGCGGTCTTTCCTTCCCGGAAGACGACATGCTTGGAATCGATCTGGTCATTCCGGATGTGACTTATCTTAAGAATAATATTGATAAGGTAAAAGGATTTGTGATCACGCACGGACATGAGGATCATATCGGGGCGCTTCCTTATGTGCTTCGGGACATTAATATTCCTATTTATGCGACGAAGCTCACAATGGGAATCATTGAAAATAAATTAAAAGAGCATAACCTGACGGGAAATACCAAGCGCAAGGTCGTAAAATTTGGTCAGTCCATTAATTTAGGACAGTTCCGGATTGAATTTATCAAAACGAATCACAGTATAGTCGATGCAGCAGCTCTGGCAATCTACTCCCCGGCAGGAATTGTTGTGCATACGGGAGACTTCAAGGTAGATTACACTCCGGTATTTGGGGATGCTATTGATTTGCAACGCTTTGCGGAAATCGGGAAAAAGGGCGTTTTGGCTTTGATGTGCGACTCCACAAATGCGGAGAGACCGGGATTTACGCCTTCAGAGCGGACGGTGGGAAAGACTTTTGATATTCTTTTTGAAGAGCATAAAAATACACGTATTATTATTGCTACTTTTGCATCCAATGTGGACAGAGTGCAGCAGATTATTAATACAGCCTATCGCTTTGACCGAAAAGTTGTGGTGGAAGGCCGTAGTATGGTAAATATCATTGAGACGGCAACCAATCTGGGATATTTGAGTATTCCGGATAATACATTGATCGATATTGAAATGTTAAAAAACTATCCGGATGAAAAGACAGTTATTATCACTACAGGAAGTCAGGGAGAAAGTATGGCGGCGCTGAGCCGTATGGCAGGGGATAACCATCGGAAAATATCTATTGGTCCGACGGATACCGTGATTTTTTCTTCCCATCCGATCCCGGGTAACGAAAAAGCGGTAACAAATGTAATCAATGAATTACTTTTAAAAGGTGCTGATGTAATCTTCCAGGATGTGCATGTGTCAGGTCATGCCTGTCAGGAGGAAATAAAGCTGATCTATACACTGGTTCACCCCAAGTATGCCATTCCGGTTCATGGAGAGTTCAAGCATTTGAAGGCACAGGCTAAAATTGCTAAGGAGCTTGGTATTCCCAAGGAGAATATCTTTATCATCCAGTCAGGAGATGTGTTAGAGCTTTCGGAGGAAAAGGCGCAGGTAACCGGAAAAGTACCAGTGGGAGATATTTTGGTAGATGGACTGGGAGTCGGTGATGTTGGAAATATTGTACTCAGAGACAGGCAGCATCTGGCAGAAGATGGAATTTTGATTGTTGTACTGGGGCTGGATGGAGCAACGGATGAGCTGGTGAGTGGTCCGGATATTGTTTCAAGAGGATTTGTTTACGTTCGTGAATCCGATGAACTGATGGATGAAGCCAGGATTGTTGTAAATGACGCAGTGGATGGGTGCCTCGGAAGAGGAATTTCTGATTGGGGAAAGCTAAAGAGTTCCATTAAAGATGCTTTGGGTGAGTATGTCTGGAGAAAGACAAAACGCCGCCCCATGATTCTGCCGATTATTATGGAGATATAAGGAGATACAGTTATGCTGGACAATGGCATGGAAGCGGCGGCTATCAAATTTGTTAAGTCGATCAAGGAAACAGAAGTTTATAAAAAATACAATTACCAGTTAAGAAAAATTAAGGAAGAACCGGAGCTTTTTGCAAAGGTGAATGAATTTCGAGAGCGTAACTATGAGTTACAAAATACCAGCCATGTTGACGAACTTTTTGATAAAATGGATGCGTTTGAGAAAGAGTATGAAAAATTGCGGGATAATCCTCTTGTGGATGAATTTTTAACGGCAGAACTAGCATTTTGTCGAATGATGCAGGAGATTGATGTATTTATCACGAATAAACTGGATTTTGAGTAGTCTGTCAAAGGAAGACAGGCTGGGAAAGAACAGGTGGTTTTGATGAAAGCAGGATATTTGATAGGAGCTGCGGTGGAAACGATTGTTAAAGTTGTGATCGTTGCAGCAGTGGTTGTGTTTGTTTTCCGCGGAGCAACGCAGGCATATGAGTTTGGGTATAAGGTATTTGCGGATGAACCTGTGTCAATATCGGGCGGACGAACGATAACAGTAGGAATTTCCGATAATATGAGTACAAATGATATTGCTCAAATGTTGGAGGAAAAAGGATTGATTGAGGATGCCAGATTATTTGTCGTACAGGAATTACTTTCCGCTTATCATGGCGAGATTACTCCCGGTATTTATGATCTGAGCACGGCCATGACAGCACAGGAAATGCTTGCAATTATATCGGTTCCAGAGGAAGAGTCAGAGGAGGAGCCAAGGGAGACATCAGCACCGGAACCGGAAGTGGAACCAGAAATTGAACCGGAGGTAGAACCGGAAGCAGGCGGCGAGTCATGATTACGGAAGAAAGACTCAGCGATTTTATTAACTCTTTTGACATGGGAAATACGCCTTTTTTAAACGAATTAGAGCATATTGCTATAGAAACCGGCATACCAATCATACGACCTCAAATGCAGAGTTTTTTGAAGCTTCTTCTTGCAATCAAACAGCCGAAACAGATCTTAGAGGTAGGAACAGCCATAGGCTTTTCAGCGCTTCTTATGAGCGAATATGGACCAGAGGACTGTCGTATCACTACGATTGAGAATTACGAAAAGAGAATACCGATTGCCAGAGAGAATTTTCGAAGAGCAGGACGAGAGAAGCAGATCACATTGCTGGAAGGGGATGCATCGGTACTTCTTAAGGAACTATCCGGTGAGTATGATTTTATTTTTATGGATGCGGCAAAGGGACAGTATATTCATTTCCTGCCGGATGTATTAAGACTGATGCCGCTTGGAGGTCTCCTCATTTCTGATAATATTCTGCATGATGGCGATGTTCCGGAATCCAGGTATGCGGTAACGAGGCGGGATAGGACTATTCATGGACGAATGCGGGAATATCTGTATGAACTAAAGCATAATGAGCTGCTTCAGACGGATATCTTACCTCTGGGTGATGGCGTCACGGTAAGTGTAAAGACGAAATGAAGAAAGATGGATTTAGAATGAAGAAACCGGAACTGTTAATACCTGCCAGTTCGCTGGAGGTTTTAAAGACGGCAGTACTGTTTGGGGCAGATGCCGTATATATTGGAGGCGAAGCTTTCGGACTGCGTGCCAAGGCCAAAAATTTTTCTCCGGAAGAAATGAAACAGGGAATAGAATTTGCTCATCAACATGGCGCAAAGGTACATGTGACAGCAAATATTCTGGCTCACAATGACGATCTTGCCGGGGCAGAGAGATACTTTCGGGAATTGAAGGAACTAAAGCCGGATGCACTTATCATTGCAGATCCGGGAATGTTTACCTTGGCAAGGGAAATCTGCCCTGAGATCGATATTCACATATCTACCCAGGCCAATAATACCAATTATCTTACTTATTTGTTTTGGCACAGACTGGGAGCAAAACGAGTGGTCTGCGCAAGGGAACTTTCACTTAGGGAGATCAAAGAAATTCGTGAAAGGATTCCGGAGGATATGGAGATTGAAAGCTTTATTCATGGAGCGATGTGCATTTCTTATTCCGGAAGGTGTCTGCTTAGTAACTATTTTACAGGACGGGATGCTAATCATGGTGCATGCACGCATCCCTGCCGATGGAAATATGCAGTGATGGAGGAAACAAGACCGGGTGAATATCTGCCGGTGTATGAAAATGACCGTGGAACCTATATTTTTAATTCTAGAGATCTGTGTATGATCGAGTATATTCCGGAGATGATGAAAGCAGGTATAGACAGCTTTAAGATAGAGGGAAGAATGAAGACGGCGCTTTATGTTGCTGCTGTTGCAAGAACTTATCGAAAGGCAATTGATGATTATCTGGAGTCGGAAGAAAAATACCGTGCCAATATGGATTGGTATCGTTCGGAGATTTCCAAGTGTACATACCGCAGGTTTACCACAGGATTTTATTTTCATAAGCCTGACGAAAGTGCACAGATCTATGACAATAATACTTACGTAAATGAATATATATATTTAGGAATTGTGAGCCAGACAGCGGATCATGCCATGGATTTACGGCAAGGAGAGCAGCAGGGACTTTTTGTCCGGATTGAGCAGAAAAATAAGTTTTGTGTCGGGGATGAGATTGAGATTATGAAACCGGATGGAAGAAATATTCCGGTGAAGGTAGTATCTATGCTTACAGAAGATGGACAGAGAGTGGAAAGCGCACCCCATCCCGGGCAGGTTCTGTGGGTTTGCTTAAGCAGTCCGGCTGAAAAATATGATCTTTTAAGAGTCTCAAAACAAAAGGAAAGCTAAAAATGAAAAATAGGTATTGCAATTTCTTAAATTATCGTATATAGTGATTTTTGAACAAAGATGTTCCAAAGCTATTTGGGACATTTTTTTGTTTTTAAGAGGAAGAGTTAAGGAAAGGAAGTATAAAAATGAGTGAAGTAATCAATGTAGAAGAACTTTTTGCCAGCAAAGTATTTACCCGCGCGTTGATGAAGGAACGTCTGCCTAAAAGCGTTTATAAAGAAGTTGTCAGCGTCATGGATAAAGGCGGTGAGCTTTCACTTGAGGCGGCAGATGTGGTAGCAAAAGAGATGAAGGATTGGGCGGTGGAAAACGGAGCTACCCACTATACTCACTGGTTTCAGCCGCTTACGGGTATTACTGCTGAAAAGCATGATTCTTTTGTCTCCCATCCGGATGAGAACGGGAAGATGATCATGGAATTTTCCGGAAAGGAGCTGATCAAGGGTGAACCCGATGCGTCTTCTTTCCCGTCAGGAGGACTTCGTGCAACTTTTGAGGCAAGAGGATATACAGCATGGGATATTACTTCACCCGCTTTTTTGAAAGAGGATGCTACAGGAGTGATTCTTTGCATTCCCACAGCATTCTGTTCTTACAAAGGAGAAGCTCTTGACAAGAAAACACCGTTGCTCCGTTCCATGGAGGCAGTCAGCGAACAGGCAGTCCGTATCGTGCGTCTGTTTGGGAATAAGGGAGCGACTAAGGTGGTTGCCAGTGTAGGACCTGAACAGGAATATTTCCTGGTGGACAGAGAAAAATATTTAAAGAGGCCTGATCTGATTTTTGCGGGACGTACTCTGTTTGGAGCACCGGCTCCCAAAGGTCAGGAGATGGAAGATCATTATTTCGGTACAATCCGTGAGAGAATCGGCGCATATATGAAAGATCTTAATATTGAATTGTGGAAGCTTGGTGTTACGGCAAAGACACAGCATAACGAAGTGGCGCCTGCACAGCACGAGCTGGCACCGATTTATGAGACAGCCAATATAGCGGTTGATCACAATCAGCTGGTTATGGAGACAATGAAAAAGGTGGCGGGACGTCACGGAATGACTTGTCTGCTTCATGAGAAACCTTTTGCAGGAGTCAATGGTTCCGGTAAGCATAATAACTGGTCACTTACAACAGATAACGGCGTAAACCTCCTCGACCCGGGTGATACGCCAAACGAAAATATTCAGTTTCTGCTGGTTTTAGCCTGCATGATCAAAGCCGTAGACATTCATGCGGATCTGCTTCGTCAGAGTGCATCCGATGTAGGAAATGATCACAGACTTGGAGCAAATGAGGCGCCTCCGGCAATTATCTCCATTTTCCTTGGAGAGCAGCTTGAGGATGTGGTTAAGCAATTAGTTGAGACCGGTGAAGCAGCGCATGTGCTGCAGGGCGGTAAGCTTGCTACAGGTGTATCCACATTGCCCGATTTTGAAAAGGATGCTACAGACAGAAACAGAACTTCGCCTTTTGCATTTACGGGAAATAAATTTGAGTTCCGTATGGTAGGGTCTGCAGACTCCATTGCAAGTCCGAATACCATATTGAATGCCATTGTTGCGGAGGCGTTCTGCGAGGCGGCTGATGTTCTGGAAAAAGCTGATGATTTTGAACTGGCAGTACATGATCTGATCAAGGAATATCTTACAGACCATCAGAGGATCATTTTTAATGGCAACGGATACGCACCTGAATGGGTGGCAGAGGCTGAGAGAAGAGGACTTCCGAATATTAGATCCATGGTAGAGGCTGTTGATACGCTGACCACAGAGAAATCCGTTAAACTGTTCGAGAAGTTCGGTATCTTTACAAGAGCAGAACTGGAATCCAGAGAGGAAGTTCTCTATGAAACCTATGCAAAGAGTATCAATATTGAAGCGCTTACCATGATCGATATGGCATCCAAGCAGATTATCCCAGCAGTGATCAAATACAGCAGATCGTTGGCAGATACGGTCATTGCTGTGAAAGAAGCAGGTGCAGATGCATCTGTAACAGTAGATTTATTGAAGGAACTCTCTGAGAAGCTTTCTGAGATGAAGGCAGCGCTTGCCAAATTAAAAGAGGTGGAGGAAAAGGCAGGAACGATTGCAGATGCTAAGGAGCAGGCATTTTATTATAAAGATGTGGTAATAAATGCAATGAATGAGTTAAGAAGACCTGCAGATGAAGCAGAGATGCTGGTTGACAAGAAGGTATGGCCCATACCTACATACGGAGATTTGATTTTTGAAGTATAAACAGAGAATTCAGAGGTGAGAAACTCGCAAAGCGTGTTTCTCACCGTTTACATTGAGCATGTTGACGAAGACGCAGAATATCCTGAAAACCGGATAGCAGATCAGTCAACTTTTACTTCCAGATAGCCTAGCAGTTTGCTCATATCATATTCCTGAATGATGCCGAGATTGGAATCGTAAAATTTGCCGTCATAATGAACCAGATAATGACAATAAAGTCCCATCTTTTCCATCATAATACAGCATTTAGGAAGAGTGGCCTCCTGACCTTCCGTATATACGATTACATCGCTGTGGTCGATACCATAATAATTCAAAGCAGAAATAACACGTCCCATAGTTGCCTGCCATTCACGGCAGTCCATAACACTGATTACTTCTGCGATGGTAATTCCTGCAAGCATTGCTACACAGCTCTGTCCGCAAAGACCGTCTTCGGGCTGAATGATAACATCAATATGATCGATTTTGCGAATTGGGTTATCAAAGCTATAAGGGCTGTTCTGATTCATTTGAATAAGGCTTCCATTAATGTGGAGCAGAATCTTGTGAGACTGGTCAGTATTGATGTGTGATACATCCTCATCTTTCAAATGAATTTTGTAATTACCTTTGGCTTCCGGAAGAAGATCACAGCTGATGATCTTGTTGTCTAAAACCAGATCCGCCTTAATAATGTCTCTGAGCTTGCAGACCTCCCACACATTAAAGGGAATGCGGATACAGTAAATGTCGTCTTCTTTTTCAATTTTACCGTCAAAAAAATACCTCATAATATCCTCCTGAAATCCGTTTCTAAATACCTTTGTAGTTAAAACATAACAAATTTTTAAGGAAAAGAAAACAGTTTTTGGTCAAAATTTTCAAAGTATTAAAAAAAAAACAGCCTGATAAAAAAGTAACAAAAAAATTGCATTTTTTTACTTGCCAAACAGATATTAATCGTGTATAATACCAAAAGTAATCTACATTGGGCTATCGCCAAACGGTAAGGCAACGGACTCTGACTCCGTCATTTCAAGGTTCGAATCCTTGTAGCCCAGCGAATGTGACCCGGCAGAGATGACCTGCCGGGTTTTCTTATGCCCGGAAATGCAGTGTTTATGCGGGTTTTGAGGAAATGGCGTCTTTTGTCTTGGATTTTCCAAATTGAGAAGGAAAAGGTGTTTTACTGAAAAATGGACTGCTGATTGATTGTAATAGGCAAGAAAACTGTGTATAATAATTATGAGAAGGAGTGTGCATCGAGGGTAACCAAATTTAAGGAGAGATGATTATGAGTGCAGCTGAATTGGCAAGAAAGCTGGAGGTGTTATCAGAGGAAGATTACAATATGGTTGCAATGCTGGTCGATGGGTTATCAGATAAGTCATCTAATGGACTAAATTTTGAAGATTGCAATAAGTAAGCTTATTTTATATGGATCTTACGCCAGAGAGGATTATAGGGAGGATTCAGATATAGACATCGTGATATTAACGCCTTTGACAGAAAGGGAGATAAAGGGGATTGAAAATGAGGTGTACGATTTGGCATATGATTATGGGCTGGAGCATGATGTTACTATAAGCGTTAATATAAAAAACGAGGAGCATTTTAATTACTGGCTGGGAGCATTGCTGTATTATGACAATATTATGAGGGAGGGAGTAGTTCTTGTAGGATAAAGGCATCATGAAGAGAGAAAATAAAATGAAGCGGAGATATATGCAATGGATAATGATTTGGCTTTAAACTATAAAGTTATAGAAAATGTTAAGCAGGAAGCAACAGAAATGGTGAAAGCACTTATGGGTGCTGACCTGATAGAGGTTGTTTTATATGGTTCATGTGCGAGAGGTGACTATAAGGATGATTCGGATATAGATATTGCGCTGCTTGTGAAATGCAATCGTTTGGAAGTAAAGAAATATGACGATGCCCTGGCTGGAATTTCAACGGAGCTTGCGATGAAGTATTTTGCTATTGTTAATTTTGTCAGCCTGCCATATGATGAATTTGTTGAGAAAAAGGTTTGGTACAGGTATTTTAGAAATATTGACATGGAAGGGGAAGTGCTGTATGGATAGAGAATATTATATAGAGCTTGCCAAGGTCCGGCTGGAAAGGGCAAAGGAGCTTTTGGAAGATTCAAAAGACCTTTTAGCCAAAGAATCTTATAAATCGGCGAATAACAGGGCATTTTATGCAATGGAAAAGAGTATTAAAGCATTGATGGCAACAAAGGAAGTAGAGGTAACAACGCATAATGGCGGATTAAAACAGTTTAATTACCTTTTTATCCATAAAGGAGATGGAAGCTTTACAGTAGAAGATTATCAGAGGATAGCAAAAGCAGAACAGATAAGGAATGTATCTGATTATGACGATTTTTATATAGCGAGCAGGGAAGAAACGAAACAGCAAGTTGATAATGCAAAATATATTGTAGATAAAGTAGAGAAATATTTGGAGAATGAGCAGTAAAAGCGTTGAAGAAGTAGGCATAAAAAGTAATTGGTTGTTTGATAGGTCAATCCATAGGTCAATTTTCAAGAAAGGCATTGCGAAAGCCGCATAAAATCTGGGCAAAACGGTCTATGGACTACGGACTCTGACTCCGTCATTTCAAGGTTCGAATCCTTGTAGCCCAGCTTTAAATCTCAACAGATCAATCTGTTGGGATTTTTTATGTACAGGGGCGCATAAGGAAGTTTGCTGCGTTGCAGCATGCACCCCGCGCGGCTAGTAGGGAAGAAGGATCTTCCTGCTCGATTGTAAACTTTTATTTGCAAAATATGGAATAATCCTTGATTTCCTACACTGAATGAGGTATGATGAGTTTACATAATCTAATTATTATGGTAATCCATTATGAACACTGCGGAGGTTACATATGAGAAAATGTAGAATTATACAAAAATGTATAGCGGTTTGTCTTGCGTTAGGACTGCTTATTATGGCAGGTAATCCCTTAACGGTACTTGCAGAAGAGGCAATTACTGTGCAGGGAACCGTTCAGTCGGGAACAACTTCAGAGCTGCTTTTATTATCCACAGATGGTGGAAGGATGGAGATCAAACTGGATAGTGGAACAGATACCAGTGCATGTAAGATCTTGCTTCCCGGGAAGAAAATCAGTGTTTCCGTAGTTCACGGTTCCGATGAATATTTGCATGCAACCAAGATCACAACGGATTCACCGACTGTTGCATTCACTATAGACACGTCGTCAGCAACTACCGTGACGGGAACAATCAGTGACAAGACAAAGGGAGATATTTTATATTTTATTACACCTCAGGGGGAAATGCAGATCAAGCTGGATACGACTACCAATATGAGCGGCTGTTCTGTTTTGGTTGTAGATAAGAGTTACAGTATTGTTTGTGCAAGAGGGTCAGATGCATATATGCATGCAATCAGTATTTCCGACTCTGCATCGGTGGTGACGGGAAATGTTGATACTTCCATCACACCGGCACCTGCGGCGGCAGTGACGGCTCAAACCATGTCCGTGACCGGAACTGTATCAGATAAGACAAAGGAGAACCTTCTTTATCTGTCAACAAAAGATGGAGAAATGCAGATTGTAATTGATAATAATACGGACAGTAGAAACGGACTGGTTCTGACATCCGGAAGAAAGCTGTCAGTCACTGTATATAATGGTTCGGATGCGTATTTGCATGCGGCCAGCATTGTGGGGACAAAAGAGAGTGTGTTCCCGGCGCAAATTGATACAAACACAAAGGCAGAGGTAAGCGGAACAGTGGGAAGCAAATCCACAGAAAATATTTTGTTTCTTAAGACGCCTCAGGGAGAGATGGAACTGAAACTGGATGCACTGAACAGTGTTGTGGGCTGCAAAGTATTTGTTACTGGTAAGAAGCTGACCGTGACTTGTGCACGTGGATCGGATGCATATATGCATGCGCTTGATATTAAGGGAGCATAAAATAGTCAGATTTGACTCCGGCGGATTTCTGCCGGAGTTTTTTGTGCAGTTCTGTGTAAAAAATATATAAGGACACTGTTTCTTTCGAGGAGTTCATGCTATAATCAGTAAGATTAATGTTAGAAAGAAGGAAGAATCATGTATATGTTTCAGAGCAGGATCCGGTATAGTGAGACGGATAAAACAGGGCATTTAAAATTGGAATCTCTGTTGGATTATTTTCAGGATTGCTCAACTTTTCATTCGGAGGATATCGGTCTGGGATTGGATTATTGCCGGGAGCATCATGTAGTGTGGGTTATGTCTTCCTGGCAGATTGTGGTAAAGCGTTATCCGCTTATGGGAGAAAAGGTAACAATCGGAACATTGCCTTATGAATTTAAGGGTTTTGTAGGTTATCGAAATTTTTGCATGAAGGATGAGCAGGGAGTGGAGATTGCATGTGCAAATACAATATGGAGTCTGCTCAGTACAGATACAGGAAAACCGGCAAAGCCGGATGAGAAGATGCTTGAGGGATATAAACTGGAACCAAAGCTTCCAATGGAATATGCACCCAGGAGGATCAAGATTCCGGAAAACAGTGTTTCGGGGGAACCGATAGTGATTAAGAGTCATCATCTCGATACGAACCAGCATGTCAACAACGGGCAGTTTATCCGGATTGCAATGGAATCTCTGGAACAGGATTTTCCTGTTATCCAACTCAGGGCAGAATATAAAAAGCAGGTGTTACTTGGAGATATTCTTACACCGCATATTTCCCGGACTGATGAAGGAAGGCATGTAGTGGTGCTCGAGAATGGGGAAGGCGATGTATGCTGTATTGTGGAACTGGAAGAAGGCACAGAAGGAATTGGGGATTAAAATATAATGATAGAACTGGGAAAAAGACAGGTTTTAATGATTGCCAAAAAGGTAGAGTTTGGAGTATATCTTGCAGACGGAAGAGTGGCAGACAGCCCGGAAGAAAGAGTATTGCTGCCGGGTAAGGAAGTGCCGGATTCTGCACAGATTGGCGACGAGCTGGATGTATTTATTTACCGGGATTCGAAAGACAGACTGATTGCAACTACAAGACAGACATCTATTACAGTAGGACATACGGCATTGCTTAAGGTTAAGGAGGTAGGAAAGATCGGCGCTTTTCTTGCATGGGAATTGGAGAAGGATCTTCTCCTGCCGTTTAAGGAGCAGACTGCTCCGGTAAAGGAACAGGAAGAATGTCTGGTGGCGCTTTATGTGGATAAGAGCGGAAGATTGTGTACGACAATGAAGGTCTATCATTATCTGGAAACTGACAGCCCTTACAAAAAAGATGATATAGTGCAGGGGATCGTCTATGAAATCAGTAAAAGATTTGGAGTGTTTGTGGCGGTTGATGATAGGTACAGCGGACTGATTCCGGCGAAAGAGCCATCGAATGTAAAGGTCGGTGAGCGTGTGCAGGCAAGAGTGGCAGGTGTTCTGGAGGACGGTAAACTGACGTTGAGCCTTCGGGAGAAAGCCCATATTCAGATTGGAAAAGATGCGGAAATAATACTGGAAATGCTGGAACGGGCAGGTGGAAGGCTCCCTCTTCATGATAAGGCAGATCCGGAACTGATAAAAGAAAAAACCGGTATGAGTAAGAACGAATTTAAGAGGGCGATAGGAAGCTTGTATAGACAGCGACTGATCATCATAGAGCCGGATGGCATCCAAAAAGTGTAGGAGGTTAGTTATGAATGCAAAAAGGGCAAACTGGGCGTTTTTATTTATGATCATAGCATATATTGCTGTGGCTATTCTGGCAGCATTTTTTTTGCCGGCAGTGGCGAATAATATTTTATTGTCCAATCTGCTGGTAGAGGTTGCTATTTTTATTCCAATCCTGATTCCGATGCTTATTTCGAGAGAAAAGCTAACGGATTTTCTTGAGTTTCACAAAATAAAACCAGGTTCTGTGCTGATGATTGGATTATATACTTTTTTGACAGCGCCTCTGCTGACGCTGTTTAATGTGATCTCCCAGTTTTGGGTAGAGAATGAGGTGATATCCATGATGGACAGCTATCAGATAGCCAACATGTCCTTGCTGCCGTTATGGCTGTCGCTTGGAGTCATTGCACCGGTATTTGAGGAAGTGATCTGCAGAGGGGCAGTTTACCGTTCTTATCGGAGAAGCGGAAGTGCATTTAAGGCAATGATTCTTTCTGCGGTGGTCTTTGCATGTCTGCATATGAACTTTAACCAGGCAGCATATGCGGTGGTAATGGGCGTACTGGCAGTCCTCCTGGTGGAAGCAACTGGGAGCCTCTGGTCTTCCATTCTTTATCACGGTCTGATCAATGGAAGTAACTGCCTGCTTATGTATTTTTCTTTAAAAATGGATTCCGATATTTTTGATCAGCAGGCGGTTACTTTGGACACGCTGTTTTACGGGACTGGATTATATTTGATTTTAGCGGCGGCATTTGCGCCCTTTGCGTTTGCCGTACTTGTGTGGATTGAAAAGCATGAAGGAAGGGAAGGGACACTTGGGGCAATCTGGAGAAACAGGAAATGGTCACCCGAGCCTTATATGAATAAAAAGGGAAAAATGAAAAAGGATAAGCTGATTACCGTACCTTTGGTACTTGCGCTTATCCTTTGCCTGCTTGAGATGACAGGCATACTGCTTGGAGCAATTGTGGCATTACTATTGGCCGTTCGAGCATAGAGCTCTTTGAACTGCCAATTAAATATACATGTCAAAATTACTGCCTACGGCTGGATTGACAGATAACTCCATGGAGCGATCCATCATATTGATCAGACTGGCGCCTGTTGCTTCTGAATTATCCATTGCCTTATCAAGAACTGCAATCCCCACCTGATTCATCAGATTGACATTTGCCAAAGCTGTTGATAACTCTGGAATATTCATCTAATCACTCCTTTCCGAATTTGAATTCATTATAACATAAGGGAAAGAAATTGAAAATGCCCTGCAGGGATATTTTATGATATTTTTTGTGTAGGTTGACCAGAGGAAAAACAGGTAAAAATCGCCAAAATGCATTAAAAATACACAAAAATTTCACAATTAAAGGTAGATTTTTTTGTACATTTATATTAAGATATAGAAGTAAGTTTGTCGGAATTTCTTTTTACGGGCGGGAAATATTGTTTAAATTGTATAATGTTTTGGAGTATTTCAAAGGGGGATGGGTATGATTTCTAATCAGATTTTGCAGAATACGATTGACGGGCTTAAGGGGATAGCAAGGGTAGATTTCTGTATTATGGATACAGATGGCAAGGAGACAGCTTCTACGTCAGCCAGTATGTCAGGCTGTGCCGCCGAAGCAGCAGAATTTGCAAAATCGCCTGCAGATTCGCAGGAAATTAAAGGATTTCAGTATTTCAAAATATATGATGAACAGCAGCTTGAGTATATTTTGATTGCGGCGGGAACAGGAGAAGACGTTTACGTTGCAGGGAAGATGACGGCATTTCAGATCCAAAATCTTCTGGTGGCATATAAAGAGAGATTTGATAAGGATAACTTTATTAAGAACCTGCTGTTGGATAACCTGCTTTTGATTGATATTTACAGTCGTGCTAAGAAGCTTCATATCCAGACAGATGTGAAACGGGTAGTTATGATCGTAGAGACAGCGGATGGTAAAGACAATAATGTGCTGGAAGCGATGCGGATCTATTTTGGAAGCGGCAGCAGGGATTTTATTACGGCTGTGGATGAAAATAATGTAATTGTGGTGAAGGATCTTTCTGATGGTGAAAGTGCTGCCGAAATCGAGAAAGCGGCTTTAGGGATAGAGAGCTATTTAACTAAAGAGGGAATGAAGGGTATTCATATTGCATATGGAACAGTAGTGAAGGAAATCAAGGAGGTAAGCCGTTCCTACAAGGAAGCCAAGATGGCGATGGATGTAGGTAAGATCTTTTTTGATGACCGGAATATCATGGCATACAGTGAACTTGGAATCGGGCGTTTGATCTATCAGCTCCCCATTCCCCTCTGTAAGATGTTCATTAAGGAAATTTTCGGAGGGAAAAGTCCGGATGATTTTGATGAGGAGACACTAACTACAATCAATAAGTTTTTTGAAAACAGTCTGAATGTATCAGAAACTTCCAGACAGCTTTTTATACATAGAAATACTTTGGTATATCGTCTGGACAAGCTTCAAAAGAATACAGGACTTGATCTGCGGGTGTTTGAGGATGCGATTACCTTCCGCATTGCGCTGATGGTTGTCAAGTATATGAATTATATGGAAAGTTTTGAATACTAAAAGAATTTTAGAATAAACAACAGAGGTGAACGGTTTTGGCAAAGAATGAGGTAAGAGGCAGGAAGAGAAGAAGACAGTCCGGAGGCAATGATGAAATTATCACATTGAATAATGTAAGTAAAGCATATGCTACCGGAGCTCCTGCGTTAAATGGTGTGGATCTGCACATCCGAAAAGGAGAATTTGTTTTTATTGTGGGGGATAGCGGCTCCGGAAAATCAACCATGATCAAACTTCTTCTCCGCGAATTGGTTCCCACATCCGGAAATATCAATGTGATGGGGTATGATCTGGTACATATCCGTCATAGAAAAATACCTAAGTTTCGGAGAAATCTTGGAATCGTATTTCAGGATTTCCGTCTGCTGAAGGATAGAAATGTATACGAGAATGTGGCGTTTGCCCAGCGCATTATTCAAGCGTCCAATAAGGAAATTAAGCGTAATGTGCCCAGTATTTTGGCAACGGTGGGACTTGCCGGTAAGTATAAAGCAAAACCCAGGCAGCTTTCCGGAGGAGAGCAGCAGAGAGTGGCGATTGCCAGAGCACTTGTGAATCGTCCCAGTATTTTGCTTGCAGATGAACCTACCGGTAATCTGGATCCCAAAAATTCCTGGGAGATCATGAAGCTTTTGGAGCAGATCAATGAAAATGGTACAACCGTATTGGTGGTAACTCACAACAGAGAAATAGTCAATGCTATGCAGAAGAGAGTTGTGACTATGAAGAAAGGCGTCATAGTAAGCGACGAAGAAAAGGGTGGTTATATCGATGAGGATTAGTACATTTTTTTATACGATCAAACAGGGAATCATAAATATTTTCAGAAATAAATGGTTTTCACTGGCCTCCATAGCCACAATAGGAGCCTGCTTATTTTTGTTCGGACTGTTCTATGCAGTCATAGCTAATTTTCAAAATATTGTTAAGACGGCACAGGAAGGAGTATCGGTTACGGTATTCTTTGATGAGGGAATCAGCCAGGAAAAGATCGAGGAGATTGGCGCGCTTATCGATAAGCGTGTGGAAGTATCACGTAAGGAATTTATTTCTGCAGACGAAGCATGGGCCAGCTTTAAGGAAGAGTATCTGGGCGAATATGCCGATGGGTTTACGGAGAATCCGCTTGCCGATTCCGCAAACTTTGAAATCTATTTAAATGATGTATCAATGCAGCCTGCTCTGGTGAGTTATTTGGAGGAAGTAGACGGTATCCGGACAGTTAACCGGTCAGAAATCACTGCTTCTACGCTTACCGGTGTGAACGCATTGGTAGCATATATCTCTGTAGGTATTATTGCTATTCTGTTTGCCGTTTCTATTTTCCTGATCAGCAATACGGTAACCATTGGTATTGCAGTGCGTAAGGAAGAAATTACGATTATGAAATACATCGGCGCTACGGACTTTTTTGTCCGGTCTCCCTTTGTGATCGAAGGTATGCTGATCGGTGTGATCGGTGCACTTTTGCCGATGGGTATTATTTATGTTCTTTATAATAAAGTGATTGAATATATTATGATAAAATTTCATATGTTGACAAAGCTGTTGTCTTTTCTCCCGGTTGAACAGGTTTTTGACATATTGCTTCCCGTAGCGGTTTTGATGGGAGTGGGAATTGGTTTTCTCGGAAGTATCACAACAGTCAGAAAGCACTTAAGAGTGTAGGTACAGGAGACTACGATGAAACGATGGAAGAGACTGTTCTGTGTATTGCTTGGATTTGCTCTGATTCTGGGTACGGCTTTCAAGTATCAGACAACGGCATTAGCCAGTGAACTGACGAATGACAGTATTAAACAGAAGGAAGCGGAAATCAATAAGGCAAAGGAAGAAAAGAAAGCGCTGCAGAGCGGATTAACCAATGTCAAAGAAATTAAAAAGCAGCTTGAGCAGTCAAAAGCGGATCTCGCCAATTATGTCGAGGAGCTGGATGCGAATCTGGTTGAGATTCAGGCCAAAATTGACGACCTGAAGACGCAGATTACGCAGAAAGAAGAGGAGATTGTTCAAAAGACCGAGGAACTTGAAGAAGCTGTTTCTGTTCAGCAGGCTCAGTATGAGGCAATGAAGACCAGAATCAAATTCATGTATGAAAAGGGTGACAGTTTGTCTATGGAGCTTTTATTTTCTTCGGAAAGCTTCGGCGAGATGCTCAATAAAGCTGAATACATTGAGATGCTTTCCGCATATGACCGTAAGATGCTGGACGAATATGTAGCCTATGCTGAATATGTGGCGCTTTGTAAGGAAGACCTGGAAGAGGAAAAAGACGTTCTTGATGAGGCGAAGACAGCGGTCGAGGAAGAAGAGGCCTCCCTTAACGAATTGATTGCGACTAAGGAACAGGAAATCTATCAGGTGACCAGTGACATTCAGGGAAAAGAAGCCGCAATCAAGGAATACGAGGCAGATATTGCAATGCAGAACGATGCGATTAAGGCGCTGGAAGCGGCGGTTGCGGAGGAAAGAAAGAAGCTTGCCGCCGAGCAGGGACGTAAATATGACGGAGGTGTATTTACCTGGCCGGCACCATCTTATACCAGAATTTCAGACGATTACGGAAACCGGATACATCCTACGCTTGGAATCCAGAAATTTCACAATGGAGTTGATATGGCAGCCCCCGGAGGCAGTGCGATTCTCGCAGCCTATGATGGAAAGGTTGTTGCGGCAGATTACAATTCCAGTATGGGAAATTATATTATGATCGATCACGGTGACAGCCTTTATACGATTTACATGCACGCTTCGGCGCTCTATGTTTCCAAAGGCACGGAGGTTTCTAAAGGAAGTAAGATTGCAGCTGTGGGAACTACCGGACGTTCTACCGGAAATCATTTGCATTTCAGTGTTCGTTTGAATGGAAATTATGTAAATCCATGGAGTTATTTGAGATCCTAGAAAGAATGGAGAGATTAGGTTGGATAAGCAATCAGAAGATATAAATAATACACCTTTGGAGGTCGGAACAGCCAGAGAAGAAGAAAAGAAAAGTTCCGGAAAAAGTTTTTTAGGCGGCATGCTGTTTGGCATGCTTACCGTTCTGCTGATAGGCGTATGTGTGTACGTCGGAAAGCTGGCGTATGATCTGTTTGCCGTAAGAGAAGCAGGAACGGGAAGTGCAGGCGGCGGAAGCGTAGTCAGTACGGAAACCATACAAAAGATGAAGACCATTGAGGAAGTGATCAATACTTATTATTATGGAAATGAAGTTACTGCCACAGAACTTCAGGATGGTGTTTATGAAGGAATGATGCTGGCTTTGGGCGATCCGTACTCCGAATATTATTCCAAAGAAGAGCTGGAGGATGCGATAAACAGCAATCAGGGTATCTCTTATGGAATCGGCGCATACATTTCCATCAATAAACAGATGAATATGGCAATGATCAATGGAGTAATGGAGGACAGTCCGGCACAGGAAGCGGGATTGCGTGAAGGAGACATCATCTATAAGGTGGGAGATGAGTTCACACAGGGGCTTAGTCTCACCAAAGTGGTCAATATGGTAAAAGGCAGAGAAGGAACAACCGTACAGATCACGATTTATCGGGAGGGAGAAGCGGATTACCTGGATATGGAAATTGTCCGGGCAAAGCAGATTGAAACGACAACTGTGGACAGCGGAATCGTGGAAGATCACGAAAACATCGGTTATATTCGGATCAGGGAATTTGACGGTGTGACAGTGGATCAATATACAGAAGCAGTGGCTGTTTTGAAAGAGCAAGGGATGGAAGCCATGATTCTGGATCTTCGCAGCAATCCGGGCGGAGATCTGACGGCAGTAGTGGATATCGCCAGAAAAATTCTTCCTGCGGGATTGGTAGTATATACAGAGGATAAACAGGGGGAGCGCAAAGAATATACCTGTGATGGAAAGAACGAACTACAGATACCGCTTGTGGTATTGGTGAATGAATATTCAGCAAGCGCTTCCGAGATACTTGCCGGAGCAATTCAGGATTACAATATGGGTACTTTGATCGGGACGACTACCTACGGAAAAGGGATTGTTCAACGAATTCACCGGTTAGATGACGGAACTGCGTTAAAACTTACCATAAGCGCTTATTTCACTCCGGCCGGAAGAAATATTCACGGGATAGGAATTGAACCTGATATTGAACTGGAATATGACTATGAGGCAAATGAGGCAGATGGCACGGATAATCAGGTGTTAAAGGCAGTTGAAGTTCTGGAAGGGAAAATGAAATAAAGACATAAATTTGTAAAACGGTTATAGACAGCTTGTTTTCAGAAATGAAAGCAGGCTGTTTTTTTATGAGCTTTTTAACATTTGTCATAAGTCATTGACCGGAAATTGCAGAAAAAAGGTTTCGCCTTTATTTAGGATTAGCGGGGTAAGTAACCGAAAAAATGGAATTATTGTTCGTTTATTTTGTTTCGAAAAAATACAACTATTAATTTGGTTGGAATGAAAAAGGTTTGAGACAAAAGATTCGAAACAAAAGGGATTAAGTAACAAGCAATATGGTAATGGAAAAAACAAATGAAAAAGTAATGAAAAGAGTTGTGCAGATATTGCTGGGGATTCATAAAGGGGATCACCGAAATGTAAAAAAACTGTGTACAAAGAATGTACTGTGGAAGTGCGGCTGCTGCTACGGGAATGGTGCAGAGGATGCGATGGTAATTCAGATGATCACGGACATGGTTGCCCCGGAGACAATTACAAAATTTGTCAGGTATGAGCAGTACATAAGGCATTTGCAGGGAGCAGACCGGCTTGTGGCGGGCAGATATCAGATCGAGTATGCATCCGGCATAGATCTGAGTACAAAAAGCTTTGAGTACACAATGGTGCTGGCAGATGGAATTGCAGAATTTATACAAATCGATTTTCAGTGTATACCCACAAAAGTATATAAAATAACGGCCGTAAATGAAGCAGTCTACTATTTAAATGAGAAGGAAATCCTGTATGTGGAAGCATTAAGTGACCATATCCTTTGGCATTGCAGAAATAAAGTTGTCGAAGCGGTTGGTACTTTGAAACATCTGGAGCAGGAGCTGTCCGGGGAATTTGTGAGGGTACACAGGAGTTACATCATAAATAAGAACCTGATTGCAAGTATTCAGCGCTGCAGTGTGACAATGGTAAATGGTGCCAATATACCCATTCCTTATAAAAAATATGTAAATGTAAAGGAAAAGCTGATGAGTCGTTCACCTGCTCTTACAAGTTATTAAAGGGAAATTGTGGAGGGAGTCTTACGCATGATTTATGATTTAGCCACACTTTAGCTAAAGGGTATTGTAACAATTAAATTCAAACAATGACAGGAGGGACAAACAATGAGTGAAGTAAATGCAATGGTAGGAGTAGACTTTTCTCTGATTGGAACAAAATTGCATGCTGCATATGAAAAGAGGGAAAACGGATATTCGGTGTTACTGGTTCCGTCACTTCAAAATGCTGACAATTCTGTAAATCTTGGTCAGGTAGTAAAGGACATTCAGCAGCTGATAAGCGGCGAATCAGGAAAACCGGAAGACATGAAGGAACTGACGGATTCTCTGGAAAAAAGTGTTGCCAGCCTTGACAAGAATGCAGGCGATCCTGCAAAGAAAAAGGGCCTTGACGCCGTAGAGATCAAGCTGAATATGGCTTACCTCTATGTAAAGGAAGAAAGCGGAAAAGAGCGTATCGTTGAGTATGCATTTCAGATGAACATTCTTACAGCGGGATTGATTCCGGAGTCAGTAGCAAAGCTTGTTGATGTATCCAGAGTGGCTATTGCCGTATGGAACACAAACCGCAAGAAGGTTATTGAAAAGATGGCGCTGGAAACAATTGACAGCTATCTGGAGCTGCCGGCAGCCCAATAATCGGTCTGCCGTATTTCCTCCAAGTCGAATAACATAGCGGCTTGGAGGATTAAAAAGCCAAAAAACAGTAGGGGGAAAACCATGGCAGATAACAAAATTTCATGTAGTGTAACGGCAGAAGGAACGGTATTATCGAATCCTGCAAAGATAAAAATAAGCAAAGTGGACGGAGAACTTCTGCTTGGCGGAACCATAGAATGGGGCGGGCAGAAAATATCAAACGCACTGACTTTTTTGGAGGATAAAGTTCCCGAAAATACTGGTAGCTATGTGGATGCTTTGCTTCCGGATTGCGCACCGAAAGAGCTTACTTATTTTTATCACAAAAATAAAATGTTAGTCAGCGTGAAAGATAAAATGACATTTTTTTGTTTGGAAAAAGTAACAGATGGAGCGGCACTGCTCTTTGCATTTTCATTTGATCAGGAAAGCGGGCAGGATGACGGAGAGGAAAAGGGACTGAAGGATTTATTATGCACCGTTGCGGAATTTTTTGGAATAAAGGAATTCAAGTTCTATGCGCAAACGGGAAACAGGTGGCTTCTGACAGAAATGGAGAATACGGGAGCAGGCAGCAAAGTACCTTTGGATATGCGAAAGTGCAGCTTTTTTACATATACGCAAATTGAGTTTGATGAAGCGGGTCTGCTGGGAAAAGGGATCAATGAGCTGTTTGGGGTAAAAGAAACCGAATTATACTTGGGGGCGGATGAAAAAAGTTTTATCGGTATGATCACACTGCTGGAAATAAACACCAACTACATAAAAAGCCGTGATCTGTCTCTGTATATGCAGTTTGGGAGAGCATTGGAATTCATGCTGAAAGGTACATTTCAGTTCAGTATGATACCGGAAATGGAGTTTCGGATTGAATGCGGTGTGTCGAATTCAGCGTTTAAGCTGTCAGCCCTGGCACATGCAGATAATCCGGTACAACTAATAGATATTTTGTCCATTGGGGATACCTGTCTGATGATTCAGATGGGAAAGACTCTTGAATTTGGATTGTACAGCACCCTGTATATCAACCGGCTGGCCATATTCGGGGCGGTAATGCTCAGTGAAACAGGAGGAACAATNGTTCCNGAATTNATTTCAGCNGCNNTAATTAACGAACTGACAATCANCAGCCTNTTGGAAAATCTGACAGGAAAAGANATNNNANNTANTTCTNNCATNGATTTTATCAGGATTAAAGGTNTNGNTTTNCANANAATGAATCCGTTTGATGTNAAANAACTTGCNNCNNANGATGTNGGNGCNGTGGCGGATCATTTTAACCGTCAGNTCNACAGTGTTGACTTAAAACTGNATCCGNAGCAGATTCAGCTTACGAGNTATGAAGCAGGAANAGATCTTGCNGATTTAAAGCGTATGCGTCATTACTTCATNGANAAAAAAGGAAATATNGAACTGTCTGCTCAGTTTTATTATTCCTCTGTTGATACAAAATTTGGAAACTATACTGTGGAGCAGGGACTCTTTTTCTGCGGTGTTCTTGAAATATTGAAGGCNCGGTTTGAGGTATTGTTTTCGTGGCGTAAGTCGGAAGAATGTATACTTGCNTATGCCAGAGTGGCNCCCATTAAANTGGGATTTTTGACNATTGATTCGTCAGATTTTGTATCGGAGGGAAGCNCGGAGNTNCCTATTGCNNCANANAGTGTNATGTCNCAGTTTGTCGATTTACGGAGAAGNGGACTGGTTTTCTTTCTNNCNGCAAGCAAAAANGAGGTATCCTTCTACTTTGATGGAAAGGTTGACATTNTGGGGATTATNAANGCTCAGGCACGCATTNTATTTGTTAACGGNTTGATCTCNATAGATGTCTGTACAAATTTTCTCTCCATTTTGAAGGTTTCCCTTCATTTAAANATNGACTATAGCAGTTTCAATTCNGGAGCTTTTCAGTTCTGCNTTATGATTGATNCTTCCGGNCTGNCAGAAAAAATGAAGANAGTTACTCAAAGAATTGATCAGGCNGCAAGGAAACTGCATGACAAGATTGATNATGCCAACAGAGAAATNNCNAGGGCACAGAAGCATGTCAATGAATTATANGGTCAGATANGTTATCTCGATNGCANNATTAGCGACTGNGNGGAGGCAATCCGAAGAGCGCCATGGTGGAAAAAAGCTTTTGTGGCAATAGGAAANGGTCTTGAGATNGGAGCTTACGAGGTGGCCAAGGGAGGGNTTTATGCAGCTATCGGAGTGGCNACGGCAGCACTGGAGGTTGCCCGGGCTGTGATTACCTTCGCAGGCAGGCTGGGCGAAGGCGTTCTAAAGGCGGTAAGCGCAGTAATTCAGGGGGCAATGTCAGTATTTTATATTAATTATATCAAGCTGGAGATTAACGCAGACCGCAATGCGGCAAATTTCCATGCGGAAATGGGAATTGTGCTGCTGGGCAAAACTTATACCGTATCTAAGGATATTGGCAGACAGACATTATCCCAGAACCCGACAGGAGCTTTGGCGGATGCGATTAATTCGGATTCTGCAGTATCTAAGGATATTGAAAATATTGAGGCGGCTGCAAGTCGGAGCTATTGGAGAAAGTATCAGCATGAGGAGTATACCATAGAAGAGAATAAAAGGAATTTAAAGGAGATGATCGTTCATATTGACGATTCCGTCTCTATGCTGCAATCCATGCAGGATAGTTATATGCAGGAATTCCATATTCCAATGGAAGAATTTAATAAAATGAANACTTCTCTGACGGATGCGTTTGCTCAGGCGGAAAATATTTTAAATACAGGTGCCAAAACAGGAAACATGGAAGTTCTTAATGAGCCTATGGAGCAACTACGGAAAATCGTGGATACGCAGGAAGAAGGGAATGGAGAGAGCGACAATGAGCTAAATAAAATCAGAGAATCAATTGCACAGTATGATGAGGCAAGTGAACTGCACAGCCAAATACAGTCAGCAATAAAAAAGATTCATGAAAGCAGGAATGGCGTACTTGATTACAATGAAAAAATCCATGATATGACCCAAGAGGATCGTGATATNTATGTAAATCCGGAAGGAAATCTTGCGAAGGTGATCACAGAGGTTGAAAAACAAATGTACAAAACATTTCCGACAAACCGATCCGGCAGGAGATTGATCAATATTTCCAGAGAGAAAGTTATCAGAGAGTGCTTTGAGGAAGCGGAGAAAATGTTAAAAGTAGAGCCGGATCAGGAAGTACGGAAAATGCGCAGTCTGGGCGGAAAGGGTGTTTATCAGAACAGATTATAAACGTCTGAATGCAAGAGCTGGTATAAGAAAAAGAAGGTGGAGAGGAAGTGGTGAGTGTGGGAAAAAAGTATAGGAAACTTAAGGGTGTAATGGCAGTATTGGCGGCAGGTACGGCTTTGGTTATGGGCACAATCCGGCAGGAAGGAATACAAGTAAGAACCTATCCGGCATTGGCGGAAAGGGGCTATTGNACACTTATGGTCTATATGAATGGAAGTGATCTGGAAAGCGACTATGGATGTGCGGCAGTGGATTTGGAGGAAATGGCGGAAGCACTGAATAAGATAGACGACGGCGAAAAAATACGTATCGTTGTTGAAGCCGGAGGTGCCNCACAGTGGCAGTATGAACCTATGAAGGATATTTCTTATGGGCGGTTCTGCCTTACGAAAAATAGGGATGAGGTGGAGGTGCAGGAGCTGAAAGCGCGTAATATGGGAAGGGCGGACACGCTTGCGGATTTCCTGAATTATGGGATAGGCTCCTACCCTGCTGAACATTATGGATTGATATGCTGGAATCATGGCGAAGGCCAGATTCAGGGGTTTGGCTGTGACCTGAACTTTAAAGAAGATTCTTTGACGCTTGATGAAATCAGAGAAGCATTTGAAAAGTCCGTAATTGATGATCCGCTGGATTTTGTGGCAATGGATGCCTGCTTGATGGGAAATGTAGAATTGGCAGCAGTATTGGAAGGAAAGGCGGGGTACCTGATTGCATCGGAGGATTTGGAACCGCAGGAGGGATATGACTATTGTTGGCTGGAATCGCTGAATACAGATGATACATCGGAGGCATACGGGAAGCAGATTGGAGAAGCTATGATTACTGCGTATCAGCGATCCNTTGAAAAGGTAGATTATAGTGTTACATTGAGCCTCGTTGATATAAATGCATTTCACAGATTTCATGAAGTGTTTGATGAATTAATGGGGGCGGTGAACAATTGCCTTATAACAGCAGAGGATGAGGATCAGTTTTTTCAGAAATTGGGAAAACAAAGAATGCAGATGCTTGGATTTGATCATCAAAACATAAGCAATGTACCGGAGCAGGTTGATTTGATGGATTTTGTTTGGACATTGGAAAATCTTTGTGAGGAGCTTTGCCCGGAGACTGACTTTCTAATGAACGGAAAAGAAGAAATAGAAAAGGCATATGAACAATTTGTCATAAGAACGGCTTCACAGGGATACTCCAAACAGCCCTGCGGCCTGAGCATCTTTCTGCCTGGCAGCAAAGGGAAGGAAACAGCAAAAGCTGTTGTTATTTACCAAAAGATCCGGTTTTGTAATGGATATAACAGATTTACGAAGGAATATGTAGATTATCTCAATAAGGAGTATCAATACACTTGGAACGTTCCCGAAATGCAGGATGGTAAAGTTATTCTTCCACTTGCGGATGATCAGATGGAACATATCGTAAATGCTTATGCTGCGGTCAGTTATGCTGCAGAAGATGGGTATTCCTTTTTTATCTTTGCAGACGGAGATACATATTTAGATTTGGATGGGTTTTTAAAAGCAGATATGGAAACTGTCTTTTGGGGAATAAAGGGAGAAGTTTTATATTTAATAGAAGCTTCTGACTGTAAGGAGCTGACAAAATATATTTCTCCGATTTTGTATAGAGAGGCAGACGATNGGGAATGGAAATACTGCATGATGTACATAGAATTTTCTGAAAATGATGATGAAAATGAAGATAAAAATGCAATAAGAGAAATCATACCTGTTGATGTTGAGAAGCAGATCTATACATTAAAAGAAGGGGATCAATTAATTCCGCTTTATCCNCTTTCTNTTGAGGATGAAGAGGAAGAAACAATATATTCTGATCCGCGGATTTATGATAATNNCTATTATATNGGGCAGAAANTCGTAATTGAGAACCAATCGGNCGGGGATGANCAGTTGGAANNGATTNGNANTGTTGATAAAGACAGATTAGCTTANGGATTTCTTATCCGTGATGATCNCATGAATCTGTATTGTTCGGANATGNNAAAGNNAAATGAAAATGANAAATNTAAGGAGGAAGAAACATGGGAAAAGCAGGATTTGAATTAGAAATCGGCGGTATGCAATTTAAGGAAGGTTTCAAAAANAGTGTGGTGCTTGCGGCATTCCAAAGGGGAGAAAATNATTTTTTCNGGATAGAAGCGGAAGGCGGAAAAGTGCTTGGNGGAAAATCCGCATATCCGGANATCGTTTCCGCTCCATTTNCAACAAAAGGTGATATNNGNNTTTTCTTTGAAATNATAAAAAAGTTTTGCATGAAAGCNGGCGAGAGTGCTTTTGGTGAGTCTGTAGAAATAATGAAAGGGTATGCGGGAAGTGAAGTAANAGTGAATTTGTACAANTNACCCAAGTATCAGTTNATAGTNAANGAAAANAANCCTTCNATACAGACGAATTTGAGCATTTCTTACCAGNCNTTGTGCGANTTGAANTTNGGANATGATTTTGAAAGGGCGAAAGGTGTTGCAAAAGAAATTGTGGAGAAGTACGGTNAACGATTGGAAAATNTNTTNAAGANGAAANTGATGTCATTTTTTGCGCAGTTGGCCTATCAGACCTATGTATATACAAANAANAAAATTGTTCCAACAGANTTTTGTTACTCGTCNTGNCNCATCAATGAAGAAATATTGACAGATGTGGAATTACATNAAAAGGCAGCAACNGGAACAAAGGTGTCAAATGCAAAGCTGAATTTTGATGTTCTGCTGAAAACATCGCAGGCCGAAGTGCTGAATGAAATTTTCACGGAAGAGGAAAGAGCAATTTTATTGGCAGTATTGGATAATTATAAAGATTTATGGGGACGAAAGTTTGAAGGTGCGAGAGGCGGTCTGTCCGTATGTACAGACAGCTATGCGTTTGAAAAGATAAGGCAGAGAGTAGAGCGGAATATTGCAGCATGTAATGGGAAAGAAGGCGCAAAGTTTGTGTTTACGGAACCGAGAATTGCATCGATNATTGGGATTCAAAATGGTGAAATTGTAATTGAATTGAGGAAAAGTGAAAATCCGGTGAATGCTCTTTTGAGAGAATACTGTGACTGCAAAAGGAATAAAGAGCTTGCATACATAAATAANCTTTTTCCATTGTTGAAAAAAGAGTATGGAATAGAGTTTCCGGACTGAGATAAAGACTTTTCGAATGATGGCAGAATTATAAGCGGNGATAAGTTATGCGGGAGGTTGGGACATGTGGAAAGGAATCGATGTATCTGATAATCAGGGAGTGATTGCATGGGATCAGGTAAAAAACGCAGGCTGTCAATTTGCCATTCTGCGGAGCATACGAAAACATGGAATAATAGATAGCCAATTTGGTGCAAATGTAGATGGATGCAGAAGGCAGCGCATTCCAATAAGTGTATATAAATATACATATGCAACGACAGAACAGGCAGCAGTAGATGAGGCAAAGCAGGTCATTGAATTACTGAAAAGGCATGATTTGAAATGTATAGTCTGGTGGGATGTGGAAAACCGGGATACATTAAAAAGGCTCGGCAAGATAAAGCTTACAGCTTGTATAAAAGCAGCAGAAAAGGTTATTACAGAAGCCGGATACAAATTTGGAATTTATACAGGGCTTTATGTGTACAAAGAAAATTGGTTTGACTTTGAGCAGTTCGNTTGTCCGCTTTGGATTGCCAGGTATCCATCAAGTGCCGCTAAAACATTCGNGATGCTGCCTGACAAAAAGTATTTGCCTAACGTAGGGCGTCCCATATGGGGATGGCAGTTTTCGAGTAATGGAGTTGTTCCGGGTATATCAACATCAGTTGATTTGGACATTTGTTATGAAAATGCTGTTATAGATTTTTCGAACTAAATCCTAATATATATTGAATAGAAAAGTACAGAACAAAAGTTCGATTTTGTTCTGTACTTTTTGATTGGGGTCTGCTATAATAACACACGGAATAGATACGAAACAGAGCGGCAATGCTTAAATTATGCAGGAGAAGTTATTATGGATCATTTTAAGCTTGTATCAGAATATAAACCCACCGGAGACCAGCCNCAGGCAATTGCGGATTTGGTGGAGGGNTTTAAGCAGGGNAATCAATTTCAGACATTACTGGGAGTTACCGGTTCCGGTAAGACATTCACTATGGCCAATGTGATTGCNGCGCTGAATAAGCCTACGTTGATCATAGCTCACAATAAAACGCTGGCAGGACAGCTNTACGGTGAATTTAAGGAATTTTTNCCTGAGAANGCGGTGGAGTANTTTGTGTCCTATTACGACTACTATCAGCCGGAGGCATATGTGCCTTCCTCTGACACTTATATTGCAAAGGACTCNTCAGTCAATGANGAGATNGATAAGCTTCGTCTGTCAGCTACAGCCTCTCTTTCAGAGAGGCGGGATGTNATNGTGGTTGCCAGTGTNTCATGTATTTATGGATTNGGAAGCCCGGACGATTATCAGGAGATGATTGTTTCGCTGCGTCCCGGAATGACCAAGGACAGGGATCAGGTGATACGGGAACTGATTGATATTCAATATGACAGAAATGATATGGATCTTGAAAGAGGATGCTTCCGGGTCAGGGGAGATGTGCTGGAGGTTTATCCGGCTCAGGGCGGAGATCATCTGATTCGTATAGAATTTTTTGGAGATGAGATCGACCGGATTGCTGAGACNGATCCTCTTACCGGACAGGTNCATGCTACNTTGGANCATATAGCAATCTTNCCGGCGTCNCATTACGTNGTGCCTCAGGAAAAGATTAATGCNGCCTGTAAGAATATTGAGGTGGAGCTTGAGGAACGTATCCGNTATTTTAAAAGTGAAGACAAGCTNTTGGAGGCACAGCGNATCTCAGAGCGGACAAACTTTGACATTGAAATGCTCAGGGAGACAGGTTTCTGCTCNGGAATTGAAAACTATTCCAGGCATCTTGCCGGTATGCCGGCNGGATCAATGCCTCATACCCTGATGGATTATTTCGGTGACGATTATCTGATTATTATTGATGAGTCTCATATGACCATTCCCCAGATTGGAGCCATGTATACCGGTGACCGGTCCCGGAAGACNACNNTNGTGGATTATGGTTTCCGCCTTCCGTCCGCCCTTGATAACCGGCCTTTATGTTTTGGAGAATTTGAGGATCACATTGATCAGATGATGTTTGTATCGGCAACGCCTGCNGCTTATGAGCGGGATCATGAGCTTTTGCGNACAGAACAGATTATCCGTCCTACCGGGCTTTTGGATCCTGAAATTTCAGTGCGTCCCGTGGAGGGGCAGATTGATGATCTGGTGACGGAAATTAACAAAGAGACAGCAAAACATAACAAGGTTCTGGTAACCACCCTTACCAAACGGATGGCGGAAGACCTGACGGATTATATGAANGATGTGGGAATCCGGGTAAAGTATCTTCATTCGGATGTGGATACATTGGAGAGAGCAGAAATNATCCGGGATATGAGACTGGATGTTTTTGATGTACTGGTAGGTATTAATCTTCTGCGTGAAGGNTTGGATATTCCGGAAATATCNCTGGTTGCAATTCTGGATGCNGATAAAGAAGGATTTCTGCGCTCCGAAACCTCATTAATTCAGACTATTGGGCGTGCGGCAAGAAACGTGGAAGGACATGTGATCATGTANGCGGATCAGATGACCGANTCCATGCNTGCNGCAATCGATGAGACAAACAGACGCCGTGCCCTGCAGCAAAAGTATAATGAAGCGAATAATATCACGCCGCAGTCCATCAAAAAGGCAGTCAGGGATCTGATCAGTATTTCCAAAGTGCTTGCTAAGGAAGAACTTCAGTTTGAAAANGATCCGGAATCCATGAGCAGAAAGGAACTGGAGAAGCTNATCTCGCAGGTTGAAAAGCAAATGAAAAAAGCAGCGGCGGATTTGAATTTTGAAGCGGCAGCAGAACTGCGGGATAAGATGGCGGANCTTAAGAAAAANCTGAAAGAGCTGGAAGACGAGGATCGAAAAAAGAGTTGATATTTATTTATAGAAGAAACACGTAAGAAAGGAAATGAAGAGAGATATGAAATTATCGGATAAACATGTTGAGGTACCCAGAATGCGTCCGCGGGAATACATTAAGATCAGGGGGGCAAATGAACACAATTTGCACAATCTTGATGTAGATATTCCGAGGAATGAGCTGGTGGTTTTCACCGGTCTTTCCGGTTCNGGGAAATCTTCGCTTGCTTTTGATACCATATATGCGGAGGGACAGAGAAGGTATATGGAATCCCTGTCTTCTTATGCAAGACAGTTTCTCGGACAGATGGAAAAACCCAATGTGGAAAAGATTGAAGGGCTTTCACCGGCAATTTCCATTGATCAGAAATCAACCAACCGAAATCCCCGTTCTACGGTGGGAACGGTAACGGAAATTTATGATTATTTCCGGCTGCTTTATGCCAGAGTCGGTATTCCCCATTGCCCGGAATGCGGCAGGGAGATCAGGCGGCAGAGCGTAGATCAGATGGTGGATCAGGTTATGGAGCTTGCTGAAGGGACAAGGATCCAGCTGCTGGCGCCGGTGGTCCGGGGCAGAAAAGGTGAACATGCAAAGGTATTTGACCGTGCCAAAAGAAGCGGTTATGTTCGTGTCCGGGTAGACGGCAGTCTTTATGAATTGACGGAAGAAATTAAATTAGATAAAAACATAAAGCATAATATTGAAATTGTTGTGGACAGGCTGGTGGTAAAGCCGGGAATTGAGCGAAGGCTTACCGATTCCATTGAGAATGTGCTTGATCTGGCGGAAGGACTTTTGATGGTGGATGTGATTGACGGAGAGACGATCAATTTCAGCCAGAGCTTTGCCTGTCCGGATTGCGGTGTCAGTATCAGTGAGATCGAGCCCAGAAGCTTTTCCTTTAATAATCCCTTTGGAGCCTGTCCGACTTGTTTTGGNCTTGGCTATAAGATGGAATTTGACCCGGAACTGATGATACCGGATAAGTCCCTCAGCATTACCCAGGGAGCTATTCAAGTGATGGGCTGGCAGTCCAGCAGTGAGCCGGGAAGTTTTACNAATGCTCTTTTGCAGGCNTTGTCGAAAGAATATNACTTCAGTCTTGATACNNCGATNGAGNANCTNCCGGAAAAGATTTATCATATGCTNATTCANGGAACGGATGGNAGACAGGTAAANGTCCATTATAANGGACAGAGNGGTGANGGGGTNTACCCGGTAGCTTTTGAGGGTCTGATCCGCAACATGGAAAGNAAATANCGGGAGACAGGATCTGATATNATTAAGCAGGAGTATGAGACTTACATGCGCATTACCCCCTGNAAAGAGTGCGGCGGTATGAGNCTGAAAAAGGAATCATTGGCTGTNACGGTAAGTGATAAGAATATTTATGAGATCACTTCCATGTCNATCCGGGATCTGTATGCCTTCTTAAAAGAGATGAAGCTTTCCAATCANCAGATGCTGATNGGNAAACAGGTACTTAANGAGATNAATGCGAGAGTCGGATTTTTGATTGATGTNGGATTGGAGTATCTTTCTCTGGCCCGCGCGACAGGTACGCTTTCAGGAGGAGAGGCTCAGAGAATTCGTCTGGCTACCCAGATCGGTTCCGGATTGGTGGGGGTTTGCTATATTTTGGACGAGCCCAGCATTGGTCTGCACCAAAAGGATAATGATAAGCTTCTTAATACCCTGAAAAATCTTAGGGATTTAGGNAANACATTGATCGTGGTAGAACATGATGAGGATACTATGCTGGAAGCGGATTACATTGTGGATATCGGTCCGGGGGCAGGATCCCATGGCGGTGAAGTAATCGCGCAGGGGAATGCCGAAGAGATCATGAANGCGGAAGATTCCATTACNGGGCAGTACCTAAGTGGAAGGATACAAGTACCTGTACCGGAAAAACGCCGTAAGCCCAAAGGCTGGCTGACGGTCACCGGAGCNGCGGAAAATAATCTGCAGAATATTACGGTAAATATTCCTACCGGTGTATTTACCTGTGTCACAGGNGTATCCGGATCCGGCAAAAGTTCGCTGGTCAATGAGATACTTTATAAGCGTCTGGCAAAAGAATTAAACCGTGCGCGGACCATTCCCGGTAAGCATAAAAATATTACAGGAATTAAGAAACTGGATAAAGTGATTAACATTGATCAGTCTCCCATCGGAAGGACGCCCAGATCCAATCCAGCTACTTATACCGGCGTGTTTGATATGATCCGGGATTTGTTTGCCGGAACTCCCGATGCAAAGGCAAGAGGCTATAANAAGGGGCGTTTCAGCTTCAATGTGAAGGGCGGGAGATGTGAGGCCTGTGGCGGAGACGGTATCATTAAGATTGAAATGCACTTTCTCCCGGATGTGTATGTGCCCTGTGAAGTATGCGGCGGCAAGCGTTATAACAGAGAAACTCTGGATGTAAAATACAAAGGAAAGAATATTTATGATGTTCTGGACATGACCGTGGAGGAGGCAGTTCCTTTCTTTGAAAATCTTCCTTCTATCCGGCGAAAGATTGAGACGNTAAATGATGTAGGACTTTCTTATGTAAAATTAGGTCAGCCGTCCACAACCTTGTCCGGAGGGGAAGCCCAGAGAATTAAGCTTGCCACGGAGTTGAGCAGAAGAAGTACCGGAAACACCATTTATATTTTAGATGAGCCGACTACAGGACTGCACTTCGCAGATGTGCATAAGCTGGTGGAAATAATTCACAGGCTGGCGGATGGAGGGAACACGGTAGTAGTGATCGAGCATAATCTGGATGTGATCAAAACGGCAGATTATATCATTGACATGGGTCCGGATGGCGGTGACAGGGGCGGAACCGTAGTTGCCTGTGGCACACCGGAGGAGGTATCGGAAGCACCGGAATCCTATACGGGACAGTATGTGAAAAAAATGCTGAAAAAGTATAAAGAAAATCTGGAGAAGTACCGATAAATAATTCAGAGCATGGACGCAGCAGATAAGACGGAAGGAACCGTTCTTATTTCTGCGTTCGTTTTTTTCATCAGAATTTTGTTAATTTTTTATGAAATCCCTTTGACAATGCATTTTGATGGGTTATAATAATTCGTATATGTGCCTGATTATTGAATTTATTATAATATACGGATAGCAGAATGCATAGAAAGGGGATATGGTAATGCAGTATACAGACATCGGAATTGACTTGGGAACAGCCAGCATTTTAGTCTACATCAGAGGAAGAGGAGTTGTGTTAAAAGAGCCCTCGGTTGTAGCTTTCGATAGAGACACCAATCGGATCAAAGCAATTGGAGAGGATGCAAGACTGATGCTGGGAAGGACACCGGGTAACATTGTAGCGGTTCGTCCTCTGCGTCAGGGAGTTATTTCTGATTATAAAGTGACAGAGCAGATGATGAAGTATTTTATTCAGAAGGCTCTGGGAAAGAAGACCTTCCGCAAACCCAGAATTGCAGTGTGCGTTCCCAGCGGTGTTACAGAAGTGGAAAAGAAGGCCGTTGAGGATGCAACTCTTCAGGCAGGAGCAAGAGAGGTTTCCATTATTGAAGAACCTATCGCTGCTGCAATCGGCGCAGGAATTGATATTTCGAAACCCTGCGGAAACATGATCGTGGATATTGGCGGAGGAACATCGGATATTGCGGTGATTTCTCTTGGAGGAACAGTAGTCAGCGCCTCCATCAAGATCGCAGGTGATGATTTTGATGAAGCGCTTGTTAGGTATATGCGTAAAAAGCACAATCTGCTGATCGGTGAAAGAACAGCAGAGGATATTAAGATTAAGATTGGTTCCGCTTTCAAACGTGTTGAGGTGGATTACATGGATGTCAGAGGACGTAATCTGGTGACAGGGCTTCCGAAGACAGTCAAGGTATCTTCCGAAGAAACGGAGGAAGCTCTGAAAGAAACCACTGCACAGATTATNGAGACCATTCACAGCGTATTGGAGAAGACTCCTCCGGAACTGGCAGCGGATATTGCTGACCGGGGAATTGTTCTGACAGGAGGAGGCAGCCTGCTTCGCGGGTTGGAGGACTTGATCGCTGAGAAGACAGGAATCAATACCATGACAGCGGAGGATCCGATGACAGCTGTTGCAATCGGTACAGGAAAATATGTAGAATTCCTTGCCGGTTATAAAGAAGAATAAAGGATCAGGCGATGGTCTGATGGAGAGGTGTTTATATGGTAAAAGGACTGTACACTGCCTATACAGGCATGATTAATGAGCAGCACCGGATGGATGTGCTGACCAATAACCTGGCTAACGCAGATACCAATGGATTTAAGAAAGAGGGAGCGACCAGCCAGTCCTTTGACAGCGTTCTTGCTTATAAGATCAAAGATATATCAGAGGGTAATCGTCTTGCAAGACGGATAGGGGTGAATAATCCGGGAGTTAAAATTGGAGAGGGTTATACGGATTTCAGTGAGGGACCGATTAAAACCACCGGGAATACGTATGATCTCGCATTGACGGACAGAGGATTTTTTGCTGTTGAATTTACCAATAAAGCAGGGGAAACATCTGTGAAATATACCAGAGACGGTAACTTTACACTGACACAGGAAGGACGTCTGGTTACCAGAGACGGTGATCCGGTTTTGGGTGAAGATGGTCAGCCTATTGAAATCGATCCTTTAAAGGAGGCACAGATTAATATCAGCGGTCAGATCATACAAGATGATCAGGTGGTTGCAACCATTCAGGTCACGGATTTTGAGGATTATAATTATCTGGAGCATTACGGAGAGAATTATTTTCAACCCATTGAAGGTGCGGTAGAGACGGAAGCACCTGCACAGGTTTACTCCGGTTATCTGGAAACTGCCAATATGTCTGTTGTTACAGAAATGGTAAACATGATTACTGTTTCCAGGGCATATGAAAGCAATCAGAAAATTATTACAACAATTGATGGAACACTGGACATAGCTGCAAATCAGCTTGGTAGAATTTAAGGAGGCATTTGATGGTTAGAAGTTTATGGACAGCTGCTACGGGTATGAATGCTCAGCAGACTAATGTGGATACGATTGCAAACAACCTTGCTAATGTAAATACGGTAGGATATAAGGCACAGGTTGCGGAATTTAAGTCATTGCTTTATCAGACACTTCAGACGGCGACAACAACGGCCAACGGAGATCCGAAACCGACCAGTTCTCAGGTAGGATTAGGTGTGCGGACATCCTCGATTAATTCCATAGTAACTCAGGGACCGATGCTGGCATCGAACAGTGATACTTCATTTGCGATTGAAGGTGACGGTTATTTTGCAATTCAGGGAGCTGACGGAAATACATATTATACGAGGAACGGTGACTTTACCTGGGCAACGAATGGAGCGGGAGGTATGATTCTGACCAATCAGGACGGACTTCCGGTACTTAGCACAACAGGACGGACGATTACACTGAATTCAAATTATGTTACAAACAAAGTAACAGTAACCGCAGACGGAACGATCTGCTATCCGGATGCAAACAATGTACCCCAGTCTCTGGGTATGACGATTGGATTGTATCAATTTAATAACCGGGGAGGTCTTGTGAGAACAGGAGATACCATGTGGGCAGTCAGTGCGGCCAGTGGAGAAGCGCTGAATGAGGCTACAAACAGGAACCTGGTTCCAAGTAAGATTCGTCAAGGCTATCTGGAAGGCTCTAATGTACAGGTAGCGGATGAGATGGTTAATTTGATTGTTGCACAGCGTGCATATGAGATGAACTCTAAAGCGATCACGACTACTGATGAAATGATGCAGACGGCAAACAACCTTAAGAGGTAGTTGTTAGGGAGGATTTAAGTGTATGGATGGTATAGGCGGATTTTCTTCTGCATATGCAGATTATATACAAAGTCAAAATACGGCGGAAACGAAACTGAAAGAAACAATCAGCAGCACGAATTATTCTCAGGCAACCGATGATGAGCTGTTGGATGCCTGTAANCAGTTTGAAGCATATTTCTTGGAGCAGGTTTTCAAGGAAATGCAGAAGACAGTAGACTGTTGGAGAGATGAAAACAGCATCGATAAAAGTAACAGTATGTTAGATTATTTTAAAGATAATGCCATTCAGGATCTGGCAGCNACGTCCACTGAGATTCAGGGACTTGGACTTGCACAGACGTTATATGAACAGATGAAGCGCAATTACGGTCTGTAAATGTATTTGATAAAGTATATAGTAGGCTGCCAGAATAAGACGGATTACCGTCTTTTTTGGCAGTTTTTTTACATGGAGGTATAATTTGGAGACAGTCAGAGGATATGTTGATCACATTATTTTTCAAAATAAGGAAAATGGATATACTGTGATTTCGTTCGATGTGGCGGGAGATGAGCTGGTCTGTGTAGGAACCTTCCAGTCAGTGGAAGCCGGTGAAATGCTGGAGCTTACAGGAGAATATGTGGAGCATCCGGTATATGGTCATCAATTTAAGGTAGAAGGTATCCGTGTCGGCACGCCAGACGATGCAATAGGTATGGAACGCTATCTGGGTTCTGGTGCGATTAGGGGAATCGGTGAAGCTCTTGCAGCAAGGATTGTCAAAAAATTTGGTGATGATACCTTTCGGGTGATTGAGGAGGAACCGGAGAGGTTGGCAGAAATAAAAGGAATCAGTCTGCATAAGGCTCAGGAAATCGGCCAGCAGATGATCGAAAAAAGGGATATGCGGGAAGCATTTGTATTCCTGCAGCAATATGGAATATCCAATACGCTTGCCATAAAAATCTTCAACCGGTATGGAATGGCTTTGTATGGCATTATGAGAGAAAATCCGTATCGCCTGGCAGAAGATATTGATGGTGTTGGTTTTAAAATAGCGGATGAGATAGCGATAAAGACCGGAATATGTGCCGATTCTGAGTATCGTGTCAGAAGTGGAATACTCTATTCACTGCTACAGGCATCTGCGGAAGGGCATATTTATCTGCCGGAAAATATACTTGAAGAAAGAGCCGGAGCAATGCTTGAGGTGGAGAAAGAGATTATATCTTCCCAGCTTGGTAATCTGGCAATGGACAAAAAGATAGTCATGAAGCGAAAGGAAGAAGAGGTAAAGGTATATGCCTCGTCGTATTATTATGCAGAGCTTGCCTGCGCAAGGATGCTTCACGACCTGAATGTCAAAATGGAAGAGGAATTTTTGCCTGCTCAAGAGGCACGACTGGAACAATTGCTTCGTGTCTTGGAACAGGAGCAGGGAATTGTGCTGGATGAATTGCAAAAGCAGGCAGTGCTTGAGAGTGTCAAATCAGGCTTGATGATTCTTTCGGGAGGACCGGGAACAGGAAAAACTACAACAATCAATACCATTATCCGCTTTTTCGAGACGGAAGGACTGGATATTCTTCTGGCAGCGCCTACCGGAAGAGCGGCAAAGCGCATGACGGAAGCCACAGGGTATGAAGCGCGCACGATTCACAGGCTTTTGGANATAAATGGNGCNNTGGAGGAGGGGCGAAGCGCACAATTTGAAAGAAATGAAGAAAANCCACTGGAAGCNGACGTTATTATNATTGATGAAATGTCCATGGTAGATATTCATCTTTTTAANTCACTNCTTGCCGCTGTCAGTGTGGGAACCCGTCTGATCATGGTAGGAGATGTGGATCAGCTTCCCAGTGTAGGACCGGGGCAGATTTTGCATGATCTGATTGAGAGCNGNGNNTTNCCGGTTGTGATCCTGAAGACNATATTCCGTCAGGCAGGGGAAAGCGATATTGTGGTCAATGCGCATAAAATCAACCAGGGGCTGGACATTGAGCTGAATAATAAGAGCCGGGATTTTTTCTTTTTGGAAAGAAAAGATGTGAATGTGATCTATAAACACATGATACAGTTGATTCGTGAAAAGCTTCCGGCTTATGTGGAAGCAAGACCCTGGGATATTCAGGTACTGACCCCCATGCGAAAAGGAAATCTTGGAGCAATAGCGCTTAATGGTATCTTGCAGCAATATCTTAATCCGCCAGATTCCTCCAAAAGGGAGCATCTTGCAGGGGAAAGACTCTTTCGGGAAGGCGATAAAGTTATGCAGATCAAAAATAATTATCAGATTCCATGGGAGATTGTAAGCCGCTATGGCATTCCCATCGACAAGGGAATGGGAGTGTTCAACGGGGACATGGGAATTGTGAAGGAAATTAGGGAAACAGTTCGGCTTATGGTTGTTGAGTTTGATGAGGGAAAGAGAGTAGAGTACTCCTTTTCGCAGCTGGATGAGCTGGAACTTGCATATGCCGTGACAATCCATAAATCCCAGGGAAGTGAATATCCGGCAGTGATTCTTCCGCTTTTTTCGGGACCTAAAATGCTTTTCAACAGAAATTTATTATACACGGCAGTGACTCGCGCCAGGAGATGCGTTACGATTCTGGGCAGTAGCGATACAGTTCGTGAGATGATACATAATGAAAAACAGCATAAGCGATATAGCAGCTTGTGCGACCGGATTAAAGAGATAGAGGAAAGGACAGGTGAAGAATATTAGAATCAATCCGTTAGATTATCTTTTTCCATCCAGATGTGTGGTCTGCGATGAGGTGACAGACAGCCCGGGAGAGGGAATTTGTGAAAAATGCAGAGATAAAATTGTTTATATCAAAGAACCATACTGCCTGAAATGTGGAAAACAATTAAAAAAGGAAGAGAAAGAATACTGTGGTGACTGTGAAAAGAAAAGACATTTTTTTGATTCGGGGATATCTCTTTACGATTACGGCAGTATGTCAGATTCTGTTTATCGATTCAAATATGCAGGAAGAACAGAATACGCAGCTTTTTATGGAAAGGATTTATACGAAAAGAAAGCAGGCTGGCTGAAGATGTTAAGACCAGATGCGCTGATACCGGTTCCCATTCACTCATCAAGGATGAGAAGCAGAGGCTATAATCAAGCGGCACTGATTGCAAGAGAGCTTTCAAAGCATTCGGGAATCCCGGTCAGGGAGCAATTGATCAAAAGGAATTTTCGGACACAGCCGCTGAAAGACTTAAGTCACGCGGAAAGGCAAAATAATTTGAAAAGGGCTTTCAAAATCTGTCAAAATGATGTAAAATTAAATACGATTGTTATTATAGATGACATCTATACCACCGGCAGCACCATAGACTCCATGACGAAGGTTTTAAAAGACGCCGGTATAGGGAGGGTGTTCTTTATAACATTAACCATTGGGAGAGGCATATAGATGCAGGAGGTATTCATATGAACGTACGCAATTGTAAAAAATGTGGGAAATTATTCAATTATATAAGTGGTCCGATCACGTGTCAAAAGTGTCGGGAGGAATTGGAGGAGAAGTTCCAGGAGGTTCGGAANTACGTACGGGATAATCCGGGAGTNGANATNNCAGAGGTNNCAGAGGNNTGNGATGTGGANCCCAANCAGATCCGCAGNTGGATNCANGANGAACGNCTGGAATTGTCAGANAATTCTCCGATNAANATACCTTGTGANGGNTNTGGAGCNTTNATNCGNTCAGGACGTTTTTGCGAAAAGTGTAAANCGCAGGTGACAAAGGATTTTAAGGGAATTGTTAATCAGAATAAGCCGCAGGAGTCATTTGGAGGAGAGAGNTCAAGCAGNCGCAGCGGCGACAGAATGCATTTCCTGCACGAGCAGCAGTAGTCGAAAGGCAGAGGTATGATAAANGAAGAGAAAGTCATTCTTATGACCAGAATGGCATCCTATGANGGACATGAAGGCAAAAAGGATATTTCCATAATTCACTATTTCAGGGGCGATTATATNGGNTTTCAGGTCTTAAAATCAGTGATTGCCGCTACAATCTCATTTTTTGCGCTTTTTGCAGTGTATTTATTTTACAATTTTGAAGAATTGATGCAGAATATCTANAGCATGGATCTTCTGGCGTTTGGCAAAAATGTAATTATTTTGTATCTTTGCANGATAGGCGCATACGCTGTGATTTCGTATGTGATGTTTGCGAGCAGATATAGCAGAGCAAAAAAGAGNCTGAAGCATTATTATGATAATTTGAAAAAGCTTTCAGGCATGTATGAGAAATAACGAGGATGACCATATGACAACATTATTGGTTGCAAAACAATACATTAAAAACTTTATAAACAAATACGAGATTTATTTAAAGCCTTTGTTGAAGCTGATCTTGGCGTTGGTATCTTTGATGATGATCAACAGCAGGGTAGGCTATATGCACAGGCTTGATAATATTTCCATAGTGCTGATTGTTGCATTGATGTGTTCATTTATGCCAATGAATTTTATAGTATTTGTGTCAGCGGTATTTATTATGATGCATTTTTATGCACTGTCACTTGAGTGTGCGGCGGTTACACTGGTTTTATTTATTGTGATGTTTCTGCTTTACTTCAGATTCTCACCTAAAGATACGCTGGTAGTGGTGCTTTTGCCTATATGCTTCGTACTTAAGATTCCCTATGTGATACCCCTTGCAATGGGACTGATCGGAACTCCTGCATCAGTTGTCTCAGTGGGATGCGGAGTCATCGTCAGCTATCTGATCGGTTATGTGGCAGACAGTACGACAGTACTGTCCGGCATGGAAGCGGAAGATATAACAACCAGATTCCGGTTTGTAATCGATGGACTATTGGACAATAAGGAAATGGTGCTTACAATAGCAGCGTTTGCGGTTACCATCATTGTTGTTTATATGATCAGGAGGTTATCCATTGATTATGCGTGGACAATTGCAATGATAGCGGGAGCGATTGTCAATGTTATGATTCTTTTGGTGGGAGATTTGATGTTTGATACGAATGTGTCGATTGTGGGCATTTTTATAGGAACTGTTTTTTCTATACTGATTGTTAAAATTTTGGAATTCTTTGTATTTCATCTGAATTACAGCAGAGTGGAAAAGGTTCAGTTTGAAGATGATGAATATTATTATTATGTAAAGGCTGTGCCGAAGATTACAGTGGCAACACCGGCAAAAACTGTGAAGAGAATCAATACCCCCAGAAAAAGAAGCAGTTCGGGGCAGTCGAGGAGATAGGGAGAAAAATTAATAATTTGATGACGGGGAATAGTTGAATGTTACAAAATTTTGAAATTGTAGAAACATACCTGTCGAGAGTTTCAGGTATCAGATGGACAGATATTGCAGAGCTTGTCATCCTCTCATTTCTGCTTTATCAAATATTGGTCTGGATCAAGAATACGAGAGCATGGTCACTTTTAAAGGGAATCCTTGTCATAGCAGTTTTCATTCTTGTGGCGGCATATTTTGAAATGAATACAATACTTTGGATTGTACAAAATATGTTTGGAGTGGCTGTGACGGCTGTGGTGGTTATATTGCAGCCGGAGCTGCGTAAGGCAATTGAAGAGATAGGAAGAAAAAATATTATCACTTCCATTATGCCGTTTGAGTTGGGAAAGAATCCGGCGGAGGGAAGATTTTCAGATAAGACAATTAATGAGATAGCAAAGGCGTGCGTAGAGATGGGCAAGGTGAAAACCGGTGCCCTTATTGTTGTACAGCAGAATCAACCGTTGGATGAATATGAGAGAACGGGAATCGATGTGGATGGTATTGTGACAAGTCAGCTTCTTATCAATATTTTTGAACACAATACGCCGCTCCACGATGGTGCTGTGATCATTAGAGGAAATCGGGTTGTATCTGCAACCTGCTACCTTCCGCTTTCTGATAATATGGCACTCAGCAAGGATTTAGGAACAAGGCACAGGGCTGGTGTGGGAATTTCGGAAGCTACGGACTCTCTTACGGTGATCGTTTCGGAGGAGACAGGTAAGATCAGTGTGGCATATGGCGGAAAGCTGGAACGGAGTTTAGACGGAGAAAAATTAAAAGAAAAATTGAAAACAATACAGAATAAGCCGGAGGAGGAGAGCCGGAAGAGGATTCTGTGGAAGGGAAGGTCAAAAGGTGAAAAATAAATTGACACGCAATATTGGCCTTAAACTGGCATCAGTCTTGTTGGCTGTAATCCTTTGGCTGGTGGTTAACACGGTAAACAATCCTACGGTTCCTCAATCCTACTATAATATTCCTGTTACATTACTGAATACGGATTTGATCACAGAGTCCGGTCAGGTATATGAGGTGCTCGATGGAACGGATATGATCAGCAGAGTAGTGGTGAGAGCGCCCCGGTCTACGATCAGTGAATTAAAGGATGAGAACATCATAGCGACTGCGGATGTGAGAGATATCAGCAGTCTTGATACGATAGCAATCAAATTGACTACAGACAGGTCAAATAGGGACATCAGCAGCATTACGGGAAGTATTGATACAGTTAAACTTAAAATAGAGAATGAGAAGATTAAGTCTCTGGCGCTGAAAACGTCTACGTCCGGGGAGGTGGCGGATGGTTATTTGATCGGAGAAGTTACAACCGATCAGAATCTTGTACGGCTTACCGGTCCGGAATCAGTTATTGACCAGGTGGCGAAAGCTGTGGTTGATGTGAATGTGGAAGGAATGACTGGTGATATTGTTACCAATGCAGAGATTAAATTGTATGACGCGGAAGATCAAATCGTAAGTGATGAGAGGATTACGCAGAATATCCGGTTAATAGGCGTAAAGGTAAGCATTTGGCAGACTCTGTCTGTTCCTGTAAATTACAGCATTACCGGAACACCGTCGCAGGGATATCATGCCACTGGAGAGATCGTGGGCAATGGTGAAAATGTCGTTATCGGCGGAAAGGCAAGTGCACTCAGAAACATTTCTGCAATTGATGTGCCGGCAGAGGCACTGGATATTAGCGGATTGACAGAAAGTCTGGTGAAGGAGATTGATTTGAGGCAGTATTTACCGGATAATGTGTTCCTGGTTGATTCGGCGGAGGCAATACGCGAGGTTACAGTCCCTATTGAAGTTGAAATCTCTAAAAGGCTGGAGATTCGGGGAGAAAGAGTTCAAATGACCAATATTCCCGAAGGATGCGTTGCGAGTATTTCAGAACTGGATGAAAGCTTCATAATAGAAGTGATCGGTTTGTCAAGAGATGTTGGAACGTTACAGGCGCAAAATATTACAGGTACAGTAGATGTTGCAAAATGGATGCGCGAAACCAACATGGATGAGCCGCAGCCCGGCTTTTATACGGTAGAGGTAGATTTTGGTCTGCCGGATGATGTAAGGCTGCGTGAGACGGTTACCGTGACACTTCATATATCAGAGCCTGAAGAGCAGTAGTCGAAAGGAGTAAAAGAAAGAATGAGCAGATTATTTGGAACAGACGGCGTAAGAGGTGTGGCAAATGATGAATTAACTCCTCTCTTGGCAATGCAGCTCGGTCAGGCTGGCGCCTTTGTCCTTACGAAAGAAAACATGCATAAACCGACAATCATGGTAGGATGTGATACCAGAATTTCAGGTGATATGTTGGCAAATGCCCTTATGGCAGGCATCTGTTCGGTAGGCGCAAACGCTGTTTATGTAGGTGTTATTCCGACACCTGCAGTAGCCTATCTGACAAGAAAATACAAAGTAGATGCCGGAGTTGTTATTTCAGCCTCACACAATCCGGTAGAGTTTAACGGAATTAAGTTTTTTGATGGTAACGGCTATAAACTTCCTGATACATTGGAGGACGAAATTGAAGCAATTATCAAGAGTGATATGAATGGGATTAAGTTCCCTATTGGGTCAAACGTTGGAAAAATAAAATACCGGACAGATTCCAGAGAGGAGTATATCAATCACTCTATTCAATCGGTAAATGTGGATCTGACAGGTCTTAAGATTGTGGTGGATTGTGCAGAAGGAGCATCGTATTATACTTCTGTGGAAGCGCTTAGAGAGCTGGGCGGAAANATTGTNGCNATTCATAANATGCCTGACGGAACCAACATTAATGCAAANTGNGGNTCNACNCANATGCAGGAGCTTCAGGCAAGAGTCGTATTCGAGAAGGCGGATATAGGGCTNGCTTTTGACGGCGATGCAGANCGTCTGNTGGCTGTGGATGAGATGGGNAATATTGTTGACGGCGATCAGATCATGGCNATTGTGGGTAANCACATGAANGAAAATGGNGAGCTNGCNAATGATACGATNGTGGCNACTGTTATGAGNAACCTNGGNTTTTTCCTNATGGCGGAAAAGAANGGCATTCATATGGAACAGACNAANGTNGGTGACAGNTATGTTCTTGANCGNATGAAGGANATNGGNGCAAGTCTGGGAGGAGAACAATCCGGACATATTATNTTCNTGAAAGAGAACACTACAGGTGATGGACTNCTCAGTGCNTTACATCTTCTNAAGGTAATGGTTGAAACCGGAAAGAAATTGTCNGAGCTTGCATCGATTATGGAAGTACTTCCTCAAGCNTTNGTAAATGCNAAAGTNCCGAATCACAAGAAAGAAAGATATATGGAATATCCNGANATNGCNGATGCNATCCAAAAGCTNACAGATAAGTTTGCGGGNGANGGAAGAGTNNTGATCCGNCCTTCAGGAACNGANCCGCTTGTGCGNGTTATGATTGAGGGNAAAGATCAGAAGATGATTGANGAGGAAGCAAANANANTGGCNGAGNTNATNCANAANATTATGCTNTGANAGANAGAATGATTGGAGGGAAAGNTATGGTAANGCAGAAGGTGGTNATNAAAAACCCCACAGGTCTGCANCTNAGACCNGCAGGGATTTTATGNAANGANGCAATGCAGTTNAANTCANTGATTACNTTTACATTCAGAGAAAACACAGCAAATGCNAANAGTGTNCTCAGTGTACTGGGGGCCTGCGTAAAGTGCGGNGATGAGATTGAATTTATNTGTGACGGNGAAGATGAAGAGCAGGCNTTGGAAGCCCTTGTAAAGGCAATTGAAAGCGGATTAGGTGAATAANNAGAAAGGCATGGATGTAAAATGCTGAATTATAANCGNTANAGGAAAAANCCGGTAGTGAATTANCCGGANAGAGAATGGCCGTGTAAAGAAATTGAGAANGCTCCNATNTGGTGNAGNGTGGATTTGCGTGATGGAAATCAGGCGCTGATNGATCCGATGGTGGTCAGTGAAAAAATTGAAATGTTTCAGTATTTGATCGGGTTGGGATTTCGGGAAATNGAAATNGGATTTCCNGCAGCCAGNCAAATTGAATTTGATTTTCTGCGCCAGCTTGTGGAGCGGAAAATGATTCCTGATGANGTAAGGGTACAGGTGCTTACGCAGTGTCGGGAAGAGTTGATTGACCGGACATTTGAATCTATTGAAGGATGCAAAGAAGCGATAGTNCANATTTACAATTCCACTTCTACCTTGCAGAGNGATGTNGTNTTTGGGATGANCAGNGANGANATTATNGATATTGCTGTTCANGGNACTCTGATGGTNAANGAACGTGCANAGAAGTTNCCCGGGAAGATNATCTTAGAATATTCTCCGGAAAGCTTTACGGGAACGGAACTTGATTTNGCACTGGAGATTTGTACNGCGGTGCAGAAAACCTGGGGAGCGACCANAGAAAANCCGATCATTATCAANCTGCCGTCTACAGTAGAAATGAATACNCCNAATGTTTANGCGGATCAGATNGAGTGGATGAACCGNCATTTNGANGACAGAGAAAGCATTATTTTAAGCGTNCACCCTCATAATGACCGTGGAACAGGNGTGGCCTCCGCNGANCTTTCCATGCTGGCAGGNGCAGAGCGNGTAGAGGGNACTTTNTTTGGAAACGGAGANAGGACCGGAAATGTNGACATATTNAATATNGCATANAATATGTTTTCACAGGGAGTTAATCCGGAACTGAATATNGAGAAAGTTAATGAGATTATTGAAATTTATGAAAGGTGCTGTAAGCTTCCGATACATCCCAGACACCCTTATGCAGGNAAGNTGGTGTTTACAGCATTTTCCGGTTCTCATCAGGATGCCATCAATAAAGGTGTTAAGGCNATGAAGGAGCGGAAAAGTGAATTTTGGCAGGTTCCTTACCTTCCNATTGATCCNTCNGATATTGGCAGGGAATATGANCCTATTGTCAGGATCAATTCACAGTCAGGTAAAGGNGGNGTGGCCTTTATTATGGANACTTATTTTGGCTTTAAGCTNCCTAAGGGAATGCANAAGGAATTTGCAAATGTGATTCAGAGCATTTCGGAGAAGCAGGGAGAAGTCTCGCCGGATGAGATNATGGCAGCTTTCCGNCAGGAATACTTGCAGAAGAAAGAACCNATTCATTTCCGGAAGCTAAAAGTGGATGATNTGAGCGGTGAAATTCAATCTGAGTTTGATACNAANGTTTTCGTCACCTATACAGATGCAGGNNNNGAGAAGTCTTTTGAGGCNGTAGGAAACGGTCCCATTGACGCNGTNCAGCGGGGACTTATGCATGAATTGGATATTTCNATTAAGGTGTTGGANTACGAAGAGCANGCGCTTCAAAGCGGTTCCAATTCCCAGGCGGCGGCCTATATTCATCTGCTTGATGCGGACAGCGGAAGGGTCACTTACGGCGTTGGCGTAAGCTCCAACATTACCAGAGCTTCTGTGAGAGCGATCTTTTCGGCAATCAATCGAATGGGATTAGGAGAGAAATAAAGCAACAGCCGTCACGCTTTGCGAGTTGTCCTTATGTTAAAAAGCTGAGATGTCTTTAGACATTTCAGCTTTTTGTTCATAGAAAANATATTATGACGATTTGAAAGCAATACTTACAGTGCTAATTACTGTGTTATAGCGGTTCCGTTTACCTGGAAAGCGTCGCCGTCTTCCACTATGCAGATCATGGTTTTTCCGGTATTAAGTTTAATTTCGTTTCCGTTNTCATCATAGTATCTGGTAGCACCATAGTCAGAAGTTTTTTCCCAGTTTACATGAATNCCTTTCCCGTTGGTAAAAAACCATCCATCCCGTGTGGTATCATGNCACTGGAAAGAAAGATAACCTTTCTGGTCACGAACTTCATAATAAGTATTCTGTATCAGCAGATTTTTAAAAGCAAGCTGTGTGTTTGTTGNAATATCAATATGAGGACCCTCCCGTTCGCCGGACAAGTGCTGATAACGGTCATANAGACCGGTATCCTCGTTGTACAAAAAATAGCAGTTCGTGAGCGGATAAGCNAGAGACAAATCCACCATAGAAGCATCAATAAAGTCCTCATACTGAGTCAGTAGATTTGGATCTTGTTCCGGCGCAAATAAAAAATGTTGCTCGTCGGAATAATCAGTCCTGTATTCCAGAGAATAGTTGGCGTCATCAATATATTTTTTGATGTAAGATGACTTAGTAAATGCATTATCAAAATCATTTTTGGCTATATCGCGAAAATGATAAGTTTTCGAAATATCAACATTTAGATTGATATGTTCGGTATCCTTCCGGGCNATCAGATCATCCATATAAAAAGGNCCGCCATAATGAATGTGAAATGCATCCCATTCAAAAGACCAGTACAAAAAGTAATCGCGGCTGCTTCTGACATTTCCTATCTTATCCAGATCATCCCAGTTTTCCCATATTCCCATAAGTCGTGTAATGCTGGATTCTACATTACATTCGTAGAGAACATCCGCNGTTGAAAGGCCGTATTGACTNGCTGTTTTNGTATTNGGAACCATAATGGCAACCGGNCGNCGGNTGGCTATTTTTTCGGGNANCCATTCGTTTGTAATNCGGCTNCTNACCATTCCNNCTGCGGGCGGAGTGTCCGCAGCNGGTTCATTATTTTCGATTTCNGGCGNTANTGTCTGNTCAGATTCCGGTTCCGATTCCGATGGGACAGGCGTNTCAATTGGCTNTAANGAAACCTCAGNNNTGTCCTCTTTTTNGCAGCCGGACAATAAAAGTAANGACGACAGGGCTATCAAAATAAGTATTTGGANTTTTTTCATATTGATCTCCCTCTCCATNNGATCAATTATTTGGAAGACTTTAATGTGGTTCCGTCANCATCNATGGNNTCNCCATCCTTAACNATACAGAACATNGTNTTGCCNGTGTTGACTTCTACNTCATTTCCGTTATCATCGTAGTACTTTGTAGGTTCATANTCCGTTGTTTTTTCCCAGGTAACATGGATTGCTTTACCGTTTGTAAAGTAATATCCGTCTCTGGTAGTGTCGTGGCACTGGAAAGCAAGATANCCCTTCTGGTCACGAACCTCNTGATAAGTAAACTGAACAAAAATATTCTTGAATGCAAGCTGCTGATTGTTNTTTGCAGCGTCTACATCTGCTTTACCNTACATGGAACGATAATANAGCCCGTCTCCCTCATCATAAGAAAAAGAAGTCTTGGTGATGGGGTAAGCCTTGGAAAGGTCAAGCTCTTTTGCACTAACTGCATCACTGTATTGCTCAAGTGTATTTGGCTCATCAGAAGAAGCAAACTTAAAGTGGTTCGGATCGTGATAATTATCACGATAAGTCTTTGAATAACCAAATTTGTCAATGGCTTTGTTGATACCTTCCGCACTTGCGTATGCATTCTGTGGAGCGGAGCGGTCTGTTGCACGATAGAATGCGTTTTCAAAAAGACCAACCGTACGCTTGTCCCCGTAGCTGCATCCGGTTATATTATTGGTGCTCTCTTGTTCAATGATACCTTCAATATAATAAGGACCGCCAAAATGTACATAAATGGAATCCCATTCCAATGCCCAATATACAAAATAGTCACGGCAGCTTCTTACGTTGCCGATTCGGTCAAGAGATTCCCAGTCTTTAAAGACAGCCATACTTCTGGTAATGCCGCCCTCAACCGGACATTCATAAAGGAGATCTGCTTTGGAAAAATTGTAATGGGGCAGTGCATTGGAGTCATTCGGACTCATAACAGCGATGGGTCTTGCGTCTTTAAGATCTCCGCTGATCCATTCATTGGTAAGGGTACTGCGTACCATTCCTTCCTCAGGCGGAAGGTCCGTCTCATCTTCGGTTTCTTCAGCCTCTTCTGGACCCTCTTCTTGTACTTCGGGCTGGACTTCAACAATGGGCTCAACAACAACAGGTTGAATGGTCTCCTCGTCCTTATCTCCGCAGCCGAACAATAAAAGGGATGAAGATAAGGCTACAAGAAAGAGAACTTGTAATCTTTTCATCATACTTCCTCACTTTCGTATCTTTGAATATCGCATGGTTACTGTAAAACCACACGGTAAATATTATAGCATATGAAAGCATGATAGTCACTAGAAAAATGTGTAAAAAGTTCTACGAAATTATTAAGAAATTATTACAGAGAGCGAAAATGACGTAACTATATTAGCCGGAAGTTGGATAAGTGCTTGTCTAAAAAGGATTTAAAGGGTACAATAATAGTTAGACTAATGAAAGGAAGCTGGAAGAGTTATGAAAAAAATCATCGTAACAGGATGCAATGGACAANTGGGACGTGCAATTAATCTGGAATTAANTAANAANCCGGAACTTGAATTTATAAATACGGATGTNGCAGAGCTGGATATTACCAGTATCGATCAGGTGATGGCGCTTGCAAGAGAAGTAAANCCNTATGCNATTATCAATTGTGCGGCNCATACCGGTGTGGATGCCTGCGAAACAGATGTGGATAACGCATACCGGATTAACGCAATAGGCCCGAGGAATCTCAGTATTGCAGCAANGGAGACAGGGGCAAAGATGGTTCATATTTCCACGGACTACGTATTTGACGGGAAGGGGACANGACCGTATCTGGAATTTGACAGAACCGACCCGCAGGGAGTGTATGGCGCAACGAAGCTTGCCGGAGAGAATATGGTGAAGGATTTTGCGGATCGATATTTTATACTTCGGACCGCATGGCTTTATGGAGATGGTAAAAACTTTGTCAGAACCATGCTNCGTTTGTCAGAAACCAATGAAAAGGTAAGAGTGGTCAATGATCAGGTGGGAAGTCCTACCAGCACAAAGGAACTTGCNGGAGCNATTGCTCANCTTTTNTTTACGGANAANTANGGNNTNTTTCATGCGACCTGTGAAGGAAGCTGNTCCTGGGCAGATTTTACCAGAGAGATATTCAGAATTGCNGGAANGAACACGCAGGTAGAGGGTATTACTACAGAGGAATTTGGAGCGAAAGCGCCCAGACCGGCTTACTCNATNNTNGAAAATTATATGCTTAANCTNACNACAGATTACATGTTTGCAGATTGGCACGATGCGATAGAGGTATATTTGAAAAATGAACTTTCTCACTGAATTACTCCATAATCAGATATTTGTATCTGCAGTGCTGGGATGGCTGGTAGCGCAGGTGCTGAAAACAATTATTCACATGATTGTTAATAAACAGTTTGTGGCGGAACGGATGGTGGGAGGCGGCGGAATGCCAAGCTCTCACTCNGCAACNGTTTGTGCTCTGGCTACAGCGGTAGGGATGAAATGCGGCGGAGGAAGTGTTGAGTTTGCCATATCCATCATGCTGGCTATTATTGTAATGTATGATGCCATGGGGGTGCGCAGAGAGACAGGAATTCAGGGCCGTATCCTCAATGAGATGCTGGAAATCTTTACNAATATGGGNAAGGAGATCAGCGCNGANGCTAAGCTGAAGGAGCTGGTAGGTCACACGCCGCTACAGGTGTTGATGGGTGCCATTCTCGGAATTGGGATTGCCCTGATAACGGGAAATATAGGCTTATAGAACTAATGATTAAGGCAGAATAAAAGGTAAAGGAGATTTTTATGCAGAAAATAGCGCTTATTACAGGAATAACAGGGCAGGATGGTTCTTATCTGGCGGAGTTTCTGTTGGAGAAGGGGTACGAAGTACATGGTCTTATCCGAAGACACAGCATCAGCAATACCTCACGGATCGAACATATTCTTCAATCGGATTATAATAAGGTGAAATTTTTCCTTCACTTTGCGGATACCACGGATTCAAGCAATCTGATGCGGCTGATTTCGGAAATCCGCCCTACAGAGGTTTACAATTTAGCGGCTCAGTCCCATGTGGGAGTTTCTTTTGAAGTTCCCGAATACACGGCAGAGGCAACCGGAGTAAGTACGTTAAAGCTTCTGGAAGCAATCCGGGTAAACGGAGGAAACTGTAGATATTATCAGGCATCTACTTCGGAACTGTTTGGGGGAATTCCTGAGACGGCTCCCCAAAGTGAAGCCACGCCCTTTTANCCCAAAAGTCCTTATGGAGTTGCAAAGCTCTACTCATATTGGATTACCGTGAATTATCGGGAATCTTACAATATGTTTGCCTGCAACGGTATTTTGTTTAATCATGAATCCCCCAGAAGGGGAGAAAACTTTGTTACCAGAAAGATTACACTGGCAATCGCAAATATCATAGCCGGNAAACAGGATAAGCTTTCCCTTGGAAATATGAACGCCAAGCGTGACTGGGGATTTGCCGGTGATTATGTAAAGGGCATGTGGATGATGCTTCAGCAGGATAAGCCCGACGACTATGTACTTGCTACCAATGAGACACATACGGTAAGAGAATTTGTGGAAACGGCTTTCGGCGAGCTGGGGATCAAGATACGGTGGGAAGGAAGCGGCGTAAACGAAAAAGGATATGATACAGAAACAGGAAAGCTGCTTGTAGATGTGAATCCGGAGTTCTATCGTCCCGCGGAGGTGGAATTCCTCTGGGGGAACCCTGCCAAGGCAGAGAAAGAGCTTGGATGGAAGAGGGATGTAGATTTTAAGGCTTTGGCTGCAATGATGATGGAAGCAGATTTGAAAGAGATTGCAGGCATGACTTGTAAAGAATACAAAGNAAAAAGAAAAGTGGAAGACACCGGTAAAAAAGAGGCATAAGTAAATGATTTCTGTGATTTTCATCTGGCTTTACATGCTTTTTACCTGTTATATAACAGGTTTTATATGTGTGAGAGCCATGTCCGGGAATAAGAAATTCAAGGTTAAGAAGGAAACCGATTATCTGTATGCAGGTGTCGGGGTAGTAACCGTATATGCCCAGATGTTCAGCATTTTTGGGAAGGTTGGATTATGGGCAAATGTGGTACTNTTNTCTGNNTGNNTTATTTTTTCTTTTTTGCTGCGAAAAGATTTNGNNNAGCNGNTTCGAGNATTTCGGCTGNCGGTAACACCGGGCAGGATNNNNATGACANTGNTNCTGTTTNTNGTNTTTGCNTANGGAACATCCAGAGGATATATTCATTANGATACCGGTCTGTATCATGCGCAAAGTATCCGGTGGATCGANGAATACGGAATCGTTCCGGGGCTGGGAAATNTGCACAGCCGTCTGGCATATAATAGTTCCGCATTTTGCTTATCGGCTCTTTACAGCATGGCATTTCTTGGTGGAAGGTCCTACCATTGTTGTGCAGGATTTTTAGCATTTTTGTTATCATTGGTCTGCAGCGAAATGATCAGGAAGGATTTTTTAAAAAATCCCCGGTTGTCAGATTTTGTCAGAATCATGGGAATCTACTATCTTTTGAATATTTTTGATGAAATGATTTCTCCCGCATCGGATTATTTTATGGTTCTTCTGGTATTTTTCATATTAATTCGCTGGTTGGAGCTTTTGGAAAAGGGCGAGAAGTCCTTTTTTCCTTATGCCATGCTGAGTGTTTTGTGCGTCATTGTGGTCAGTGTCAAGCTCTCCGGGGCGATTATTCTTTTGCTGGCGTTAAAGCCCGCGGTGCAGATGATCAGGGAAAAGAGGGCCGGGGAGATTATAAAATTTTTTGGACTAGGAATTGCGACAATTGTTCCATTCCTTGCAAGAAATGTAATTCTGTCAGGCTGGCTGGTCTATCCTTTTACAGCCATTGATTTGTTTGATGTTGATTTTAAAATTCCTAAGGGGATGGCGGATTATGACGCCAAGGAGATACAGGTCTGGGGAAGAGGTTATTCGGATGTGACAAGGTATGAGGAACCTGTCAGCAAATGGCTGCCGGAGTGGATTAAGGGGCTTGGAGGCGTAGATACAGTATTTTTGGTATTGGCAGTAAGCGGCATACTTCTATTGGTTTTGTTTATAGGCTTCGCAATTTGGAAACGAAAAAAAGAGATGATTGACTATCTGCATGCAGCGGGGACATTGACCATATGTTTTTTCTTCTGGCTGTTCAGCGCGCCGCTTATTCGCTACGGCTGTGTTTTTTTGTGGCTTGTTCCGGTAGTGACATGGGGATATTTGTATTTAAAGATTTCACCGCATACGGACCGGTTCAGGATCTATGCAGTGCTTGTTGTATTGATCGGCATTTACAAAGCGGGAGCTTTTGGTTTTGAGCAGTATCGCTTTGTATCAGCAGATTATCTGGTGTTGCAGAAGGACTATGATCAGTATGAGACAGAAAGCTATGAGCTTCATGGTTATACTTTTTACTATTCGACTTCAGGGGATCAGACGGGTTATGACGCTTTCCCGGCATCGCCCGTAAAGGCTGAGGATATTTTCAGAGGCGAAACCATAGAAGAAGGCTTTAAAGATGTGATACATTCTTAGAAGAATAAATTCTTAGAAGAATTTATTCTTAAGAAGAAAAGTGGAGAAAGGATATTGTTATGGAAAAAACAGATAAAATTTATGTGGCAGGGCACAGAGGACTGGTGGGAAGCGCAATAGTCAGGAATTTAAAAGAAAAAGGTTATACCAATATTGTAGGAAAAACACATAAGGAATTGGATCTAACCAATCAGGCCATGGTCAGGGAGTTTTTTGAGTCGGAAAGACCGGATGTTGTGGTGCTTGCGGCGGCAAAGGTGGGCGGGATTAATGCCAATAATACGGCTCCCGCAGATTTTGCTTACGAAAATATGCAGATCCAATGTAATGTGATTGAATGTTGTCACATATATAAAGTTAAGAAGCTGCTGTTTTTGGGAAGTACCTGTATTTATCCTAAGATGGCGCCCCAGCCGATTCCTGAGGATGCGTTACTTACCGGGCCTCTGGAAGAGACCAACGAGGCGTATGCCATAGCGAAGATTGCAGGATTGGAGATGTGTAAGTTTTATAAGAGACAGTATGGAGATAACTTTATCAGCTGTATGCCCACAAATCTGTACGGACCTCACGACAATTATGATCTTCAGGGGTCTCATGTTATGCCTGCCATGATCCGCAAGTTTCATGAGGCGAAAGTAAGCAAGGCGCCTACGGTGGAGCTTTGGGGAACGGGAACACCCCTGCGGGAATTTCTTTATGTGGATGATATGGCGGATGCATGTGTTTTTCTTCTGGAAAATTACGAGGGCGAGCAGCATGTGAATATTGGTACGGGTAAGGAAGTTACGATTAAGGAGCTTGCAGAAACGGTGCAGCGTGTTGTAGGTTATGAGGGTGAGATCGTATGGAATAAGGACATGCCTGACGGGACACCGAGAAAGCTTACCAACGTGGATAAGCTTCATCAGCTTGGCTGGACTCATAAGGTAGAACTTGAGGAGGGCGTGGAGCTGGCCTATCAGTGGTTTAAGGATAATGTAGATGATGCCAGGCTGTAATATAATATCCGCATAAGAAAAACAAGAGACGCGAAGCGACATTTGTTTTTCTTGCAAGTCTATAGGTCTATGAGTAAAAATAATATAGTGATTGACATAAGAGGTCTAATGCGTTAGAATGATAACAAGTCTAACGCATTAGACCTTTTGCGTTTCAATACATTATGGCGCATTAAAGTATGTCACAGAAGAAATTACAGAACATATGGAGTTTAAAAAGGCAGGGAGGAAGAAGATGGTTCCGAAAATATTTGAGAGTGAGTATCGTTTTTGCGAAATCTTATGGGAGAATGAGCCCGTATCCAGCAGTGAATTGGCAAAATTGTGTAATGAAAGACTGGAATGGAAAAAGTCTACTACCTACACGGTGATTAAACGACTTACGGAGCGGGGAGTGATCAAGTCAGAGAATGCAATCGTTACCTCATTGGTATCCAGAGAAGAGGTACAGGCTCAGGAAAGCGCTGATATTGTGGAAAAAAGTTTTGATGGATCACTGCCTGCTTTTATAGCGGCGTTTACGAAAAGGAAAAACCTCAGTAGTCAGGAGATTGAAGAAATTCAACAAATTATCGACAGGTATAAGGAATAATTAAAATAAAGGGTTCACAGGGAGGAAATCGAATGGGAGAAATTTTCCGGCAGATATTAAATTTAAGCATAACAGGAAGCTTTTTGATAGCAGCAGTTATTGTGGTGAGATTTCTTCTGCAAAAAGGATCACGGAATATGATCTGCATTTTGTGGATTCTGGTAGGAATTCGTCTTCTGATTCCTGTCTCTATCGAGTCTGCGTTTGGGGTAGTTCCGGCAGGGGAAGTTGTTACATATAGTGCATGGCAGGATGAAGTACCAATTGTGGATACCGGGCTTGAGATGATTGATAACGCCGTTAACAGGCAGATTCTAACAAGCTATACGGCAGGAGAAAGTGAAAGCAGTTTGACAGTTTGGGATCTGTGCTCATACATTTGGATAGCCGGGATGCTCCTTTTAACAGGATACTTTGTTCTAAGCTGGCATGGGCTTAAGAAGAAAGTGAGGATGGCGGTACCGGATTATCAGTGTGGGGAAAAGGTTTATCTCTGCGATGACATCCCTTCTCCCTTTTTGATGGGAATTGTACGACCCCGTATTTATCTGCCCCGGGGAATGTCGGAAGATGCAATTCCATACGTGGTTGCGCATGAAACAGCACATAAAAAGAGAAGGGATTATCTGATCAAGTGGATCGCAAGTCTGCTTTTGATTGTTTACTGGTTTAATCCTTTGATTTGGATCTCCTATGTTTTGTTTTCTAGAGATATGGAGTTTGCCTGTGATGAACGGGTGATTCGTCAAATGGGAGCAGAGCATAGAAAGAATTATTCCAATGCGCTTTTGGGATGTGCACTGGGAGAACAGCCAGATTTTTGGTGTCCGACTGCTTTTGGAGAAGTGGGAGTAAAGAGCAGGATACTGAAAGTGCTCCATTATAAGAAACCGGCTTTCTGGGAAATTGTAGCAACAACAGTATTGATTTTGCTGACGGCGGTGTGTTTTCTGACACAGAGGAAAGAGACACCAAGGGAAGGAAGTGTGATAGCTTATAAAGGCTACGAATTTATTTTGGAGGAGGCCTTGGCGTGTAAAGAAACCGGTTTTATAAGGGTACGGATCCGAGTTTGCGGAGGTGAAAATCCGGAAGCAAATGTGAGGGATCTAAAAGCATATATAACTCCGATGATCAGTGCCCAGATAGGAGCAAAGGATTTGGGAGAAAATGAATGGGAGATTAGGATTTTGGGGTGCTGCATGGAGGAAATGGATCAGGCTCTGATGTTGAAAGATACATCTGAAGAGACAGTAATAGGAACCTTCTCAGCAGAACTAATTCAGTATGAGGAGGCAAAGGAATTTATAATTGACAGTTATGCAGGAAAGATCGATATTCAGGTATCTGCCCATTCTATGGAAATTTTCTTAGAGGATGGACTTCCGGGCAGAAAAGAAAAGGGGATCCTTGCTATGGAAATGAAAAACGGTGAAAGATGGAAGGCTACAAGGATTCCGCTTAGTGTAAGCGGCGAAACAATCCTTGATTTTCCGGAAGAACTGCGTATAAATGCTGGTATGGAAAGGGAAGAAGATGGTATCATTTTTATTGGATATGAAGGACCGCTGAATCTGGAGGCGATACAGTCTTTTGTGTTGGTTCCGGAAAAGAGAAAGTAGAAATTTTTTGAGTTCATTGGCCTGAAGTTTCGATAAACATACAGGATTATATGTCCGATGAGAGAAAAATTTAAAATCTGCACAGCATATTGTGTTGTGCAGATTTTTCTTTACACTTTAGATTTATAAAATTTTATTGAGACAAACAGCATTTTATATGCTATAGTTTATCATATTCTTATAATTCTTGAATTCTTAGATTTGTGCGTTTCGCACATTCGGCAGATTCTGCTGGGAATTTCAAATCATTTTTAATTTGACATAGGGGCATTTCGAGTAGAGCACAGAAGGAGGATTTTTAATGGAAACAAAACTGAAAAAGTATTTTCCCATAATCAGGGAGAAAGAAGAGGTGCTTGCTGAAATTAGAAAGAGCAAGGCGCTTCAAGAGAAGTTTGACAAGTGGTCAGAGGAACAGAGAGAAGAATTCTTAAATCTCTGTACCGGAGTGAAAGGGTTAAAGCTTTTGTATGATGGTTTCTTTAAAGAGATCATGAACCCGGAGTATGTGCCGGAGCGATTAAATGATTTTCTTACCCATATGCTGGGGCAAAAGGTCAGGATTTTAAAGACTTTGCCTGCGGATTCCGTGAGGATTGCAGACGAGAGTTCCCTTCTGATTATGGATATCGTGGTGGAACTGGAGGATGGAAGCATTGCAAACCTTGAAGTGCAGAAAGTCGGGTATTTGTTTCCGGGTCAGAGAAGTGCCTGTTATTCGGCGGATCTGTTACTGAGGCAATATAAAAGAGTAAGAGGCGAGACAGGTGAAAAGAAAAAGTTCAGTTATCGTGACATTAAGAGCGTCTACACGATAGTCTTATTCGAAAAAAGCCCCAAGGAGTTTCATGATTATCCCAAGGAGAGTTATCATTTTTTCGAACAAAAATCCAATACAGGGTTAGAAGTAGAATTGTTGCAGAAATATCTGTTTATCCCCCTTGACATCTTCCGGGAAAATAAGCAAAATAGAGATATAAAGGCAAAACGAGATGCATGGCTGACTTTGTTTTCCAGTGATGATCCGGATATGATCATAGAGCTTATCGAAGAATATCCGGAATTCCGACAAATATATGAGGAAGCCTATGAAATCTGTTTGAATATGGAGAAGGTGATGGGTATATTTTCAAAGGAATTATATGAAATGGATAAAAATACTGCGCAGTACATGATTGATGAGCTGCAGGGGACGATTGATAAGCAGGAGTACATGATTGACGAGTTACAGGAGACGATTGATGAAATAAAGGAAGAACATATAAAGGCAATTGATGAAATGCAGAAAGAACATGCAAAGGAAAGGAACGAGATGCAAAGTCAGGAAATCAGAAATGTTGTGAAGATTTTGCGGGCAGAGGAGGTGCCTGAGCAGAAAGTCAGGGATCGGATTTGTAAACAGTATCAGATCAGTGAGGAGCAAGTGAGGGAGTTTCTTGATCAAGAATATAAGTAAAAAGTAAAATGATGCAGCCATGATATTTATAGAATGTAAAAAGCAGCGCAAAATGTGATTCCCATATAATCCATTCCACACTGCTTTTGGGCTGTCAACTTGATTTCGGTCAAATTATNTTTGACGATTTTCCATCGCTGCCCTTACAAATCCCTTGAATAAAGGGTGAGGNCTGTTTGGGCGTGATTTCAGTTCCGGATGTCCCTGAGTTGCAAGGAAGAAAGGATGATCCGGCAGTTCGCACATTTCTACAATCCGTTCATCAGGAGAAATGCCGGAGAGTTTCATNCCGTGTTCGGTGAGAACCTCGCGGTAATCATTGTTGACTTCGTAGCGGTGTCTGTGTCGTTCATGAATAATTTCTTCACCATACAAGGCATAGGCTTTTGACTCCTTGTCAAGTACACAGGGATAAGAACCAAGCCGCAAGGTGCCGCCGATATTTTCTACGCCGTTCTGGTCAGGCATCAGTGCAATGACCGGGTGAGAAGNGGCAGGATCAAGCTCAATGCTGTGTGCATCGTGATAACCGATCACATTACGGGCAAATTCCACAATAGAAAGCTGCATCCCCAGACATAATCCCAAAAAGGGAATCTGATGGGTACGGGCGTAAGTGATGGCATGAATCTTGCCCTCAATACCCCGGGAACCAAAGCCGCCGGGAACAAGGATTCCATCGACAGAACCCAATAGTTCTTCTACATTTTCCGGAGTGACTGTTTCGGAATCGATCCAATTGATATTCACAGCAGCGTGATTTGAAATACCGCCATGCTTTAATGATTCTACAACACTGATGTAAGCGTCATGAAGCTGAACATATTTACCCACAATAGCAATAGTCACCTCATCTGAGGGAGAACGCAGGGATGCAACCATTGCTTTCCAGTCGGAAAGGTCGGGTTCCGGACAGTCCAGATTCAGGCATTCGCAGGCAACCTGTGCCAGATGCTCGTTTTCCATGGCAAGAGGGGCTTCATACAGATATTCCACATCCAGATTCTGCAGAACATGATTGCTGGGAACGTTGCAGAACAGAGCAATTTTNTCTTTNATCCCCTGATCTAANGGATATTCACTGCGGCATACGATAATGTCCGGCCAGATTCCCATGCTCTGCAATTCTTTAACGCTTGCCTGAGTAGGCTTGGTTTTCATTTCCTGAGACGCTTTCAGATAAGGAATCAGAGTAACATGAATTAAAATTGCGTTATCGTGCCCTACTTCATGTTGAAACTGACGGATGGACTCCAAAAAGGGCTGACTTTCAATATCCCCAACAGTTCCGCCGACTTCAATAATGGCAATTTGGGTTTCATTATCGGATAAATTGTGGTAAAAGCAGCTTTTAATCTCGTTGGTGATATGGGGAATAACCTGGACGGTTCCGCCGCCATAGTCGCCCCGGCGTTCCTTTTGCAACACGGACCAGTAAATTTTTCCGGTGGTTACATTGGAATTTTTATCCAGATTTTCATCAATGAATCTCTCATAATGNCCCAGATCCAGATCTGTTTCCGTACCATCTTCCGTGACAAAAACTTCACCGTGCTGAATGGGGTTCATAGTGCCGGGATCTATGTTTATGTAGGGATCAAATTTCTGCATGGTNACTTTGTANCCGCGGGCTTTTAANAGCCTGCCTAATGAAGCGGCTGTNATTCCTTTNCCCAGCCCGGAAACNACACCGCCTGTTACNAATACGTATTTTACTGACATAACAACTCCTTAGTTTTAATNAAAANNGAAAAAGGCGCCATGAGTCCTGTGCTCAAAGCGCCTTTGCTTTAACAATAGAATTTTAGCACTGGNNGNTGGGNGATGTCAACTTAAATTAACGTTTAGCTGGTTTNCATGTAATATCNAATATGANCACNCGGATAAGAAATCAAATTCTACGTCNNCACNCTTTCGNTCTACAAAAAGCGTAATGGTGCTAAGCTCGTTAGGAANCTCGCTNAGCACCAACGCTTTTTGAAGGGCTCCTAAAGAATTTGATTTCTTATCCGNGTTANNTTNTTGGCTGNCGGGAAACCAGCTAATGACTCNNCTATNGTNGCCTANTNCACNATNTNGCTNTNNGCNNAANNGTGNANCATTTCGACCTTAGCCGAGTTGCCAGNTGNGCTTTGCGTCATTCNATNNCCCNGCTCNGATNANAANAAATCCTTNAGGAAACAATTCGCGAACGCTTTATNGAGCGTGTTGANNAAAGGATTTNTTNTNATCNGAGCGGANGTCTTACATACGCATANCCAAACCAAACGATAACTTTACGGTCTGGCTGAACTGTTTATAAAATTTTGAGATTCGTTCATTTCTTTTTTATGGAATAATTGAGAAAGCTGTGCTACAATTAAAAGCGATATGTGCAGACAAAAGAAATGTAGGGAGCGGACAGGTTCGGACTATGAGAATAGGATTTGACAACGAAAAGTATTTGAAAATGCAGTCAGAGCATATAGAGGAGAGAATTAATAAGTTCGGAGATAAATTATATCTGGAATTTGGCGGAAAGCTGTTTGATGACTATCATGCATCAAGAGTGCTTCCAGGATTTGAGCCGGACAGTAAGCTGCGCATGCTGATGAAGCTTTCAGACCGGGCGGAGATCATTATTGTAATAAATGCGGCGGATATTGAAAAGAATAAAATACGCGGTGATTTGGGAATTACCTACGATGAGGATGTGCGCAGGCTGATGAAGGAGTTTGAGAGCCGCGGACTTTATGTGGGAAGTGTGGTTCTTACTCATTATGCGGGGCAGGCTGGCGCGGCTGTTTTTAAAGATAGGCTTGAAAAGAAAAATGTAAAGGTGTACTTGCATTACACCATAGAGGGATACCCTTCCAATATCCCGCTGATTGTCAGTGATGATGGTTATGGAAGGAATGAATATATCGAAACCACCAGGCCTTTGGTAGTGGTTACGGCTCCCGGCCCGGGAAGCGGCAAGATGGCTACCTGCCTGTCTCAGCTTTATCATGATAACAAAAGGGGAATCAAAGCNGGTTATGCGAAATACGAGACTTTCCCGATCTGGAACATTCCGTTAAAGCATCCGGTCAATCTTGCTTATGAGGCGGCAACCGCTGATTTAAATGATATCAACATGATTGATCCCTTCCACTTGGAGGCTTATGGAGAGACTACAGTTAATTACAACCGGGATATTGAAATCTTTCCGGTGCTGAATGCTATATTTGAAGGTATTTATGGCGAAAATCCATACAAATCACCGACGGACATGGGCGTAAATATGGCGGGGAATTGTATTGTGGATGATGAGGCGTGCAGAGAAGCTTCCCACATGGAGATTATCCGGCGTTATTACACTGCATTGAATGGTGTTGTTAAAGAGAAAGCCGGTGAAAACGAGGTTTATAAGATTGAGCTTCTGATGAAGCAGGCCAAGATTACTACAGATGACCGCAAGGTAACGGTAGCGGCAATGGATCGGGAGAAGGAGCTGGGAGTTCCCACGGCGGCAATCGAGCTTTCCGATGGTACGATCATTACCTCTAAGACCTCGGATCTTTTGGGCGCATCGGCAGCATTGCTTCTCAATGCATTAAAATATCTGGGAGATGTGGAGCATGATACTCACCTGATCTCGCCGGAAGCAATCGGACCGATTCAAGAACTGAAGACGAAATATCTGGGAGGCAAAAACCCCAGACTGCATACGGATGAAGTACTGATTGCGCTTTCCATTTCCGCTTTAACGGATGGAAATGCCAGAAAAGCGTTGGAACAGCTTCCAAAGCTGAAGGGGTGTCAGGTACATACTTCCGGAATGCTCTCCAATGTCGATATCAACACATTTAAAAAGCTGGGGATTGATCTGACCAGCGAACCAATAATAAAAGGAAAGAGTAATTAATTCAATGAGTGAAAACAATCTGAACAAATATGACGGGGGAATGGGTGGAAACGGCGGACCTCCGAACGGGAATGCAGGTGGCAATAACGGCGGTAACGGGAACGGAGGGAAGGATCCCCGGAAACAGAACATTATCATGTTTCTGATCGCGGCGCTGATCTCCCTGCTGCTTATCAGCTCTTTTGTGAAGCTGCTCACCGGAGGATCAGAGAAGGAAATTTCATATAATGAATTTATTTCCATGCTTGAGGATGGAAAGGTGGAGACAGTTGTGATTGGAAGCGACAGGGTCTATATCCAGCCCAAGTCAGAAAAAGAGTCTGCCAATCCCCTCCTTTATCTGTATGGGATGAATCCTTCTGTGTCTTACTATACGGGAAAGATTGAAGAGGATGATACACTGACGGCCCGTCTTCTTAAGTACGAGGTGGAGGTCAAGGGGCAGGTGGCTGATAGTACCAGTGCGATAATAGGCTTTCTGTTGTCTTACGTGTTTCCCTTTCTTATAATGTGGGTATTTTTGGTATTTTTGTTTCGGAAAATGTCCAAGGGCGGCGGTCCAATGGGTGTAGGAAAGAGCAATGCCAAGGTTTATGTGCAGAGAGAGACGGGAATCACCTTTAAGGATGTGGCCGGCGAGGATGAGGCTAAGGAATCCCTGCAGGAGGTTGTGGACTTTCTGCATAATCCGGGTAAGTATGGAAAGATTGGTGCAAAGCTTCCAAAGGGCGCGTTGCTTGTGGGACCGCCCGGAACAGGTAAAACACTTCTTGCCAAGGCGGTGGCAGGAGAAGCAAAGGTTCCCTTTTTCTCCTTATCAGGTTCGGATTTTATTGAGCTGTATGTCGGTGTGGGAGCATCCCGTGTAAGGGATCTGTTTAAAGAAGCAACCAAGAATGCACCGTGTATTATTTTTATTGATGAAATTGATGCCATCGGCAGAAGCCGTGACAGCAAATACGGAGGTGGTAATGAAGAGCGTGAGCAGACTTTGAATCAGCTTCTCTCCGAGATGGATGGGTTTGATACTTCGAAAGGCATTCTGGTGCTTGGAGCTACCAACCGCCCGGAGATTTTGGATAAGGCGCTGCTTCGTCCGGGACGTTTTGACAGAAGAATTATTGTAGATAAGCCCGATTTAAAGGGGCGTGTTGAGATATTAAAGGTTCATGCTAAGGATGTACATCTTGCAGAGAACGTGGATTTGGATGCCATTGCGCTTGCAACTAGCGGCGCCGTTGGAGCAGACCTTGCCAATATGATCAATGAAGCTGCCATCAATGCGGTACAGCATGGCAGGGAATATGTGACTCAGAAGGATTTGTTTGACGCTGTGGAGCAGGTTCTGGTGGGAAAGGAAAAGAAGGATCGCATCATGAGTGCAGAGGAGAGAAAGATTGTCTCCTATCATGAGGTTGGGCATGCGCTGATCAGCGCACTTCAAAAAAATTCCGAACCGGTACAGAAGATTACCATTGTTCCAAGAACCATGGGAGCGCTGGGCTATGTTATGCATGTGCCGGAGGAAGAAAAATATCTGCAGACAGAAGCCGAACTTCATGACAGACTGGTAAGTTTGCTTGGAGGCCGTGCGGCTGAGGAGATCGTGTTTGGCAATGTGACCACGGGTGCGGCAAACGATATCGAGCAGGCTACCAATATGGTTACCAATATGATNACNCGCTTTGGTATGAGCAANCGNTTCGGNCTTATGGGGCTGGCTACNGTGGAGAGTGAATANCTGGGAGGCGGAGCGCGGCTNACCTGTAGTGACCGGACAGCNGCGGATGTGGATACCGAGGTGATGGAAACCTTAAANGANTGTTATGAGGAGGCNAAAGTNCTCCTTTCNGAGAANNGNGAGATCATGGATAAACTGGCTGCNCATTTGATTGAGAANGAGACCATCAGCGGTAAGGAATTCATGAAGATNTATCGCGCAGAAAANGGAATTCCGGAACCGGAGGAGACCGAGGAGGAGACNGAANCGAAGACCGGAAAGGAACCGGAAAAGTCGAAGGAAGATGATTTTTTTGCAAAAAAGGAAGATTCTTTTTTTGAAAGTGGTGCTTCCGGAGAGAAAGATGCCAAGGAAGAGCAGAAATCAGAGAGGCGGCAGGAACCCTCTTTCGAAGAGANAGACGGGGAGGGAGAAGACCGACAGGAATCTCTGCCAAGAGAAGATGAAAAGAAGGATGACGGAAATGACGCGGGCAAAAGTCAGGTGACAGGCCGGTTTTCAAATTCATCTCTGGATATTAAATAAGTAAAATGGAAACAGGACATCATTATGCGGACAACAGGCAGACTATAATGATGTCCGTTTGTTTCTCTTATGGGAAATAGGATTCTTTTTGAAAAGAGGGGACAGAAATGTTTGATGTTCAGGAGGAACTGAAAAAGCTTCCGGGCTGCCCGGGAGTCTATATTATGCATGATGACAAGGACGAAATTATTTATGTGGGAAAAGCNATNAATCTNCATAANAGNGTCAGATCTTATTTTCGTAAAAATATTGGCAGGGGNCCNCAGATTGATAAGATGGTCTCCCTGATCAGCCGATTTGAATACATTGTTACGGATTCCGANCTGGAAGCGCTGGTATTAGAAAATAACTTGATTAAGGAGCATCGNCCCAAGTATAACACCTTGCTTAAGGANGATAAGACTTATCCTTATATTAAGGTGACCGTTGCGGAGGATTATCCCAGAGTTCTTTTNTCACGGCAGATGAAAAAAGATCATTCCAGGTATTTTGGTCCTTATACAAGTGCCGGGGCGGTAAAAGANACNATCGAATTGATCAATAAGCTGTATCAGCTTCGAACCTGCAANCGAAACCTGCCGAAAGACTGTGGAAATGACAGGGCATGTCTGAATTATCATATTAAGCAATGTCTTGCGCCCTGCCAGGGACTGGTTTCCAAAGAGGATTATCAGCAGCAGGTGAAAAAGGCTNTGGATTTNCTGAANGGAAGTTANCAGGAAACNTTAAAAAATCTGGAACAGCANATGCAGCANGCNTCTGAAAATCTNGATTTTGANGAGGCCATCCGGTACAGGGATCTGTACAACAGNGTNAAGCAGGTGGCNNTAAAACAGAAGATGGAAGGCAGNGACGGAGAGGATAANGATATNATTGCNTTNGCGNCGGATGAACAGGATGCGGTGGTGCAGGTCTTTTTTGTCCGTAANGGGAAGCTGATCGGNNGGGAACATTTCTATATGNCACACGTGTCAGGNATATCCAAACCTCANATTCTTCTCGACTTTGTAAAGCAGTTCTATGCGGGGACACCGTTTATTCCCAGGGAACTGATCCTTCAGGAAGAAATTGAAGATATGGAANTTATCGAAAAATGGCTTACCGGGCGAAAAGGCAGCAGGGTCTATCTGAAGGTTCCGCGAATCGGTTCGAAGGAGAAGNTGGTTGAGCTTGCTGCCAAAAATGCCATGCTGGTGCTTTCCCAGGATAAGGANAGGATTCGCAGAGAAGAAGGAAGAACTATCGGTGCAGTAAAGGAGATTGCCGGTCTGTTGGGACTTATGCAGATCAATCGGATGGAGGCATTTGATATCTCCAATATCAGCGGATTTGCCAATGTAGGATCTATGGTTGTCTACGAAAAAGGAAAGCCCAAAAGGAGCGATTATCGGAAGTTCAAAATTAAAACGGTATCAGGACCGGATGATTATGCCTGCATGAAGGAGGTTCTGACCAGAAGATTTGTNCACGGAATGGAAGANCAAAAGGAGCTTTCACAAAAAGAACTGGAAAATGAGTTTGGCAGTTTTACGAAGTTTCCGGATCTGCTTTTGATGGATGGCGGAAAAGGACAGGTGAACATTGCGCTGCAGGTGCTTAAGGAACTGGAACTGGACATTCCGGTGTGCGGTATGGTAAAGGATGACAATCATAACACCAGAGGGCTCTATTATAATAATAAAGAAATTCAGATTGACAGAAGCGGGGAAGGTTTTAAGTTGATCACAAGAATTCAGGATGAGGCTCACCGGTTTGCCATTGAATATCACCGGTCTCTGCGCTCCAAAGCACAGGTTAGGTCGGTACTGGATGAGATTCCGGGAGTAGGGCCGTCCAGAAGAAAAGCTTTGATGCGGCGGTTTAAGTCTATTGAGGAAGTAAAAAATGCGGATGTGGAGACGCTTTCAGGTTTAGATGAGATTCCGGAATCCGTGGCAAAGGGAATTTATCAGTTTTTTCATGCGCAGCAGGAACAAAAAAGCACAGGAAACGATGCGACCTGACAGGGGACGGACTATTGAGATTAACGTCTTTCTGTGTTATAATCATCGAAAAGGACGAAACAAGCAAAAAGGAGCAGGGATATGGCAAGTGTTAAGTTGGAAGAAATCATCGAAAAAACGAAATTGGAAAATCTGACACCGGAATTAGATATTTCCAAAATTAAAGTCACACAGCCGGATGTCAACAGACTGGCGCTTCAGATGGCAGGTTATTTTGAGCATTTTGAGGCAACCAGACTGCAGATTATCGGATTTGTGGAATATACCTACATGGAAGGGCTTCCGGAAGCAAGGCAGAAAGAGATTTTTGAGAGAATTCTTTCCTGCGAGATACCGGCCATAGTTTTTTGCCGGGAACTGCAGCCGGCTGAGCTTTTTATCAAAACGGCGATTGCCCATGGGGTACCGATATTGATGAGCAAAAAGGCAACCTCTGCATTTACGGCGGAGATCATCAGGTGGCTGAATGTAAGGCTGGCACCCTGCATCTCTGTTCACGGCGTACTTGTGGATGTTTTTGGTGAGGGTGTGCTGATTACCGGTGAAAGCGGAATTGGAAAATCGGAAGCGGCTCTGGAGCTGATTCGTAGAGGCCACCGTCTGGTTACGGATGACGCGGTTGAAATCCGAAGAGTCAGTGATGAGACGCTGGTAGGGTCTGCACCGGATATCACCAAGCATTTTATTGAGCTCCGGGGCATTGGCATTGTGGATGTGAAAACCCTGTATGGTGTATCCAGCGTAAAAGATACGCAGAGTATTGATNTGGTAATCCGTCTGGAGGACTGGGATAAAGAAAAGGAATATGACAGACTCGGTCTGGAGGAAGAATATACAGAATATCTGGGAATAAAGCTTGTGTGCCATAACATTCCTATCCGTCCCGGCCGTAATCTTGCCATTATCTGTGAGTCCGCAGCGATTAACCATCGTCAGAAGAAGATGGGNTACAATGCNGCACAGGAGCTTTACAGAAGAGTGCAGGAATCCCTTACAAGAAGNCGGGATGAGGATGAAGAAGAGGATTAATGTTCCCGTTTTTGTTTCTTATGAATAAATTTGAAGAACAATAATAAAGATAAAGAGAGGGATATTTATGAGTCAGTATGTTTTTGGAGTGGATATCGGCGGTACTACCGTAAAACTGGGGCTATTTGATACGGAAGGAAATCTTCTGGATAAGTGGGAGATACCGACCAGAACCGAGGAATCAGGAAGCTATATTCTCCCGGATATTGCTAAGGACATCCAGCAGAAAATAGAAGAAAAGCAAATATCGAAAGAGATGGTTGTGGGAGTAGGCGTTGGAGCGCCCGGTCCTATCGACAATCAGGGAGTGGTTCACCGGGCAGTCAATTTAGGCTGGGGCGTTTTCAGCATCAAGGACACCCTTGAGGAGATNTTGAAGGTTCCGGTTATGGCGGGCAATGACGCAAATGTGGCGGCTCTTGGAGAGATGTGGAAGGGCGGCGGTCAGGGAAGCAGTGATTTGATCGTTGTTACATTAGGTACTGGTGTCGGAGGCGGAATCATTGTTGATGGAAAGATCCTGACAGGCGCTACNGGAGCGGGCGGTGAGATTGGTCATATTCATGTTGAGGACAATGAGAGNGAAACATGTGGGTGCGGAAACATGGGCTGTCTGGAGCAGTACGCATCNGCAACCGGAGTTACAAGNCTTGCAAACCGTAAACTTAAAGAAAGTGAGAAGGAAAGCTCGCTTCGCGGCGGGGAAGTTTCTGCAAAGACTGTTTTTGATGCGGTAAAGGCAGGAGATGCCCTTGCAANAGAAGTTGCGGANGAATTTGGNAAGTATCTGGGGAACTGCCTTGCGGCAATTGCCGGTGTGGTAAATCCTGAAGCTATCGTGCTTGGCGGAGGGGTATCAAAGGCAGGAGAGATTCTGATAANTTNTATTAAACCTTATTATGAGAAAAATGTATTTCACGGCAGCAGNAATGTAAAATTTTCTNTGGCNACTCTTGGNAATGATGCAGGGATNTANGGTGCGGCTAAGCTNGTNCTGGATACCTTTCAGTGATAGCNGTGCATGAAANTTTNAATAGAACAGCAGGTGTAAACGTGGTAACAATCAGTTCNGCTATTTATGAGTTNTTGTCGGCACATGTGCCGGAAGAGGATATTCTTTTTAATGAACCTATGTGCAGGCACACAACCTTTCGTGTGGGGGGAGATGCGCAGTGNTTTGTGCGTATCAGTGACAGAGAGCAGCTGCGGAGTATTATTCCGTATTTGCAGCAGGTGGAANTTCCNTTCTTCATTCTGGGAAACGGAAGTAACCTGCTGGTAGGNGATAAAGGATATCAGGGAGTTGTNTTACAGATCGGGAANCGNATGAANCNGATCACNGTNGACGGAGAGCATATTATTGTGCAGGCGGGAGCGTTGCTCTCNCAGNTTGCAAAANCNGCTCTTGAAAAGGAGCTTACCGGATTTGAATTTGCATCNGGAATCCCCGGAACCATAGGCGGCGGTGTTGTGATGAATGCCGGTGCNTATGAGGGAGAAATGAAGCANGTGGTNGAACGGGTAACGGTAATGGACAGACAGGGNGANGTTCTGGAGCTTTCGGGAGATGAAATGGANTTCGGNTANCGAACCAGTGTNATCAAGAACAGACCGTTTATTGTNTTGGAGATATGNCTTAAGTTACANCAGGGAAAGGGTGAAGANATCCGGNCCAAGATGGATGAACTNGCNCGCAAAAGGAAAGAGAAACAGCCGTTGGAGTTTGCCAGTGCAGGGAGCACCTTTAAAAGNCCGGAAGGGTATTTTGCNGGGAAGNTGATCATGGATGCAGGACTACGNGGATATTCCATCGGNGGCGCATGTGTGTCGGAGAAGCATTGNGGATTTGTGGTAAATACCGGAANGGCNACTNCNGCNGACGTGGCAGAGGTTATTTTGGAGGTAAAAGACAGAGTAAAAGAACGATTTGGTGTGACATTAGAGCCGGAAGTAGTTTTTCTTGGTGATTTTTGAGGAGGGAACCATGCGTTTTGTTGTTGTGACGGGAATGAGCGGCGGCGGAAAAAGTACGGCGCTCAGNATGCTGGAAGATGCGGGATTTTATTGTGTGGACAACCTTCCGGTGCCTCTGATCGAAAAGTTTGTTGAGCTTATTGCGGCACCNGGAGGAGAAGTGACTAAGGTNGCNCTCGGACTNGATGTNCGNGCNGATCAGGCGTTTGGAGAAGTGCAGAAAATACTTGAAAATCTGAAGGCGAATGGNTATTCNTTTGAGATNCTGTTNATGGAAGCCAACGATAANACACTTCTNAAAAGATANAANGAAACCAGAAGGATGCACCCATTATCGTTNGATGGGCGGATTGANGAAGGNATTAAGAAGGAGAGAGGAATTCTAAGCGAAATCAGGAANAAATCNGATTATGTNATNGACACNTCAAATCTTCTTACCAGAGAACTGAAAGAGGAACTGGATCGAATTTTTGTGCAGAATGAAGAATATAACAGTCTGATGGTAACNGTTTTGTCATTTGGATTTAAATATGGCATTCCGGCGGATGCNGATCTGGTGTTTGATGTAAGATTCCTTCCGAACCCNTTTTATATTGATGAACTGAAATATAAAACCGGAAANGATAAGGANGTTCAGGATTATGTNATGNGCTTTCAGGAGGCACATACTTTTATTGATAANCTTGCGGATATGGTAGAGTTNTTGATTCCNAACTANATCAAGGAGGGAAAATATCANCTGGTTATTGGCATCGGGTGNACCGGCGGAAAACATAGGAGNGTTACGCTTGCCAATCAANTGTACNCAAGNATGAAAAACAGAGGCAGTTACGGAATGAAAATTTCGCATCGTGATGTAGGNCAGGGCATANCATANAGAAAGANTCNGTATCNTGNAANTGANGGTGANATCAGTATGTCTTTTTCCACNAATGTNAAAGAAGAGCTGGAAACAGTGATTTCTGCNTCCAGACACTGTCAGGTGGCGGAGCTTGCGGCGATTATCCATTTCGGTTGTGAAATCGGGGAAAATGAAAAGGAAATAAAGATAATCTCGGAAAATCCATCGGTTACCAGAAAATACTTTACATTATTAAAAAAAACCTTTATTATAAATGGGACTATAGATAAAGTGCTTCAGGCGGTTAAGGTTTTGGATGAACGAGGGCAGATCCATCCGCTTACGGAGGAAATTGATCCCGTGCTTTTAAAAAACAGCTGTTGCAGGAGGGCTTTTTTGCGCGGCGCTTTTTTGTGCCTTGGTTCTATGAGTGATCCTCACAAGGGATATCATCTGGAATTTGTATGTGAGCATGAGCCCTGGGCAATCCAGATCAGACAAGCAGCTGCCGGGTTTGATATAGAGACTAAAATTATCAGACGCAAGAAGTATTATGTGGTATATATAAAAGAAGGTGCAGGGATCGTTGATCTTCTTAATGTTATGGGGGCTCACCGTGCATTGATGCAATTTGAAAGCCTTAGGGTAGAAAAGGAAGTGCGTAATTCCATCAACCGGCAGGTGAATTGTGAGGCAGCCAATATCACGAAGACTGTTCATGCTGCGAGTAAGCAGATTGAAGATATAGAGTATTTGAAAAAATATTATGGGTTATCGAATTTACCGGATGGACTTAGAGCAATGGCGGAAGTACGGCTTGAACATCCGGAGAGCTCTCTTGCGGAGCTTGGCGGGTACCTTAATCCACCGGTGGGAAAATCCGGTGTCAATCATAGATTGCGGAAATTGGGGGAATTAGTGGAAAAGATTAAGGGCAAGGAGGAAAAATCATGATTGAAAAGTCAATTACAATCCAGTTATCAGGAGGATTGGAAGCAAGACCAATAGCCATGCTCGTGCAGGTAGCAAGCCAGCATGAAAGTTCTGTGTACATCGAAGCAGATGGAAAGAAAGTAAATGCAAAAAGCATCATGGGTATGATGAGTCTGGCGTTGGGAGCGGGGGAGTCCGTTAAGGTCACGGCAGACGGCAGTGACGAAAAGGAAGCCATGAGAGACATTGAGGAGTACTTGAGTGGAAACAAGCAATAGAGCCTATGGACAAAATGAGAGAGGAGCAAAGCAGAAGGCTTTGCTCTTTTTATCCAATGACCATGTAGGGCAGGAGGATATTTTATGGAAAAGAAAAGGATACTTTTTATCTATAATCCCCGGGCAGGTAAGGCGAAAATAAGAAGTAATCTGTTGGATATTATTGATATTTTTACCAAAGCAGATTATGAGGTTACGGCTTATCCCACGCAGGCAAGAGGTGATGGACTGTTGGCGGTAAAGGAGCGTCGCTCCGGAAGCTATGATATTATTGTCTGTAGTGGAGGCGACGGAACCCTGGATGAGGTGGTCACCGGGATGATGCAGTGCGTTGATCGGATTCCCATTGGTTATGTTCCCGCAGGAAGCACCAATGATTTTGCTAACAGTCTGGGAATTCCGAGAAACATGATTCAGGCGGCGCAGGCAATTGTGAACGGAAAGACGTTTCATTGCGATGTGGGCGCTTTCAATGATGATGTATTTGTGTACATAGCGGCGTTCGGTATTTTTACGGATGTATCCTATGAAACTCCTCAGGATGTAAAAAATCTGCTGGGACATATGGCATATATCCTGGAGGGAATGCGTCGTTTATCAACAGTTAAATCATATAGAATGAGAGTGGAAAGTGAAGAGTTCTGTGCGGAAGATGAATTTTTGTTTGGAATGATCACAAATTCCACCTCAGTAGGGGGATTTAAACGGATCACGGGAAAATACATAGAGTTGGATGATGGAAAATTCGAAGTTACTTTGATCAAGAAGCCTGCAAATGCGATGGAGCTTAACCAGATTATGACTGCATTACTTACAGGAAATATCAATACCCAGTGCATGTATTGCTTTAAAAGTAGTTCGCTTAGACTTTATTCCGATGAAGAAGTGTCCTGGACGCTGGATGGAGAATTTGGCGGAAAGCATAAAGAGGTGGAAATTTTGGACAATAAGCAGGCGCTACAAATACTGGTGCCATGAAGGGCTTACAGTCAAAAGCAATCTGCAGAATAATTCCCTTAAAATACATTGCTTTTCGTGGACATGGCTGTTAAAATAAGAATTAGGTTCCAGCAATTGGAAAGCATAAAAATATATAATAGAAAGGAAGAAAATAGTATGGCATTAGTTACAACAACAGAAATGTTTAAGAAGGCATATGATGGCGGTTATGCAGTCGGCGCTTTCAATGTAAACAACATGGAGATCGTTCAGGGTATTACAGAGGCAGCAGGCGAGCTGAACAGTCCTGTTATACTACAGGTATCCAAAGGNGCACGTGCTTATGCAAATCACACCTATCTGGTGAAGCTGGTAGAGGCAGCAGTGGCAGAGAATCCGCAGATTCCGATTGCTCTTCACTTAGATCATGGTGACACATTTGAACTGTGCAAATCCTGTATTGATGGCGGTTTTACTTCCGTTATGATCGATGCTTCTTCCAAGTCTTTTGAGGAGAATATTGCNCTTACTAAGCAGGTAGTTGAGTATGCGCACGATAAGGGCGTTGTGGTTGAGGCAGAGCTTGGTACTCTGGCAGGTGTNGAGGACGAGGTTGTCGTAGAGGCCGGTAAAGAATCTTATACACGTCCGGAAGAGGTTGAAGAGTTTGTTGATAAGACAGGNTGTGATTCTTTAGCTATCGCGATTGGTACATCACACGGTGCATACAAGTTTACGGCTGCACAATGTACCAGAAATGAAGAAGGCATCTTAGTTCCCCCTCCGCTTCGTTTTGACGTATTGGAGGAGTGCATTAAGAGACTGCCCGGTTTCCCGATTGTTCTTCATGGTTCTTCTTCCGTTCCGCAGGAATTCGTAAAGATGGTCAACCAGTATGGCGGCAACATGCCCGATGCAGTAGGTATTCCGGAAGAACAGCTTCGTAAGGCGGCGAAACTTGCCGTATGTAAGATTAATATCGACTCCGATATCCGTCTTGCTATGACAGGCGTTATCCGTAAATACTATGCAGAGCATCCGGATCATTTCGATCCTCGTCAGTATCTCAAACCTGCACGTCAGGCTGTTAAGGATATGGTTGCTCATAAGATTGTCAATGTACTTGGTTCTGACGGTAAAGCATAAAGAATTANAAGAGGGTAGTCCCTCAAGTCATTTTATGACTTTGGGGACACCCTCTTTTGAAAGTTAGAGGAGAAAAAATGAGTAAGAAGTGGGACGTAAAAATTGATGAACAGATGTACAACTTAGAATTANAGGGTAAAAAACTGATAATTAATGGAGAAACCTTAAAGTTAAATAAGTATAAGAAGAAAACAGGCTTAATTCACGAGGAGTATGAGGTTCCNGTGGGAGCGAAAACAGCTCTTTTGGTGATNCGGAGTATGAGCACTCCCCAGCTTGTGATTGACAACAGGGATTGTGCTACGGGTGAAGAGTATGTGCCGGTAAAGCTTCCTGTCTGGGCATATGNCTTTGTTGTGCTTCATTGCATAAATTTTATAAATGGTGCAATCGGCTGGATTATGGCTGTTATTGGTATTGCACTTACAACCTCTGTTTCTTGTAACAAAAAGTTCAGCGCTATAGTGAAAGTACTGCTGGATCTGGCAATTCTGATTCTTGCCTATGCAGTGGTATTTGGCGTAGCATTTTTGGTTACAGGGTTGACAGCCTGAGTGATGCGGTGTGGAGGAATATATGAATATATTCAAAGAAATGGTCTTATCCGTGTATAGCTTNAAAAGCTATAAGGANTTTTTAAATAATAAAAAGTCAAAGGTATTTGGTTTTGGCATAATGCTTATGTTCATTTATTTTGCATTTACAGAGGNAATTCCTTTCGCAATAAATATAATAGGAGCAGGCAGCTTGACGAAAGAGATTCGGGAAAACATGCCTGATTTTGAGTTAAAGGATGGTTTTCTGCAGGTGGATGNTGTTATTGAACAAGAGGTTGGCNACACCTATGTTTATATTGATACCGATCCGGAATATGTCTTTTANAATGCTGATGAGATGCAAGAGTATCTATATGCATATTCAAATGCTATCTTGATGGANTCTGAGAAAGTAATTGTAAAGAACAATGGGCGGGTACAGGAAGCTTATTTTTCNGAGATGAAATTTGACCTTAACAAAGAAATCTTGTTAGGGCTGNTACCGTTTGTTTATGCTATTATNATTTTGGTNTTGGTCTTNATTTATATCTGGATGACGGCATTTTTCTTTTTCGGGGTATTATTTGTTGCTCTTATAGGAATGATCGTGGCATCCTGCATGAAATACCAGTTGACGTTTGGGCAGTTATATCTTTTGGGAATATATAGCAGAACGCTTCCNCTNATNATTAAAGCAGCGGTTTCGTTTCTTCCTTTTAACATTCCCTTCTTTTTTATAATCAACTTTGGATTATCTTTGTTTATTATAGGAGCTGCAATACAAAAGATGAAGGAACANAATCTTCAGGAACCGCTTGCATTTACTTCNTAAAACAGATAAAGAAAAAGGTGTTCTCCGGNTTNGNGAACACCTTTTATTNTGTANGTGAAAATATTCTTTTAAGCTTCNTCNTCNGCCANAGCNTGTTCCTGNNNNTCNTGAATCNNNGGNTCAAAAGANAACATCGGTTTNAGANTGACATCGNCTTTGGTAACNTTACGATCAAGGTAGTTCTTNGTAATAGCAAATACCGTNCCNGACAGCGCTAAGACACCGATCAGGTTGGGAATAGCCATGAGTGCGTTTAAAGTNTCGGCAATTGCCCATGCCAGNTCAAAATTCATGGTAGCGCCGAANGTAATACANACTACNAAAATCACTTTGTAGACGATGGTTGCTTTNGTTCCGAATAANTANTCNCAGGANTTNGTTCCNTAGAAGGACCAGCCAAGNACGGTAGTGAATGCAAAAAGTGAAATAGCTATGGTGACAAAACCGCCGGCAAGNGAACCAAGNCCTTCNGAAAGCGCTTCNCTTACCAGAGAAGCTCCGGTAGAGGAGGTAAGGACNGCNCCGGTTTCCAGATCGATCANNCCGGAACAAAGTACNGTGAAAGCGGTCAGAGTACATACNACAATGGTATCAAAAAANACTTCAAAGATNCCCCACATACCNTGAATAATAGGCTCNTTAACGTTNGAAGCGGAGTGAACCATAACAGAGGATCCGAGACCGGCTTCATTGGAGAAGACACCGCGCTTNAAGCCCATGGTCATTGCNTNCTTGATCATAATACCTACAGTAGCGCCGGCAATGGGACGNAGCCCGAAAGCATTAGTAAAGATGGCGCCAAAGACAGCAGGGATAGATGTAATATTCATGATTAATATAATGATAGTTCCCACGATATAGGCACATGCCATAAAAGGAACAATTTTTTCNGCCACATTTCCGATTGCTTTGATACCGCCTAAAATAACCAGAGCGGCAATAACNGTGATGATAATGCCTGTGGCGAGAGGAGGAACACTGAAGGTATCCTTCATGGAGCTTGCAATNTCATGTACCTGTGTCATATTTCCAATGCCNAAAGANGCAAATACGCAGAACAGNGCAAATAAAATAGCAAGAGGTTTNGCAAGAACGCCAATGACCTTTTTATTTTTTAATCCGTCCTGAAGATAGTACATAGCGCCGCCTGACCATTCATCTTTTGCGTTTTTGCGGCGGTAAAAGATACCCAGTACATTTTCGGAATAGTTTGTCATCATTCCAAATAATGCGGAAAGCCACATCCAGAAAACAGCGCCGGCACCGCCGGTAATGATTGCGCCGGCAACACCNGAAATATTACCGACACCGATGGTTGCGGCAAGGGCAGTGGAAAGTGCCTGAAACTGGGAAATAGAGGACTCTTCTTTTGCAGTATGTGCGGTTACATGCTTTTTCTTAAAAATTGCCAGAAAGGTCTCGTTCATCCAGTGNTTAATNCNGGTNATCTGAAANAATTTCAACCCCACTGTCATGTAGATGCCGGTACCGATAATCAGNATCAGCATGGGAATTCCCCATACCACACCGTTTATGGCANTNTTTACGNGTTCNATGGTTTCCATTATTTTTTCCATAAATGTTCTCCTTCGTCATAAGATAGATAGTTGAAAAGAAGCATAAAAAAAGAATTTACCTTTCGTAAATCCCCCNTTGGATAAGCTTCTGNTNNTTAATATACATGAAAATGAATAAAAATACAAGGNAAAAATAAAAAAGTCCCTAAAAAGGGAGGATGCCAAGTAAACTATNGTTTACTTGGCATTTATTATGAAAAAGTTATTAATAAATCAATTACTTTGAAAATGTCAGAAATAATATTTGTTTTAAATCTTATGATGTTAGTATACGGAAGAGAAATGTCTAAAGAATGGAATGTCAATTAAGTTTTTTTAAATTAAATGTGAACAAAATATGAACATCACAGCCAATGNGGCAGCAAGCTNTATGTGTCAGAATAGTAAGGATAAGAAATTAAAATTTTCATGAATCTGAGGCTTTTTCTGCATTCCTTTTATGCATCACAACATAAAAATTATCTTCCCGCTCTATTTCCTGTGCAATCAGTTTCACCAATTCATCAACACANAGATCAGGTGTATTCCATAATGCACAATCTATGACTTCAATCATTTTGGGCAGAAAAAGAATGGAATCACCACGGCGCATGACTTTTTTGGCAACATTGGTCAGTAAGCTATAGGGGATTCTCTCAGGAACTACTCCTTCGATTAAGGCGGGATATTTAATTTTTAAATTNTCAACCAATTCCCGTATAATATCCGGATTTACAATCTCATAATACTTNTTTTGAACACATTCCTCTAATTTCTGAAATATGTACTCCATTGTATTTTCATCAATTGTTTCCAAAGCTTCGGAATATAGTACATTCTGATAGGAAAGAATCATGAATTCCTGTGCATCCAGCCGAAAGTCATCTCGAATCCATACAATGGGCATCAATATACCTTCACGCGACAATTTTGCTCTGGTTGCTGCCACTATATCTACATACCGATTATTCCCTACAAAAGTATCTAACAGACCTTTTCCGAAGCTTAATTCCAATGGACCCATTGCGAGGCGTAGATTATCCTCTGCCTCATAATGCACTTTTCCATCTTTTTTTTCTGCGACGGCAGGTGTTTCCACGCCCAGCAGATAATCTGTGCTGACCCCTAACAGCCGTGAAATATCGGCCGTCATGGCGATGTCAGGCAAGCTTATGCCCCGCTCCCACTTGCTTAATGCCTGTGCGGTTATCCCAAGCCTGCCTGCCATTTCCTCCTGGGTCATGTTTTTGTTTTGACGGCAGACAGACACCTTGGTGCCAAACTGCTCTAGTTCATTCATTTTACCAGTCATTTTACATTTCCCTCCTATTTCCGGTTTCGCATCCGCAATTGCTTAAATGATTATTGCCGAATGAAGTTTGATGTGACAATTTCATCATATCAAAATAAAATGTAGCTGTAAAACAACTATCCGTTCACTTGCTGCGAAACTGTTTACGAAGCATACGTTGTGATAAAAAAATGGGGCATTCATATCCATTTATAAGCGCCGTTACTAAGTTGACGAAAAAACGATTGACACATGTAACGAAAAATGATTTAATCTATTTAAGGTTAATGTTTTTACGATATAAAATAGAAAACATGGAATAAAGGGAGGAAATCAAATGGGAACATTTGCATCATTGCTTCAGAAAACAGGGGCAGAAATACGGGAAGAACAAAAGGAAGAATTTAGAGAACGTATTGAGAAATTGTTTCAAGCAGGTGGGATGATGGAATTGGAAAATATACAGTTGTATGGTAAGAAAGTAGTAACAATGAAAAAGGCTGCCATGCATGACTATGGAATGAACTTTTATTACAATTATTTTGAAGATGCTTGTTGGGAAAATGCCGGATTTTCTTCTAAAAGTGTTAGTGTATGGAGCGAAAAGATTGGGTGGAGAGAGTTTCATCAAGTTGTTGTTGCAGCGTATGTTTTGGAAAGTTTCTATATAGACGGTCCAGCAGCGGCAATAGTGGACGGTAATTTGATAAAGTCAAAAATTTTTGTTGGTTGGATTAATTATTTGTTTCAAGAACACTATCAGCAGAAAATCAATGATCCATGGGTGTTTTTTGAAGCATTGCATGAACAGATGGATATAGACCTTGACGGATATAATTGGAGCAGATTTGTGCAGGATGTGTATGGACTGATCGGGTATTATGAGATTAGGGCTGTTCTGCTGGGGACTGATGCCGCAGATAAAGAATTTGACAGGTTGCTTGATTCTGAAAAAAAGGATAGGCAGATGACCTTTTTTGATTACATCAAAGGGATAAAAATAGCAGTCAGGAAATATCATGAGGAAAGTAAACGCGACAATGTTGAACAGCTTTCGATAATTATGGAAATGTTGCGCATATTCTATGAACAGGGAAAAAAGGCATTTGATATTTGCGAGAAATATGAGGAGATGAATCTGGAGAGTGTCCGGTTTGTTATAGATTTGGCAGATGCTCCGGCATATGCGGTTAAAGTCATTGCAGAGATATATGAAGCTGATTTTTGGGTATTATGGGAGCAGATTAGGGATGTGGCAAAAAGAAATCATTGCCTGTATAAACAGAAAGTTCCGGAGGAAACAATATCTGTTTCCACTATGGATTTTTTGGAAATCACATCAGACGACATGATTTTATTTTGGGGCAGTGATAAAAATATTCAGTTTTCACAAGAACTAAAGAATTGGTTTGCCGATCTGAAAGGGCATTTTGAAAAGATTATGGAGACTGAGGAAGTAGTTAATGATTCTTTACATTGGATTCTGGATTTGATGGAATATGCAGATGAAAATTATTACCGTATATATACTTTTTCAGATTTTTTTCAAGAAACAATGGAAAATCTGGGCGACAGACGCTTTTGGGCGCTATGGAGAATGTATGATGAAATGCTGCATGATCCCGAACTGGAGAAAGCGGGAAGTGTAATTTTTGTACCTGAGGGACCGGAATATGAGCATGTTGGATTACATTATTTTGGCACGCCGCCGCGCCGTCGGCTAAAAAGGAATTGGGATATAATGAACAAAGATGAAAGGAACAATAAGGCGAGGGTAACGTTTCGGCGTTACATGGCATTGTTAGAAAATAGAAAATTGCGAAAAGAGGTTTTTGGGTTTTAAATGGAGATGGCAGAAGCTGTGATTCGGGTGATGCATGAGCTTACTATCGGCATTTGCTCGGCAGAAGAGGAAGGTTGGATTTCAGAAGATGATTTCCACAGTCATTTTGTAAACAGATGGAATATGAAAAAGCCTGACAGGACAGCAGATAAACTCCGCGAATAGTATGGGGAGAAGAAAAAGAGGAACCCATTATCATCCCTTATTCAGGAGATAATGGGTCGTACTTTTTACCGAAACTGATTACATCTTCTCCGGTTCCGGATATTCTACTCCAAAAGTCTCAACGGTAACCGTCTTGATCCGCTGATCCTCTAAAGGTCGATCTGAATAATCGGTTGCTGTCTCGGCAATCTTATTGACATTTTCCATACCTTCTATTACTTTGCCGAACGCCGCATAGGAGCCGTCCAAATGAGGACTGTTTTTGTGCATGATAAAAAATTGAGATCCGGCGGAGTCGGGCGCCATGCTTCTTGCCATGGAGAGAACGCCTTCCGTGTGCTTTAAATTATTTTCCACACCGTTTGAAGAAAATTCGCCCTTGATGCTGTATCCCGGACCGCCAAAGCCTGTTCCTTCCGGATCGCCGCCTTGGATCATAAAGCCTTTGATAACACGGTGGAAAATGACCCCGTCATAAAAATTTTTGTTGATCAGACTGATAAAATTGTTTACGGAAATCGGTGCAATATCCGGATATAATTCTGCCTTTATTACATCTCCGTTTTCCATGGTAAATGTGACAACAGGATTTTGTGCCATGATGATACGTCCTTTCTTTTCAAGTGATAAATCTCGTATTATAATATATTAAAGAATCTGCAGGCAGGATTTCTGCCTGTTTTNATTTTAACGGAAGTGGGAGAAGTTGACAATGCTAAAATGTATTCTGTTTTTATTATCTGAGGAATACGAAAAAGAGGCCGGTATATACAGGGAAATGATTTCTGAGGGATTAGAGCAGGCAGGAGTGCAGGCAGAGTTCTTTTCTATCGGCAATGAAGATACATTTCATTTGAAAGACATGGATAAAGACTATACACTGGCGGTGACGGATAAAACTTCTGTTTTTCATAAATTATATCAAGAGGGTTANTATATAATTGCGNTGTATCATGATGGGAACAGAGAAGAAGATTTTTCTGGTGTCAGATATGCGGTGGAAGATCTTCCGGCAGTGGAATACTGTTCCTATGAGGAAGCATTTTGCCGGCTTGCGGGTATTCCCTGGGATATTTTGGAAACGGAGCGGATGAAGGTACGGGAGACTATGCCCCGGGATGTNGATGAATTTTACCGCATTTACAGAGATCCTTCTATTACGCAGTATATGGAGGATTTATATCCGNATCGGGAACAGGAGATGGAATATATCAAAGCATATGTGAAGCAGGTCTATGAATTTTATGGGTTTGGACTTTGGACGGTTCTGCATAAGGAAAGCGGGCGCGTGATCGGACGAGCCGGTTTAAATGTCCGGGAAGGTTATGATATTCCGGAACTTGGATTTGTGATTGATGCTGAATTTCAAGGGCAGGGCTATGCTTTTGAGGTCTGCAGNGCGATTCTTAAGTATGCCGGAGAAAAATTGGAGTTTCCGGACGTGCAGGCGTTTGTTGATGGGAATAACCAATGTTCAATACATCTTCTTGAGAAGCTTGGGTTTGCCTTTGACAGGGAAGTGGATCTGGATCGTCATTATCATCGCTATGTGAAAAATTTAAAAAATAGTCTTCAAAATCCCGATTTGACGTAATGGCGTATATCATGTAAAATAAAAGTATTTGAGGAGGATAGAAATATGCTGTTATCGATACAGGAAGNAGAGTTGAATTTTTTGTTTGCATTGCAGACTCTTCACTGCAGCTGGCTGGATCCTATTATGATATTTTTTACGGAACTGGGAGATAATGGTATTGTCTGGATTGTGATTGCACTGCTCTGCATGTGCTTTAAGAAGAGCAGAAGGTGCGGTGTGCTGATGGCGCTTACCATGCTTTTTTGTTTTGCGCTGGGGAATGGTGCGATCAAAAATCTGGTGGCGAGNCCAAGACCTTTNCAGGTGCTTGATAACATNGATATACTGATTATTCCNCCNCCANCGGAATATTCTTTTCCGTCNGGTCATACGATGCANGGGCTGGCGTCGGNAGTCACGATCTTTTTACATAATCGTAAAGCCGGTATCGCAGCGCTTTTGGGNGCAGCGGTGATNGCGTTCAGCCGAATGTACCTTTTTGTACATTTTCCTACCGATATTTTGGGCGGTGCAGTCATAGGAACGCTTGCGGCCCTTATGATGTATGCNCTGGCAAAGAAAATAANACCGGTGAAGCGGCCGGTGACAGAAAGCGATCAGAGGAGGATAGAAGAATGAGCAAGGGAAAATATTATATTACTACGGCNATTGCCTATACATCAGGAAAGCCTCATATAGGCAACAGCTATGANATTGTTCTNGCNGACAGNATTGCCAGNTTTAAGAGAAAGGATGGATATGATGTATTCTTTCAGACCGGAACAGATGAGCATGGACANAAGATTGANNTAAAGGCNCANGAAGAGGGAATAACCCCNAAGGAATTTGTGGANCGNGTGGCAGGNACGATCAAGGGNCTTTGGGATCTGATGGANACNTCTTATGATCATTTTATCCGTACNACNGATGATTATCATGAAAAGCAGGTTCAGAAGATTTTTAAGAGACTTTATGATCAGGGNGATATTTATAAGGGAGCTTATGAGGGGATGTATTGCACACCCTGTGAATCTTTCTGGACGGAATCACAGCTTGTAGACGGCAAATGTCCTGATTGCGGGAGAGAGGTAAAACCGGCGAAGGAAGAAGCATACTTTTTNAAGATGAGTAAGTATGCGGACAGACTGATTGCGCATATTAATGCGCATCCGGAATTTATTCAGCCGGTGTCACGTAAAAATGAGATGATGAACAATTTCCTTCTGCCCGGACTTCAGGATCTTTGTGTGTCCCGCAGNTCNTTTAAGTGGGGNATNCCGGTCAGCTTTGATGAGAAGCATGTGGTTTACGTATGGCTGGATGCACTGACAAATTATATTACCGGTATCGGCTATGACTGTGAAGGAAACAGTACGCAGCAGTATCAGAAGCTTTGGCCGGCGGATCTGCATCTGATCGGTAAGGATATCATACGTTTCCATACGATTTATTGGCCGATTTTCCTTATGGCCTTAGGTGAGCCTCTGCCGAAGCAGATTTTTGGGCATCCTTGGCTTTTACAGGGAGATGGCAAAATGAGCAAGTCCAAAGGAAACGTGATCTATGCAGATGATCTGGTAGATTTTTTTGGAGTAGATGCAGTCCGCTATTTTGTGCTTCATGAGATGCCCTTTGAAAATGACGGAACGATATCCTGGGAGCTCCTGGTAGAGAGAATTAATTCAGATCTTGCCAATACGCTTGGGAATCTGGTCAACAGAACCATTTCCATGAGCAATAAATATTTTGGCGGAATTGTTGCAGATAAGGGTGTATGCGAGCCGGTGGATGAGGAGCTGAAAAAGACGGCAACGACAGCCTATGATAAGGTTGCGGCGAAAATGGAAGAACTGCGTGTGGCGGATGCGCTGACAGAAATTTTTGCATTGTTTAAACGCTGTAATAAATATATTGATGAAACGGAACCGTGGATATTGGCAAAGGAAGAAGAAAAGAAAGACCGGCTTGCCACTGTACTTTATAATCTGGTGGAAAGTATTCTGATCGGNACGTCGCTTTTAGANCCCTTTATGCCGGAAACCGCATCGAAAATTGCCGGACAGCTTCATGCANAGNTAAGAGGATTTGAAGANTTGANNAAATTNGGTCTTTATCCGTCAGGCAGTCAGGTGACGGANAAGCCGGAGATTCTGTTTGCCAGACTTGACNCAAAGGAAATCGTTGAAAAGGCGGAGGCTATGTTTGANGAGAGAAAGTCCGCAGAGAAGAAAGAAGCAGAGACACCGGAACAAACAGATAATGNAGAAGTGATCGACATCGATCCGAAGGAAGAAATCACCTATGACTTGTTTGACAAAATGCAATTTCAGGTAGGAGAGATCATTGCNTGTGAGGAGGTGCCNAAATCTAAGAAGCTGCTCTGCTCCAAGGTTCGCATCGGAAGTCAGGTAAAGCAGATCGTTTCGGGAATAAAGCAGCATTACAGNGCACAAGANATGGTGGGTAAAAAGGTTATGGTTTTGGTAAACTTAAAGCCTGCAACTCTGGCAGGAGTAGTTTCAGAGGGAATGCTCCTTTGTGCAGAGGACAAGGAAGGAAATCTGGCGCTTCTAACACCGGAGAAGGATATGCCTGCGGGAGCGGAGATNGCCTGATATACAAGAAGATTGGGAGGCTGCAATGGTTAAAAAAGAAGAATTTACGTTTGATTCCAGAGATGGAAAGACAAAGCTTCATGCCGTTAGATGGNTNCCGGAATGTAAGGTAGTATGNATTTTACAGATTGTTCATGGAATGTCAGAATATATAGAGCGGTATGAAGATATGGCACAGTTTTTTGCCGGAAGAGGGATTTTGGTGACGGGAGACGACCATCTCGGACACGGAAAAAGNGTTTCTGAGGATGGGGAATATGGATACTTCTGTGAGCAGGATCCGGCTACTGTGGTGGTCAGAGATGTTCACCGCCTGAAAAAGATGACGCAGGAGGACTATCCGGGAATTCCTTATGTGATTCTGGGACACAGCATGGGATCTTTTATTCTCCGCAATTATTTATTCCGCTATGGAACCGGGATAGAGGGTGCGGTTATCTGTGGAACCGGTTCAAGGTCAAACTTTCAGAATCTGGTATGTCAGGCGGTTGCGGCGGTAGTCGGAGTGGNGCTTGGAGAAAAGCATACGGCAAAAATAATTGACAGGCTGGCATTTGGTTCCTACAATAAGCGGATTGAAAATCCCAAAACATCTTTTGACTGGCTCTGCACAGATGAAAAGGTAGTGGAAGCNTANGAGAAGGATGANNTGTGNGGNTTNATCTTTAAAGTGAATGGATTTAAAACNTTATTCCAGCTTCTGGGNCGNNTAAANAAAAANGAAAATCTNGATAAGATGCCNAANAANCTTCCGNTTNANTTTGTGTCGGGAGATATGGATCCGGTGGGAGATTATGGTGAAGGGGTTCGTAAAGCATATGAGGATTTCCGGAGAGCAGGCATGGAGAGGGTTTCCATNAAACTGTATCCGGGNGGCAGNCANGANATACTGAACGAAAAGAATAAAATNCAGNTATANGAAGAGCTTTATCCATGGATNATGGAACGTGTAAAGGANTATCANATTTAAAATATTTCAGAATGATGGCAGAATAAGAAGTGGAGGCAGAGTGTGAAAAGAAAAATTATTATTGCAGCGCTTTTAGTATTTTTGACAGCNGGAATGATTCCGNCGGGAGCTTATGCTTCCGGGACGAGTGAAGATCAGGGAGTTTTGGACCAGATTAAGCAGCAGTTATCCGGTGTGTTTGAGGATATGGATCAGGAAACGGCGGATGAGGTTTTTGATTTTTTGAAAGACCAGGCTGCAGATGGAAATTTGAGTTCCGGAGAAGGTATTCAAAAAGCAATTGATGAGGGACAGGAAAAATTTGGAGTGACGATTGAAGAAGCAGATGCCGAGAAGCTTGTAAACACCATGGAAAAGCTGGAGGATATGGGATTTTCAGCAGAGTATGTGGTAGAAAAGGCAGGAAGCCTTTATGAAGAGTATGGAGCCGATTTTGTGGATCACGCAGATGAATTGGTAAAGGGAGCTGTAAAGAATGCAGCCTCCAATGCAGCCAATAATTTTTGGCAGAATTTAAAAAATTCCGTTAAAAATTTTTTTAAAAATCTATTTTAAAGTTTTGGTAGTATAAAAGAATAAAATCTTTATTTCCAAGCAAATAATAAATAATGCATGTGTAGAAAAACAGGAAGCATAATTTGCGGAAAGGCATGGTTATTTATATGAAAATTGCATTTTATGGGACAAAACCTTATGACAAAATCTGGTTTGAACCAATGGGAAAGGATTATGGCTTTGATATTCATTTCATCGAGGCGGCGTGTAATCAGGAAACGATATTTATGGCGAAGGGATACGACGCAATCTGCATTTTTGTCAATGATTACGTAAATGCAGAGATGATCGATGCACTTTATGAGATGAAAGTCAAAGCCATTTTACTACGCAGCGCGGGTTTTAATAATGTGGATGTGAAAGCGGCAGAGGATAAAATTATTATTTTACGAGTCCCAAGTTATTCACCGGAAGCAGTGGCAGAGTTTTCCATGGCGCTGCTGCTGACAGTGAACCGGCTCACCCACAAGGCGTATAACCGTACAAGAGATTTTAACATGAGTCTTAACGGGCTGATGGGGATTGATCTGCATGAAAAGACCGCGGGAGTGATCGGGACAGGAAAGATTGGGCAGGCTATGATACGGATCTTGAATGGATTTCAGATGCATGTGCTTTGCTACGATCCCTATCCGATAGAAGGGTTGGAGGCAGAATATGTGTCTTTGGAGGAGCTTTTTAAATGTGCAGATGTTATTTCTCTTCATTGTCCGCTCACATCAGACACCAGATATATTATTAATGAGGCTTCCATCAAATTGATGAAGCAGGGAGTATACTTGATCAATACGTCACGAGGCGGTCTGATTGATACAGAGGCGTTGATAGATGCTATGCTGGAAAGAAAATTTGGAGGAGTAGGACTTGATGTATACGAGGAAGAGGAGGGTGTGTTTTACGAGGATCGTTCCAGTGAGATCATAACAGATGATAATCTGGCCAGACTCATGACGTTTCCCAACGTGCTCATTACTTCCCATATGGGATTTTTTACAAGAGAAGCCATGCAGGCAATTGCTCTTACCACATTGGAAAATGCATATGCATTGGAAAATGGACTGCCATTAGTCAATCAGGTTGGCAAAGAAATGGTGCCGTAGATGTTGATTGTAAAAATATGCATTTTCTGATATAATAATTCCTTGACAGAGTAAGGGGAAGTACAATGGTTGAGGAAGCACATTATAAAATTGGATTTGCGGACCGGAATCAGTGGGAAGATGCCATGAGTCTTGCATGGAAGACTTTTTTGGAATTCGAAGCAGAGGATTACTCTTTGGAGGGAATCAGAAGCTTTGAGGATTTTATAACGGATACCGGACTTAAGCGGATGTTTCTAGTGGGCGCTTATCAGATGATAACAGCTTGCCGGGACGGGAAGATGGTCGGAATGATCACATTGCGCAACGAGATGCATATTTCTCTGCTCTTCGTGGACAAGGAATATCACAGGCAAGGGATCGGAAGGACATTGATAGAGCACATGGCGGCATATGTACGGGATGAACTGGGCAAAAGCCGGATAACGGTGAATGCGTCACCGTATGGAGTTCCTTTTTATCACCGCGTAGGTTTTCGGGATTTGGGAACTGAGAGATGTCAGGACGGTATTATCTATACTCCTATGGAGTATTTATTAAAGAAATGAGCGTGGTTTATGGAATACATTCACAGCAAAGACATTTTCAGATTAATGAGTGATACTTTGAAGATGGCTGACCGCAGAGTGATGGAGCATGGTTCCAGAGTGGCATATTATTTATTCAAGATGCTGGAACACAGGGGCGGCTACGAAAAGTATGAGCTGGCAGATATTATCTGCCTTGCTTCGCTCCATGATATTGGTGCATACAAAACAAATAATACGAAAGATTTGGTGGGGTATGAATATAAGGATCCCATGCCCCATGCTACATATGGATATCTGATTTTTAAGCACTTATCTCCGCTTAGTGATTATGCATCAGTTATTCTTTACCATCATACGAATTTCTCGAGATTGAGGAGTTTAAAATGTGAGCATAAAGAGATTACAGAACTTTTAAATTATGCTGAAAAAGTGGATATTATTTCCAAGGCAATGAAGGACTCCTTTGATATGAGCATGCTTCAAAAGCAGGTGGGGACGGTTTTAAGCCCCGATGCGGATCGCTTATTCGAGGAGACGCAGAGGGATGCTCAAATTTTAAATAAGGTAAAGAGCGGTGAGTACAAGGAAGAATTGGAAGAAATCATTGATTATATGATTTTTACCAATGAAGACAAGAGAAAATTTCTGGAGATGTTGATGTTCTGTCAGGGATTCCGGAGTGAAAAATCTGTGCTTGATACTGTTACCTGCATGTCTATTGTGGAAATGCTGGGGGTGAAAATGAATCTTTCAGAAGCCGAGATGGAGCAGCTCTATTACGGAAGTCTTTTACATGATATCGGCATGTTGGCAATACCAAGAGAGATTATTGAAGCACCCAGAGGTCTGACGGATGAAGAGTATGAGAAGGTAAAGACACATGTGCATCTGGCGGAAAGAGTTCTGACGAATCACATGGCAGCAGGGGTGGTAAATCTCGTGGCAGCTCATCATGAGCGGTGTGATGGAAGCGGCTATCCCAGAGGACTGCGGGGAACGCAGATGACCCGTGATCAGGAGATTTTACAGCTTGCGGATACGATCACGGCACTACTTGGGAGCAGGGCATATCGGACACCATATAGCGAGAAGGACATTATCGCCCTGATCCGGGCGGAAGCAGATGACGGAAAATACAATAAAACAGCGGCAAATGTGTTTCTAAAAAATTTTGATGATATCATTAAAAAAGTAAAGATACGTACGGATGAGATCCTGGTTACATATCGGAAGCTGAATCAGCAGTACAAGCAGGTGTCAGGAAAATTTAAGGAATAGGGAATATAGTACATTAAAAGGAAGAGAAAATAATGGGAAGATTTTTTAACATTGACAGTCCAATCATGGCCGGTTTGAATAAGCTTGCGGATTTAATCTGGCTGAATATTTTAACATTTATCTGCTGCATTCCAATTATTACAGTGGGGGCATCGATCACAGCGTTAAATTATGTTGCTCTTAAGATGGTCAGGAATGAAGAAGGATATGTTACAAAAGCGTATTTTAAATCCTTTAAGCAGAATTTTAAACAGGCAACTATTATCTGGCTGATCATGTTGTTGGTGGCAGCCATAATTATTGGTGATCTGTTAATATTTGTTTTTTCGGGCATTGCTTTTCCTTCGTGGGTCAAGGTTGCGCTTGTTGCGATAAGCGTACTTGTCGTATTTGCGACAATGCATGTCTTCCCTGTTTTAGCGAGATTTGAAAACACGGTTGCAAACACATTTAGAAACTCTTTTTATATGGGAATCCTGAGTCTGCCAAAGACAGTTTTAATGATGGTTATCTGGGCAATACCGACTCTTATTTCTTTCTATTTGTTTCAGGCATTTCCGTTAGTAATAGGTCTTGGAATCTCGGGACCGGTCTTTTTAAGCGCAATGCTATATAACAAGACTTTTAAGAGATTCGAACCGGAAGAAGAAAGTACAGATGACAGTGAATGGACAATAGCTGAGGATGAGGATTCATCGTTGACGGAAACAGAACAGGTATTGGAAGAGAAGGAATATGAAGAGTCTAAAGAGGAATAAGAAACAAAATTATGGGGAGTCGGTGATGAAGAAGAAAAAAAAGTCAGAACTTGTTCAATGGATAGCAGGGCTTGTTTTCTTTATTGCAATGATTATTGCGGTGATTTTTGATTCTTCCAAGAAGATTATACAAAGAGCAGAAAACATGATCAAAACAAACACCATACAGGCACTGGAAAAATATTCAGAGAGAATTTCTACAAAGCTTTATAATATTCAGTCGGGCGGTGAATTGTTAGTACAGTTGGTGGAAAAAGGAAGTCTGGGATCTATGCAGCAGATTCAGCAGTATCTGGAAATATTCAGTGAAGCTGAGGGGATCAGCGAAGCTGTTTACATGGAGAAGGAAAACGTAGTAGTCGATTTTGGCGGAAAAGCATCGGATTTGAGTAAAAAACCTTATTACGAAATGATCGCAGAGCCTGAGGAGAGTTTTGTTCTTTGTGTTGAAGATAATGAGATAGCTGCTGGAAAGATATTATTGTTTACAATTCCGGCTTCCGATCAGGGAAGCGGACTTTTTCTTTATTATCCGGTGGAAGAATTGGGAGAACTCATTGATATGAGTCTCGAAAACTATCGACCGATAGATTCCGCGCTAATGGATTCTGCTGGAGATATTTTAATATGCACTGATGAGAAAAATCCCTTTTTTTCCGGCGGAAATTTTTTAGATAATATCACAGAAAAGGCAAAATCAGAGGTGACGTTGTTTCAAAACAGAATACGGAGCCGGGGATCAGGGAGAATAGACTTGACAGCGGGTGGTCAGGAAGCTGCGGTCTTCCATGCACCGGTGGGAGAAGAATGGACACTTATTGCCGAGTATGATCTGGGTAATATTACCCGCNGGGAAAGACTGATATGGAACGAAGCNAGGCAGATGGTCTTTTGGGTTNCNGGNATNATCCTGCTGTTTGTCTTGATTTATATGGNCACCAGTATTATTGCCAGAATCCGNCATGTGGGAGAAAGCAAAGTGCTGGAGGAAAAGGCGGATATGGATCTGCTTACNGGANTGAGCAATAAGATTGCAACNGANCGTAAGATTAAGGAGTACATAAAGGAAAGCCCGAANGAGCTTGNCATGATGTTTNTNATTGANATTGATAATTTCAAGAAAATCAATGATACCATGGGNCATGCNTTTGGTGATGAAGTGCTGCGCACGTTGGGAAAACATATTGGNGAGAATTTCCGTGTGACGGANATNATTGGNCGTACCGGNGGNGANGAGTTNACTATTTTCCTGAAATCCTTAAAGGATGATGCCATTACGCTCAGAGAAGCAAAGAAGCTNGCGGATTTCTTTAAAGAGTTTGAGGCNGGAGAATATGTGANATANTCAGCNACGGCAAGTATAGGNGCTGCNGTNTTTCCNCAGGATGGNGAAGATTTTGAAACATTGTATAANGCGGCNGACNGGGCGCTTTATAAGGCAAAGGAACGNGGAAAGAACCAGCTTGCCTTTTATGATGACCGGGATAGAGNNTAATTGTACANAATGTCTATTGACTGATTANTTTTTTAGTCAAGTTGTCANTCAAAAACAGAAANTAAGATCTTTCTAAGCATTTTTTACAAGGAAGAATAAAATCTTTGTGGAATAGTGGCATAGCAATAAAAGAAAAANTCATGTATACTNATCACAGACTTGATCGTGAATCAAANATTTTAAGGAGGCAAATGAAATGGCAAGTTTATCTTTAAAAAATATCTACAAGGTATATCCTAACGGATTTGAAGCAGTTAANGACTTCAATCTGGANATTAAGGATCAGGAATTCATCATTTTTGTAGGTCCTTCCGGATGTGGTAAGTCTACAACNCTTCGTATGATCGCAGGTCTGGAAGATATTTCTTCCGGNGAACTGAAGATNGGTGACAGAGTNGTTAACGANGTGGANCCGAAGGATAGAGATATCGCAATGGTATTCCAGAACTACGCTCTGTATCCTCATATGTCCGTATATGATAATATGGCTTTCGGTCTTAAGNTGAGAAAAGTACCGAAAGATGAAATCGACAAGATGGTTAAAGAAGCAGCAAAGATTCTTGANTTAACACCGCTTCTTGATCGTAAGCCGAAGGCTTTGTCNGGTGGTCAGAGACAGCGTGTTGCTATGGGTCGTGCTATCGTTCGTAATCCTAAGGTGTTCCTGATGGATGAGCCTCTTTCAAACTTGGATGCAAAACTTCGTGTGCAGATGCGTGTTGAGATTTCNAANCTGCATCAGAGACTGGGCACAACNATCATCTATGTNACACATGACCAGACAGAGGCTATGACACTGGGTGACAGAATCGTTGTTATGAANGACGGTGTTGTACAGCAGGTAGATACACCTCAGAATCTGTATGANAGACCCGCTAACCTGTTCGTTGCAGGATTCATGGGATCNCCTCAGATGAACTTCCTTGACGCAGTTGTTGAGGTAAGCGGAGATGTAGCTAATTTGAAGATTGCCGGAAACAGCATTCCGCTTCCTGCAGATAAATCCAAGAAGCTTATTGACGGCGGCTACAACGGAAAGACTGTTACATTTGGTATTCGTCCTGAAGATATTTATGATTCACCGGCGTACCTTGAGACAGCTAAGTGCAAATTTGAATCAACCATCAAAGTTTACGAGTTACTTGGTGCTGAAGTTTACCTGTACTTTGATCTGGCTGAGTTCCCGCTCACCGCAAGAGTTGACTCACGTACAACTGCAAGACCTGGTGACAATGTTAAGTTTGCATTTGACGTTGAGAAGATTCATGTATTTGATAAAGAGACAGANCANGTTATTACAAACTAGTCTGATAAGAGGGGATGCAGATGCATCCCCCTTTTTTAACATNAGGGCGGCTCGCGAAGCGTGACGGCCGTTGTCTCATAAGGGCGGCTCGCGAAGCGTGACGGCCGTTGTCTCATAAGGGCGGCTCGCGAAGCGTGACGGCCGTTGTTATGGGATAGAAAATNANTNGATAGCNGNGAAAGGACGTGAAAGGATGATATCTACCCAGATACTGGANAATTGTATTGAAGAACTGAGAACTATAACGAGNGTCAATCTTGCTGTGTTTGATTTGGAAGGAGCTGAGGTTGTATCNACATTTGAATGCAGCGATATATCATCAGATATATTAAGGGGATTTATTCAGTCGCCTGCAGACAGCCAAGTGATTGGTATGAATCATTTGCTGAAAATTGTGGATGAGGGAGAATTGATCTATGTTCTGGTGGCAAGAGGAAATAATGATGAAGCATACATGGTGGGGAAGATTGCAGCCAGTCAGATCAGACAGCTAATGACAGCATATAAGGAGCGTTTTGACCGCAATAATTTCTTCCAAAATCTTTTACTGGATAATCTTTTGCTGGTGGATGTTTACAATCGCGCGAAAAAGCTTCATTTGGAGGTGTCTGTTCCAAGGGTTGTGTATATTGTTGAAACGCAGCAGGGGAAGGATAATGCAGCGTCAGAGTTATTAAAAGGAATGTTTTCTTCACAATCCGGTGATTTTGTCACTGCAGTAGATGAAAGCAGGGTGATACTGATTAAATCTCTGGATGAATCAGACGGAGCGGAGCAGGTNGANCNGANNGCANAGACAATNGTTGATATGATGAGNACGGANGCNATGNTNAATGTCAGNGTTGCNTANGGAACNNTTGTTCANGAANTGAAAGATGTGTCAAAATCATACAANGAAGCNACGATGGCTTTGGATGTNGGAAAGATTTTNTATGTGGAGAAGAAGGTTAATTCTTTTGGAAGTCTTGGGATCGGACGGCTGATTTATCAGCTTCCGGCAAATCTNTGNCGNATTTTTATCAGTGAAATTTTTGGGGACAATGATCCCGGAGAATTTGATGANGAGATTGTTTCTACGGTAAACAAGTTTTTTGANAATAACTTAAACGTATCTGAGACGTCAAGNCAGCTTTTTGTNCANAGAAATACATTNGTATANCGGATNGANAAGCTTCANAANAGNACNGGNNTNGATGTNAGNACNTTTGANGATGCGCTNACCTTTAAAATTGCTATGATGGTATATAATTANATGAAATATCTGGATCAATAGNTTATTTGNAAGTAATGAACAACCTTATNNCCGAATACAATAGAATTGTCAGGAGGGATAAGGTTGTTTTTATGTAAATAAAAAAGTNATATATTTNTCTGTNTACCGAAATGAAAAAAAGGAAGAATCNGCNGGNTTTATNANGNTTANCGGAAAACAAAANGAATGCCGGATGGATATACAGGTAAAAANGGGATTGTGCTTTGAAGAAAGCTATGNNCTTCTTTTTCTTATAGGGGAAGAAGAAGTNGAAGCNGGNAGGCTNCNTGTACAAGCNGGNGGAATTANTTTCAGCAGAAGNTTTCAAACGNANAATGAAAAAATATTTCTTCAGGGAAAATGGTACGANAGNAGAANCATTCGNNAAATACNAATNCAGATTAGTGAT
>JAAVAA010000001.1:0-6642 GCA_014804285.1 Lachnospiraceae bacterium | reverse complement strand
CTNNATAGCGGCNTATCTTCCNGGNACAGAGATAAGTNNNAAAGAAGTNNGGGAANAANCAGCNCAAACNCAGANGAATGAGATAAAAGANGANCCGNCNGACTTTTANGCCGCAGGNATNGNGNAGNAGATTGAAGAAATATANTCTTTTGANAGTAAATGGGATCAGCTTACCCATGAGTATCCTCAGATTCATCCGTTTGGAGATGAGAGGNTATTNATTTCTATAGAGCCGAAGGATTTTATTNTGCTNCGNNCTTCCTGNCAAAAGCTGGTNAACAATAGCTTTTTGNTGCATGGNTTTTATAATTACCGCTATCTGATTCTGGGNCCGGATAAAGAGCTGGGAGNNNGTGATGGTGAATGCTTTTATTTGGGCGTTCCGGGAACCTATTTTGAGAGAGAAAAGATGGTGGCGGTTATGTTTGGTTTTGAGGGGTTTGAGTGTGCAGGCCCGGTAGAAATCGGTAAATTCGGATTTTATATGAGAAGGGTAGAGCTGTAGGTACTTTATATAGGTTAGGGTTGCGATAAAATGTGTTCAAGATTATAATAATAGACATAAAGGTGGAATACAGGGAGAGGGTTACAGACGATGAAAATAGCTGTATTGGTGGCTGGAATAAGATTTGACAGCCAGCGAAGAATTTTAAGCGGTATCACAGAGAGAGCAGCGGAAGATGGGGCAAATGTTTACATCTTCACNTGTGATTCATGGACATATTCCACGACCTATCACAATAAAGGGGAGACAGCAATTTTTGATCTGCCCGATTATGGTGATTACGATGGAATTATTTTACATGGNGATACGATAAGTGATAGTGAGACCGTAAAGAAAATGATCCGCTCCATAAGAAAGTCGGGTGTTCCCTGTGTCAGCTTAAATGTGAAGCATGAGGGTATGTTTTATATCGGAATGGAGAATGCCAATGGGATTACAAGGATTGTTAACCATTTGGTGGGAGTTCATGGAGCGAAGAGACTTGCATTCATCTCAGGACCAAAAGGGAATGCGGATGCAACAGGACGATTAAAGGCATTTAAAAGTGCCATGGCGGAGAATAAGCTTCCGATTCCCAGAGATTATATTTATTATGGGGATTATCATCCGGAGAGTGGAAAAGCTGCTGTAATTAAATTCAGTGAGTCAAAACTCAAATTTCCGGATGCCATTGTAGCGGCCAATGATGAAATGGCATTAGGCGCTTTTTATGAGCTGAAGCAGAGAGGATATGAAGTGCCGGGGAATATACTTCTTACAGGATATGATCATGCCATTTCCGGAAGGAACCATTATCCGCAGATTACCAGTGTAGAAAGGCCTGAAATAGAATTAGGCAGACGTGCGTATGACATGTTGAGAGATTTCATTGCCGGTAAGGATATCGAAGAAGGGGATCTTCTTTGTACACCGGTTTTTTCCCAGAGCTGCGGTTGTGAAAAAAGGGTCAGAGAGGATAGTACAAAAATCAGAAGACGATATGTGAAGGAAAGAATTCATCTTACAACCTATTCGGAAATCGTCAAATCCTCGTCAGCAGATTTTACGGGAGCGATGACCTTTGAAAATATTTTNGAAAAGATCCGAAAATATTTGGAAATGATGGAGATAGAGGAATTTTATCTTTGTATGTGCGTAGTGGATGAACATTATGGGGGAGATCCGTTTGCGAAGGTCAACGTGAAAGATGAGAAGCTGAATGTAACGGGGTATGCGCCGGAGATCTGCATTCCGATTGTTTACAGGGACGGGTGTTTTTCACAGCATGGCAGGTTCTCGTCAAAAGAATTGCTGCCCCGGGAATATACAGAGGATGCATACGGAAGATATTATACGGTGATACCGATTCATTATCAGGAAAGATGTTACGGATATTGTATTCTTGGGAACAGCCGTTTGATGATGGACAGTGAGCTGTTTCATATTTTCATTATGAATATTAATAATGCGCTTGAGAATTTGAGAAAGCAGAATATGTTGAACGCAATGGTAGAGCGCCTGAATAGAATGTGGGTATATGATACCCTTACGGGAATCTTTAACAGAGCCGGATTTTTTAAATTTGCCCCAAGTATTATTGGCGAAGCGCTTCGCAAGGGAAATGATTTGTTTGTCTTTTTCCTGGATCTGGATGGGCTGAAATCTGTAAATGATAAATATGGACATGATGAGGGAGACGCATTTATTAAGGCTATGGCCGATGTGCTCAGTAAGGTTCACCGGCACGGAGAACTTTTGATGCGCTACGGTGGCGATGAATTTGTGGTTTTATCGCAGGGATACAGTCGGGAAGATGCAGAAAATTATATAAAAAAGGTTCAGGAAGGGATTGCGGAATATAATCGAATATCAGAGCATCCGTATACTCTGGAGGCAAGTATGGGATATTCTATCATGGCGCCGGTGGAAAACCTTGATTTGGAAGCGTTTATTGAAATTGCAGATCAGGAAATGTATAAGGATAAAAATGAAAAGAAACGAAAAAAATTAGAAGCTGAAAAGATGAAAGAAAATAGACCGTGATCTTTATCCACGGGGAAACTGTCATGCGTTACCTGTACAGTTAACTAAGACCAGGCACCCTTACGGCACATGGAAAATTCTGCTTAGTGCTGCTTTGTTCCCAACCTGACACGGTTCGCAGATTTCCATTGCGTAAGACCCAATCGTCAAACGCCACTTATACAGGGCGGCCATGACAGCTTCCCTGTATACAAAGCTGCACGGTCTGTTTCGGTGTTCCGGTTTATGAAAACCGAAAACGTCTTCTTGTAGTATAGGGGCTTTTGGAGTGTTTGTCAACCGAAAGAAAAGATACTTTGACGCGGTTTGGCAGGAGGTAATGAGTTTGCTGATACTGGGATTGAATAAGACAACTTTACTGGATTATCCGGGATGTGTTGCGGCCACTGTTTTTACGGGGGGCTGCAATTTTAGGTGCCCCTTTTGCCAGAACAGCGGGCTGGTATTAGAACCTTTTGTGGAGGGTTTCGCAGAGGATTCCGCACGGGGAGCCATTTCGGAGGAAGAGATTTTGACATTTTTAAAAAAGAGAAAGAATGTCCTGAAAGGAGTTTGTATAACCGGGGGAGAGCCTACGCTTCAGACAGATCTTCCGGATTTTCTTGACCGTATCAGGAAACTGGGATATAGGGTGAAGTTAGATACAAACGGCTATCAGCCGGAAGTTTTAAAAGAACTTTTGGCAGAAGGGCTTCTTGATTATGTTGCCATGGATATAAAAAATTGTCCCGGCAAATATACAAAAACGGCGGGACTGGACTGTGCGGATACAGGGATAAACCTTGAAAGAATCAATAAATCCGTAGAGTTGCTGCTCGGTGGGGATACTGAATATGAATTCCGTACTACAGTGGTAAAAGAGCTTCATACGCTTGATGATATGGTTCGAATCGGGGAGTGGATCAAGGGCGCACGTGCTTATTTTTTACAGAAATTTCAGGATAACGGAAACAATATTTGTGAGGGATACCATGAACCGGACGAAGAGACTATGCGAAAAATGCAGCGTGCGCTTTCTATGATGCCGGGGCTGGAAGGAAGGGTTTACCTGCGGGGAATGGAATAGAAATGGATGCGATGAATGCAGAACGGGAAAAGTACATGAAAGAGGCAATCCGACAGGCCAAGAAAGCCTATGCATTGGGGGAGGTTCCCATAGGCTGCGTAATTGTCTATGAAGGGAAAATTATTGGGAGAGGATATAACCGCAGAAATACGGATAAAAATACTCTTGCCCATGCGGAAATTACGGCAATTAATAAAGCCAGCAAAAAGATTGGAGACTGGCGGCTGGAGGGCTGTACGCTTTATGTGACGCTGGAGCCCTGCCAGATGTGTGCGGGAGCGATTGTACAGGCAAGGATTGATGAGGTGGTAATGGGAAGTATGAACCCCAAAGCAGGATGCGGCGGTTCAATCTTAAATATTCTGGAGATGCCGGAATTTAATCATCAGGTTCGGGTTATTCGCGGAGTTCTGGAAGATGAGTGCTCACAAATGCTCACCCGCTTTTTTAAAGAACTGCGGGTGCGAAATAAGATAGAAAAGGAAGAAAGAAAGCGGATAGTAGAAGAGTAAAAAGAGTTGGCTTTGACAGCCAACTCTTTTCATGCATCGACAATATTCTGTATCCATGCGCCGCTTCGAACCATGAAAAATCCGATAGCGACTTTGATGATCTCCGTGAACTGGACAAGAAAGAACACCAGTTGGATAGATAATAAGGTATGGTTTGCAAGGACATAGGCAAAAGGAATGATCAGCACCCACGTATAGACACTGTCAAAAAGGAAGGTAATTCCGGTTTTTCCGCCAGAGCGGAGTGTAAAATAAGCACAGTGTGAAAATGCGCACAGGGGCATAACCAGAGCAGAAATCAGGATAAAAACTCTTGCCAGTTCCTTGATGCTTTCTTCGGTTTTGTATATAGCTGGGAAGTATCTTCCCACAAGGATCATAAATGCCGCCACAATCGCGCAACAGCCTACGCTGAAAAAGATCATCTTATTGTCCGCGTCTTTTGCTTCTTCGATTTTACCGGCACCCAGAAGCTGACCTACAACGATGGAGATGCAGCTTCCTAATTGGATATAGACAATATTGAAGAGGTTGGTAATAGTGGAAGAGATGTTTTGCGCTGCGACAACCTCAAGTCCGCGTACGGCATAACACTGTGAGATCACGGCCATGCCGGAAGCCCAGAGCATTTCATTCAGCATGAGAGGGGTTCCTTTAATAAATATCCCCTTAAAAATGTGACGGGGAATCAGAGGACTTCTGTATGCCCCCACAATGTATGGATTCTCTTTTTTGTGCATATGTGTCCATATCACAACAATACCGCATTCAATAAAACGGGCAGCCACCGTTGCAATAGCAGCGCCTGAAACACCCATAGCCGGAATCAGATCTCCCATACCGAAAATGAGAGCATAGTCCAGAATTAAATTGGTGATTACGGCAATGATCCCTGCCAGCATGGGAACAAAAGTCTGTCCGGTTTCGCGGATAGAACTAATGTAGGTCTGAGTAAGAGCGAAGGGTACAAGACCAATCATCATGATTGCAAGGTATTCTTTACCGTAATTCAAGGCGAGAGTGATGTCTCCTACGCTTCCCGTATCATTCAGGTACAAAGAAATAAGCTGTGTATTGCAGAACCCAAACAGGCAAAGCGCTATCCCGGAAAGAAGAGCGCTGGCATACATCTTAAAACGAAATGCAAACTTTTGGCCTTCGTAATCTCCCTTTCCATAAAATTGTGTACCAAAAATTCCGGCGCCGGAAACACCGCCGAAAATACAAATATTAAATACGAACATTAATTGATTGACGATGGCTACGCCGGACATCTGTTCAGTACCAATCTGTCCTACCATGATATTATCCAGAAAACTTACAAAGCTGGTGATTGCATTTTGGATGATCATGGGAACTGCAAGACAAAGTACATGATGATAAAATTGTTTGTCGCCGATAAATGTTGATTTGAATTTTTTCCACATTATGATAAATCTCCCCGTATGTAAAAACCGGGCGCATGACTGCGCCACTGCCAGTCAGAATATTGTAATCAATCCGTATAGGAAAGTCAATGTGAATTTTTTTGACTGTATTTACCGGTTGTTCGCTGCCTAGATGCGAAAATTCTTTCGTGGATGCTTTGACACGAGAATATCTCTTTGTTTGGACATCGCAACATGGGTATATATTTCCGTGATATTGATAGAACTGTGCCCAAGCATTTCCTGAATGTAACGAATATCAACATCTGCTTCCAATAAGCTGGTGGCGAAGGTATGACGGAACATGTGTGGAGTAATATGCTGTTCTATAGCGGCCAAGGCGGTATACTTGTTGATCATTCTGCGAATGGACTGATCAGAGAGAGGCCTGCCGGAGTGATTGACAAAAAAGTGACCGCAGCTTTGTATTTGCTTTTCAAAAGATTTCTTATATTCTTCTAAAACAGAAATTACGTCGTCATTTCCAATCTGGACTCTTCTTTCTTTGGATCCTTTACCGTAAATCAGAATAATCTTGTCGTAGAGATTTACGTCAGCGGCTTTTAAGGAACACAATTCGGATATTCTGATTCCGGTGGCAAAAAGAAGCTCAATGACAGCGATATCCCTAAGAGTGCTTCTTTTTTGATAATCAGTTTTTGCACAGGAATGCTGCCGGTAAATTGCCGACAGGAAAGTCTCAACGGTATGGAGGGGAATTGTCTTGGGCAGGATAACCGGTTCGCGGAACTTCACCTGTATCTTGTTGAAAGGATTCCGGTCAAGAATTTCGCGATATTCCCAATAATGGAAAATTGCTTTGAGGGAAGCAATTTTCCGTTTCGCAGTTTTGGGTTTATATTTTTGATGGAGTCCGGCAATAAAATTTTCCAATACGGCAGGTGTTATATCTTTTATTTCGGTGTCAGGAAATTTTTCACAAAACTGTGTCAGATCGAGCCTGTATGCTTTCAGGGTTTTCTCGTCTAGCCGTTTTTGCAACCGGCAATAATCTAAATAGTCATTTACTGCTTTTTTTAAATTCTTCATAGCGAAGTCTCCTTTTTTATTGGGTCATATAAACTTTTAATTCTAATTATATAGAATTAT